>JAOLBX010000004.1 GCA_028339355.1 Bacteroidia bacterium
CAAGAAAAAGTGGGAAGAAAAGCAATTACAAGACATTGTAGAGAGTAAAATATTAGATGTTACAGAATTTGTAACGGCTAATGACCTTGCTAATATGATGGATGTGAGTGTAAACGAAATTATCGGTGCTTGTTTTTCTCTTGGTATGATGGTTTCCATAAACCAGAGACTAGATGCTGAGACTATACAGATAGTAGCTGAAGAATTTGGATACGAAATCAACTTTGTTGATGCTGACGAAACCATTGAAATAGAAGAAGACGACGATAGTCCAGATGAGCTTAAGCCTAGACATCCGATCGTTACAGTGATGGGTCACGTAGATCACGGTAAGACTTCCCTTCTAGATTACATACGTAGTGCAAACGTTATTGCTGGTGAAGCTGGTGGTATTACACAGCACGTTGCATCCTATGAGGTAGAACTTAAAACAGGTCAAAAAATGACCTTTATTGATACACCGGGCCACGAGGCGTTTACCGCAATGCGTGCCAGGGGTGCACAGGTTACAGATATCGCGATTATTGTAATAGCTGCGGATGATGTGGTAATGCCACAAACCAAAGAAGCAATAAGTCACGCACAAGCTGCAGATGTGCCAATTGTATTTGCTATAAACAAAATAGATAAAGAAGGAGCTAATCCAGATAGAGTAAGAGAATCACTCTCTGCTATGAATATTCTTGTTGAAGAATGGGGTGGTAAATTCCAAGCTCAAGAAATATCTGCTAAAAAAGGTACCAATATAGAAGAACTTCTTGAAAAAGTATCGTTAGAAGCAGAACTGTTAGAACTAAAAGCAAATCCAGACAAAAATGCTAAAGGTGCAGTACTTGAGGCTAAAATTGAAAAGGGTCGCGGTGTTGTAGCATCTATGCTTGTGAGAGAAGGATCTCTTAAAGTAGGTGATGCATTAGTAGCCGGACAACATTTCGCTAGAGTAAAAGCAATGTTTAACGAAAGAGGTCAATCTATGAAAATAGCTGGACCTGCTTCACCTGTATCTATACTCGGGTTTTCTTCTGCTCCTGCTGCAGGTGAAACTTTTCAAGTAATGACAGATGAATCTAATGCAAAAGAAATTGCAAACAAAAGAGAGCAGCTTCAAAGAGAGCAGTCAATTAGATCTACATCGATGCTTACCCTAGATACAATAGGTAAGCGTTTGGCTATCGGAAACTTCCAAGAGCTTAAACTTATTATTAAAGCCGATGTGGATGGTAGTGCCGAAGCACTTTCCGATTCTTTATTAAAATTATCTACTGAGGAAATTGAAGTTAAAATAATACAAAAATCTGTTGGCCCAATTACAGATAATGATGTCTTGCTTGCCAAGGCTTCTGATGCTATAGTTATAGGGTTCCAAGTAAGGCCCATGCCAACTGCAAGGAAACTTGCTGAGACAGAAGGCATAGAGATAAGACACTACAGTATCATATACCAAGCTATAGAAGAAATTAAAGCTGCTATGGAAGGTATGCTTGTTCCAGACTTAGTAGAAGAAATAACAGGTACTGCTGAAGTACGTGAAGTATTCAAAATAACTAAGGTAGGTACCGTAGCCGGATGTATGCAAACGGAAGGTAAAATGTACAGAGATAACAAAGTACGTCTTATAAGAGAAGGTGTAGTGATATATACTGGCGAACTGGAAGCACTTAAGCGATTCAAAGATGACGTGAAAGAAGTTGCCAAAGGCTATGAATGTGGTATGCAGATTAAAAACTACAACGATATACAACTTGACGACCTTATAGAAGGGTATCGAGAAGTGGAAGTTGCTAGAAAGCTAAAGTAGAGTATTTATACTTTTAATATTTCTTTAATTCTTTAAATTTCTCATTAAATTGCACCTATGAATAGTGCAATAATTAAGGGTACTGGTTACTATGTGCCGGAAAATATAGTTACTAATGATGACCTTTCTAAGCTTATGGACACCAATGATGAGTGGATTATAGAGCGTACGGGTATAAAAGAACGTAGATGGATAAACAACGACGAAAGCACTTCGTCCATGGCACTAGAGGCCTCTAAAAAGGCCATAAAAGATGCAGGGATAGATAAGCACGATATCGATTTTATTGTTTTCGCTACTCTCAGTCCTGACTACTATTTTCCAGGGCCAGGTGTTACTTTACAAAAGGAACTGGGACTTAACACTATAGGAGCATTAGATGTAAGAAACCAATGTAGCGGTTTTATCTACGCACTCTCTGTTGCTGACCAATATATCAAAACAGGTATGTACAATAACATCTTAGTAGTCGGCTCAGAGTACCACAGTGGAGGACTCGATAAAACTACACGTGGCCGAGGAGTAACTGTAATTTTTGGTGATGGTGCAGGTGCTGCTATCGTATCCAAAAGTCCTAATAACGATAGAGGAATACTATCTACACACTTACACTCACAAGGGGAACATGCTGAAGAATTAACACTCATCGGACCTAGTACTAGGAGATGGGTACCCGAAATATTTGATGGCAAAGGAAAAGATGACGAAGCTATATACCCTTACATGAATGGCACTTTCGTATTCAAACATGCTGTCACAAGATTTCCTGAGGTAATTAATGAAGCATTGACAAAAAACAAACTTCAGAGCACAGACATTGACCTTCTAATACCACATCAAGCTAACCTACGTATTTCTCAATTTGTCCAAAAGAAAATGGGGCTAAGCGAAAATCAAGTGTTCAGCAACATTCAAAAGTATGGTAACACTACAGCTGCATCCATTCCAATTGCATTGGCAGAGGCTAAATTGGAAGGAAAAGTAAAAAAAGGTGATTTGATCTGCTTAGCAGCATTTGGAAGCGGCTTTACTTGGGCGAGTGCACTCATTCGATGGTAACGTCCATTACACAAAAAGATATAATACAAATAGGATTAATAGTCCTAATATCCTACGTTCTTGTACAGATAGGTAAAGCTATTATAAGACGCTCGATACATCGCACATACAGCGATGTTAACGATTCTGAAATAACGCTAAGAGCCTATACCTGGGCCGATTCACAAGAAGATGGCTTTTAGCTCAAAACAGATCTTTACTACTCGATTAAAAAAGAGATTGATGAAAAAAGTATTGAAATTCCCTTTCCGCATAAAACGATAGTTTACAAGAAAAATGAGCAAAACGAGACGGAGTAAAAAATTATTTCACAGTCCAATATCCTTCAATCTTAACAAACTAGATGGTACTATTAATTTAGATTGTATTACCTACAACTCTGAAGGGTACAAGCGAACATTTGGCACTGGTTGGAAAAAAATTGAATCATTACTATCTACTGAATCTCAAAAATCCGTTTGGCTTAATCTCTATCCATTAGAAAATAAGGAGACTATAGAAAAAATTGAAAAACACTTTGATATAAACCCTTTTCTAATGGCAGATGCCGTAGATTTCACACTAAGGCCAAAGACTTGGTTCACTGAGCGACACCTCTTCTGTTCTTTTAAAATGTTAAAACCCAATCACGAGGTTAGCGAACACATTAGTTTCATTTTAGGTGGAAACATATTGATTAGTCTGCAAGAAGACAAGGAAGATGTTTTTAACCACATACGCGATAGACTAGAAAATAACTATGGTCTAATTCGAAAAAAAGGGGTTGACTATATGTTCTTTCTTCTCTGTGACGCTTTAATAGATCAATACACTTTGATTTCAGATCAAAACGAAGAAGAACTGCAAAAACTAGAAACTGAAGTACATACCGCTAGTGATAAATCTCAACTACAAAAAATACATTTATTAAAAAAAGCACTTTCTCTTACACATAAAGATATAAGAGCTACCAATGATGTACTAACCAGCCTTACAGAGATACCTTTTCCACTTATATCAGACTTTGTGAGAAACCTCTTTATCTCAATTAGACACAACTCTGGCTATAGTTTAGATTCGTATTCTCACCAGACAGAACAAACCAAGAATCTATCTGATTTGTACTTTGCCCAACAGAATAATAAACTGAATGAGATGATAAAACTACTTACTATCTTGTCAGCTATTTTCATTCCAATCTCATTCGTTGCCGGGTTTTATGGGATGAACTTTGTCAATATTCCAGAGTTAGAGATTAAATGGGCATACCCTGCTGTGATTAGTTTTATGCTAATTATAGTGATAACTATTTTGTTCTATTTTAAAAAGAAAAGGTGGTTGTAGTTTATGGCTAAAAAAAAAGCTCTACTAACTATAGGCATATCGGACAGTATTGACATCCCTACTGCCTCACTTCAGAATATAGCATGCAAGATAGATACGGGTGCCTATAACTGCTCAATACACTGCTCGTCATACAAAATGAGCGAAAATAAAGAAGGTATAAGCATACTTACGTTTACACTTCTTGGAAAAAATTATAAAGAATATAAAGGTGTCAAAATCACTACTACCGATTTCAGTCGCAAAAAGGTAAAAAGTTCTAATGGGGTGGTGCAGTATCGATATCAAGTTAGTATACCAATTATCCTTATGGGAGAAAAATATGTAACCGTGTTTAATCTTAGTAAACGGCAGAACATGCGTTATCCCATATTGTTAGGACGCAAATTTTTGTCCAACAAATTCTTAGTAGATGTCAGCAAAAGAAAAAAGAGCAAACCAAAGGGTAAAATAACTTCAACAAAAAAAAAGAAAATTCAAATTAAAGACACCTCATCGTCCAAAGCTAAGTAACCCTTCTATCCTATACTCTGGATATTCAAAAGGTATAAAATGACCTAATTCCGGATACCGAAAAACAACTACAGAATTTGCATTTTTTAGCATCTTTTTAGCATAATCTGCATTGCCCCTTGGCACTAACTTATCCCTATCTCCGTGCAATATCTGTACATCACAAGTTATTTCTGACCAATGAGACGTCATCTTTTCTAATTCTGACGGTAGATGCATAATCTCTTGATTGCTTACTCTAAAACTCTTAGGTGTAATCCATCGTATCAATTTATTATTCAATGGTTTACGCCACCATGCGTGTGGTTCTAGTTCTGGAGCTACAGAGCCTGCTACAATCTGTATCCCCTTGTACATCTTGGGTCTTTCCATACACATTAGGCAAATGATTGGTCCACCAAGCGAATGACCAACTAGAAAGACATCCTTGTAATTAAACTGACTTATAATCTCATTAAAAATACTCGCCTGCTTACTTATACTCATCTCGCCTGCTCCAAAATCTGAATACCCATAGCCTGGCCTGTCTATAAGCAAAACATCATAAGCCTTGAGCAATTGAGAATCTTTTGCAAAGTGTAAAAAAATTGCTAGACGACCCAGGACAACCATGAATAAAAACCGCAAGTAGTTTTATCTCACGACCTCTGACTAGTTTATAGTGAATGGCTCTATTAAGACCTACTTTACTGTCTATTTCTATTGTAAGATCCTTCGAAAGGTGCCCTAAATCTTTAGACTGATTTTTGTCAGAACTTCTAAACTGGAAACAACCAGTTAATCCTATGACTATCCAAAGGACTAGATATAATAATGCTAGTCTACACCTCAACTAATGATTTATTCTCAAGTTTATATACCCTATCACACAACTCTAATTCATCGTTTTTGTGTGATATAAATATTGCCGTCTTGCCAGCACTTTTTAATTTATTGATTGCTAGTAACGTCTGTTCCTTACTATATGTATCCAGATTATTAGTGACTTCATCAAATATGAAGATCTCAGCATTTTTATAAAAGGCTCTTGCTAAGGCAATACGCTGACGCTGCCCTCCACTTATTGCACTGCCAAGCTCACCTACTACCGTATTCCATCCATTATCTAGGCTATCTACCCAATGGAGTAAATTCACCTCGCTTAAACAGTTTTTTGCCTTTTCTAAATCTGGTTCTTGTTCTAAAAAAGCTATGTTGCTTAGTATAGAACTATTAAGCATAAATACATCTTGACGCACGTACGAAAACAAGAATCGGTATCCTCCTAATTCTTCATTACCTACTTCAACTCCATCAATGGATACACTTCCAGAATTTGGTCTAATTAGTGAAGTAACAATGTTTACCAAAGTAGACTTACCTGCACCACTCTCCCCTATTATACCTATGAAATCACCTTTATTTACATTCAGGTCAAGTTCCTTAAGAATTGGGTTCTCGTCAAAATACGAAAAGTTGATGCCCTTTAATTCAAATTTATCTGCAAAATTAAGCTTCACTACATTAGTGTTCTCTTGCTTAAAATCATTGGTTTCTGCGTAATAGTCAAGAATATAATTGTAGGTAGCAAGAGCATTTGATGACCCTATAATTCTATTTACACTAGGAAGAAGCCTGAATGCGATGCCAGCATAAATAGATATAAAACTAACAATCACCTCCATTTGAAAGCCTCGCTTGATACCATAAAGTACGACGATAAGTATACCAGATATAGCTATAACTTCATATATTCTCATAGGTATAAAATAGCTACTCATATATATTGACTCTTTGAGTTTGAGAATCTTTTTCTTAAAACGGGTAAACTCTTTAATGAAAAATGCAGAACCGTTCCAAAGCTTAATTATACTCATCCCGTGAGTAAGCTCTGTTATATTTTCCATTATCTTGGGGACTTGGGTATTCAACTCTGCTCCTTGTTTTTGTAGCGTTTTTCTATTAAGAATAATGAGTAAAAAAGCTGTAGGTATTAGTGTGGCACATACCATCAAAAACAAAAGTGGTTGATAGACTAAAATGCCACTCAATAGCAATATCACGACGCCAACCTCAGAAATTATGATAATACTCGGCAACAATATACTCTCTGGCATTTGCACACTTGCTACAATTAGTCTATGGATAATATCTGAAGACTTATTTTGAGTGAAAAACAGTAGCTCCTTGTTTGCTATAGACTTATAAAGCTTATCAGACATCAGGTCGGTAATATGGGCAGCTTTTTTAACCTGAAGCTTGTTTGTTACAATAATTCCAAGATTTTTAACTACATAAATTCCTAATAACAGAAAAGACATAAGCACCACAAACTGTCGATTATCTTGAATTTGAAACAGCTTATACAAATACGACGTAAAAATATTATGATCTATAAAGCCAGGCTGAAGTAATGACAAAATAGTATGAAGCAGGATTGCAATACCCATCAGCTCCAAAACTGCTCCTATGAAACTTAGAAATACCATAGACGCATATATCATCTTTTGCTTCTTGCTTAGTAAAGTATGCAGCTTTGACCAAGTACTTGATATATGACGTAGTTTACTCAATTTACTTTATCTAAGACTTCCAGTTCTATAATGATTGGCATATAACCTGGCACTTTTCCATTACCGTCTGGACCATATGCATAATCAGAGGGTATCACCGCTCGTGCACTCTCTCCAATGGCAAGATGTTCTACCATAAATCTTATTCCTTTTATTATACCTCTATCATTGACATTATAAACTAAAGGGTCATCCGGTTTACTGGATATCAGAATGTTATTATTTAGGGTTTTAATAGAGTATAAAATCGCAACTTTATCATGTGAGCCTCTTTTACCATGATTCGTTTTTAGTCGTTCAAAATAAATATGAGATACCGAATCTCTATCGCAGTTCCAATTATTTTGCTCTACAACATTTGCCATGGTTTGACTTTCGTATATTTTTTTAAATGCGATATACTCAATTTTATTCAACTTATCTCGCATCCAAACCGTAACAAAAATCATCTCATCTTCTAACAAATGGGAAGGAACCGAACCACCCATTGGTTTGTAAAAATTTTGAGCTTCAATTTTTAGTTTGATACTATCTGACTCACACGTCTCCGAAAGTAGTTTGAACAATGTGCTATTGGTATCTAATTGGCTGACTTGAAGCTCTACTTTTCGATTAAGCGTATGTGTGCTCAAATACATCGAATCAGAACTTGTCATTGCCTCCAAGTCCACAAGCCAGTGCTCTTTGACATCATCACATTGATAACCCCCTCTCAAATACTCCACACCCATTTCGCTCTGAAAGGGTTTATCTCCACAAGAGGCAAATATGAATACTATTATAAATCTAAACAGAAACTGTTTCATTATAAATATTGTCTATAAGACTTTATTGCCTCCTTAAATCTATTTAGAACATTTTCTAAAGAATTTTCACTCGCTCCCCCAGCGGCATTTTTGTGTCCTCCACCATTGAAAAACTCTGCACTGAATTCATTGCAAGGGAATACATCGGTACTTCTAAAACTCATTTTGACCAAAAAATCCCTATCTATAATAAGTGCACTTAGCTGCACACCCTTTATGCCTAATCCATAATTCACAAAACCTTCGGTGTCACCAGTTATAACATTATATTTCTTTAACTCTTCAGATGTGAAATGTGCCACAGCCACTTTTCCATCTTCGATTAGTTCTATCTTATTCGCTAAAAAATATCCAAGCAGCTGCAATCTCTCTAGCCTGTTTTGATCGAAAAGATTATTGTATATAGTGGCAGGAACAACCCCAATATCCATCAAATCTGCCGCAGTACGAATCGTGCTGCTTGTGGTGCTTCCAAACCTAAAAGAACCAGTATCTGTTATTAGCCCAGTATAGATACACTCTCCCATTTCCTTATTCATAAACGCAGGATCAAGATGCTGATTTACAAAACGATAGATTAATTCACAAGTAGAACTTGCCCCTATCTCAACGAACCGCTCATCATCAAAGTCCTGTGGAGCCTGATGGTGATCTATCATCACTATTTTTGCTGTACTATCTGCTACCCTCTCCCCCATTTCATTTATTCTTCCGAGTGCATTAAAATCTAAACAAAACACATATTCTGCCTCGGCTATAAGTTTTTGACTTTCAACTTTTTCTTCTTCGTACACAATCACAGTATCATTACCCGGAAGCCAATGTAGGAACTCAGCATAATCAGTAGGGGTAACTACTTGAGATTCAATACCTGCAGCTTTCAAATAATGATACAGACCTAGGCTTGACCCCATAGCATCTCCATCTGGTTTGTGATGAGTAGTAATTACAATTCTACCCGAACTGTTTTTTAAATCTTGTAGGTTATGAGCTATGGTATCTAACACGGTTAAATTTTAGACAAAACTCGTAAAAAGAAAGAGATATATCTATTTTTGCAGCCGTATTTAGAAAAAAGAAATAACGTAATGTCAAACATCACATTCACAATGATCAAACCGGATGCAGTAGCAAACGGTCACACTGGTAACGTAATCAACGATATCATAGAAGGAGGATTTTCAATCAAAGCGATGAAATATCTTCACTTATCAAAAGAAAAAGCAGAAGCATTTTACGGAATACACCGTGAGCGTCCATTTTTCAATGACCTAGTATCTTTTATGACTTCTGGTCCTATCGTAGCTATGGTACTTTCTAAAGAAAATGCAGTAGCTGACTTCCGCACACTTATAGGAGCTACCAATCCTGCAGATGCAGCATCAGGTACTATCCGTGCTAAGTACGCTAAGTCTATAGATGCCAATGCAATACACGGAAGTGATAGCGATGAGAATGCAGCTGGTGAAGCTTCATTTTTCTTCTCTGCTTTTGAGATGTACTAAATAAAATAGATTAAATAGAAAATCCCGTCCAATGGTCGGGATTTTTTTATGGGTTAAAATTCAATTCATCGTCTATTCTACTTTTTTCAAAGCAAATGCAATATCACTCATCATTTAAATGTTACTTTGGTGCTTTAATTAAATAAAAAACGTTTGGCCCACTATTTGTACCATTCCATTAATAAATAGAATAATTATACTAGATGAGATTTAGAAACACCTTTTTTTTACTCGCTCCTTTCATTTTTGTTGTTTTTGGTTTTTATCTCAAAACTCAAGACGAAGGTGAAAACATTTTACTCAGGGCAATAAACGTAAGTTTACAGGGGGCTCATTATGACCCTGCCTCTATAGATGATGACTTTTCTAAAAAAGCTTTTTCACTTTATCTGCAAAACATAGATGGAAACAAGAGAATGCTAACACAATCTGATGTAGATGAACTCTCAAAATTTGAAGACAAAATAGACGATGAAATAAACGAAGGGACGTTCAATCTATTTAACCTGTCTTTAGACATATTAGACAAGCGTACACAAGAAACAGAAAAATACTTTGAAGATATATTGGCTAGTCCATTTGATTTTGAAGTTTCAGAAGTGGTGGATTTTGGTGACGAGATTCCTTATGTTAAAGATAGCGATGCTCTAAAAGATAGATGGAGAAAATATTTGAAATACAATGTCTTGACCAAGTTATATGCCGACCAATTGGCTAATAAGACGGCTATGGAAAAGTATGACACCGTTGCTCAAATAAGTACAGACACTTTAGAATATAAAGCACGAAAGAGCGTACTTAAAACACACAGAGACTGGTATGCACGCCTCAAAAGACTAGAGCGAAAAGACCGTCTTGCTATGTTTGCCAATAGCATAACAGCTGTTTACGACCCACATACTAATTATTTTCCTCCTGCAGAAAAAGAAAATTTCGATATCCAAATGAGCGGGCAACTTGAAGGTATAGGTGCACAACTACAAGAAAAAGATGGCTACATAAAAATAACTAAGGTGATACCAGGCGGTCCTTCATCACTACAAGGAGAGTTAGAAGCAAATGATCTTATTCTTAAAGTACGACAAGAAAACGAAGAAGCAGTTGACATTATAGACTGGCGTATTAACGATGCCGTTAAAATAATACGTGGCAAAAAAGGAACAAAAGTAACAATAACTGTACGCAAGATTGACGGATCTGAAAAAGATATAACGATAACAAGAGATGTAGTAGTACTTGAAGAAACCTATGCTAAATCTCTAATAATTAAAGATCAAGACAATTTAGAATCTGGTTACATCTATCTTCCTAGCTTCTATGCAGATTTTAGAAACCCTAGAGGAAGATTTAGCTGGAAGGATGTAAAGGCAGAGGTAGAAAAACTCAAAGCTAGTGGGGTTAAGGGAATAATCTTAGATTTAAGAAATAACGGTGGAGGCTCACTAGATGATGTCGTAAAAATGGGAGGCTTATTTATAGATGAGGGTCCAATTGTACAGGTGAAAGAAAAAGGCCGTAAGGCTCAAGTCTTAGAAGATAGATACACTGGTGCAGAGTGGGATGGTGCATTAGTAATTATGGTAAATGAATTCAGTGCTTCTGCATCTGAAATAATGGCAGCAGCAATGCAAGACTATAATAGAGCAGTTATCGTAGGTTCTTCTTCTACACACGGTAAGGGTACAGTACAAAGATTTCTTGCTCTAAATCAAGCTCTTAGAAGTAAGAACATTCCTGATTTAGGGAGTATTAAACTTACCATACAAAAATTTTATAGAATAAACGGAGACGCCACACAACTTAAAGGAGTGAGTTCGGATATATTGCTTCCAGATAATTATATGTACATCAAAACTGGTGAAAAAGAACATGATTACCCATTGGAGTGGGATCAAATAGAAAGCTCGAATTATAATGCTACAAAATATGCCATAAACAATAAGGTAATAAAGAAGAGTCAATCCCGTGTAAAGAAGAATAAGACTTTTCAGCTGATAGAGCAAAATGCACGTCGATGGGAAAAACTTAGAGAATCTAAATCTTACAAATTAAATCTTGCTGAATATGCCACTCAAGAGGTTGCTGAAAAAGAAGAGGGAAAGAAATTTGATACCCTTAAAAAACTAGTTATCAATGATTTTATGGTTAAAAATATAGACTCAGATTTAGAGATAATAAATGCTGAAAAATCCAGAGTGAAGAGAAACGAAGATTGGATTAAAGCTATGTCGAAAGACCCTTACGTATACGAAGCTCTACAAATTATTGAAGATTTAAATTAAACAGTTTATAAAAAATATTTGAAAGGTTTTCGCCAATGCGAAGGCCTTTTTTATTACTTCTTTCTGCGGGGTATAGCATGTTTTTCCAATACCGCTTGCCGTCCAGCTTTCACCTCCTTAGAGCGTTTGTTTCCCCACAGCTCCTCCCTAGCCTTTTTTAGGGCTTCTGTCACATCTACTATAGGGGCGGGGTAGTCCGTTTGTAAATTAAACATGACTCGTTCCATTTCATTTACTTTCCACGGCTCATGGATGTGCTGTTTGGGAAAATTAGACAACTCTGACACCCATTTTTTTATAAAAACACCTTCAGGATCATGTTCTATTGACTGCTTTATCGGGTTATAGATACGTATTGTATTGATCCCCGTTACAGAGGCCTGCATCTGAAACTGAGGATAATGTATCCCTGGTTCAAAATCAGTAAACTGCTTTGCCAAGTAATGCACACCATCTTCCCAATTTTGTAGTAGTGCGTGTGTGAGAAAAGAGACTAGCATACTCCTCATCCTAAAATTTAAATAACCCGTTTCGCATACGCACCGCATACAAGCATCTACAAGAGGTATCCCTGTAGTACCTGATTCCCAACGTTTTATGAAATCTTGATTGCATTCTATTTTCAGATACGAGTATGCCTTATTCTGTGGCACATACTCCATTTCTATTTCCTGTTCAAACTTTTGAATAAAGTGGCAGTGCCATCGTAGTCGAGATAAAAATGCATTTAGATTTCGTTTATTCCCCGCCACTTTAGCTACATACGCAGCTTGATATACCTGCCGTATACTTATACTACCCCACGCTAGGTGAGGGGACAGCCTGCTGCATGAGTTTCTACTCTGGGCAGGCTTAGAAATATCGTACATATACTGAGTAGACCTGCTGCTCACAAAGCTATTCAATAGATCAAGGGCAAGTGCTTCTCCACCACGCTGAATATTCTCATCCAGAACCATCTCTTTAAAAAAACTAGGTGAAAACTCCTCCACATCTGGACGAATGGTCTTTAGCGAGAGTAATTCTACCTCAATTGGTGGAGTGTGCATGTACCCATACCACTTCTGCACCCAATCCTTTCTATTTTTCACCCCACGTACGATTCCATTCTCCTGGTATTCGCTCCAAATAATTTTCTTACTATCTACCCATTGCTTAATTTTCTTATCTATCGCATACGAAAAATTAAGTCCTGTCTCTTGATGTGAGTACACGTGTTGAATAGCGTACTGTGAATGCAATAGTTGAAAGATTTCTAATGTACTTCCTTCCAGCACGAGCAACTTATGCCCTGCAAAACGGAGCGTGCGAGCCATATCCTTCAAGCAGTCTCGCACAAACTGCCAATGGCGAGCAGCATAATGCACGTCTTGAAGATACTCCGAATCAAGGATATATAACAAAATGGCGGGAATATCCTCTTCAGCCGCTTTCTGCAGTGGGGCGTGATCCGCAAGTCGCAAATCGCGTTTAAACCATACTATATTGACTTTTTGTTTATACAATGTCTCAAAACTAATAACGAACTAAGTGAAACAATGTTCACAAAAGGGCTCCTAAACCAAAAGGATTATTCCGTGTTTAACTAGTATGACAAAACGCGTATTAATAGTAGGAGGAAATACAGGAATAGGAGCAGCTTTAAATGAGCAGCTACTGGCCGAGGGTATCGAGACTATCCTAATTAGTAGAAATCAAGGCGGTGTAGATGTACTTAACGACGAACCAAATTTCCCAGTGATAGATGGAGCCATAGATGCCCTCGTATACTGCCCAGGAAGCATAAACCTCAAGCCATTCAGGGGATTGAAAATTTCTGATTTTCAACACGACATGGATGTAAATTACTTTGGTGCAGTGAAAACAATCAAAAACTACCTCCCAAACCTCAAAGAATCCAAAGAAGCTAGCATAGTGCTTTTTAGTACTGTAGCAGTACAAAAAGGAATGCCCTTCCATAGTAGCATAGCGGGTGCTAAAGGTGCCTTAGAAGGTCTCACTAGAGCCTTAGCGGCAGAGCTAGCACCGAGCATCAGAGTAAACTGTGTCGCACCTAGTCTCACAGATACGCCACTTGCAGAAAAACTGCTTAGAAACGAAAAACAACGTGAAGGGGCTGAGCAGCGTCATCCACTCAAAGCAATTGGGGAAGCCGTAGACGTAGCACATATGGCCAACTTCCTAATTAGCGATAAAGCACGTTGGATGAGTGGCCAAATAATAGGCGTAGATGGGGGCATGAGCAGCTTGTCTAACTAAACGTCTTGTCTCTTTCTTGATACAAAAGCTTCTTTGATACTTTCACTTGAAATGACAAGAATAACATTTATAAAATAATCTAGTATCAATCCATAAGAGCACCATCCGCTAACGAAGCATAAATGCACAAAAAGACAAATCTTCCATCCAAAATATGTGTGACCTTCGGTTTACCTTACACCTGGCGAAAGAAGTGGGAGAAAAACTGGGAAGAAATAAAATATTGTAGTGAACGCTGTAGAAGAACTAAAAAATAAAAGAATCGTACATTGGTTTAGAAAAGACCAACGTGTCTCTGACCATGAAATATTTTCAAGATTGGTTAATTTTGAACACGTGACAGCTTTCTATCTTCACGAGGATAGATACAAATCAATGCATTCGTTGGGTTTTCCCTGGATAAGTGATAAAAGAAAGACATTCCTAAATGAATCGATTTTAGAACTAGCCGCTAAACTTGATTCGCTAGGTGTTGATTTTCAAATATTTAAAAACTTAAAGGACTTAGAAGCTAGCAAGCTTCTAGGAGCAGACGTTCTGACCTATCAAAAACTAGACGGTACAGAAGAGCGTAAGCAGGAAAAACTCGTCTTAGAACTCCACCCTAGCAATGTGTTCTCTTTTGACGACTTTACTCTAATAGATAAAAACAACCTTCCTTTTGAGCTAAAGCACATGCCACAAACCTTTACTCCTTTTAAAAACCAAATAGGTGAATCCGGCCGCTATTCCAAAACTATTGACCTACCTGCTCTACCTTTAAGTTCTATCTCTTTTGAGCTGAGAGGTGGTGAAAACCCCGCTCTCAATAGGTTGAAATATTACTTTAATGATAGTAACCTAATAGCTACATACAAAGAGACTCGTAATAGAATGATAGGAACAGATTATAGCAGTAGACTAAGTCCTTGGTTGGCTCTAGGAAATGTTTCTGCACGAACCGTGTTCGACTACATAGTAAAATATGAATCCGAGGTAGTTTCCAATGAATCCACCTATTGGTTAATCTTCGAATTATTGTGGCGAGACTTTTTTCAACTGCAACTACATATACACGGGGACGCATTCTTTCAACGTAAAGGCATCCAAGGAAAAGAAATACGTTTTAGTCAAAACGACAAGGTATTTTGGAAGTGGGCCAATGGCGAAACCGGTGATGACCTCGTAGATGCTAATATAAGAGAGCTCAATGCCACGGGATGGATGAGTAATAGAGGTAGGCAAAACGTGGCAAGTTACCTAATACATAATCTGAGCATAGACTGGCGATGGGGAGCCGCGTACCTAGAGAGCCAGCTCATAGACTATGACCCCGCAAGCAACTATGGTAACTGGATGTACATCGCAGGAGTAGGACACGATCCACGTCCATCCAGAAAATTGAATACCAAAGGACAAGCAGAACGATATGATACAGAAGGCACCTACAGAAAACTATGGTTAAGATAATAGGCATAGATTACGGAGCAAAAATGAGTGGTAATACTGTGCTTGCTCATTATGTGAATGACCAAATACATTTTAGTCAAGTAGCTAAGAAGAAAGATGCAGATGCTTGGCTAAGGGCAGAGTTAGAATATCTACAAGCCGAGGTAGTCTATCTAGACGCACCATTGAGTTTGCCCGCAGCCTACTTTGGTAATGGCCAAAGTTACCACTACCGAGAAGCAGATAAAGTCACCAAAGCTATGTCACCTATGTTTTTAGGCGGCCTTACCGCTAGAGCTATGAGTCTAAAAGCATCATTGAGTACTCTCATCTTTCACGAGATATACCCCGCATTCTTCCAATCAGAGTTAATACAAAGCATTCACTACAAAGAAGATACATCATTATTCATGCACGATTTGGTAAAAAAAGAAGCTTTTACTTTAGCGGAGCAGCCCACCAACTGGCACCAAGTAGACGCTCTTATGGCTCTGCTCATTGGGACACGCCACCAAGAGAATAGACACCGAGAAATAGGAAACCCAACAGAAGGAATCATAATCATATGAAAAAAGTAGGACTCATATTCCCACATCAGCTATACAAAGAATCTAAGGTCGTACATAACTGTGACGTTGTATACATCATAGAGGAGCACCTCTACTTTACACAATATAAATTTCACAAGCAGAAACTCGTACTGCACAGAGCTAGTATGAAATACTATGCTGATTTAATATCAAGTGATACTACAGTTAAGTACATACAATCTGATGATTATCAAGGAATTGGTAATATTTTTGAAAGCCTTTCAGTAACCATTGCTCCTTGCAATGAAAAGTATCGTGTCCTGAAAATCGTAGATTATCCTGATTCATTATTCTTGCAAAATAAAGCTGTATGGAGGAATTCCTCCATACAGCTTTAGAAAGTTTTATTAACAAATCTAATATAAGTATGAATATTGAACTTAACTAGTTAACGAACAGCGATTTAGGTTCTGTATCATTAATCTAAAGTGAGTCATTTTTATAATAAATTTAGATGTCCTTGAAAAGATTGTCAATCAAACCATTTTGACACATTACCCTAGTTTGCAGTCAAAGCAATTAATGCGACAGAACCGACGAGTCAAGTATCTCAATAATATTGTAGAATAGGATCATCGGACTATCAAACGAGGGATCTCGATTACCACAGGATTCAAGGAATTTGAATCCGCTCAGAGAACACTCGCAGGAATCAAAATCATAAACATCATAAGAAAGAATCAAATTGTAAATCCAAGATCAAGTTGGTATGCAACATTTAAGTCCTTGGCTGCATAAGAAAATGTAAATTTCCGCTAAATTTGAAATCAAAGCAGATTAATGCGACAGAACCAACTAAACAAGCTTATTGAACTCTTTGAGTAGAAGATCAAGGACAGTATTACAAAAGTGTGGGGTTAGTAAAAAGTAAAAACTATGATTCTATTAACTATTTTAAATGATTTTCGAATGGATGAAGCAACTTGGGCATTGTTGGGAGTTGTTATTGGTGGATTTCTTACAGGGGTAATAAACTACTTTCTGCAGCGTGCGCAGTTTAAGCACAACAAAGACATGTTTTACTTACAGAACCAGAGTAAAGAACAGGTGAAAGAAATACTCGAAGAATTACTGAATCACAGACGATATACAGATAGGTCTTTTGAATCTATTAGAAAGAGAATTGGAGGTTACAGTGAAGTTGAAATTCGTCAAATGCTACATGAAATAGGGGCCAAGAAGTCTTCCCGCCAAGATGGATTAGGTGAATGGTAGTACTTAAAAGAGAGAGGGCAAGAAAGAATCGAGAATAAAAAAACCAAAGGCAATTAATTCATCCCTTAAGCCTTCCATATAAGTTTACACCTCCTCCAATTTTAAAGGACTATGTCAAAATGTGACATCAAGTGACAACACCCTCACCCTTGGCTTGCAAGAACCTTGCAACAAAAAAATGGGTTACAACCGTTAATAGTCATAACCCATTGATTTTGAAGTGGGCCCACCTGGACTCGAACCAGGGACCACCTGATTATGAGGGTGCGCAATCGGTTTTGTAATTCCCTTATTATCTGATGATTAATGCTTTATAGAATTTCGAATTGCACAATTTTGTGTCCATTTGTGACATATTGGGACACCCGGACTGTTCTGGCTTGCAAGAAAGCTTGCAAGATTTTTTAAACCTCGGTTGAAGAATCTTGAGTTGAATTAGGAGAGAAGATCAACTTCCCAAATCTTGATGGAAGTAGTATTCCAATATACTTTAAAGTCAAACAGAAGGGACAGAACCATAATTTAATGCCTAACATTTGTGCTGCTTGATTTACAGGAGGCGTACATTATTATTCCCAAGCTATATATCTATATCACTTTGACTCGCAGAACTTAATCTCATGCCTGATAGAGATTCTTTCATCAACTAAATATCTGTTTGTAATTCAGATAAAGAGAAAGGCTATCAACTTTTAGTCTTTCGAATCTCTTAATAGTAGGAATAGATACTCCACATTCTATAGCTACTTGTTCCTGGGTATGTCCCCATTTCTTCCTACAATCTATTAGTGTATTAATCTCACGAATCAATTCTGAACTATCGAAGTACATTTTATCTACAATAGTATCAGTTTTGATACCTGCGTTTTCCTGTAATATCTTCTTATTCATATATTTGCGAATATATGTGGGTTATATACTCATGTTGTAGGGCATTCGAATCGACGACAGAATATAAGTTGATAAAACTATATAACCTTTGAGAGCTGATTTAATTCTCTATATAATATAAAACCTTGAAAGAGGTATAAGAAAATAGAGAAGTAAAAAACAATGAAAATGATTGATAGAGAATAATATGGTTTCAACGAAAACTGATAGTAGTCTTAATTTGTTTTGTCAACTGCAAATAGAATAATATATGCGACTAATAGGATTAATTCAGAACCTAATCAACAAAATGGACTTATAGCAAATGAATTTAACCTTTGATTATATAAGTATTTGGAATAGAATCTTGATTACATGTAACATAGTTCTAATTCTGTTGTTTTCGGCATGTTCAACAGGATTGAAAGTTAGTAAAAAACAATACAAACCTATTGATGTTGAATTTCATGGTGTGTATAGAAACACTGCCTATAAAATATCTGGTAAAAATTCAGACAAAACTTTATTGCAATTATTCGGAATACTTGACACAAACTCAGATTCAATTAAATTAAGTTGCAATCAAGCAGGACTAATAATTGTCGAATTTCATGATAGTTTAAGCATTATGAAAAACAAAACTCGAAAAGAAGTATTTCAGGGTGTTATGACTCGAAAAGGTTATTGTGAGATATTTTTTGCAAATAAGAAAGTAGATATACCACCAATATTTCCCATTTTTTACAGTAATCATAATATTTACAGGATTAGAATAGGACTATCTAATTCAGATGACTTGATTATTGACAATATGAAAGACGTTGGAGGTAACTTTTTCATATTCATGGCAAGTGGATATAAGCATAGAACACAGTATTACTTTAAAAAAATGAATAAATGAAAACGCCCTACAATCGAGTAGACCGCCCCGCTAATTAAAGCAGGGAGGGCCTCTCACACCACCGTACGTACGGGTCTCGTATACGGCGGTTCATTAATCCTACTTCACTTGGAGGTAGTATTCAAGCATACTTACATACCCTCTCTTTTTAAGTCTGTCTTTGGTTATGGTGGTGATTAGAATAGGGCTTTGGGCAGTTGCCCATCCTCCCATTCTTGTTCTGCTCCACGCATAAGCTTGATCTTGGTTGATGCCCAGTCTTATGAGGTTTTTCCTCTTCCTATCGGGTTTCTTCCAGTCTGTCCAAATACAGTATCTTAATCGATTTCTTATCCATTCATCTAGCTTCTTTAGCTTCTGATGTATGCTTGCCTTTTTGAAGTAATTTATCCATCCTCGTATCAACAGATTCGTACGCTGTATACGTTCATCAAAACTGGCAGGTATAGTCTTTTGGGTTATTGCCTTAAGCTTAGCTTTTAGCTCTTCCCACTTAGACTGTTTTACTACCAGTTGATACTTGCCCTTCTCTCCTTTCTTGTAGGTTGGCACAAAACCAAAACCTAGTAGATTAAAGTTTACGGGTCTTCGTATACCGCTTTTCTCTCTGTTGATTGGTAGATGAAGTTTGTGCCGCAAAAACGTATAGATACTATTACCTATTCGCTTTGCAGCCTTTTCACTTCGTACATAGATACTGAAATCATCTGCATATCGCACATACTTATGTCCACGCTTCTCCAGTTCTTTATCCAACTCATTGAGTAAGATATTGGATAGTAATGGACTCAAAGGTGAGCCTTGCGGCACCCCTTTTCTTCGTTTGTGCAATTTACCGTTGATTTGTATCGGCACTCTAAGAAATCTTCGCAGCAGCTTTAAAGTTGCTTTGCACTTTACCTTCTCGTATATCAAATCCAGTAGAACAAAATGTTCTACCTCATCGAAAAATGACTTTAAATCAATATCTACGATGTGTTGGTAGCCTGAATTGATATTGGTAAGGCTCCGTGCTACGGCTTGTTGGGCGTTGCGGTTTGGGCGAAATCCATAACTATATTGCTGAAAATCTACCTCGAAAATAGGCTGCAATACTTGATGCATTGCTTGTTGGAACATCCTGTCTGTAACCGTTGGTATGCCGAGTAATCTCGTTTTACCATTACTCTTGGGTATTTCAATACCTAAAATTGGGCTTGGCTGATAATCTTCAACACGTATTTGCTCTATGTACTTCGCTCCATTGGCTTGGAGGTGGGATTTGAGTTGGGCTACGCCCATTTCATCTACCCCTCCTTCTCCTTTATTGCGGTACACTTGCTTATACGCTAAGTTTAAATTCCTTTTACTTGTTAGTTCTGCTATCATTTCTGATGCTCTCCTCGTTTTGCGGTTTCGCCTATGCTTGGGCTATATATGCACTAGAGTACTATCCTTAACGTGCTTACACTCCCTAGCTCATTTGAAACCAGATTAATGTTCTGCCCTTCATTGTTTATCGGCCAAACAACTACTATGGCTTCTGCTGACTTCTCTCTTACCTCAACTCGTAACCAGAGAGACCTCCCTTGGTAAGACAAATAGCTTTCGGTCAATCACTGCCTAATCTACTACTTCGGTCTTTTTAACTTTGGGCGTCGCAATGATGTGCTTACTTGCCCGACCTTATAGCCTCATATTAGGTTTCTGTACGTCAGTACCGACCTTTGTAGTCTCGCTTACTTCACTGCATACCTCACGGTAAACCAGCTTGCGACTTACTAATGCTTCCCGGCTTTAATCCAGGCACATAGAGGACTTGCACCTCCTAGCTTTTCCTATTTCTAGGTATATTTGCCATTCAAGGCACACACAATGTATATACAAAATAGGCGAAATAGTAGTAAATTCAACGGTTGTAGCCCGCTTCAATTTTGTAACGGTTTGACAGGTTTGAAGCCCGCAATCGCCTACTTTGCATATACTAAACGTTGTGCTTAATGCCGAAGATACACTCTATTCAACGTATTCTAAAATATCGCCAGGTTGACAGTCTAATGCCAAACAAATTGCATCTAAGGTGGAGAAACGAATTGCTTTAACTTTTCCTTGCTTTAAAATTGACAAATTTACTGTTGACACACCAACTTTTTCAGAAAGTTCTTTTAACTTTAATTTACGTTTAGCCAACATCACATCTAAATTTACTATTATGGCCATATACTTTTAAATTTAAACTATTAATGAACTTTCGATTTCATTTAATAAATCATCATAATTTTTTTCATTTTTCCCCCAAGAATACATTTGGAATAGGGTTGACGAACAAAATTTCATTATTGTTTCATTTCCTTTAGTTTCAAAATTAATGTATAAATTTTCGCCCCAAGATTTAAATGTAATTTTTGAAATCGCTAGAATTTCAAATTTATTTTCATCTGTTTCAACCAATTTAAAATCTGAATGATTAATTACCTCTATGATTTTTTCAAACATCAACCCCTTTGGTATATCATATGACTTTTCCGACCGAACCTTTGTTGTAAATAGATTATACCGACTTGTAAAGTAACTCTTGAATGAAAGTGATTTTCTAATAATCAAATTGAAGATAAAAAACCCTACTATTAAAAATAAAAAAGTCATCATTATAGGGTTATTAGGTTTTAAATAGTAAGGACTTAAACCTGAAATAAGCATAATTAAGAATGCTACTGAAATATGTTTTAATGTTTTCATTAAATTAAAAGTTTTAATATTAATGCAAATTAAAGGTTAAAAAAAATGATAAACAAATATTTATTAATGTTTATCATTAATTTTATTATGCTATACATTACTATTTAAACACTAAGCACAACAATGTATAAAAAACATAGGGCTTTTGTGTTAACTCCAAAGCTCTGTGTGCATTTATAAAGTCCGCTAAATATAAAATTTGGTATTTAAGACAAACATAAAATCAAAATATTTATATTTAGCTCAGTAATAAACTGAAACAATAGTGCTTATTTATTGCCCTACGTTTCTTATACTAAACGTTGTGCTTTATGCAAAAAGACCATCACTAAATGAATACTCTATACGAAACGGATAGACTAAAACTTGAAAATGAGTTTGAAGCGACTTTCTTGACCGACAAGAAATCAGGTCAGACTTTAATGGAAGACGATTTCTATGGAGACCCGAACTGTGGACTGATTGATAAGGATAACAAATGGGCGATTGTTGCAGGGGAACATTTGACTATATGGACACCGAAAAAATGGAAGAGAATAGAAAACGAAGATTTAAAGTGGATTCATTCTATTCGTATAAAAGATTTGGAAGTGGTTGAAGTATTAACTGATCCTTGGAGCAAAAAATCGGCAATTTGGGAAATCAATGTTAAGACTTTAGAGTTCAAAAAGGTAAGAGACTTTAACGACTATAAAGACCATGAATATTCAGAGAATGTGAATTGGTAAAATGAAAAAATAATAAAGCACGAAAGCACAATCGAGTAGACCGCCCCGCTAATTAAAGCAGGGAGGGCCTCTCACACCACCGTACGTAAGGGTCTCGTATACGGCGGTTCATTAATCCTCTTCACTTGGAGATAGTACTCAAGCACTTACATACCCTCTCTTTTTAAGTCTGTCTTTAGGGTTCTGTATCCTTTCCAATTATTCATCCAGCTCAAACCACGACCAACCCCTAGACTCATACTTCTTCCAATTTTAAAGGACCAGTGTCAAAATGTGACCTGATGAGTCACGATTTCTTTCACTCAATATTGGTTGTGTTAAAATCAAACACTTTAGGCCAACTTATCATTAAATCTCATCAATTCTGCATCATCCATCCCCCCGTAGTAAAATTTTATCATCTCTGGTGAAGAATGTCCAACCATCGTTGCAACAAGTGGAACACTATGTCCACTTCTGATTTGGTGGGTAATGTAAGTCTCTCTAGCTGTCTTAATCCTTAGAGGAACACTGAGGCCAAGAATTGACTCCAATTTTCGAAGTTGGATATTCACCCGCCGTCTAACCTTGTGGGACTTGTTGTCAATCGTATTTTCTTTAGCCCCTTCTTCCAGTAACCCTAATATGTAAGGACTGTTCTTGTCTCCAAGTTTATCTAGTAACTCCTGAACCTTGTTTGTGACTGGGATCGTCAAGGGTCGTTTGTTATATACCGTGGTGTTTTTAGTCTTATGACGGAAAATCACTATCACATTGTTCTTGATATCTGTCCATTTCATGTTGAGTGCGTCAATGAAATTAATTCCGCTACAGCGATATAGGAGGAGCCATATATCTCGGGCGTATTCCAATTTTTTTTGATCTCCATTAAATTCATCGAACGCGACCAGTCTCTTTGTCTCATCCAGTGTCAGCACGACTTTAGTTGATGACGAGCTACAAATTGAATACTTCCGCTTCCCAAATGGGTATTCATAGTCTGATGGTAGAACATATTTCTTTTCACTAATCGTGTAATTAATGATTACTCGAAGATCTCTCATGACAGAGGCTATCGTACTGTTGCTTAATTCCTTTGCACTCAACTTTCTCTCAAAGGTCTTCAGCATTCTTGAGGTCACACCTGAAATCTCCAAATCTTCATAGTATCTATTAACTACATTCCTACTGTACCTCATACGCTGTTTCGTCTTGATTGCAATCTCACTCGTTGTGATATACTCGTCAAATACATCACTTATTAGTGGTACTTTATCTTGAATTGGTGGGGCTAAGAACAATTCCTTGAGTTTCTTTCTGTCTAGAGTTCCAACCTGATCGTAGACCTTCTTCGCCTTCTCAATGGATCGATCCATTTCCTTTCTAAAATGGACTGACTTTACATCCCGGTTATTTATGTCCATAAACCGTTTGTAGTCTCTTTCTGTAACCTTGGTGAGGTATATGTCCACAAATCGTTTTTTATCGAATATCCTGACTGCAACATTGTGTTTATCACCTTCTAAGGTGATCCTTCTATCTAATATGATTTTTACGGTTGCCAAATCCTGTTAAAAATCTACAATTTCAGGTAATTCATTCAAAACTGAACGATATGATTTCATCCACTGATCAATTTCCACCTTATCAATTCTATAGCCTAATGGCCCCTTTGAATTTGGAATCCACCCTTTTGCGATTAGCCGATAGATTGTACGTGTGGAAACATCTAAATATGTTGCTGCAGATTTCAAAGTCATATACCTTGTGCGTGATTGATCAGTTGAACTATGTGCTAAACTGAGGTCCATATTTTGATTATGCTGCATTTTTATATTCATTTCTTTAATCATCTCAGATTCAATTACATTTTCTAAAACTTCCTTGTTCATTCCGTCATACTATATAATGGTTTACATATTATACTGTATTGTATATCAGCACTATACGATAAAGTATACGGAAAATATTTTTAAAAGTCAACCCCCTCTAGGGCTTGATAGATTCATTTTTATTTCGTATCCTTTTTATGTGTGATGGATTCATTTGTCAAGACTCTGTCAATACACATTATTAACACATAACCCTTCATTGAGTGGCTGAGACAACAGTGTAGATAGAGGATCAAACTAAATATGTTTTCATTTTATGATGAATCAATCTATAAACTAAAACCAATTAAGACAATTGAGTTCTCAAAGCTAATTGATATAGTCCGGAGCAACCCTTATCAAAGGGATTACAAAACACTGAGGTCACTCTCTAAAGATGATGACAGGTATAAAAGACTAAAGAAGACATTCCCTAGAGTCAACGCAAATTGTGTCGTAAAATACCATACGCTGAGAGAAGAATTTTTTAACCAAAATTACGTATCTGGATCAGGGTATATCTACCTTGATATTGATGGTTTAGAGGATGCCAGAGCTTATAAGAAGGAATTTATACAGCAATATGGAGAACTAGTAGCAATGGTGTCCCTATCGAGTGGAGGTAGGGGTCTTTCTATATTGGTTAGAATTAGTGAAAACATCGAATCACATCAACACTATATGGATGTTTTGACTTATGTTAAGGATAACTATTTCAATGGTATTACATTCGACGAGAAGGCTGAAACGTTATCTCAATGTTGGTTTATCTCCTATGATCCAGAAGTATATTCAAACGATACCAATGTCATTGATGTAAGTTGTGTAGAAAAGTGCGTAAATCAAGGTATTATCCCTTTGGGGGTTGTAAAGAATACACTGAAGTACGCAGAAAAACACATTAAGAATTTATCGTTTTATGAAATCTATCAAAATATTACTACAAGTACTCCATATAGTAACAAAGGTCTAATTGATATCAATCCCATTGATTATTCTACTGCTAAGTCACCAAGATATATTACAGATGGAACCAAGAGAAATACTTACACTAGATTAATCCATATCCTAGTTCACCTAAATCCTGAAGTAGACCCCAAATGGTTACTAGCATACATATATAAACTCAATGAAAGATGTGCTCACCCCAAAATGTCCTATAGGGACTTACAGTCATTATTCAACTGGCAATACAACCATTGTAAAAGTGAAGAATACCTGTATTCTGGTGGTACAACTAAAAGTATTCATATTAGTAGTGAACTCGGGCTATCTGCTCAAGAAAAGAGCTCTATTGCAAACAAGATAACTGGAAAGATAAGATCGAATAAAACTAAAGAAAAGATATCTGCAGCAATTGAAGACCTAAGATCTAACGGCAAGAAGATAACTAATACGGCAATCAGTAAAGTTTCAGGACTAAGTAGAAAGACTGTGATTAAACATATGGAGGACTTAGAATCAACAAATTTAGATGAACATGTCAATGAACTCATAAGGTCTATTGATTCCAAACAGCGTCCTTCAAAGTTGGAGTAAGTTGAACTATGCAGCATCTTTAAGTTCAGAATTTTGTTCGCCGAGGTATTTATTGAATCGTTTTTCACAAAATGCGATGGATTCTGGGTCGATATCATAGCCGATGACTTTTCTACCCATTGTTAGGCCAATTCCAATAGTTCCCGATCCTACGAAATTGTCGATTATTGTATCCTCAATATTGCTGTAGGCGGCTATGAAATCCTTATATATGTCCACTCTACATGGAGCATCATGTTGAAAGGTAGGGTCTATTTCCTTCAGATCTCTGGGATTTGATACCGGCGTAGTAAATACATTGGTTCGGTCTGCTTCAGGTCCGGCCATGTAATAATTGGTTGTTCCATCAGATCGTTTTGACCCTCTTCTAGCTTTGAATACCCCAGCAAATGACTCTTTTTTTATATTGTTGAACACAGGTTCCTCGTCTGAGTTACATGCTACGATAATTGACTCTTTTGCATTCATGAATCTTCCAAAATGTTTTGCAAATTTTGGATTGGTCTTGATCCATACATTCTCATCCAAAATTCTGAATCCACTTCTTCTCATCCTCACAATCAGTTCAGGTATTATCCCTTGATATCCTCCAAGATATGATTCTGCGATAACTATGACTAGTACTCCGTTGGAAAGAAGTTTCTTCTTAACTTCCATATTATATTCCATGATTCGATCAATGTACTCTTCAGATGTTGCTTCCTGACCGAGTGGGTTTTCTCCTTGGTTTCGATATGATCTTTGTTGGAAATAAGGTGGCGAATTAACACATAGCCGAGCAGAGTTGTCTGGCACCTCATCCATTTTAAGTGAACTTTTTGCGTACAGTTCATACATGTTATTATGTAGGTTGTGATTCTCTTGGAAGAACTTTATTATTTCGTGCTTTTTAACCATCTCTTCTTCTTTGGCCTCCTTAGATTTAGTAAGTTGAAAGGCTTTATGAACAGAGATTTGTCCTTTGTCCAATAGTTCTAGAATATTAGTCTTGTCCTTTTCTGGTTGATTCTCTTCAGCATAATATACATACATGAGTTTCTTCAATGTTGATGCTTTGAACTCAATGCTGGCGATTATGCAAGCCCAGTGAAACCGATCCATTTTACCTTTGGGAATGAAATCAGATTCAATATTGTGCAGGTCAAGAATTTCCCTCTTTACTCCTTGCTGCTTACCCAACACTCCCAAGATGTGGTCGACATTCCTACAAATCTCAATTATGCCTCTTTTTGAATGGCCATTAACTTTGATTCGGTGGTCTTTGATCTCCTCATCAGCGATGCGAACGACCTGACAAGTTATCAAAGGAAATTCCGAGGGAAATTGTCTGGCCACTTCAAATCGTCTTACACCATCGAAGATGAAAAGTTGACCATCCCGTTCAACGACGAGGATTGGACTTACCTGTCCATGGTTTCTCATTGAATACTTTAGAAGTTTTGATCGATCTGGAAAAGTAAACTCCTTGGCAAAAGGGTGAATCTCTAGTGTTTCCAATTCTACATCCTTTAACTTTGAGTTTGCTAAATCAATTATAGTTGATCCTTTGAAGTTATTGTTTGAAACTTCATTTAACAGACTATTACTTCCTGCAACATTCTGTTTGTTTGTATATGATTTTTTCATACAGCAAACTTGGAAAATCTCTATTTCCGAAGACTCTAATGCAGCGCTGCACTCAAATTTCATTGGCCCCTATCAACCCTGTATTCCAATAACTCTTTTGGCAGTATCAGGTTCTCAGGTTCAACATGAATTGAGTATGCTGAAACATCTTGGTCAATAAATTTCGAATGAAACCGATACATATGACCTACATCATCAATATCAGTCTGATTTTCTATAAGAGTTGAGATTCTGCTATGATATGAGGTCATGCTATTAAGGTAACTTTTGAAGTTCCTCTCATACAACTTGCCCTTCAACAGCTCATGCAGTCTCTCATAATTTTCTTTGGTGTTTTTATATCCCTTACCTTCAAAATCACGTTTCCCAATTTCAATATTGGCATTGATCAGGTAGAACAAGTAAGTAATAATACGAGACGATCGTTTAATATTTCCAAAATCAACTGTTTGACCACCTATTGATATACTACAACTGGGTCGTCCTCCATTTCCCTTTGCATTGTAATCCAATTTGACTTCTACCGTTAACTCTTCAGGAGTAAAGTCGATCTCATAGTTATCATTTAAACGATTGCTTATCCTACGAAGTATTTTCTTTATCTGTAAATAGGTAGGATTGTCGAGGCGCTCTTTGGCTTTGGCTGTACATTGACGACATATTTTACCCGACCACATTTTACCTTGTACATCATTGAATATTTCACTGAAATCATTTATGCAAGATTTATTATCATAATGAATTGTGTATTCCGAATGGATATCTGTCAATTCCATTCCAATTAAATTCTGGAATAAGTTTTCGATAATCTGGTGACTGATACTTAGGTAGTCTCTTCCTTCACTAACCTCCGCGTAGATGCCTGTCTTAACGATGATATTATTCTCGACATAGAAACTTATCCAGTTTTTATATGAGTTTTCATGGTTATAATCAAGTTGTCTAGGTGAAAGAATTACAAGAAAGTCTTCATCATTAAGATCGTGCTCTATTCTTACCTTTTCTGACAACTCGAAAAAAGTAGTCCTATCTATTTTATCAGCATTACTATAAAAAGAATAGTAATCTGAATCATATTGTGTTTTCTCAATTGAAAATTTCAGAGGTCCACGGTCTTTTGAAAACATATCAACCACGTCTTTGACCTCTGACATCCCCTTGCGTGAGAGGTTTACTATTTTTACATTCATAAAATTCAATTAGGACACCGGAAAAATAGCAACAGAAAATCCCAAAGGCAAATAATTTTTGAAGTATCACACACTACTTATTAGAAAACCTAAATCATGAACAAAGAAATAATGCGGGCCCTCAGAATGAATCGACAGCAGTACATTCGATATCTTCAATCCATAGTGATAGAAACACCAAAAAAATCTGAATTACCTGAGAATAAGACTGACTCTGACGACAGTCACCATTGAGCCTTTTTTGTCGTATGCGACGACATGGTATTTTTACCAAATAATTGAAATTTCAGAGGATAATAATTCCACCTGGGGATTATTGTAGACGGGATTTTTATTACCTAGACAGATGGGAATATTGATCGGCCACAAGCCTAAAGGATTGACACACGTCTAGATTATGTTCCATTTTAATCTGAGAATGACAGTTCCGGTAATTTTACAGGAGGTT
The DNA here is from genome assembly GCA_028339355.1 of Bacteroidia bacterium. Taxonomy (GTDB): domain Bacteria; phylum Bacteroidota; class Bacteroidia; order NS11-12g; family UBA9320; genus UBA9320. The sequence continues at coordinate 29,201 of JAOLBX010000004.1, forward strand.
CCTTGGGAAGGAGTTCATATGAACCAAGTAATGATATTTTGTAATACAGGATTTTGAGATGCCATTTAAAACTACTCATTAATCACTTGGTGGGTCTAATTCTCATTCAATATCTTCTTCAACTTGTATACGCTGTTCGGAGAGCATTCTAAAACCCGTACGATAGATCGAACACTATTTCCTTGGTTCAGTAACTCTATCATTTTCTTGGTTTTGGGCTTATTAAGATATTTTTCAACTGTCTCCACTGAGTTTGGTTTTCTCCCCACGTATTTTCCTTTTTTTTCTCTGGCTAAGGCAATTCCAGCAAGTGTCTTCTCGCGGTTCTGATGGTAAAAGAACTCCGACAAAGAAGACAAGACGTTAATTAACAGACCTGTCGTTGGTGTTTGTTTCCCATTCTCATCTAAGGTTGTAATACCTTCTGAAATAAATTGAATCGGAATACCATAAGAGTGAATTGTGTCAATCGTGCCGATTAGGTCCTTGACACTACGACCTAATCTTTCCAACCTCATGGTTTTGACAATAGATATACGGCCCTCTTTGATATCTTGGAGTAATTTCTTTGCAGCAGCACGATTTTCGAACTCAACACGGCCTGAGACACCTTGATCCCTATATACCTTCCAACCTTTTTCAATTTTTGCCTCTTGAGTTCCAATTGACTGGAGATAGTGCGACGTTCTCATGTAGTAAGCGATTTTCTTTCCCATAATGTTATCATTTTAGACTAGTGTGTATGATAACAGCAATATCCTAGCAAATTGGTAATAATGCGGCATCGAATCGCTATTATTTTAAAGTACAGTCTAGATTGAATGATGGGCCAAACGTTACTACCCAGAAGTTGATCTCAAACTCTGAGGGGCTGAATGTCGTGGAAATTGCTAATTTTATACCCTCAAATAAACAATGTAACAGAACCGTTTCATTTACACTTAGATTACCTCTCCTTAGAAAACACCTATGGCAATACCAAAACACGATGAAATCAGAATTCCAGTGCTGGAAATTTTAAAAGCAAAAGGAAAAACTAAATTGAGAGATTTTATCGAACCGCTTGCGAAACATTTTGGACTAACCGATGAAGAAATTAATGAAATGTACCCTTCTGGGAATGGACACATTTTCTACGACAGAGTTTCGTGGGCTCTAAGTTATCTAAATATGAGTGGACTTGTTGACAAACCCAAAAGAGGGGTTTATGAAATAAACCAAAAAGCGCTTGATATCTTACAAAAACCTGAACACATTGACTCCTACATTGAACAACAACTCGAAAAAAGAGAACCTACTAGACAAAAGAAAAAATCAACCGAAGAACGACTCATATTTGAGGACACTTCATCTCAACTAACACCACAAGAAAAACTTTATGCTTCTTTTGAGAACATTAGAAAGTCCGTATATACAGACATTCTAAATACAATTCTCACTAAAACACCAATCGCATTTGAAAAATTAGTAGTGAGCCTATTACAAAAGATGGGATATGGTGGCGAAATTGAAAATTCTGGATTAGTTACTAAAGCTTCTAATGATGGTGGAATTGATGGAATAATAAAAGAAGATGTTTTAGGACTCGGAAGAATTCATATTCAAGCCAAAAGATACAACATTGACCACGGAATTGGACGAGACGAGATTCAAAAATTTGTTGGCGCTTTGGCTGTTGCTCAGTCCAATAAAGGAGTTTTTATAACAACCTCATACTATTCAAAAGGAGCTATTGAATACGCCAATAACTTGAATGGTTCAACTACTCTAGTGCTGATAGATGGCAAACAACTTGCGGAATATATTTATGACTTTGGTCTTGGAATGCAAATCGAACAGACAATTGAAATTAAAAAATTAGACGCTGATTTTTGGGATTCTATAAAAGATGCAGAATAATAACTGATTTAATCATAGTGTATCAATTAAATCCTTTGGATTACTATGATGCTATTATACAGCGAAAAATCAGGACACTAGAGCCATTATTTTGATTTTTTTGAGACGATTGTTTATTTGCTACACCACTGATGTTTTTTTGAAAACGAATCACTCATTATGGGCCAATCAACTTGCTACCCGGAAGTAGATCAAAAATTCTGGAGGGGCCAATCAATATTCATGACTCCTTCTTGAGTCAAACCGTTCCTCCTCAAGATTTGGAATCCGTATGAAAGACTTAACTAATTGGGAACCGACACTCTATAGGGAGCTAAAGTGCCAACCAATATTATGTCCAGGCCCCCCGGGAAGCCCCCCTGGGCGATCACCCCTCTTATATACCAGTATATAGAATTTGATACAGGGGGAACAATCTCAAAAGTGAAATTTCTGACAAATTCCTTATTCCAGAAAAATATCGAAATGCTGAAAAAAATTCTGGCAATTTTTTGTGAAAAACTGGAATACCTTTCGGGGTGAATCAGGAATGTTTAATAGTAGTTTCGTTTATACAAACTTTGTATACCATTGAAAACAAGAAAAGCCCACTGAACGTTCAAGCACATTTATTGCTTCGTTCCTCAGCATCAAAAGAGCTTTCACTTCCCCACCGCCACCCAAACTAAGTGATTATTTTAATGCTCATTTAATGAGATAATAAATTGTTATTCCTATTTTGCGGACTGAATTAAACAATTCAAAAAATGAACCGAATAAAAGAGGTTTTAGAAGAAAAAGGAATTAAACAAATTTGGTTAGCTGAACAGCTAGGTAAGAGTTACAATATGGTAAACTCATATGTCCAAAACAGAAGGCAACCAAGTATCGAATGCCTTTATGAAATTGCTGAAATATTAAACATCAGTGCAAAAGAACTTTTAGTTGAACATGAGTAAGAAATATACATTTATTGACCTATTTGCAGGTTGTGGCGGATTAAGTGAAGGCTTCTACAAACAAGGTTTCCAAGGTTTAACACATGTTGAATATGATCATTATGCTTGTGAGAGCCTTCGGACTAGAATGAAACATTATGGCTACCAAGAAGATGAAATAAGTGTTCTTGAGAAAGATATAACTGATAAGGATATAATTGAACAAATTGAGTTAGAAGTATCTAATAAGTCTGTTGACTTATTAATCGGTGGACCACCATGTCAAAGCTTCTCATCACTTGGTAGAGCGAAAGATGAAAACGGGATGCAAGATGACCCAAGAAATTATCTCTTTGAGAGTTATGAAAAGATCTTAAATCATTTCAAACCCAAAATATTTGTCTTTGAAAATGTAACTGGTTTGTTAAACGCAAAACTTGGAAAGGAGAAAACAGTAAATATTATTCTTAAAAAGCTTGGTAAAGATTATAAACTTATCAAATCTCCGAATGATATGGTTTTAAACTCTTGTGATTACGGTGTTCCGCAAGTAAGAAAAAGAATCATCTTAATTGGAGTTAGAAAAGATATAGAAATCAATCCAAGTGAAATTTACAATGGAATAATAAAAACACATTACAATCCTGATTCCTCAGATGAAGAAAAGAAGGGTAAGAAAAAATATGTAACAGTAAAGGATGCTATTTATGACCTTCCATCAATCAAACCAGGTGAAGGAGAAAAAAAAGTTGAACACCTTGTTGATAAATGGAATAACTACCTATCGAAAATAAGATCAAAAAATGAGAATGCTTTGTTAAATCATGTATCTAGAACACATAACGTAAAAGATCGCAAGAGGTATCATGAAATGAGTAAAAACAAATGGACCTTTAAAGAATTACTAGAGAAAAAGCCCTCTCTAAACCATATTAAACAAAGAGTCTTTAACAATAGTTATGTTGTGCAGTTTTGGGATAAACCTGCAAGAACTATTATTGCGCATTTATATAAAGATGGTAACCAGTTTATACATCCAGATCATAAACAAGAACGAACAATAACACCTCGTGAAGCAGCTAGACTTCAATCATTTCCTGATGATTTTGTTTTTGAGGGCTCGAGAACACAACAGTACAAACAAATTGGGAATGCTGTTCCGCCAATAATGGCAGAAGCAATAGCCAAGAGTATTAAAAAAGTTTTAGCAAAGTTGTAATATGTTTCAGTATATAAACAAAATAGAAAACACTAGAGACAAGAAATTTTTCATTGAAAAAGTTAATCTGTTCATTAAGCTTATAAACGTTTTTGCACAAAAAAATAATCTCGTAGATTCTTCAGTAAATTCAGAAATATCAGAAATATCAGATGCTACTAAAAAAAGGCTAAAAGAGCTTAAAATAATTGAATCAAATTCGGAAGATGAGCAAAAGCTATTGCTGAAAGTTCTAAAAGTACCAATTTATAAAGAATTCATTACAGCGATCAATTATAATCTTAAACATCAAAAATTGATCGGAGATTTACTGAATAATCTAGACCTAAGTAAAAGAAATATTATTCAAGAAAAATATAACAAAAAAACCGGACCACGAATTGTTGATTTTTTCTGTGGCGCTGGTGGTTTAAGCCTTGGGTTCAGTCAAGAAGGCTTTCAGGTTGATCTTGCGAATGACTATGAAGATGTTTGTATAGAAACTTTCAGATATAATCATCCTGAAGTGCCAGACGACAGAGTCATCTTAGGTGATATTCGGGATATTGTTGATCATTTAGAAGATTATAATGATAATGAAATAGATATTGTAATTGGAGGCCCTCCATGCCAAGGTTTTAGCTCAGCTAATCAGCAAAGAATCATTGATGATCCAAGAAATGAGCTGTATAAATATTATTTAAAAGCTATATCTAAAATTGCACCAAAGTATGTGGTCATGGAAAATGTAAAAGGGATGCTTCCGTATGCACAGCAGGTAATTCAAGACTATAAAAATATTAGTGTAAAAAAAGGAAACAAAACATACTCATATTCAGTCGATTGTAAAGTGCTAGTTTCAAATGACTTTGGAGTAGCGCAAAAAAGGCAACGTTTAATTTTTATCGCTATAAGAAATGATATTTCTAAAAATAGAAAAATAACCCCTTCCACCATATTTCAAGAAATTGAAAACAGCTATAAAAATAACAAAGACCACGTTTTAAAAGATGCGCTTGAATTCATAAAGCCCCTTAAGGCCCCTCGTATTAAAAATATGACGGAGGTAGATGATGAAATTACTGGTAAAAAAGTGGATGTAAATCAATTTCAGGGTAATGAAAACTCTTATCTGAAGCTAATCAATGACGGGCGCAAAATTGATTATGTTTTCAACCATAAAGCCAGATTTACCAATGACATTAATTACGAAATTTATGGCACTTTAGCACAAGGAGAAGATGGTACTAGTGAAAAAATTAAACATGTTATGCCTTACAAACACCGCAACCATATATTCAAGGATAAATATTTTAAACTGATTGAGGACAGACCTTCAAGGACAATAACAGCCCATCTAAAAATGGATTGCCATTCTCATATACATCCAAGACAAGTGAGAAGTATTACTCCAAGAGAAGCTGCTAGAATACAATCTTTCCCTGATGACTATGTTTTCTTAGGGGCATATTTAAAAACATACATGCAAATAGGAAATGCAGTTCCACCGTTAATGGCACGGGGGATTGCGAGGGCAATTAAAAAATATTTATAAAATGAAAGTAGAACAATTTATTCGTAAGTTAAATAACACCGAACTAAATAATCAGAACACAAATGATGCGTACGTTCGTATTTCAAAAGATATTCAAGAAGAGGTTCCTTCAGATTTTTTCGACGAATTAGATTCTCGTATGATTAAGGTTATCAACAAAAAAACAAAATCAAATGTAGATAATTGGGTAAGATATCAGCATTACCAATCTAACAATGAGTATAGAGTTGCTAATTTAAGTTCTATATATAAGTCTTACAGAGCTTCATCAGGTGACTTTGTTTACATAGAAAAAATTCAATTGGATTCATCAACTCACTATGAGATCTATATGAAAACATATCCCAAGGTTTGCCTAAAGTATTCAAAATCAAACAAAGCATTTGAAATACTTAATGAGGCTGAAGTACTACAAATGGGGATCTTAGATCTGGATATAGTATTGAATTTTGAGGGACAAGAAATCAAATCTGAAATAAAATTTGCCCTTTCTAAAAAAAAGAGAAACGATTCTCCGACTGAATCTAGATTTTATACGATTGAGCACATGCCAACTAGTTTATATCAGAAAATTCAGAGAGACAGCTTCGTAGAGGTTGTTAAACGAAAGGAAAGATTTTTTATTAACGTAGAAAATTCATGGAGCTTTAATAAATTCACAAAATAAGATGACCAACTATTACAAATATAAAATAGATTCAGGAATTGATACATTTTCTCAATTTGAGGCAGGTGTTAATTTCAAATTTGCTAGTACAACAATAAGTTCTGAAATAAAATTTGAAGAAGGAGACCTAATTATCGGAGTTAAATCTCCAAGTTCAATTTACGTTTTACGTGTTGATAATTATACTTCAAATGAAATTAGCCTTACAAAGCAAATTGAAGTGGATTCTGATTTTCAAATAAACTTTGAAAACAATAGAATTATAAAAAAAATTGATCTTCAAGAATACGAAGGTATTTTAAAAAATATTCTTATTGAATTCGTTGACACCAATTCTGCATCTAGCATACCTGAAACGATTAACATGCTAGAGGAATTTACTGATTGGTTTATAAAACATGATGGTTCTAAACACAATTATTTCAAAGATTCTTTTAATTCAAATAGAGTAAAACTTATTGTAGGTCTATCTGAGTATGAAGATGTTTATAATGAAGAATTTAAATCTCTAGTATTTAGTTTACCTAAAGATAATTTACAAGAGCATATAAAAATCTTAGAAAAAAATCTATACAGAGAGGAAGGTAAATTCTTTGAGTATAGTCAGAAAAAATCTACTCATATGCCAAGAGCAATCTTAGGCAAAAGTAATTATCTAAAGTTTTTAAAAGATCGAATTGAAAACCCTAAGATAAATTCTAAGTTTGACATTGAGAACATAAAAGTGGAATTTGCAGATTGGCTTTTTCAACAAAGTAAATATCTGAGAGTTTATAAAAGTGATAAAGCCGTATTAATTGAAAAATTAAGTGAGTATGAGCAAGCTTATGAAAATGATTTTGGTATTGCAATTTTTGATATCCCTAACCTCTCAATAGAAAGTATTATAGGAGAATTGGAATCAAATATAATTGATGAAACTGGTCAAATTGGTGATTTAAACAAAAGAACCGTGGGTAATGGTTCTGTAAAAGCGATACTTGGCCCTAACAATTATATCAAATTCTTAAAAGAGTTATTGAAACAAGAAAAGGTCTCATCGGAAAATATTCAATTCACTACACCTCAAATTGATTTTAATATATCTAGTTTTCAAAATGCTTGTAAAAATGCAGGTTTAGTTTACACAGACCAACTCATTACTCGATTTGTCAGTTCCCTTTTAACCAAACCATTTGTAATATTAACAGGGCTTTCAGGTTCAGGTAAGACTAAGTTAGCCCAAGCATATGTGCAATGGATATGTCAAGAAGAAAGTCAGTATCGCATTATACCTGTAGGTGCAGATTGGACAAATCGAGAACCGTTACTTGGTTATCCAAATGCATTAAATCCTGAAGAGTATGTAAAGCCCGATAGTGGTGTAATAGACTTGGTATTACAAGCAAATTCAAATCCTGAACTTCCACATTTTCTGATATTAGACGAAATGAATTTGAGTCATGTAGAAAGGTATTTTGCAGATTTTCTAAGTGTGATGGAATCGAATGAGGAAATTCCGCTTTATTCTGAGGGTACTATGGACAATGGCGTTCCTTCAAAACTTAAAGTACCAGCAAACTTATTTATTATAGGTACAGTAAATATTGATGAAACCACTTACATGTTTAGTCCAAAGGTTTTGGATAGAGCTAATACCATTGAATTTAGATTAACTGAAAAGGATTTAGAAGATTTTATTGCAAGCGAGGTAAAACTTGACATGGATGTCCTTAAAGCTCAAGGCGCAAATATGGGGCAAAGTTTTATGAGTATGGCATTGCTTGAAACATATAAGAATTTAAAACCTGTAGCGGACGATTTAAAACTATTCTTTTCCGAATTAAAAAAATCTGGAGCTGAATTCGGATATAGAACTGCAAGTGAAATTGGAAGGTTAATGTATATGCTTGTAGAATTGGGCGAAGAGGGTGAAAACCTTCTTGACATAGCCATAATGCAGAAATTGCTTCCAAAATTGCACGGATCACGAAACAAACTAACCAAAGTGCTTCCAATTTTGGGTGGTTTTTGTTTAACAGATAAGTCAAATATCAAAGAGGAATACTTGGATAAATACCTAAACAATAATTTAAGTGAGGCAGAGATTAAATCTAATATTAATGTTAGATACAAAATATCATTCGAGAAAATTTGTAGAATGTATAAAAATGCAGTAGAAAATGGTTTTGCAAGTTACGCTGAAGCATAAAAATGAAAATCGCACTTTCACATATAAAACATGGTTTGATTTTAGAAATAAAAGGTGAAGAAAACACCTTTTTTGAAATTTCTGATGAAGATGTTATACAATATGGAGAAGCTAAAATTCAACTCAAAGAAGGATGTACATATGAATATCAATTTTCTGAAGAAACGACAAAATTCAAAGAAGGAAGTAAAAAAAATGCAATTGTTAGTCATTCCAAATTTGGTAAACACAAAGGCACCATTAACCCAAACATATTTGTAGGCACTCATTCATTAGAAATTGAAAATCATTCTACATTATTACCTATTGAAGTACGTTCTGTAAAAAGTGAATATAGGTCTGACTATCGCTATATGCTTGAAAGCATTACAGAAAGATGCACGGACTTAATCATGCAGATAGATTCGCCCATTAATCAACATTTCGAAACGAATTTTGATACTGATAGTCAAACCTTATATCAACGGTTTTCATTTGTAAAATCATTAATCGATTCATTAGAATTTGAGGAGGCTATTCAAAAAATAGTGTCCAATCCTACAACAAAATGGGAAGAGGAACATGAAGAAAAAGACATACGAAGAATTCGAAGATTTAATCAAAAGAATATAAGGCAATTGGTTACAAATAGTAATCGAATAGAACTAAGCAGAGAACATTATTTAAATAAATCTTTTGGATTAAACTCAATACCAATAAAAATCAATAGCACGCGGAAAATAGAATCTATTGACACTACTGAAAATCGCTTTATTAAATATGCCTTAGAAGAATTTTTATTTTTCTGTGAAAACTGCGAATTGAAATTTAAGAAGTATTCAACCGCAAAATTTGAATCAGGATTACTTGTAGCTAAAATTTCTACTTTATTAAATCAGTCATTTTTCAAACAAATATCAAGACCAACATCATTAAAACTAAATAGTCCAGTACTTCAAAGAAAAAGCGGCTATAGAGAGGTATTAAGTGCTTGGCTAAAATTTGACTTAGCGGCAAAATTAATTTGGCATGGTGGCGATAACGTTTATGATGCTGGTAAAAAAGACATTGCTACGCTTTACGAGTATTGGTTGTTTTTCGAATTATTAGAGTTGTTTAAAGAAGTATTTGATATTGAACCAAAAAGTATTGAAGAATTAATTCAATATGATAAAGGTCAATTGTCGCTTAACTTAAAACAAGGAACTGCCATTGCAATGAAAGGTTTATACAAATCACCTTCAAGAACTCTAAATATTCAGTTCTCTTATAATCGATCTTTTGGTGGAGGTAAAACTTTTCCTAATCCTGGGAGCTATACAACCACTCTTAGACCAGATTACACTTTATCCATTTGGCCAGAAGAAATAACAAAAGCAAAAGATGCCGAAATAACGGAATTGATTACTCACATTCACTTTGATGCAAAATACAAAGTCAAAAACTTCTATGAATTAATATCAAAATCAAAAGAAGAAGAATTATCCGAGCAAGAAAATAAAGAGCTTATTGAAGAAGAATCAGAAGAAATTAAGAAAGGAACATTTAAGAATCAGGACTTACTCAAAATGCATGCTTACAAAGATGCAATAAGAAGAACTGGAGGTGCATATGTTTTATATCCGGGCGAAGGAAAAGAAGAGCCATTTAGAGGCTTTCATGAATTAATTCCTGGTTTAGGCGCTTTTATAGTTAAACCTAACAAAGACAATAAAGACACAGAGCATTTAAAAACGTTCATTAAAAAGATTATCGCAAACTTTATTGATAGAGCTTCTCAAAGAGAATATACTGCAGCTAAAATCTACGATATTCATAAAGATGAAAAAGACGACACGAATATTCTAAATGAATCAATGCCTGAATATTTGGACTCAGCTAAAAAAGAAAAATTAATTCCAGATGAAACATTTGTCTTAGTTGGGTACTGCAGGAATAATTTGAATATTAAATGGTATAAGAAAGAAGGAAAATATAATTTCAGAATGGATGATGATAAGGGTTCATTAAATTTAGAAACCAATGTTGTAAATGCGAAATATTTACTTCTGAGAGAGTCTGGAAAGGATACAGCAAATAAACTTTTCAAGTTAAAAAGTAAAGGCCCAAAAGTTATTCAAGGAAAGCTTTTACCAGATGGTTATATCACTAAAAAACTTAAAGATTATTATTTAGTTATTGATATTGAGAAAGAAGAAAGTACAGACTTTAACGGAGCTAGTTTTAATTTTAAAGAACTAGAAAAATACAAAAACATTAAATCGAAGAATAAGCATGTGACCGCCGCTGGAATTCCTTTTGCAGTGACAGTGACAGAACTTATGAAAACAAAAGTGAAGAAATAGCCAACGCAAGTTCAAGTACATTGCAATACTCCTTGGTTTTTTCCACTTTTGTTTGACGATTACCACTAGAAAGTTTACTGATTATATATGAATATTAGATTTGAAACTAAAGTCATTACTGACTTTACATAACCGATTTTTAGCAGTCTATTTTATGGTTATGTCGCACTAATTGTTTTTTGAACCTTTTTCATCAAAATTCGGAAATGTTGAAAATGTTAAAATTACTAGCGACTTGTGTTTTTCAGTTTCTCCAATATTTGGCTGAAATTAGTTTTTTTTGGATTAATGCGACAGAACCAGATTTCCTCAGCCTCACGGATAAAATACCCTTAGGGGTATTGCATGGATGAATGGGTTTTATACATTTGACCAAATTGAAACACTCTTCCTATATTATATCTAATTACAAGCGCTTGTAAACGTTTACACATGATAATATATATAGAGGATATATGTGCACTACTCATATAACAAGTGTTGTAAGCAAGCTGAAAAAAGAGCTTTCACTTCCCCACCACTACCCAAACTAAATGAATACAATTGTAACTTATTTAGATACTTTTGTTTGCTTAATCGAAACTTTTGTTTACTTTTACAAAACAATCATAACTAGCTAAATATGACTTTTCTTGGTAAGTATTTTACTAACAAATCAATAAACAAGGCAGAAGTCTCTCGAAAGACTGGAATTCGGAAATCTCGTCTGAGCCAGCTAAGTACGAAGGAAAACACCAATCTCAAAGCGGAAGAGTTATATCTGATTTCTAAAGCAATAGACTCTGACCCCAATGAGATTCTTCAAAAGATTTACGGACATTTAAAACTGAATAAATAATTATGGACGAATTGAATTTCATAGATTTATTCGCTGGAGCATCAGGAATGTCAGAGGGTTTTATCAGAGCGGGATTAAACCCAATTTCACACATTGAAATGGATAAATACGCTTGTGATTCTATAAGAACTAGAGCCGCTTATCATTATCTTATAAAAAACGAAAAAGAGGAATATTATATTGATTATTTGAAAGGGAAGATTACAAGAGAAGAACTCTATAATCAGGTGCCTGAAAGGATATTAGACTCTGTTTTGAATATTGAAATTACAGACGATTCTATAAAATCGATATTTTCAAAAATCGACAAGACATTAAACAACAGAAAAATAGATTTAATAATTGGAGGACCTCCTTGCCAAGCCTACTCTTTACTTGGAAGACATCACGAAAACATCGAGAATGACCCAAGAAATAAATTATATATTCAATATGGTCGATTCTTAAAAAAGTATGAACCTAAGGCATTTGTTTTTGAAAATGTACCAGGATTATTAAGTGCTAACAAGGGACAACACTTCAAAAACCTTAAAGCTTATTTTAGAAAAATTGGCTATGAAGTTTATCACGATACTCTAAATGCAGCTGATTATGGTATTCTACAAGCTAGAAAAAGAATAATCATTGTTGGCTGGAAAAAGAACAACAATTACGGTTTTCCAGAAATCAAAAAAATAGTTGAAGAATCTACTGTTAATGATATTTTTCAAGATTTGCCAAAGTTAAAACCTGGTGACGCAATGCAAGTTGCTCAATATACCATTCCTAAAAATGACTACTTACAAAAATTTGATTTGAGGAACGGAGTTGATTTTGTAACTCAACATATTTCACGTCCCCATAATGACAGAGATTTAAAAATCTATAAAACGGCCATAAAAAAATGGAATAAGAATGAGGAGCGTTTAAAATATCCTGACTTACCAAGGGAATTGAAAACTCATAAAAATGAATCCTCATTTACTGATAGGTACAAAGTTGTAAATGGCAATGGAGTTTCTCATACTGTAGTAGCTCATATCGCAAAAGATGGACATTATTATATTCATCCAGATATTCAACAATGTCGTTCTATTTCTGTAAGAGAAGCAGCTAGGTTGCAATCTTTTCCAGACGACTTTTTCTTTGAAGGTTCTCGCTCTGCTGCATTCAAACAAATAGGTAACGCTGTTCCGCCATTAATGGCAAATGCCATTGCTAAATCAATGAAAAAACATTTATGTCAGATATAATTAAAAAAAACGAAAAAGAAAGACCAGTAAGGTTCAAACATAGAGCTCGTTTGCTTCTTCAACTTGGAGACCAACTAATTAAGAACGAGAGCATTGCTTTAGTAGAATTAGTTAAGAACTCTTATGATGCTGACGCAACAATAGCAAATATCTATATGGACAATGTAGATACGCCAAATGAAGGAATATTATTTTTGGATGATAAGACGTGATTGATTATTCCAATATACCATCTACATCAGCTGAACCAGAAGCTAGCTCAATGATTGAAACCTTTCGTGCGATTGGTTATTCTATTGAAACAGCTATTGCTGACATTATCGACAATTCTATTACTGCTGGAGCGGAAAATATTTGGATCGATTACGATTGGAAAGGCTCAAAAACCACTTTATCTATTTTGGATGATGGATCAGGGATGAACAATGAGCAGCTCATTCAAGCCATGCGTCCTGGAAGTAAGAATCCCTTAGACGAAAGAAATCGAGATGATTTAGGAAGGTTTGGTCTAGGATTAAAAACAGCTTCTTTCTCACAAACAAGAAAGTTTTCTGTGCTTTCTAAAGCCGCTGATTACAAACCCGTTTTATGGAGTTGGGATTTGGACTATGTTAATCTTGAAAAAGCGTGGAAGTTGATTCGATATATTCCTAACGAAGACCAATGGCTTAAAAAAATTGAATCCCTTAATAATGGCACTTGTGTCATATGGTGGGATTTAGACAGACTTACAAAAGATGCTTCCGAAGACAATGAAGCTGCTAAAAGTAAGTTCTTAGGTATTATGGATTCTGTAAAATCTCACTTGTCTATGGTTTTTCATAGATATATGGATGCAGGTTTGAAAATCTTTTTCCGTGACCGTGAAATAAAGTCTTGGGATCCATTTATGATTGGTATAGATGGATTGCAAACTAAACCTGAAACGAGATTAGAAAGAGGATCAATTAGAATCAAGGGATTTGTGTTACCACACCGCTCTAAACTTTCAGCCGAACAGTATAATTATGGAAAGGGTCCAAAGGATAGCTGGACCGCCCATCAAGGCTTTTATGTTTATCGAAATCGAAGACTTTTAGTTGCAGGTGATTGGTTAGGATTATTCAAACGAGAAGTTCATTACGACCTTTGCAGAGTTCAAATTGATCTGCCAAACAACTTTGATGGTGATTGGCAAATAGATATCAAAAAGTCTATCGCTAGACCTCCTTCAATTTATCGTGAACAGATTTTAGCACTTGCAAAAGAGATTCGTAATCAGGCAGTTGAAGTTTATAGACACAAAGGAAAAGTGCTGAAACGAAAATTGGCTTCGGATGAATATTTTCCCTTTTGGGAAGAGAGAGCTAGGCACGGTAAGCGTTTTTATAAAATCAATCGCAAACATCCTCTTTTAAATGAATTGCTATCCAAATCTGACGATTTAAAAAAAGATATTGAAAAGGTCATTCAGTTTATTGAAGAGACAATACCTGTTCCCTTAATCACACTTCAAGAAAGCGAAAATGAAAAACCACACGGACAGCCTTTTGAAGGAATAGACCACAATGCGATAAAAGAAACAATGCAAAAGCTTTTTAACGGATTTGTATCAAGTGGATTGTCTATTGAAAAAGCAAAGGCAAGAATATTAAATACCGAACCATATAATTTCTATCCAGAATACATTGAATTTTTGATAAATGAGTAAAAAAGACCCGATAAAAAATATTAGACAACTTTTATCAGATAGTTCTTCTTTCACCAGAGAAGAAATTGAAGATGCCGTAGATGAAGTTCTTAAAATGAGGTATTTCATAAATGAGAATCGTGATATGCTAATTAGAAGAATAGAGGAACTTTATACCATTAGACAAGACGAGTTTGGAACTATCTTAAAGGAGGATGAAAATAATCCTTGGTTAAATGAAAAAAGAGCGAATATTGATTTTGAAAATGGTTTTTGGGGAAGGTATAGAGAGTATCTAGAAATAGAGAAGAACTTTGCTCCGGATGTCATTAACAAATTAGACAGAATTACAGATAGCATTCTTGACAATTTTTTTGACCCATCTATAAAAGCTACAATAAACAAAAAAGGGTTAGTAGTTGGGCAGGTTCAATCTGGTAAAACAGCCAATTATACGGGTCTAATTTGTAAAGCCGCAGACGCTGGTTTTGGTTTAATTGTTGTTTTGGCTGGAATTCACAATAACCTTAGAAGTCAAACGCAAATAAGAATTGATGAAAGTTTTTTAGGGTTCGACACACAGCATACTAGAGCATTTGACCAAAGAAGTATTCAAATTGGTGTTGGTGACCCTTATTTTGGTTCTCCGATAGTTGCCCATTCTTTAACCTCAAGTATTGAGACGGGAGACTTTACACAAGGTGCAGCAAACGCATTAGGCTTAAACTTTAACACTTCTGAACCAATTGTAGCGGTAATCAAAAAGAATCCGCACGTGCTTCGCAGAATTTATCAATGGTTGGGAGCACAAGCTGATGACGATAGCGAACTTGGACGTGTAATTCGCAACAAATCACTTTTGCTTATTGATGATGAGGCTGATAATGCATCTATAAATATTTCGAATGACCCTGAGAAACAAAGTTCAATTAACGGTTGGATAACTCAAATACTTAACCTCTTTGGTAAGAATGCTTATGTAGGTTATACTGCAACCCCATTCGCCAATATTTTTATTCCGTTGAATGACCAAAACTTATTCCCTAGGAATTTTATTAAAAATATACCGGCACCTTCAAATTACATTGGTCCTGAAAAGATTTTTGGGTTTAGTCCATTGGAAGAAGACGAAACTTCTAATACAGTTCTTCCTATTGTAAATAGAATTAATGATTACCGAGATTTTGTACCGGATAGACATAAAAAGGATGACCAAAAACCATCTTCGTTACCTGAATCCTTAAAAAGAGCAATACGCTGCTTTATTATCACTTGTGCAATTAGAAGATTAAGAGGACAAACTACAGTGCATAATTCTATGCTTATTCACGTATCAAGATTTGTTTTTTGGCAAGATCATATATCGGAACTGGTCTCTAATCAATTTATCTATTACAGAAGAGGCATTGACCAAAATGATCCAGTAATTCTAAATGAATTCAAATCAACTTTTGAACAAGATGAAAATGGTTATAAATCATTTGTGACTGTTTCTCATCAAATTTTAGATTCTGAACTCAAAAATTTAGATTCACAAATTCAAGTTCATGAATGGAGCGAAGTTTTGCAGCATTTAAATGACGCTGCTGCACGAATTGAAGTGAAACCAATCCACGGTGGTTCGGGCGAATCCCTTGACTATTTTGACCATAAAAACGGATTATCCGTAATTGCGGTAGGTGGAAATAAACTTTCCAGAGGATTGACTTTAGAAGGTCTTTCTATAAGTTACTACTTACGAGCATCAAGAATGTATGATACTTTGATGCAAATGGGGCGTTGGTTTGGATACAGAGGTGGATATGCTGATTTATGTCGATTATTTACAAGTAGAGAGTTGAATGAGTGGTTTTGTCATATTACACAGGCATCCGAAGAACTTAGAGAAGAATTTGATTATATGACAGATGTGGCAGGTTCTACCCCTGAGCAATATGCTTTAAAAGTAAGAACGCACCCTGGCGTACTTCAAATTTCGGCAACCAATAAAATGCGTTCAGCGATTACCGTTCAAATTTCTTGGGCAGGAAGATTAGTTGAATCTTATGAATTTAAGAAGGACATTTCTGTAATTGATAATAATTTCAAAACCACTCAAAAATTTATTAAAATACTACCGTCAAATTTTGTCACAAAGCCAAATTCTTATGTTTGGTATGATATACCAGCAGAGCAAGTTATCACCTTTTTTGAAGGAATACGATCTGTGGAGAATCTTAAAAAAGCCGAACCTAGAAAATTAATTCAGTTCATTAATGCTCAATTAAAAAATGGTGAATTAACTGATTGGCGAATTGCACTTATGGCTAAGCCGAACCCAAAAAATTCTTCAATTATTAAAGTAAATGATAGTGAAGTTCAAATCGGTCAATGGAAAAGAACAGAAGATGATAAGAATTCAAATGAACAGATATATTATTTAAGAAAATCTCATATCATAAGTCCGTCAGATGAATTTATTGATTTCACTGATGAAGAATATGAAAGAGCAATGAACCTAACCAATCTTCATAGGAAAAAAGAAGGTGAAGCAATGTATCCGAACGGGCAAATAGTTAGAAATGAATTAAGAGATCCCAAGAAGCCATTATTAATTATTTACCTACTTGACCCTGAAGAAAGTATAGACCCCAAAAATCCTTTACCAAAAGGAATAAATCCATTTGTTGGCTATGCAATAAGTTTTCCAAAAAGTAATTACAACGCACCGGTATCTTATGCTGTTAATGAGGAGTTACTCGACAGATTTGATATTGTTGAAGAAGATTTTGAAGATTATGGAGATGACGAAGATTGAAAATATTTGGCTCGGTTTAGAGGGTGATAATTTCAGTCACTCAGGATTGCTTTATAAGCGATATTCAGCAGAAGTTTTGCCTGATGTGTTTATTGCTTTAAAAGCTCCAGAGAAACTGAGGTGTATTGCATTTAGAATAAGTATCTCATTCTCTTTTGACGAAAATCAATGGAACAAACTCAAAGACATCAAGATAGAAACACTGCCTGATGAAAGAGATAAATCAAAGAAATTCTTACTCATTCTATTACTTAATAAACAGCACAAAGAGATTTTTTCTACCCTATGTGAAGATTTGATTTTTGGGGTATCTGAAGTAACGACCGAACAGACATTGGTAGAAAATTTGTTAGAGCGATTAGCCAAGTGGCAATCATTATTTGAAAAAGTTGGCAAACAAGGATTATCAGACGAAGCACAAAGAGGGCTGTACGGTGAAATTTATTTTTTACGTTTTTTCTTGAACAAGACATCTGATAAAAACTATTGCCTAAAATCTTGGCTTGGTCCTGAAAAATCAATACAAGACTTTCAGTATTCTAATTGGGCAGTTGAAGTAAAAACCACGCACGGTAATAATCATCAAAAAATTCATATCAATAGTGAACGACAGTTGGATGATTCTATCATTGAAAAAATATTTCTGTATCATCTTTCGCTTGACATAAGAGTTGGAAATGGAGAATCATTGAATTCACTTATTGATGAGGTTTCAAAACTGTTAATTGACAATACAATGGCTTCTAATTTGTTTAAGCTGAAATTATTGGAATCTGGATTTTATGAAACACATAGACCTTTATACGAAGAAAGAGGTTATACCATCCGCCAAGAAAACTTATACCGGGTTTCTGGAAATTTTCCGAGAATAACTGAAAATCAAATTCCAATTGGTGTTGGTGACGTGAGATATTCAATTGTTTTATCCGAATCAGAGGAATGGAGAATAGACCAAGAAACTCTCTTGGGCGAAATACAATAACATATTTATGGAAAACAAAGAATTACAAAAGTTCTATATAGACATTCAAGAAGAGATTAACTCAACCTTAATTACAGAGGAAGAAGGAACAAACCCAGAGCAAGTTTTTACTGAATTAGCATTGTCTTTTTTATCAGATGCTGGTGAGACTGAAAACTATCGAGTTTGTTTTGATGAAAAAATTAGTAAAAGAGGCGTTGAACATAAAATCAACGGCTATTCACTTTATGAAAATTATGAAACCCTTGATTTGTTTGTTACCGTATATAATGGCGATTCCTCCATTCAAAGCGTTACAAAAGGAGATGCAGATAAGACGATTGATAGAGCTGTAAAGTTTTTCAGAAATGCGATTTATAAAGATTATGTAAATGAAATTGAGGAAAGTTCAGAAATATTTGACCTTGCTCAAACTTTAGCGAATGTTCCAGAAGTTAAAGAATATTTAACTCGAGTAAATATCTTCTTAATTACTAATGGTGAAGTAAAAGCTGATTTAAAAACTTCTGATACAGTTGCAGGGTACACGGTTTTTTATAGAATGATTGATATAAACTATCTATTCAATCTTTCCGACAAATCAAGAGTACCTATTGAAATTAACTTTGAACAGTCAGGCTATAAAGTTCCTTGTATTGTGAATGAAACTGAAAATTCTGATTATCAATCTTGGCTAGCAATTATTCCAGGTCTTGCACTAGCAGATATTTATGAACAATATGGGGCTAGGCTTTTAGAACAAAATGTTCGTTCATTTCTGCAATTCACAGGTAAAATAAACAAAGGAATTCGTAACACTATTTTGAACGAGCAACACATGTTTATGGCTTTCAATAATGGTATAGCAGCTACTGCCGAAGAGGTTAGCATTACAGACCTGCCAAATAATCAAGGAAAAACAATTGCTCAAGTAAAGGATTTCCAAATTGTAAATGGTGGTCAAACAACCGCTTCTGTTTATCACACTTGGAAAAAAGACAAAGTAGATATTAGTAATGTGTTTGTACCTGTTAAACTCACTATTGTAAAGAATAGAGATAATTTTTCTGAAATAGTTGGTCGAATAGCTGAATATGCCAACACTCAAAATAGAGTTTCAGCTTCTGATTTAAGTTCGAATAGAGAAAATCATGTCCTGATTGAAAAACTTTCGAGAACTATATGGGCCCCACCCATATCTGGGGAAACTACTCAAACACGATGGTTCTTTGAGCGTTCAAGAGGTCAATATAAAAATGATAGAAACCGATTTGGATTAACTCCATCAAAAAGAAAACAATTTGACAAGCAGAATCCTAGAAGTCAAATGTTTACTAAAGAGTTATTGGCAAAATATATTAATTATTACGAGGAGGTTTATAGTGGGAAGAAATTAGTGATTGGACCACATATCGTTGTTAGAGGAAGTCAAAAAAATTATGCCCAATTCCTAAATTATAATTTCAGCTTCAAGCCTGATAATATTTGGTTTGAGGATTTAATTGCTAAAGCATTACTATTTAGAAATGCTGAAAAAATTTACGGTGTAAAACCCAATGCAATTGGTGATATGCGATATATAACAGTCCCTTATTCTTTGGCTTGGCTAGGTTTTAAATTGGACTATAAACTTGACCTATACAAAATCTGGAAACAACAATCCTTGAGCGATATTCTTAAAAGTAAACTTCACGAGTTAATGTCTAAAGTAGAAGATTACATCAAAACCCAAGCACCAGGCTCTTTATATGGCGAATGGGCAAAAAAAGAAGAGTGTTGGAATGCAATAAGAAATAAGGATTTCAGTATTGATCTTGAAAGTTTAAAAGCCGACTTGGAAAATAAATCATCTGAAAAAAGGAAAAGAATAACAGAGGATGAAACACAAAAGGCAGAGAGAGAAGCATCATTGAATAGATTAAAATCAATACATGTTAAAACTTGGAAAAAAATAGAAAATTGGGGAAGAGAGACTCAAAACCTTACCCAATATCAGTATGATATGGCTTCTACTCTGAGTAGTAAAATAAGAAACAATAGACAAATAACAGACATTCAGCTTAATCAAGGAGAGTCAATTTTAAATATAGCTGCTGAACTAAATCCTGAATTGTTTTTTGATATGGATGACTACTTCAATGCCGAAGATAACAAGAAGGAGGAAGAAGCAGAAGTATCCATAGATCTCATTGAAAGAATTGTTCAATGGGACAAAAGAAATAAAAGACTAGACGCATATAAATATCGCTTTATGGTTGACCTTTTAGATGGAAAAAAGGAACTTACCGATAGAAACAAGTACCTAGTTAGACTTAATTTAAAAGCTGCCAGAAAATATGGGTTCAGATAACAAATCCCACGCTAACAGCCACCAAACGGATGAGAAAAAAGAAAGCACGATTGTACAATCGAGTAGACCGCCCCTAGCTAAACATTAGGTGTAAAAGGTGAATAAACTAAAAGACTTCATAGAAAAGAAGATGAGTATGTCTCACATCTATCAACCAGTAATGATAAAAGTACTGCTGGAAAATGGAGGAACTGCTGACAAGAAAACTATTGCTCAAAACATTTTGAGTTATGACTTTTCACAAGTTGAATATTATGAGGGCATCACCAATAACATGGTCGGGCGTGTTCTTAGGAAAAATGAAGTTGTTTCAAGGTACAAAAACATCTATGACTTAAAACTATTCAAAGATTTATCATCATCTGAAATACAAGAACTTATTGATCTTTGCGATCAAAAGATAGAAGAATACATCAACCAAAGAGGGACTAAGATATGGGAACATAGAAGGAGAAACAGAAAAGCTATTCCAGGGTCAACGAGATATAAAGTATTAAAACGAGCTGATGGAAGATGTGAATTGTGTGGCATATCCAAAGAGGAAAAAGCTTTAGAAGTTGACCATATTATCCCGAAAAATAATGGAGGAGAGGACTCTATAGATAACTATCAAGCATTATGCTTTTCGTGTAATGCAAATAAGCGTGATACGGACGATACAGATTTCAGAAACCTTAATGTTAAATATCAAACAAGACTATCTGACTGTATTTTCTGCAATATTTCAAGAAATATAATTGCCGAAAATGAATTATCAATTGCGTTCTATGATAAATTCCCCGTTACCTCAAAACATGTGTTAGTGATTCCGAAGCGTCATTGTAATGATTATTTTGAACTTTCACAACCTGAGATAAATGCAATGAATCGATTGACTCACGAGTTAAAAACAAAACTATCAAAAGAGGATACAAGTATAACTGGATATAATATTGGATTCAATACAGGTTCAGATGCTGGTCAAACAGTTTTTCATTGCCATATGCACTTAATACCACGAAGAAAGGGTGATGTAGAAAACCCGATAGGCGGTGTAAGAAACTTAATACCAGGAAAGGGAGATTATAAACCTAAACTACATTAAAACGCAGCTTAACCGAAACGTCGAGTTCAGCCTGAGACTCGCTATTAGTATGTATATAACGGTGCTGTATTAGTTTTTAAAGCGACCGAATAACCATCCAAAGTAAATAAATAGTAGTCTAAGTTTACTAAGGATTCATCAAGCTCAAACCTCCTCCAATCTTAAAGAATCTCGTGTCAAATTGTGACAGAATATGACAACATCCACCTACTTGGCTTGCAAGAACCTTGCAACAAAAAAGGGTTACAACCTTTGAAAAGTCGTAACCCCTTGATTATTAAGTGGGCCCACCTGGACTCGAACCAGGGACCACCTGATTATGAGTCAGGTGCTCTAACCAGCTGAGCTATAGGCCCGGTTAGATTGTCCTCTTTTTCAAAAGGAGTGCGAAAATAACTTGCATTTTCAATTCCACAAACAAATAAGATGACCACAGCCATCTTTTTTTAAAATCGGGCAGTTTAATTGTCGCTTACTTGATTTAAGTATTTAGTACGGCAATAGCCTTCCGTCTCATTCGCACGTACCTTGTGCCAAGTTGCATTGTGCTTTTGTACTAATAAAACTATAGAATCTTCAGGAAATTTTCCTACTATTTCATCTTTAGTGCCGGGTCCTTTTCTGCAGTTTAGCCTAGCAGCACCTGTAGTCACTTTGTATTCTATACCTAAGTGGGATAAATCTGCAATAGCTATTCTATTACTTACAGGTCCCATTCTTTTTGCCCTAAGCAACTCTCTCACCTTATCCGCAGATTCACCGTCTTGTGCTATGCCCCTTATAGTTATAGCTCCATTTACATCTACTACTTGTAAATTTTCTATAGCTAGATTAGCCTTTTCTAAATATTCCTGCAGTGGATGTACCTCTTCGGCTTTTACCTCTACTTTTTTCTTAAATGCGTCAAAAAATCCCATATTCTTATTTTTTTACTTTAAATGTCATTGATTGTTCCCCAGAACTAAGTCTTAACGTACTCGCTGTAACCTGCACATCATATGCTGCCGTGTTACCCTCTTCCGATATACTTAGGCTAGTTTCTTCGTTATTAATTTCGAAAGTTCCCTCTCCCATTATAGCGCCAATAGATGTGTATTTCCCATCTTTATAAAATGTATACGTGATTCCTTGAGCATGTAATTTTGCTAAATCTACACTATCTGCATCTGGCATATTCACTTCTTCGAGAATCCAAGTGTTATAGATTCTATCTGACGGGCTTTTTGTGCAAGCCGCAGTTATTATGAGCATATAAGCTAAAACTAAAAAGCCGAATTTTGTCCCGTTCTTCATTTCTATATTGACTTCAACTGCCGTCAAAGGTACCCATTTAACGATAATTTAGCACTTCATCTATGGTATTAGCACTTACGGAGTGGTATCCCGGGCGTGCTTTTTTGTATACCTCTAGTGCCCAGCTTTTGTTTTCTTCGGTTTTTGCCAATCGTTCATAAAGCGGAGTCAGAAACTTCCTTCTACCCACTCGTATTAGAAATGACTTTATAAATGGATATGCAGGTTTATAATATTGCTCTATGCAGTGCTTAAACCAATCACAAGCAATTTCACTATTGCCAGTTTTAGAAAACGCAAACTGATCGTCCAAGGCCTGCATCTTATCAATATTCAAATTCTTCAATCCTCTTAATAAATACAACCAGTGATGCGTAGTATAACCTTCTGTATCAATACTTTTTGCATCTATTAAATCGTTGTTAAACTTGGCAATGGAACGCTCTACTCTATCTAGCTCAGTCGAATTCACAGCTGGAACATTATCAGGTAAGCCCGGTCCGTATATCCATTCATTGGCATTAACGGCAGCTATTTCGGCATCGTCTTTCAGTAATTTTGTGTTTAGCTGTGTTAAGAACCTTTCTGTGTTCATTGGTTTAAACTTATTTTCACTGAAATATTCTTTTAAAAATGCATCGAACCTTTTTCTTCCTACCACAGATTCTACCGTCTGAAGAAAAAACCGACCTTTTTCGTAGGCTACATCTGTAAGCCCATCGTCAGGATCCCTGCCATCAAGCTCAAGATAAAGGTGCGTATCTTCAATTTTTCCATCTTCCTCTAGCTCTACCAATGTACGTTCAAGATCCCCCATTCCCAATTTTGTGAGCATCTCTTGGTATGGTTTCCCAAAGATTTTTTCCATTATCCTTTGCTCAAAATAAACTGTAAATCCTTCATTTAGCCAGAAATCATTCCAAGTCTCATTGGTCACTAGATTACCACTCCAACTGTGGGCCAATTCATGAGCTACAAGAGCTACCAAACTTCTATCACCTGCTATTATAGTAGGTGTAGCAAAGGTTAGCCGAGGGTTTTCCATACCACCAAACGGGAAACTAGGCGGCAGTATAACCACATCATATCTGCCCCAAGCATATGGACCATACATTGTCTCAGCACTATCTATCATGCTCTGCATACTTTCCAACTCCCACACCGCTTTATCCAACATCTCCGGTTCGGCATACACTCCAGAATTTCTTCCTGTAGACGCAAATTTCAAGTCTCCTATGGTCAAGGCCAACAAATACGAACTAATCGGTTGGTCCATTTTAAAAGAATATATTCCATCGGAATTTTTCTCTGTACCATTCTCTGCACTCATAAGAGCTATAAGGTCTGGATCAGTTTTTATAATAGCATCGTAGGTGAATTTAACTCCGGGTCCATCCTGGCATGGCACCCAGCTTCTTGCGAGGATAGCTTGAGACTGACTAAATAAGAATGGATGTACTTTCCCCAAAGTTTGCTCAGGGGATAGCCATTGTAGTGCTTCTGCATCTGGACTAGTTTCATACTCAACGGTAACGAATTTTGTGTCCGGAGTAATGTCAATAGTCATAGCTTGCCCAAAAATGTCGCTTTCTGGTCCAAGTACAAACTGTGTTTCCTCACCGTCATCTAAAGTAACTTTAGCAATGGATAGTTTTTTGGTGTCGAGAATCAACTTTTTAGAATTAGAGTAATTCTTAATAAACAACTTTGCTGTGCCTTTTAACACCTTTTTGTCAAAATCAGTTGCTAGATTTAAGCTAATATGACTTACTCTAATGTCATTAAAATTGGCAAAGGAGTGAGCATCTTTACTCAAATCTGTGCTTGTACTCTCATTTGTATTAGTGGATGGACCACACCCTATGAGGATAAAAACAGACAGTATTAATGTGTAAATATAATTTTTCATGGATAATTTTCTTTTGGCAAATAGATAAATAATCACCGAATTGACAAACATTAACTGTCTAATTAACAGAACTTATGACAATGTTATTTACTTGTTTAAAATATTATAATGAGTATTTTCGTTGACCGTTTCGAGTATATGGCACATTTTTGGCTATTTATCTAAACAAAGAAGAACAATTTATAATGAAAAACATATTTCTAACTCTGATTACTTTATGCTTGGCAATAGGTGTTTCCGTTGCTCAAGGATGGGACGACGCTGGTAGTGATGACTCTTGGGGGGACTCAGGAAGCGATGATTCATGGGGTGATGGCTCATCTGGCGACGATGGATCTTACGACTATGATCCTGGATCTGGAGCTACAGCTACTAATGCTGCTGATTCTGCTGGAGGAGACGACGCTTGGGGAGATAACTCATGGGGAGACGATGGCGGAGGTTTTGGCTACGGTGGTGGTGGAGGAGGTTCAGACTATGTCAGATCTACTAGACCAAAGGTAGAATCAAAACCATATGAACGATTTACTGGCATGCCTTATGACAGTGCGTCTCAGTTAGTAACATACGTAGAAATAGTTGAAGTGATTGTTCCAGATAGATTTTTAGATCTAGGTGGAGAAGATTATTCGCTTTCTGATTCGTTATATGCTAGAGCTATTACCTGGATGAATAAACAGTTCGGTAAAAAAGAGGCAAAGCAAATGATAGACGAAGCAGGGTTAGACCCAACAGGAAAAGAAGGGAATACTATAAAAGCATACGTAACCATGCCACTAGTAGTGCAACTCAATAAATATCAAAAATCCAACATTGGTTTAATAGAGTTTGATATGGAATTACGTTTCAAAGATGAAAGGTATCGCTATAAGTTTGAAAACTTTATACACGTAGCACCTAACAATGTAGGTGGTAAAAAAGAAGAAGTTACATATATGGAATATTATATGACCGCTAAGAAAAACATACGGGGTAACGACCAAGTACTTATGGCTTGCAACAATCAAATGACAAGACTCATTGATGATCTCAAAGCTACTTGCTCAGCAACTCCATTTGTGGATGACGATGATTGGTAGCACCTAAATCAATAAGAAGTTTAAAACCCCTTCAGTCTGAGACTAAAGGGGTTTTTTGTTTTACCTACATTTGAAATACATATGCGATTCGCAACTATTATTATTCTAACCGCTCTTACAATAGTCTCACTGGCACAGACTCCTAAGCTTGTATTGGGTCCAGAATATAATTTTTATCCAGCAGGGCACGTGTTTGGTCTACAAGCCGAATATTCTCCTCACAACAATCATCACAGCTTTAATGCACGCCTAGCATATAATAAAACGATACGATGGGACTTTAGTGGATTAAACGATGATGAACGTGGCGGCGGCCCTGGAGGGTCTCTAGGCTACCGATACTACTTTACACCTGAGTGCAGGGGTCTCTACCTCGGTACGCGTGCAGACTTGTGGTTTATGCAGGTACAATGGCAAGATAGCTCTGAACTTATTCAAGAAGGCAGTACTGAGATAAACGTATTCCAACCCACTTTTGAGCTAGGCTACCTGTTTCACTTCAAAAATGGATGGGAACTGGGCACTGCTTTTACCAATGGGGTAGAGCTTAATGTAAAAATGCTCGGCGAACCCGTAGGCGAAGGTTGGATTACCCTATGGCAAATAAGACTCAATAAGCGTATAAACCTTAATGGCAAGCAATAAACAAAAGTGTATAGAAGCCTTTAAGCATCTCAGACTGCACTTTTCGTTGCTACTTGTGCTTAGTTGGCATCCATTTTAAACCATTCAATAAATAACATTATGAAAAAATTAAATATTCTAATAACATTTTCCCTTTTATCTATAATAGCATTCGCTGCCATTGATTGGACACCGACAAGTGGCTCTGTAAAATTTTATATTAAGAATACTGGAATTACCGTAGATGGCTCACTGTCAGGTATTAAATCTTCTATAAAATTTGACGAAAATGATCTGGAAAATTCTAATATTTATGCTTCTGTTAATGTTTCTACCATAAATACTGGAATAGGAAAGCGTGATGAACACGTAAAGGGAGAAGAATATTTTGACGCAGAAAATTACCCTAAAATAGAGATGAAATCGACTTCATTCACTAAAACCAATAAAGGGTTTAATGGTGTATTTAAAACAACCATTAAAGGAAAAACAAAATCAATCAACGTACCATTTACTTTCACTACAAACGGTGAAACAGGAAAATTTGTGGGATCATTAAACCTTGACAGACTCGATTATGGAGTCGGTAAGAGCAGTTTTTTGCTCAGCAATGATGTGAAAGTGAGACTAACATTGAGTGTGAAAAAGAAGTAAACCTAATCCTCAAACAATTCCACGTTTTTCATCTGCTTCACTAGGTCAGTGAACTTTCCTTTGTACTTAGTCGCCCGTACTATGTGATTATCTATCCAATGGTAGTTGCCACCGCGTGGCTTTCCATAGAGTACTCCGTGGTGTTTGAATCCGCTGTCTTTTAGCCATTTATCAGTTACTTCTTTGTGCTCAAGTGTACGGGAAGTGAAAAACGTAATGATATGACCCTGGTGGTACCATCGGTTTAGTGTCTCTAAGGCATCCGGAAACGGTTTGCAAATAGCCATACGCTCAGGCTCTTCATTTGGCACATCTTCTGTGATTGTGCCGTCTATATCTATGAGGTAATTCTTAATCTCATCTGGCAACTGAGGACTAATTAGGTTTCCATCTTTATCAAATAGTTCATTAAGCTTGTGTTCTTCTAACATTTCCTACGAAATTACCTCCGCATCTTGGTAAGTAGTCTCTGATTTAAACCTATCTAATTCACTTTTTATCCTCTTTACAATTATGGCAAGCACCGCCGCATCATCAATAAAACCTACGCCTAACAAGAAATCAGGTATGATATCTACAGGACTTACAAAATACAGAAGACCCGCAATAACATAGACTACTATTCTTTTAGAAAACTTATAGGTTCCAGATTGCCATGCTTTGAGCATTGTCCGCAGGGTCTTTACATCTCCCCAAAGACCACTTCCCATTTTATCTTTATTATTTTCTGCTTTTTTGGTAGAGTCATTAAACACATCTTTTATTTTGTCTTTGTTTTTAAAAATTTGTTGTGCGAGAGCCACAGCCTTAGCAAGTGATTTGATTTTCATTAATTTTAATCTGTTTTAAAGTATTATTGTCGTCACCTTGTCAACACCTAGAAATAAACAAAAAGCGTACCTACAACTGCATTTGGCAGTATTTCTCTTCGGATTTACGGCAATTCTCGGTAAACTTATCTCTCTGGAGCAAACTGCATTGGTTTGGAATAGATTATGGATAGCAGTTCTTGGACTAGTCTTTATACCTGGTGTACTAAAAGGAATACGCCAAATTAAGAGGAATAACCTACTCATATTTTCTGGCATAGGTGTACTAGTGGCTCTTCATTGGCTTACATTTTATGGAAGCATCAAACTTGGCAATAGTGCTTCCGTAACCCTTGCTTGCTTAGCCACCGCATCACTATTCACTTCCATATTAGAACCATTGATCACCAAGTCAAAGTTCCAATGGGTAGAATTAATATTAGGTCTACTAGTCATCATTGGGATTTA
Organism: Bacteroidia bacterium; assembly: GCA_028339355.1. Taxonomy (GTDB): domain Bacteria; phylum Bacteroidota; class Bacteroidia; order NS11-12g; family UBA9320; genus UBA9320. The sequence continues at coordinate 57,719 of JAOLBX010000004.1, forward strand.
CTTTCTAAGTGGAGTTGGTGAGGCATACTATTGGGCTATCATCGTTGGTCTTATATCGGCACTGCTAGCTTCTCTGTTCTCGGTTTTCAATAAAAAATACATCACTGGTCAGAACAGTATCTCTGTGAGTGTCATCGAGCTCTTTGCAGGTTTCTTGTTCATTACTATAGCCTATCCCCTACTCCAAATGTTGTTTCCACAGCCACAATGGTTTCCTACAGGATATGACTGGATTTGGCTGCTCATTTTAGGTTTATTATGTACCAGTTTAGCCTTTGTTCTCTCTATGGAAGCATTAAAAGAGCTGTCTGCTTTTATATCCAATCTTAGTATTAATCTTGAGCCTGTATACGGTATAGTGTTGGCTATCTGGCTATTGAACGAAGATGCTGACTTAAACTTTGACTTCTACCTAGGTACCACAATTATTCTTTTCTCTGTGATCTTGCATCCAGTTATCACACGTATTCAAAACAGAAAGTCCAGAGCCCAAAATTCTTAAGCTTCCCTTACCTTTGCACCTATGCCGAAAAGACATCTAATCACTTGTGCACTTCCATATGCCAATGGTCCTATTCACATAGGACACATCGCGGGTTGTTTTCTTCCTTCTGACATCTACAATAGATTTCTCAGAATGCAGGGAAAAGACGTACTGTTCGTTTGCGGTTCAGATGAGCATGGGGTACCGATCACCTTAAAGGCAAAAAAAGAAGGCAAAACTCCGCAGGGTGTTGTGGACGAGAATCATGCGGTTATCTCTAAGGCTCTTAAAGATTTTGATATACGGTTTGACACCTTTAGTAGAACTACAAATCAATTGCATCACGAAACCGCTCAAGATTTCTTCAAAAACTTATACGACAAGGGGGTTTTTATAGAAGAGGTATCAGAACAGTTTTACGATGAAGAAGCTGGGGAATTTTTGGCAGACAAATACATTGTTGGAACTTGCCCAAGCTGCGGAAACCAAGAAGCTACTGCTAATCCTTGTGAAAAATGCAATAGAAATAATACGCCACAAGATCTTATTAATCCTAGATCGGCACTCACAGACAGTAAGCCTATTCTAAAGGAAACTAAAAATTGGTACTTGCCTCTTGATAAAATTCAGGAAGACTTTCTAAATGACTGGGTAGACACCAAAAAGTCAGATTGGAAACCAAGTGTTTATGGCCAATGCAATAGTTGGTTAAAAGAAGGTCTGAAACCGCGTGCTATGACTCGAGACCTTAACTGGGGCGTAGATGTTCCTATAAAAGATGCAGAAGGCAAGGTAATGTACGTTTGGTTTGATGCACCTATAGGATATATCACTGCTACGAAAGAAGCGGCTGGAGAGGACTGGGAAAAATGGTGGACGGATTCAGAAACTGAGTTGACTCATTTTTTGGGCAAAGACAACATTGTATTTCACACTATAATATTTCCTGCGATGCTGCAAGAGCACGGAGATTTCATTTTGCCTACTAATATGCCTGCCAATGAATTTCTAAACCTAGAAGGTGAGAAGATTTCTACGAGCAAAAACCATGCAATATGGCTTCACGAATATCTGGAAGATTTCCCAGGAAAAACAGATGAGCTTCGTTATACCCTAACTAGCATTTTGCCCGAAACTAAGGATGCAGATTTCACATGGAAAGATTATCAAGCTAAGGTGAACAATGAGCTGGTAGCGATACTTGGCAATTTTGTAAATAGAGTAATCGTACTTTCAAATAAATACTACGATGGAATAGTGCCAGTAGGAAGTCTTCAATTGAACTCTACTGAAACTTTAAACAAAATTGAGTCTTCACTTCAGAGCTTTAATCAAAGACAAGGGTTAGAAAATTACATGGAAATCGCTAGAAGTGGCAACAAGTATCTGCAGGAGACCGAGCCTTGGAAACTGATCAAATACGAAGCTAATGCACAAGCAGTTGCAGACTGTTTATACACTTGTATCCAGATAGTAAAAGAAATAGGTGAGTATGCTCAAATTTTTCTTCCAGAAACCTCAAAAAAACTACTTAATCTTCTTAATATCAAATCTTTCGATGGAGAAATTAAAGCAGGACATCAATTGGGAGAAGCCTCACTTTTATTTGAAAAAATAGAAGATGAAATGATAGAAAATCAAATGGCAAAACTTCATAAAACAAAAGAGGAAATGACAGAAGTATCGGATGCAGTAGAGGTTGAAATTGCTGAGTTAAAACCTGAAATAACCTACGATGATTTTATTAAAATGGACTTACGTGTCGGAACCATTACTGCTGCTGAGAAAGTTAAAAAAGCTGACAGGCTTTTGCATATAACTTTAGACATAGGCACAGAAACACGAAGTGTTGTAAGTGGAATTGCAGAACACTTTGCTCCAGATGATATTATAGGTCAACAAGTTACATACCTAGCCAACCTAGCCCCTAGAAAACTAAGAGGAATAGAAAGCAGCGGTATGATTCTAATGGCTGAAGACACCGATGGCAGCTTAAAATTTGTCGCTCCGAGTGAGCAAATATCCTCTGGAAGTGGTATCACATAAAATAGCGTTATCTAACAAGCGTTATGGTAGCTTTGAGCACTAATAATGTATGAACATTTGTACCTTTTATTCTGTTAAAATATCTAACTGTTTGATCGAATGTTTTTCCACCGTAACTTACAGACTCACCCTCACAAATAACTCTATTAACTATGAGGCTAATCCGTCTCTTGTTCTTACACATATACATTGGAGCCACTTCATTATTTATCTCCGTAAAAGAAAAACGGGTGACATTTGGCAAATTCATCCATATAGACCCTTGCTTCCCTCTTCCTGTACCGTACATTTTTCCATCACTTTTGATTAAATACGAAAAAGTCTCTCCTGCACATATTTCAACCACATCAGTAGCTACTAACAATGGGTCAAACTTAAATGGACTAGCGTCTCCTATCCCCAACTGAGCATATTGGTTTCTTCCCCACACATAACAGTTTCCTGAGTTGGATATAGCCATGAAGTGCCATCCATCATTTTTGCCTGAAATAGACACTATATTTGATAGCCCAGGCAATTTCTGAGGTATGTAAACCGGTTGACCTTCTACCCATTTTCCCCATCCATAAACATCCCCAAGCTTGTCTAGAGCAGCAAAGCCAAATGCCGTGGCCTTAATATCCACTATATCCTTAAGCGTACTTATTTTCATAGGAGTACGAGCGTCTACCACAGAAGGATCTTGTCCTAACTCTCCGTGATAATTTCTACCTGCAGCATATAATTGATTCTCATCGCCACATACTGCATAAGCAGAGTAACAACCAGCAGCTATATTGAACGGCTGGTACCATAATATTCCGCCAAATCCATCGCCCACCGCCTATTTTGACCTAAAACATTTATACTCAAAAAGAGCAAAAACGTAATAATAGTAGTTTTTCTTAATTTCATCGTAGTAGTAGTAAATTGGAAACCGACCGGTTAAACAGGCGATTTTCGTCTTTTTAAAAAAACGACACATACTCCCCATTTTAATAACAACACGCTAAATGGTATAAAATCAAAGGTGAATGGTATAAACTGATAGGTCTAGTAGCTGCTTCGTGTTTTAAGACAATGCTTTTCACTAATTTTGAAGTATAAATTGGTCTCGTAGTTCAATGGATAGAATAGAAGTTTCCTAAACTTTAGATGCAAGTTCGATTCTTGCCGAGACCACCAAAAAGAAACCCGCTCAATTGAGTGGGTTTCTTTTTTAAATTACGATAATCTAATAATTATTCAGCTAATTGTTTGTAAAATTTACGAGCATCCCAATAGTCTTGTTCTTGAAATATCTTGCCATCTTTCATTTTAACAAGGGTTGCGCCATAAACATTAACTTTCTTACCACTTTCAGCATGAGTCCCTTTAAAATTCCAGTGCTTAATAAGTTGATCACCATCACCAAATAAATTGACAATTAAAAATTCAGAGTCTGGAAAACCTGTAATATATCCTGCATAAGCATTTTTAAATTCTTCTGGACCTTTAGCATTAACAACTCCATCTTCATTTAGATGGGTAACATTCTCATGAAGGTATTCATCTAATACATTAATATCTCTCTTAAAAAAAGACTTTTCCCAAGCAGATCTATAATTTTCCATATTGTCGGATAATAATACTTTTGAATTTTTTAGTTCAGTACATGCATCTGATTCTTTATTAGTACAACTAAATATAGAAAGCACTAATGTTAGTAATAATAATTTTTTCATTTTTTTATTTAATGTGTAATGATAATTAATATATATCATTTATAATAAATATTTATAATAAATCTTAATAAAGAAGTTCGAAATTAGGACCGAAAGGCCCACTTTTTATTCCCAAGAATAATTTATTATCCTTGGGAATAATTTTTTCTAAAAGTAGCTAAATCATCCCCAAAATAGTGTGACTTAACACCCCTCTGCTCCACACAAAAAAGATTGCAAGTGTTTGTCTATTAGATTGATACAGTACTTTAACTACACCCTAAATAGCCGGAGGTGTTAATTGCTAATGTACAGCGAATTACCACTCCTACTCACCCTGTAGGTTTTCAGATTACACAAAGCAGGGCCACCTAACCGTGCACTATTAAATGAAAAAGTAGATGGACAACATTCTACAAATGTAGTGTCAGACATGGAGCCACATTTTAGTTGTAATATTTCATTGTCTAATAGAATACGAGAGCAGTCATTCTCCGATTGATAGGTACAGGTTCTTTCGATTGCATAAAAAATATCATCGTAATTATGAATCAAATATATACCCCTATTTCCACCGTTTATCTCCTTAAACTCACCTAGGTTTTGAAGGTTAAAATATTCAGGAAGGTTCATGTTTATAGTCACGTTAACACCTACACTCGGTATAAAGCAATCTCCAGTTAAAGAATCATCTGGTTTACATGATTCCGTTAGTATTGAAATTAGAAATAGAGGAATAAGTAAATAGCTTTTCATTTATCGTATGTATAAAAACCCTTTCCAGACTTTCTACCATAATAACCGGCCTGAACCTTTTTTTGTTGTATTCTGTTCGGTCTAAACTTTTGGTCATAATTAAAAAGACTATACATCGATTCTGTCACAGACAAGTTCGTTTCTACTCCTATTAAATCCATTAGCTGAAATGGTCCCATCTTAAACCCTGAGCTACGCACTAAATCATCGATAACATCATGACTTGCTACATCCTCTTCTAATATTTTAAGCCCCTCCACATAAAAGTGTCGAGCGACGCGATTCACAATAAATCCCGGAGCATCTTTTGCTACAATACACTTTTTATTGACACTAGAAACGTATTCTTTTGCTTTGCTAAGTACCTCTGGAGAAGTTTGCTCCGCACTTATTACTTCTACCAGTTTCATAATGTGAGCCGGATTAAAGTAGTGAATACCGACAACTTTACTTGGATATATAAACCCTGCCGCTATCTGAGTAAGTGGTATGGATGAAGTATTGGAAGCGTAAATAGTGTCCTCTCCGTTTATTTCGGCAAGCTCAGCAAGTACTTTTGATTTTACATCCAAACGTTCTACAATGGCTTCAATTATAAGATCCACTTTTACATCGGCTATGCTGTTCGTAAATTGTAATAAAGAAAGCGTGGACTTCATACCGGCTTCGTCCAATTTTCCCAATTCAATTGCTTTAGCTAAGTTCTTAGTTACTCCTTGCTCTGCAGCTTGAAGAACATCAAAATTGATATCAAACAAAACCACTGAATGCCCTGCCATGGCAGAGACTTGAGCGATTCCTCTACCCATCACCCCCGCTCCTATTACACCTATTTTCATCGGTGCTAATATCTAACTTTTACACTTCTAAAACAAAGTGCTCATTACATTATGTTTATTAAATACAAGTCTAGTGAAGACTCCCTTGCAGGTACTTTTCAGGATTCACTTTAGCGGTGCCTTTCCATAACTCAAAATGAAATTTATTCATTCCATCATTATCAGAAGCTACTGTGGCAAAAGGTTCTCCTTGCTTAATAGCTGAACCACTAGCTAAATTTTGATATGCAACATTGGAATACACTGAATAATAGCCATTATGATCGATTATAATCGAAGTGTTAGATCCCGGCACATTTAGAATTGCCTTGACTTTACCATCAGCCACAGCCATTATTTTTTCTTTGCCTGCCACCAATATATCTATACCATTATTCGTTATTCTTACTTTTCTTTCTTTGGAGTGTTTATGAACCCCAAATCTTCCTACAATAATACCGTTACCTACAGGCCATCTAAACTTCAATCCCTTGGATGCACTATTACTATTTGCCTCAGCGTTTATAGCCTTATTTACCTCTTTATTTAACTTGTCAAGTGCTTCATTTTTTTCTCTCAACTGTAGAGTCAAAGAATTATTGTTCGACTCTAACTCTCTATATTTTTGATGAATTATACGTAAAAGGCTATTCAATTTACTTATTTGTTCAACCTTATCTACAGCTATTTGCTTTTTCTGATTAGAGCTACCAATAAATACGGCAAGATTATCCGCTACTTCCTTCTCTTTGTTTTCAATAGCTTTTAGTTGTTTAACTCTAAACTCCTTTAATGTACTGAGGTGACTCACTCTACTTACCAATTCTCCAATGTTTTTTGAAGATGCTATAAAATACAGCTTAGTCTTATAGTCTCTATTCTTATACTCTTCCAACAATAAAGCTTGATACTGCCGAACAACAATTTTTTTTTCTTGTTCTAAAACTGTAAGTTGTTCTTCGAGGTGAATAAGATTAATCGAACTAACCTTAGATTCATTTTCTATAAGTCTTATAATCTTCTGAGCGGCTATCACTTCATACTCCAAATGAGTGATCTCTCCCATAATACCCTTTGCCTTGAGTCTATTGTCTTCAAGTATAGATTCTACGACTTGAACATCTTTTAGTAGATTTTTTTCGTAATCTGTTATCTCTATTTTTATTGCATTTAAAACAGCAGGTAGTAACATTAAAAGAAATAAAAATGCTTGCTTATATTTATCTCCGAGTAAACCCATTCGGTATTTTGAATGGGAAAGTAGATATAAGGTTAGTATTTACGTTTTGATAATTAAGAACAACATCTAAATTTTGTGTGCCCTTTTTGACATCTATGCTCACAATTTTGGGCATTAATAGTTCATTTACAATCTCATACATATCATATTGTATATGAGCACTTTGAGTGGAATCTTCGGTTCTAATTTTTGAGCTAAACGTTCTTATTTCATTATTTATTTTCAAAGTGTTAGTAGCCAAGCCTTCGTTCCCGTTTAATTCCATTTTTACACTCTCAAATATGTAATCACCTTTAGGAAAAATTGCATTACCCAATAAAAGATTTTGGACCTGGCCAATATTAGCTCTATATCCCAAGTATTGATCAAGGTAGCTATTGTCATAGGCCATGTATTCTTGACTTAGCGAGTTTACCATAAAAAAGCTGTCTTGAGTTATGAGCACTGTTGCTCCTATACCAAACAAGCTGAACTTGCCCCAGATAATGCTATCCTTTTTTATCTTCAGGTGCATAGATACATTCGTGGTCTTTCCATTGGTCGTTACAGCTGCTTTACCTCTAGCTTCTAGATAATCACTATCAAACTGAGAATCCCAATATTTCTGTAAGGTCTCCAAATTCATTGCTACCGGCTGAGCAAATTTTCTAGACTTGCAAGATGCCACAGTTATCGCAGTGAAAATTAAAAGAAGGATAGTGTTACCTTTTAGTGAGCTCATCTATTTCTAATTGCATGGAATTGGCTAAAGTCTGATTCCCCAATGTTAAAAAAATTTCCTTAGCAAGGATATAGTATTCTGGATTTTTGGGGTCAATCTCCATACATTTGTCTAGCAACTTCAGTGCAGCATCGTAATCTTTCATGCCATAGAGTATCCAAGCTTTAGTATCTAGAAAGAAAGGATTACTTGGCTCTAGTTTTAATGCTAAATTGATTAATGAATCTGCTTTGTCTAAATTTTCTTTTCGCTCTGCTAAACTGAAAGAGTAATTATTTAAAACGGTTGAATTATAGGGACTTATCTTCAATATTTTTTCGAATAAATCCTCAGATTTTTTGTAATTATTGAGCTGATCATATGCCGATGCTTGGCACAGCATTAACTCTGTCTTATCCGTCTTATCTATAGCTACATCAAGTCCTTGTTCTGTTATATCTATAGCATCATTAAATTGTTCAAGATTTAGATGAGAGTATCCTTTAGCGATATATATTTCAGTGATATTTGGGAACATTTCCAATGCTTCTTCTGTATCCACTACCTGTTGCTTATCATCTCCCAATCGTACATTCAGGCTAATCAATTTACCCCATACCTTATAGTCAGTTTTGTCAATGGTAAGAGCTCTTCTCACGTGACTTCTCGCACCCAAATAATCCATGGCTGTTCCACTTATATCTGCCTGAAACAGATAAGGTTCAATATTAGTAGGATATTTTTCTACCAAAATGTCGCCAAACGCAAACATCTCATCTTTAATAGCAACGCTTGAATTTATATCCGAAAAATAACTGCTCACTGCTTGCAATTTTTGTTGCAGACTTAAGTCATAATATTTAAAGGCTTCTTTCAAATTGCTAATCGCTAATTCTTTGCTGCCTTTTTGCGAGTAGATAGTATAAAGTGCATAGTAAGCCTTTCCTGTGCTTGGTTCCAAAGCAATTACCTCGTTCAGCGTTTTTATAGCCTTTGTCTCGAGCCCGGCACTTAAATAAGTCTCAGCCAAAAATCCCATATATTGTATGTTGTTCTTGTCAGAAGCCGCTAGTTCTTCCATCACCTCCACCGCTTTATCTTTCTGCCCAAACTTAGTATAAACATATTCTAGTCTTGATGAAGATTCTAGTTCCACACCAAATCTTTTTTGCATTAACTCCAACATCTTTATAGCCTTGTCATACTCCTTGGCATTGAAATATTGACTTGCCGATTCGGTGTAGTTATGACGCACTTCTGGCTCGTTAGCTACCATCTGAGCAAACACATCTGCACTCAATGCATACTTGCCAAACTTATTGTAAAACTGAGCTAATTGCCCTGAGTACCAATGATTGAAAACATTGGTTGTTTTCACTGATTTTTCTGCCCAATACAATGCGTCCTCATACTTGTCTAACTGATAATGAAGTTTTGCGACCTGATACATCGCAGGGTGACTTTCAGGGTTTATCTCTAAAGATTTCAAATACAACTCAAGGGCCTTCTCGTTATTATTAAGAACCTTTTGCTTATTTGCTTCAAAATAGCTCTTCTCAAAAAGTTTTTGAACTTTATAGTCTAATCCAGAACCACTTTTACTCACAACAGTTTTGCCGGTCTTACAACCAAAAGCCATAAAACCGAGTAACAATAACGCTATGTTAATCGGTTTTTTAACCAATTTTTCGAGTACTGTAGTCTCCAATGCTTATTTCATTAGCTGACCCATCATAGTATGCTTTATTACCTATCATCGAATTTGTGATAGTAGCGTTTATGATATGTGATTCAGTTTGTATGATAGTATTGCTTATAACGCTATCTTCTACTGTGCTATTATTTCCAATAGATACATACGGACCAACTTTTGCATTTATTAGCTTAACGTTTTCTCCAATAAAGCAGGGCTCTATAATTTCTGAATTTTCAAGTATAGCCGTGTCAGAAACTAGCTTCTCTTTAGAATTAGCTAAAACACGTTGGTTTGTGTTTACTGTAGCGTTTTTATTGCCGCAATCCCACCATTCTATAACTTTACCCGGAGTAAATCTAGACCCTTTATCTTTTAAACTATCTAAAGCGTTAGTAAGTTGATATTCTCCTTTTTCTCTAATATCATTATCAAGCAAATGTTCTATTTCGTTTTTTAGAGCACTTCCATCTTTAAAATAGTAAATACCAATGATTGCAAGATTAGATTTAGGGTTTTCTGGTTTCTCCACAAAATCTTCTATTATGCCATCGTTATCCAGTTGTACTACTCCGAATGCTCTTGGGTCCTCTACTTCTTTCACCCATATCGTTCCATCTACGCTGGCATCCAGTATAAAATCTGCCCTAAACAATGTATCTGCAAATGCAACAATAACGTTGCCTGAGAGTGCTTGCTTTGCCATATAGATAGCGTGAGCTGTTCCCAATGCTTCATGTTGAATATTTATTGAGCCTTTGGCCCCTATACTTTTAGCTACTTTAAGCAAGTGACCTTGCACTTCTTTGCCAAAAAATTGCTCATTTGGCCCAATAACAAAAGCTATCTCATTTAAAGGTTCGTTTACAACCTTTGCTATGTCCTCCACTAATCGTTGAACTATCGCTTTGCCAGCTACTGGCACTAATGGTTTTGGAACGGTAAGCGTGTGTGGTCTTAACCTGCTTCCTATTCCTGCCATTGGTATTATTATATTCATATTGTCTTTTTTCTAATTTATGTTCCTGTATGTCCATAACCTCCAGATCCTCTTTCGGTCTCACTTAAATTATCTGTAAGCTTAAACGAAACCTGCTCATATTTATTAATAACCATTTGAGCAATACGGTCACCGTTACTTATTTTGAAAGCTTCATTCGAAAAATTGATTAATGCTATCTTTATTTCTCCCCGATAATCTGCGTCAATAGTGCCCGGAGTATTAATTACAGAAATGCCATATTTAAATGCCAGGCCACTTCGTGGGCGTATCATTGCTTCATAGCCATCTGGTAATGCAACATATAAGCCAGTACCTAATAACTTACGCTCCATTGGTTCAATTGTAATTTCTTCAGAAACAAACGCCATTAGGTCTAAACCGGCGGACTGTTTAGTCTGATAAACTGGCAATGGATTATTGCTTTTATTAATTACCGAAAGCTCTATCATTCTGCGGCAAATTTAGGTTTTTATCGTACTTAATATTATTCGATATCCAACGAATGTGTATAGTGACAGTATTACTACATTTAGAAGATAAAACCAGATACCCTCCAATGACATATAATCTGCAAAAATGTATAGGCCAATACTGAGCGTTAAAAGTCCTAACACTTGTTTTACGTCATAGCTTATAGGATAGTGTTTCTGCCCCAAGAAGTAACTGATAGCCGTCATTACAAAGTAGGCGATAAGAGTGGTTATTGCCGCCGCCTTAAAACCATATTGCGGAATATATACAAGTAATAAGGCCAATGTAATTGTTGCTCCTATTACTGAAACTAAAGCCCCCAGTCTTGTCTTATTATTGAGCTTGTACCAGATACTCAAGTTATAAAATATTCCAAGAAAAAGGTTGGCTAACAGTAATATAGGCACAATGAAAAGTGCATCGGGATGTTCATGAAATTCGGGTTTTCTAATAAGGAGTTCAGCTATTTCTTTTCTGAATAATGATGTAAATAAGAAAATAGCCCCGCAAGCAAACACAAACCAATTCATAATAATAATGTACGAAGATTTGCCTTCTTTTTTATCTGCTTGACTAAAAAACAAGGGCTCTGCCGCAAAGCGAAACGCCTGAATAAAAATAGTCATGAGCATACTCAACTTATAAAAAGTACCATAAACTCCTATTTCATAGTCCACAGTTTCCGGGGGCAACAATTTACGCATAATGATGCGATCAAAAGTTTCATTTATCATACCTGCAAACCCTAAAACAATAAGCGGCCAGGAGTATTTAAACATTGCTTTCCAAAGCTCCATGTTGGGTATCCCAAAATGACTGAAAACATCAGGACTCAAAAGAATTAACTCTACTGCACTTGCTATTAAATTCGAGATAAAAATATACTCTATGCTGCGTTCTACGCCAGCAAACTCAGGATAATAAACTATGAAGAAGATGTTTAAACCGACGTTGATTACAATGCCGAGACTTTTAACTAAGGCAAATTTTTTGGCTTTGTCTAGATACCGAAGAAGTGCATAAGGAATGGATTTTATTACATCTATTGCTAAGATTACAGTAAATAACACTACATAAGATATATTATCAGGGTGGCCTACAAATGTTCCAACTCCTGTTTTATTGAGCAGCATTAGAAGAACAAATGCCAAAGTTATGATAGAAACAGATGATAGTGCCGTGGCAAAAACATCTTTGTACTTCTCTTTGTTTCGCGTGAAGTTAAAAAAAGCAGTTTCCATACCGTGTGGCAATACCACAAAGAAAAATGCTGCATAAGCATAAAACTCTACATGTGGTGCTAGAAATTCTGGGGTAAAATAAGACGCAAAGAAAAATACAAGAACAAAATTGATAGACCTTCCTACTATACTTGGAATACCATAAATCGCTGTATCACCTGCTAATTTTTTTACAATGCTCATTAACAATACAAAACTACTAAGAAGAATTGCTTGCTATACACACATTATTTTGACTTGTCTAATGTGTAGGTTATTTGAAATCTAACGGATCGAGGAGCTCCAAGATCTGCCGGTCTAATGGCGTATTCTTTATTGGTAAGATTAGAAACAATAAGGTTGCTATTTATTCTATCTGAAAACGCATAACCGATTCGAGCATTAATTAAAGTAACCTCTGTAAGCTGCTTATCCTGAGATTCTTGAATACCAGGTACTACCGAAGCAATAATTCCATTGGTAAAAGCTAAATCGATATTTTGCATAGCTGACTGATACGCAATTCCAAATCCAATCCTCCAATTTTTATACCGAACCATCACATCGCCTTTAATTAAGTCTCTAGGTCTGTATTTTAGAGCATACCCTGAAGTATCTGAACTGGTAGATATATAGCTAATTTGTTGTCCTGTACTGTCTTGTCCAAACATTAATGAGGGCTCTAACGCTTCAGTAATTACCATAGTGTACCCAATAAAACCTTGAATATCAACGATTTTTGTTTTCTTCTGAAATCCAAGATTAAACTCTGCTCCTTGTACTCTAGCTTTACCAGTATTTAATGTTCTAAAGCCTGCTTTGAAATCCAATGGTGGTATATAGTCCCATATACCAAATGCAAACTCCATCATGTTTTCATAATCCATTCTAAACACTGCGGCATCTATCATCATCTGCCATTCCTTTATTTGCAAACCCTGTTTTATACCAATTTCATAACTCGAGCTTGTTTCTGACATTAAGTTCTTGTTAGGAAAAATAGATATTGGCCCAACAGATGTACTAATATATGACTCTGCGATACTCGGAAATCGATAGCCTTGTCCAAAACTGCTTCTCAGATAGGTATATTGTGCTAATCTATAATTTAACCCGGCCCTAAAAACTGGTTTTGCCTCAGTCCGCTCATTTAGTTGAAAATATTCATACCGAGCACCGCCAGTGGTAGAGATTCTATTCCAGGCCTTTTCTATTTGTAGGTATGTTGCATAATTACTAGCTTGTTGCTTACCTAGATACAATGGTGATTTAGTTACACTGTTTATAGCCACCAAGCCTCCTGTAATATTCAACTTGGGTTTAGGCAATGAGTATTGACTTTGGTACTCAGTGTAAATCAAATCAGAAAAATTAGATTGATTGTTGGACGGATCTCCATTGTCGACCTCATTATTCACCGCTAAGTATCTAGCATTAATATTGTGTCTGAACTTTCCTTTTTGCCATCTCAAGTAAGGGTCTATGCTAATTCTTGACACAAGGTTGTCTGTAGTCTCGTTATTAAGTGCATTGTATCCAGAATCCAAAGATTGCCAAAGCAAGAAACTTCCTGAAGTTCCAAACTGATAAGTGGAATTAATACCAACTATTATATTTTTTTCTCCAAATACTTTCTTAAGACCCAATGACCCCCTTATTCGCTTATCATAATCTCCCATTTTATAACCCTCATCATCCAACAAGTTCAAGCCTGCAGTCACACCTACTGCTTTATATGTACCTGAGTGATACGCTGTAACATTAGAAATCATATTTCTATCATTGCCTTGATAGCGTAATGATTGTCTTTTAGGTAAATCATAAAACCCAGTTGACGCAGAAATTTGTGTAAACGGCTTATTGCTTTTTCTTGTCTTTATATTTATCACCCCGTTCAAAGCCGAGGAACCGTATATTACTGAACTTGCTCCTTTTAAAATTTCAACTCCCTCTATCCCTTCGGTAGGCACAAATGTCCATAATGGCTGGCCTGCATCTCCTGATAACAAAGGCACTCCATCTACAAGTACCTGAACTCTAGAACCCGCACCATAGCTCCATCCGCTGCCGCTTCTTATATTTGGCTGATTATCTACCACCTGAACACCATTTATCCTACCAATACTTTCTTCCATATTTGTGGGGGCTGTATTGGTAATAAGGTGTGGCGGAATTATTTCCATTGAAATCGTAGCATTTTTTAACTGCGTTTCTCGTTTATTTTCGGTAACAACCACCGCTCCTAATAAACTGGTTTCTTCATAGAGTACAATTTTAGACTTTCCTTTTTTTAACAACCCGTTTTTAAACCCAATCTGAGAGACCACAATTGTCATTGTATTCGCTTCAAAATTATACTTGCCCTCTTCATCAGACACCGCCATAATTTTTCCAGACTCAGGATGCATAAACTGTGCACCAATAATCACTTCGTTAGAAGCATCTGTAATTATTCCTTGGTAATTAACCATGACTTGTGCAGCACAACGAGTCACCAATACTAGAAAAACTGCTTGTAAGAATAGACCTTTAACCATATATTCGTTTTTCACAAATGTATTTAAACTTCCTAATTATGAAAAGAGTTCTTCTGAGTGCAATTTCAGCCATGTTTATTATTTCATCTGCATTTTCACAGTCTTGCAATCCAGATATTACTATTACTGAACCAGGGGTTTATCCCGAACAACCGGATAAAGCATATGCAGATCAATTTTATGAGTTTGTTTTTCAAATATTAGCAATAAGGGATACTACAGTCGAATTTGGCGGACAACAAGTTACCGCAAATATTGATTCTGTAAAAGTAAACGATGTTATTGGTTTGCCTTCAGGTTTTAACTATGCATGTGAGCCCTCCCGCTGTACTTTTGACCACACAGCAGTAGGATGCATTAAATTATTTGGAAATCCTACACAAGCACAAGCTGGGGTCTACTCTATAAAAATAGCAACTACAGCCTATGCAAGTTTAGGTCTGCTCCAAGTGCCGACACCAGACACTGCAGACGGATACGAGCTTATAATAGAGGGAGATGGATCCGCTTCGATATTTAAGGCTGAAAATTTTGAGATTTCAGTTTATCCAAACCCTTCTTCATTAGGTTTTTACACTCTTAATTCAAGAGCAAAGGTTACCAATCTCAGCATCAAAAATTTGCAAGGCAAAAATGTCTCCTACATACAAACAGGAGAAAATGGACTAACATATTTAGACTTATCAACCAATCCAAGAGGAGTTTATTTTCTTTCTATATACGCAGAAAATAGGGTTTCCACTATCAAGATTATATACTAAGTATTCTGCATAATATTTGAGTAAAAGATAAGCGTTATCTTTGCAGTACTCAAATAATGGCAACAGCAGTGGCAATAGCATCTAAACAACCCATATCTAAAGAAGAATTTAAACTACAGGTAATATCAGATTATCTGACCGCTTATAAAAGTAGACAAACTTCGCTCATTGGTCGCAAAGAGGTTTTAACTGGGAAAGCAAAGTTTGGAATATTTGGTGACGGTAAAGAGGTTGCACAAGTGGCGATGGCCAGATATATGGCAAATGGCGATTTTAGGGCAGGGTACTATAGAGACCAAACATTAATGTTCGCACTTGGTCTTAGTAATGTACAAAAATTCTTCGCCCAACTATATGCTCATCCAAGTATAGAACACGAGCCAAGTAGTGCCGGTAGAAGTATGAACGGACACTTTGGTACCCGAATGCTTGACGAAAATGGGGAGTGGTTATCTCAAACCGATAGAATCAATATCTCCTCAGACATTTCACCAACTGCAGGACAAATGCCAAGAGTACTTGGACTGGCTTTTGCATCTAAAGTATATAAAGAGAACAAGAACCTTCATCAAAAAACAGAGTTTTCTAAAAAAGGAAACGAGATAGCTTGGGGCACCATTGGAAATGCTAGTACATCTGAAGGGCATTTTTGGGAAACTATCAATGCCGCCGGAGTGATGCAAGTACCTATGCTTATAAGTATATGGGACGATGAATACGGAATATCTGTACATGCCAAGCATCAAACTACTAAACAAAATCTGAGTGCAATTCTTTCAGGTTTCAAAACAGACAAATTTGGCACAGGAATAGAACTTATAACTGTTAATGGTTGGGACTATCCTGCACTTATGAATGCTTATAAAAAGGCATCTAAAGTTTGCAGAGAAAAGCATACCCCTGTAGTCGTGCATGTAAAAGAACTTACACAACCTCAAGGGCACTCAACCTCTGGATCTCACGAAAGATATAAGTCTAGCGATAGATTAGCCTGGGAACAAGAGAATGATTGCATTATAAAAATGCGTAAATGGTTGTTAGACAATAAAATATGTACCGAAGAAAAAATAGAAGGCCTTGAAAAAGAAGCTGTTATAGAGGTAAGAGAGGCAAAAAAAGAAGCTTGGATAGCGTTTACTTCAGAAATAAAATCAGAGGTAAGAGATGCTGTACAAGTGCTAGAAGAAATAGATTCAGAAGCTGCACAAAACCTTAAATCAAATACTGATGCAGCTAGAAAAGAAATACTTAAAACTTGTCACTTCGTATTACGCGATAACATAGGAAATCCGAATGTAGGAACTTTAAAGACATTTTATGACACATATCTTTCTAAATATCAAGACATATATAGCAGTCATCTTCATAGTCAATCTGCAAATAGAGGTTTAAGTATTGCTGAAATAAAGCCCTCGTATGACTCTGATGCGGAGTTGCTTAATGGTTTTGAAATACTTAACAGAACATTTGACAATCTCCTATCTAGCCACCCAGAAGTCATCGCTTTTGGAGAGGATGTCGGAAAGATTGGTGATGTGAATCAAGGATTTGCTGGCTTACAAGACAAATATGGAGACACTCGTGTGATGGACATGGGAATACGAGAAAATACCATCGTAGGGCAGGCCATTGGTGCATCGTTGCGTGGATTAAGACCTATCGCAGAAATACAATATCTAGACTATCTGCTGTATGGAATACAAATCATGAGTGATGATGTAGCGACAATCCAGTATAGAACAAAAGGTGGTCAAAAATATCCGCTGATTATACGGACACGTGGTCATAGATTGGAAGGTATATGGCACAGCGGATCTCCTATGGGAATGATTCTTAACGCAGTGAGAGGTATAAATGTATTAGTTCCTAGAGATATGACAAGAGCCGCTGGGTTCTATAACACTATTATGAAATCTGACGAGCCAGCCATTATAGTAGAATGTTTGAATGGCTACAGACTTAAAGAAAAATTACCAAACAACTTAACTGAAATCACGGTTCCCTTGGGAGTGCCTGAGGTGCTAAAAAAAGGTACAGACGTCACAGTAATTACTTACGGTTCGTGTGCACGTATAGCTCAGGAAGGAATAGTTCAAATAGAGGAAACGGGAATATCCGTTGAACTAATAGATGTGCAGTCTCTTTTACCATTTGATGTAAATCACAGCATCGTTGAATCCTTGAAAAAAACCAATAAAGTAGTTTTTATGGATGAAGATGTAAAAGGTGGTGCTACGGGTTTTATGATGCAGAAAGTACTCGAAGAACAAGGAGGTTATGTACACCTCGATAGTGCACCTAGAACACTCACTTCGCAAGACCACCGACCAGCTTATGGTACCGATGGAGATTACTTCTCTAAGTCAAACGCTGAAGAATTGTTTGATGTAGTGTATGAAATGATGCACGAGAACAATCCTGCTGAATTTCAAAAATTCTAGCAATAAAAAAGCGGCCATTGGCCGCTTCATTTATCATTATATGTAGTAAATACTATTTACTTTTTTAATGCATCTCTGATTTCTGTAAGAAGATCTATGTCACTAGGACCTGCTGGTGCTGCTTCTGGCTCAGGTGGTTTAGTCTTGTTATATGCTCTTACTAAAAGGAACATAACAAATCCTACGATAATTAGATTAATTATACTGTTAATCCATTTTCCCCAAAGAATTGCATTTTCAGGTGTAGAAACGGTACCATCTGCTGCTACTACAGCATCATCTAAGACAATTTTCATTTGAGCAAAATCCATGCCCCCTGCAAAATGTCCAACAATAGGCATTACCATATCAGTAACGAAACCGTTGATAACAAGCCCTAAAGCAGTAGCCATTATAACAGCAACTGCAAAATCTATGACATTACCTGTCATGATGAAATTTTTAAACTGTTTAAACATAATTTTTGATTTGGTTGATTTAATTTATAAAACGTAAAGATAGGATTACGTCACACCAATACATAAAACGAATTATTGACAGGGAGAGACAGATGCAGCCTTATTAATAGTATACTTTCTGTTATTTGCAATGTTAAGACATAGCACTCTGCTCCTTCTGGTTTCTAGCTTTTTATAGCTATGGTTCCTAAACGAAAATTTGCCGCCATCGGGTATATCTTCTAAATAAATCACTGGGGTTGCATCAAATTTTGCAAAAGCTCTTTCTACCTCTAAACTCACACCACTGCAAGCCTTTGGGTTTTCTAACTCTGCTGTGGTCACTGCTAAAATGTTCTCATCTTTACCAAACTCTTCCTGCATTTTAAAATAAGTAAATAGCTCTTTAAAATTGGCCTTCCATTCTGGTCCATGAGGTTTGACCTTGTTCTTATATTCTAGGTACGTCTTAAGATGTGCAATTTCGTGTATGAGTGTGAATAAAAACCTATAGGAGTTAGTATCATGATTGACGCTAATGCTCAATTGTGTACCAAATTGTCTAAAATCGCCTCTTTTGGTCTTTCGTGGTTTGGTAATCTTTAGGGTACATTTAGACTCATAAATATAATCGAGTATACTCTGAGCTTTAAATTTAGAAAGGTGTTTTTCTAAGTATTCAAGAATACTCATTATGACTTACTTATAAACCGCTAATAATGTTTCGGCTGCTGACACCTTTTGCTCTAATTTGACTTTTATATCTGTTCCAACAGGCACAAAAACATCGACCCTAGATCCAAACTTAATAAAACCCATTTCTTCACCTTGAGTTGTATTGTCACCAGGCTTGATGTACCACCTTATTCTACGTGCTACCGCACCTGCAATTTGTCGAAAAAGAATTTCGGTACCCTTTTCTGACTTAATTACAGTCGTTGTTCTTTCATTTTCTGTAGAAGACTTTGGATGCCACGCTACTAAATACTTGCCCGAATGATATTTAAAGTAACTCACACTGCCCGATATAGGGTTTCTATTTACGTGCACATTAAGTGGTGACATAAAAATAGATATTTGAATCCGTTTATCTTTAAAGTACTCTGTCTCTTCTACTTCTTCTATTACCACTACTTTGCCATCGCAAGGAGCAACAATTCCATTCTCAACTTTGTAAGAATATCTCGGAGGATTTCTGAAAAATCGAATAACCAAAATATACAAAACTAAGAGGGGTAGGCCTATCAAAGCCATCAACCAAGGTGGTGACTCAAGAGCCGACAAACCGTATAAAATACCTACAAATAAAAATGTAGCTATTAAAATAATCTTAAATCCTTCTCTATGTATTCTCATCTAAAATATGCCTCTAAGTTTAGAAGTTTCTGCAACCTTCTGAATAGCAACGATATAAGCTGCTGTTCTAAGACTACACTTATGTTTTCTTGCCGCTTTATAAACATTATCAAATGCTTGCTTCATTACTCTATCTGCTCTTCTATTTACTCTCTCTTCTGTCCAAAAGTAACCCAATCTATTCTGAACCCATTCAAAATATGAAACCGACACTCCACCAGCATTTGCTAAAATATCTGGAACCACCATTACACCATTATCATCCAAAATTTTATCTGCATTAGACGCTGTAGGTCCATTAGCACCCTCTACTATCAATTTAGCCTTTATTCTTCCAGCATTTTCTTCCGTTATTTGGTCTTCTAGTGCTGCAGGAACCAAAATATCTACATCTAACTCTAACAATTCTTCGTTAGAAATTATTTTGCCTCCTTTGTATCCTTCTAAGCTTTTGTGCTTTGCTGTGTATTTTATAGCCTCTTCTATATCTAATCCTTCTTTATTGTAATACGCACCAGATATATCTGAAATAGCTACGATACTAACTCCTTGTCCTTCCAATAGTTTAGCCGATATGCTTCCTACGTTTCCAAAACCTTGCACAGCACAAGTAGATTGAGAAGGGTTCATTTTCAGCTTAGCCATAGCACTACGTGCAGAAACCATTACTCCTCTACCAGTAGCTTCTACCCTGCCAAGTGAGCCTCCAAGTACTAATGGCTTACCTGTAACAACAGCAGGAGAAGCCTGCCCAGCCAGTTTAGAATATTCATCCATTATCCAAGCCATTGTTTGTGGATTGGTTCCCATATCAGGAGCTGGAATATCTTTCTCTGGACCGAAGACATCTCTCATAGCACCAGTAAAACTTCTAGTTAATCTCTCCAGTTCTCCTTCTGACATGCTCCGCGGATCACAAGTGATACCGCCTTTACCTCCGCCATAAGGAATTCCAACTACTGCACACTTCCAGGTCATCCATGCTGCAAGAGCTTTTACCTCATCTAGGTTTACACCTAAAGAGTATCTTATTCCACCTTTACTTGGTCCTAGTTTAGACGAGTGCACAACTCTGTACCCTTGGAACACCTTTACCTTACCATCATCCATAGTAACTGGCAAGCTAACAATCACCGCCTTTTCGGGAGATTTCAATGCACTGTATGTAGATTCATCCAAGCCCAAAATCATTGCCGCTTCATTAAATCTTTCCATCATAGACTCCAGCGGATTTAATTCATCCGTAATAGGAGCTGGTTCTTTGAACTTTAAAGTCATTATGTTGTCGTAATTTTTTATGTTGTATTATGGCAAATGTATTTATTCTACTGATTGCCTATTCTTAGATATTCAACATTTTTCGTCATTGTAGTAACAATATGACCAAATATGGCAATGCGGAGAGATATATTGAATCTATCCTGTCCAATATTCCTCCATGACCAGGAATTAGATTTCCGCTATCTTTTGCCCCAACCTTCCTTTTCATATACGACTCTACAAAATCACCAAACGTAGCAAATAAAACAATAATACTCACTACCATATAACCCATAATTGGCAAGTGAAAACATAGGTGATTTAAAACACTCATAATTAGTATAGTAAATATCGCACCTCCAACTGTACCTTCAATAGTTTTCTTAGGAGATACTTTAGGAAAAATCGGTGTTTTACCAATCGACTTACCTACCAAATACGCCATAGAATCATATAACCAAACAGTGGCAAAATAAAACAAGACATACTCTGTATTCAGCGATGGGTTTTGTAAAAACCATACTGCCAATAAACCTAAAGGTAGCCAAAGATATAATGTTGTAGAAACATAATTTATACTGCTTCTATCTTTTAAATTTATGTACGAAATATACATGCATCCTAGTTGTGCAACAAAGGCAATAAGATAAGCATTCAAGCTCAAGTCTCTTGCTCCAACAAAAGTGATATACAATATTATGCCTGCAAACACCGCTGGGTTAATCCAAAGATGCTGAGAAGAATCTTTTTTAGCCAAAACAGCCATTTCATTAATTGATAAAAATGCTAATAACGCCATAAGAACACCAAAATATGGGGTCTCAAAAACAGCAGCCAAAATCATTATGGCTACGTATATGGCTCCAAAAATTACGCGTAATGAAAAGTTAGACATAAAAATTTTGAGTTTTAGTATTAGAATGTTTCTGAATGTAATAGAACAACCCTAAAACCACTAACACCAGAGCAACATTTGCAACCATAGGTAATTGTTGTCCCTGCTCTATCGCTTGATTATAATCTCCATCAGTAAATAAATACAATTGAACCACCGCTAAAAAATTATTTAGGAAATGAGCTAAGATAGAAGTCCAAATAGAACTAGTCCAATACACGGCATACCCAAAAATAACAGCAAGAAACATCATTGGAATAGCTTTCATAAACTGGGTGTGCACTAGGCTAAATATTAACGCAGTAACAAAAACAGAAATGTGAATATTCTTAAATAGTCCGTGAAATACATTCATCAGAAAACCTCTAAAAAAGAGCTCTTCAGCTACAGCAGGAAGCAATGCCATAAACAGCACACTAGTCAAGAAAGACAGAGCTGTTTTGGGTCCTATCATGGCCTCATACATTTCATTATTCGTATTTTCTTGAGTTAACAACCACGTATGAAACTCTGGCCATCTTGTAAAATCTATTAAGTTGTTTAGCTCTAATAGAAAACCCATAAGCGGTATACCGGCGATAACAAACACAAGCGATAACCAAAACCATCTCATATTCTTTGGCCTGTTCCAAAGTAAATAGATACTAGGTGAAGCTTTTATAAACTGCATGGTAATTAAGACTGCTACAATTAAGGGTAATGATGATGTGAAAAAGACAAAAAGCTTTAAGAGTACGGGTGATGCTTTAAGATCATCTACAAGAGATATTAACTCACTTACACCTTCAAATTTTCCATATTGAATAAATGAGAACAGAACCATACCTAAACCTGCAAGAACAGACGCCGCTCCAAAAAAGAATAAAAATCCTAAAACCAAATGCAACAAAGCATGAATCTGACTCGGTCTTGATTCTATTGTTTCTGTATCTTTGCCATCTTGTAATTCGTCCATTCTTATTCTTTGGGCAAATATGGTAAAAATAGGCAACATAGAAGTAGGCGAGTTTCCACTCTTGCTAGCACCCATGGAAGATGTCAGTGATCCTCCATTTAGGGCTGTATGCAAAGAAAACGGGGCTGATATAATGTACACTGAGTTCATTTCTTCTGAAGGACTAATTCGAGATGCAGCTAAAAGCACCCAAAAACTCGACATATTTGAGTACGAGCGTCCAATCGGTATCCAGATATTTGGGTACGATATAGAATCCATGAAAGAGGCTACCGAAATCACAGCTTCTGCCAAACCCGACATCATAGACATAAATTACGGTTGCCCTGTGAAAAAAGTAGCCTGCAAAGGAGCAGGTGCAGGCATACTGCAAGACATCCCGAAAATGGTACAAATGACTGCGGAGATTGTAAAATCTACTAGTTTGCCTGTAACCGTAAAGACAAGGCTAGGTTGGGATGACAACACAAAATATATAGAGGAGGTAGCCGAACGCCTTCAAGATGTTGGTATTAAGGCACTTAGTATACATGGCCGCACAAGAAAGCAAATGTATAAAGGTGAGGCTGACTGGTCTTTGATTGGAAAAATTAAAGAGAACCCTCGAGTTAAAATTCCCATTTTTGGTAATGGAGACATAGACTCACCGGAAAAAGCCAAAGCGTATAAAGAAAGATACAACGTGGATGGGATTATGATAGGAAGAGCTTCTATCGGATATCCATGGATTTTTAATGAAATAAAACACTTCATTGCTACTGGAGAGCAACTCACCCCTCCCACAATAACTGAGCGAGTGGATGTGTGCAAACGTCATTTTGAATTTGGAATGAAATGGAAAGGCAATGTGCTAGGAATAGTAGAAATGCGTAGACACTACAGCAACTATTTCAAAGGAGTGGCACACTTTAAAGAATACCGTACAAGGCTAGTAACCACTATGGATGAAAAAGAAATTCATTCCATTCTGGATGAGGTAGTTGAAACGTTTGGCGATTACGCTTTTACATAACTTAGAAAGAGTAAAATTAACGCTGATATGAGAATAAGCAACAGTGCACAAGTGAAGAAACCAACGATGAAGTACGATAAAAATGATTTATTGTTTCTTCTAGCAAGGCATGCAAATACAATTCCAACACTTATAGATACAATAGAAATAAAAAAATAAACCACTAAACCACCAAGTGCATACATAATGCCTACCCTCCATTAAATTGCTTAATTAAAAACGCGAGTACAACAGCAAAAATCAGGAGCATAAAAATAAAACTTCGCCAAAATCCATGACCTGTTTTCCTAGCGTTATTTCCGATAAAGTACGCAACAATAATTGCTAAAGCAAAATAGAGACACATCCACATTATGTTGTAGTTTTTAAATAGTTACGCCAATTTTCTAGCAGCTCCTTATTAAGAACCCGTGGAAATTTATTTTGTGATCCTTCATTATCATTTACTCTCATCCATTCATAAAATTTATTCGATGGTAGCAGGTTCAGTTTAACAGCTTTTAACGCTGCAGACCTCTCTACGCGATAGTCATCATTCAAGACTTTCAACGTCATGTCTAGCTTATCACGGATTTCATTCTCTCTTCCGATTAGTTTTTCGTTGTCACAAGATATAAACCACTCATGAGCAAAGAAACCTTCATATGGAACACCACATACCGTAAACTCCTCAAAACTAACATCATAATCATTTGCTACTAGCTCTAGTGCTTTGGTCATATTATCCACCGACAGGTGCTCCCCACAAAGAGATAAAAAATGTTTAGTGCGTCCTGTTATTTTTATTTCGCACCTATCCAAGTTAGTGAAACGTATTGTATCTCCTATTAAATAACGCCATGTTCCACTACAAGTAGAAATAAGCAACGCATACTCTTCTTTATCATTAACCTGTGAAAGTGTCAAGGCCTTAGCATGAGGCAACAGTTCCCCACTATCTGAAAAATTATTTTTATCGAATGGAACAAATTCATAATAGATACCATTTCGAATCAATAAACGCATTCCCCCCTCATTGTCTAGCCTTGTTTGATATGCAATAAACCCTTCTGAAGCCAAATAGGTTTCGAAATATTTTATGGGTCTTCCCATAAGAGCATCCAAGGACTTTTTGTATGGGGAGAGAGCTACTCCACCGTGAATATACGCCTCAAAATTTGGCCAAATGTCATGAATACTCTCTAGTCCATAGTTTTCTATGACACTCTCCATCAGCAACTTAATCCATGCAGGCACTCCTGCAACCAAGCCAACGTCCCAATCTTTGGCCTCTTTAGTTATTTTCTCAATTTTCTCAGTCCAATTTTTCTCTTTTCTAATTTGAATACCGGGCTTAGAAAGTCTCTGAAACAATATAGGTACTGACCCCGTCGTAATACCACTCAAATCACCAGAGTAATACATTCCATTGTACTCAAGCTCTGTACTTCCCCCAATCATAAGCCATTTCTTGGCAATATGGTCTTTGGGTACATCCGTTTGAATTACGCTCAAAACCTGTCTCATACTTGCTCTCTTGATATGTTTCAGCATCTGATCACTTACAGGAATATACTTACTACTGCCATCTGAAGTACCAGAACTCACCGCATAGTTTTTTATTGGCTCGGGCCAAGACACATTCTCCTCACCCATACGTGCACGAGTCCACCATGGAAGCATATTTAGGTAGTCACCCATTTCTACAGAATTCTGATAATCAAACAACAAACTGTCGGAATCAACAATTTCATTGAAGTGAAACCGTTTGCCAAACGCAGTATATTGAGCCTTGTCTACAAGCTTATTAAGTGTCTTTTGCTGTATGGTTTCTCCCTGTTCTATGTTAACTTTTAAGAAAACACCACGGTTTTTAGCCTCAGTGAGTAATCTTTGCAGCAATGTTGGCATAAGACAAAGCAAAGCAAATTCACAGACAAACTCAAAATAAAAAGTGAAACTACTTGTTTTTAATTCTATCCCAAATTAATAATTGAAAGAAATGAGCATCTCAAAAGAAGAAACAGTAAAAGATAAGTGGTTTAAAATAAAGGAGTTAATTGTCAAGGTCTTTGGTAAAACTCCGGACCTAAGTGCCATATTATACATCATAGGTATGAGGGAATTAGGTACAACACAGACGGAGTTTAAGAAGGAAGAAAAAGTAAAACTCATGCACATTGCTACTTGCAGAGTATTAAGCACCTCGGGTCATTACTCTTTGAAAGGAGTGGACAGTAAGGGGTGGCCAGTTTGGGAATTAAAAGACAAACTACCCAACCAAGACATGCTAGAACAGGAAATGTACCTGCGTCACCACATCATTAATTACTTTGAAGAGGAAGAGTTGATATAGAGATACTAACCCCTTTTCCCACCTTTTCCACATCACTTGTAGGCTTGTTTTTATGAAATAACTTTGCCCAATTTTAAGAACGTATGCCAAAAGACTCCAGTATAAAACACGTACTTATAATAGGAAGTGGTCCTATTATAATCGGACAAGCATGTGAATTTGACTACTCTGGTAGCCAAGCAGCTCAAAGTCTTAGAGAAGAGGGAATAGAGGTTTCTCTTATAAACTCTAATCCAGCTACCATAATGACGGACCCAAGTATGGCAGAAAACATATACTTGCTTCCTATGAATATCGACAGCATAGAGCAAATACTAATTGAACAGCCAACTATCACTCACATATTGCCAACTATGGGAGGACAAACTGCTCTAAACCTAGCTATTGAGGCAGAGGAAATAGGCTTGTGGAAGAAATTTAATGTGAAAATCATAGGTGTAGACATAGCAGCTATAGAAAAAACAGAGAATAGAGATCTATTCCGTTCTTTTATGATAGAACTAGGTATACCCATAGCAACATCTAAAGTAGCTAACTCATACTTAGAGGCAAAAGAAGCTGCACAACACATTGGTTTTCCCTTAGTTATTAGACCATCATTCACAATGGGCGGTTACGGAGGCGGCTTCGTACATAAGAAAGAAGAATTCGACGAAGCTGTAAAGCGTGGGCTAGAGGCTTCCCCTACTCATGAGGTACTTGTAGAACAAGCCGTCCTGGGCTGGAAAGAATATGAACTTGAGCTACTCAGAGATAGCAATGACAATATTGCTGTAATCTGTACTATAGAAAACTTTGACCCGATGGGGATCCATACGGGTGAGAGTATCACAGTAGCACCTGCTATGACACTGAGCGATACGTGTTTTCAAGAAATGCGGAATATGGCATTTGATATGATGCGTAACCTTGGAACATTTGCTGGTGGCTGTAACGTACAGTTCTCTGTAAACCCAGAAGACGAGCAAATCATTGCCATAGAAATAAACCCACGTGTTTCTCGCAGTTCTGCACTGGCATCTAAAGCCACAGGATATCCAATTGCGAACATTGCTGCAAAGCTTGCCCTTGGTTATTACCTAGACGAGTTAAAAAATCCTGTTACCAAAACTACCTCTGCGTTTTTTGAACCTAGTATAGATTACACAATAGTAAAGATTCCTCGTTGGGATTTCAAAAAGTTCAAAGGAGCAGAAACCACACTTGGCCTACAAATGAAGTCTGTAGGTGAAGTAATGAGTATAGGAAGAAGTTTTCAAGAGGCACTTCAAAAAGCCTGTCAATCATTAGAAATCAAACGATTAGGTCTAGGATCTGACGGATACGAACTTAAAAACCTAGAGCAAATTATACATAGTTTGGAGAATCCAAGCTGGGATAGAGTGTTCCACATACGCGATGCAATGGCACTTGGTGTACCCATTACTTCTATCCAAAAAATCACCAAAATTGACCGATGGTTCCTTGAGCAGATTTACGAACTCGTAAAAATGGATAAGGAAATCAAGAAATTTACCATAGAAAACATAGATGCAGACATTCTTAGACTAGCTAAGACCAAAGGTTTTGCAGATGCCCAAATAGCTCACCTATTAGGAGGTGGAGTTACTGATATGGACGTATACGATAAACGTATATCTCTAGGCATTAATAGAATCTACAAAATGGTAGACACTTGTTCAGCAGAGTTTACCTCTCCTACTAACTACTACTATTCAACCTTTGATGGAGAGAATGAGAGTAAACCATCTGATAAAAAGAAAGTTATAGTAATAGGTTCAGGACCAAACAGAATAGGTCAAGGTATAGAATTTGACTACAGCTGTGTGCACGGAATAAAAGCCGCACAAGAGTTGGGTTACGAGGCAATAATGGTCAATTGTAACCCGGAAACAGTAAGTACAGATTTCAATACTGCAGATAAACTTTACTTCGAACCAATCTTCTGGGAGCACTTGTGGGATATTATTCAGTTAGAAAAACCAGAAGGAGTAATCGTACAGCTTGGTGGACAAACAGCTCTAAAACTAAGTGAAAGAATGAGAGATCACGGTATCAAGATAATAGGCACATCATTTGAAAACATGGACTTGGCTGAAGACAGAGGTTCGTTCTCAACTTTACTAAAAGAGCTTGAAATTCCATACCCTAAGTTTGGCGTAGCAGAAAACGCATACGAAGCAATAGAAGTAGCTCATAAAGTAGGCTATCCTGTACTGGTAAGACCTAGCTATGTTCTTGGTGGTCAAGGAATGAAGATAGTAATAAACGATGAAGATCTTCAAAAAGCTGTAATAGACTTACTAGGTGACTTACCCGGAAATAAAGTGTTAATAGATCACTTCCTAGATAGAGCAGAGGAAACAGAAAGTGACAGTATCTGTGATGGAAAAGATGTAGTAATGATAGGAATGATGGAGCATATAGAGCCCGCAGGAATACACTCTGGAGACTCATCTGCGGTACTTCCTCCTTTTAGTCTGTCTGAAAACGTTAAAAATAAAATGGAAGAGTATACCAAGAAAATAGCACGTGCTATGGACGTAAGGGGTTTACTCAACATTCAGTTTGCAGTAAAAGATGAGGAGGTCTATGTAATAGAAGCAAACCCAAGAGCAAGTAGAACTGTGCCGTTCATTTGCAAAGCGTACAAGGTTCCATATGTAAACATTGCAACCAAAGTTATGTTAGGAGATATGAAACTTAAAGACTTTGATATCGAGCCTGTTAAAAAGGGTTATGCAATTAAAAAACCTGTCTTCTCTTTCAATAAATTTCCAAATGTAAATAAAGAGCTAGGTCCTGAAATGAAGTCTACAGGTGAGGAGATTCTTTTTGTAAAAGACGTAAAGGATCCTGTATTTAGAGAATTATACAACCAGAAATCAATGTTCCTTAGTAGATGATCTTTAGATACATAATAGTAGGCCTTATAATTTATTGGATAGGAAAAAGAGTGTTTAGAATATCTAGTTTGGTCAAAAACAACGGTGAGTCTCCCGATAAAAGTAGTGCGAAGCATTCAACCAAAAAAGTGGATAAGCATGGCGGTGACTACGTTGACTATGAAGAGGTAGAATAAAGGCTAACAAAACCAAAAGCAGTCCTTTATTGATATGCCCTTTACAGCATTTAGAATATCTAGCACCTCTTTCTTATCACTAGGAGAGGAAATAGCAAGGACAATTTGACTATTTGAAAAACCAGCTTCAGAACTGCTTTCAAGTATTTTACCATAAATATTAACACCTTTCTTTTTATTGTTGTTTGTCACCCATTTGAAATCAATTCCTTTTTCAATGAGTAGTTTCGCGATTATCTTTCCTTTTTTTCCTGCACCCCAAAGCAATAATTCCTTATTTATGTTTCTATCGATCTCTATAAAATAGCGAACCTTAAGTGGTAAATAAGCAATCGGGAAATACTGCTCCACATTTCTGGATGTTCTAGTCTCGCTATCTCGCCAGTGATGGACCACCTTATTCAGCCGAATCACCTTCAACTTATGCTTTAACACCCTAAACGATAAGTCATAGTCCTCGGGCATTAACGAGGATTCAAAACCCCCAATTCGTTCAAAGTCTACTCTGTTCGTCAACCATGCAGAAGAAGGGATTGGGCATTCAAGATAAACATCTCTCCAAAAATCTCCAGATTCCATCAGACCATTGAGCCAATTGGTGTACTTACTAAACCCCTCTCCAACTTCTCGCTCGTCACAGAAGTAACTTACCATGCCTGTAACTATAGAACCTATCTCTAAAGCTTCAAACATCAATTCAAGCTTATTTGGCGGCATTAAATCATCAGCATCCATTCTGTGTACAGAATCGCCACTTGAGAGCTTAAAAGCCAATTGCAGCGCCTTTACGATGCCAGCACCACTGCTATCGTAGGTAACAATATTTGAATATTTTTCAGCATATTCCTCAAGTACTTCTTCTGAACCATCATGACTACTATCATTAATTGCTATCAACTCCCAATCCGTATAGGTCTGGGCTACAATAGAATTAAGGCAGGGCTTCAAATATTGACCAGCGTTTTTTACTGGCATTAATATGCTTATCAAAATAGCGTGATTTTGACGCAAGTTTATGAAACTAAATTGAGAAAAGATTCGTTCCTTTGAACTAAGGGACTGGTTTCAATTGAAAAATTTACACCGATTACTTTTCCGGCTAAACCAATACGTATAAGAACAGGCCTTAAATCCAGACTTGTCGGTAATGACGCTTACTAATTAACTTTAGTAAGAAAAACGTTGGAAGTTCGTGACGTTACGGAGGCCAAATCCTATCATTTTTTGAAGTTTTTCAAAAAATCCAGTCCTTTTTTCTATGAAATAACACCACTCCCAACTAGCACATCACCTTCATACCACGCTGCAAACTGGCCTTTAGCTACAGCACTTGCCGGTTTGTCAAACACAACTTCTAAACCTTTTTCAGTTCTATTCAATTTAGCTCCAAAAAGAGGTTGACGGTACCTTATCCTAATCTGAAAATGTTTGGATTCACCTATTTCAAGCTCATCTATAGCTTTTAACCAATGAATATCGCTTGGGAGTACCAGCAAGCCAGGACGACTAAGCCCTTTATGGTCATCTCCCTCTCCTACGTAAACCGTGTTAGTAGTCGTATTTATCTGTATGATAAAGAGCGGGTTTACGTATCCCCCTATGTTCAGCCCTCTACGCTGTCCTATAGTGTAAAAATGTGCACCGCTATGCTCCCCGATTACTTTGCCGTCTGCCTGTGTAAATAAATACTCTTCTACAGGCTCCAATTCTCGAGTAAACCCATCCCAATCTTGGGAAATCTCAACAATATTACCTGTCTTTTCTTTCAGTTGTTGTTTCAAAAAATCAGGTAACTTTACCTTGCCAATGAAACACAGTCCTTGACTATCACGTTTTTCTGCTGTAACTAAATCTTGTTCCTTAGCAATTCTTCGAACCTCACTTTTCTCTAGCTCTCCTACAGGAAATAATGCCTTAGCAAGTTGGCTTTGACTTATCTGACATAAAAAATAGCTTTGATCTTTATTTGAATCTTTTCCCGTTAAGAGTTCAAAACCCGAATCGCTTTTCCTTTTTCTGCAGTAATGTCCTGTTGCCACAAAGTCTGCCCCAAGGTTCTCAGCATACTTTAGAAACGAATCAAACTTTATTTCCCTATTACATAAAACATCTGGGTTTGGAGTGCGACCACTTTCATATTCCTTAAACATGTAAGAAACAATACGCTCGTAGTATTCTTCACTGAAATCGATGGTGTGAAATGGAATACCCAGTTTTTCTGCCACTAAGAGGGCATCCTTACTATCTTCCTCCCACGGACACTCCTCACTTATCGTAAAATTGGTGTCGTGCCAATTTTTCATAAATATACCTATGACTTCGTGCCCCTGCTCTATCAGTAAATGTGCCGCTACGGAAGAATCGACCCCGCCTGATAACCCTACAACTACTCTTGCCATTTTCTAATCTGCTATTTGTATTCTATATCGGGCTATCGTGTCTCCATTTTTTATTGATAACACGTAAACCTCAGGTAAAAGGACATTTAACAATATCTTATTGTTTAGAACGTTTCCGGTTTTTACTGCTTTACCTTGTACACTGTACAGTGTGTACGTATTAAACACTTCACCATTTACTGAGATTTCAGAACCGTTTTTCACAGGATTAGGATAGATAATTGGCATTCGTTCAACATCTACCAGCCCCACGTTATAGTTTAAGCTAATCGTCTTTGTACTCTCAGCAGTGTTGCAACGGTTTATTGCCTCTAATTTAGTGATATAATCCCCCTTGTCTGCGTACTTATATGTTGGGCTCTTTTCACTACTCGTGCCTCCGTCTCCAAACGTCCATAGATGAGATTCGGCATAGGTAGACTCATTTGTAAATGTCACCTCTATACCATCCATATTCTCAGAAAAAGCAGCTGTTGGTTCTGATAAAACATAAATATCTGCTGATTGTAGTGGCCCATTGACACATTCGTTTAATGCGAATACAGAGATCGTAAAAAAACCAGTGTCTTGCCAATCTACTTTGATAGAATTTATGTTATCAGCCTTTAATGCACCCCCAGAACCCACTGACCAGGTATAATCTTCAGCATTCGTAATGGCACCAATGCTATAAGTAACTTCACCTTGGCATAAGGTATCTTGAAAAGAAAACCCTGAAGGTGTATCTAACTCGTTTGCCTTAACCACGATAATCTTTGATATACTATCCTGTCCAATATTATTAGAGGTTATAAGTTTAATAGTCTTAGTTCCGGGCGTGCTGTAGCTAATGGAATGCGGGCCTTGGGTAGATGCTGAAGCTGGGGAAGCTCCCTCTCCAAACATCCATGTATATAACTGAACGTTACCTTCTGTAGTACTAAAAATTTGTATGTTTTCTCCTGGACACACAGTCGCATCACTTATTGTAAAATTGGGGTTTGGAGCGGAGATATTACAAGAATTTGTTGGAATAGCAGTCATTGCACCTTTACTGCATACACCTGCAGCTATTCCTTTGTTTTTAATAAATACTCCTGCAGAAATGTCAGAGGCAACCAAATTCGCTTTTCGTTGCCCATTTGAAAGACTATAATGCATCACCTTGCTATCGTCTCTCACATGACCTAGCTGATGGCCGTGGCCGAGCTCATGTGTCGTCACACTTTGAAAATCATATTGAAAGGTTGTCGGGGTCCCCGTACCGTAATACCAAGCATAGGTACTATCAAACTCAATGTCTAGCTCTTTCACATACCAATTCATATCAGATGAACCTACAAAACAGCCACTATACCAGCTATAACAAACACCAAGCTTACTGTCTCCAAAGTTCGTAAACCGGACCATATTCACATTATCCGAAAGAACTGTATCAACTGTAGTATTGTTTCCGACAGACCAATTCATCTGTGTCTCGCACCTCCACTCTTCAAGCGATCTCAAAAATGATGCTACTGGAGCCGTCTTACCAGCAAAATTTGTATTCATTTGCCACGTATAGCCACCTTTGGTATCTGTATTCACATGCTGCAACTCAAAGAAAGGAGTGTCAGAAGCCGACAGCGGATAGTTTATATTGAGATGTGACCAGTCTACAGTAAGATCCGTAGAAGACTCCGAAGACTCACCTGAAGCATTAAAAACTTGAACTTTCCCTGTACCTGCACGAGTAGGAACAATAACCTTTATCTGAGAATTGCTCCAAGACACGTAAGACCAACTAGTAGGAGAATAATAGTACCTTCCGTCTCCGTAGTTAGCATCCTTAAAACCAACTTTTCCAGAACCTCTAGCAAATCCAAAGTTACTCCCAGTTATAGTTAGTTCTGTGCTTGTGCCTGAGATGAGTGAACTCGAAGAAAAAGAGGTGATAACAGGAGGAGATAGCGGCTTAATTATATTGCGACGGCTCTCTGTGTTAAAATTCTTTATGATAGTATAATCTTCCCCTACTAAATTCTGTATTTCAGAATAAAGTTCTAAATTTATTGACGTGTATGTTTTGCGGTAGTCAAATGCCCTAATCGCATTAACATCATATTTTACAAATGATTGTACAGATGCCGTAGGTTTAAGTGTGGAATTTTGCTGAGTAAAGGTCACGTCACTGTTTTTTAACAAAAACAAGCCTACTTCTCCATTTTGCAATTCCAGTGAAGGGGAAACTTGCAATATGTCCAAGCCAACTCTTCCTCCTTCAGTTGCTATTACTATTTGGCTGCTTGAAATATTTCCCTTAAAAGACTTGTAAACCTCAATGGTGCTTAGAGTATATATTCTTCCCTGCCCCGCATCCCAGGTCCCTGATTGGTTAATTACTTTTCCCTCAACTATTACCGTACTATGGTCAATCCGTTTTTTCATAGACCATGCTTCTATAGAGCATTGTGCAGATATCATAAAAGATAATAAGAGAAAACTGATGAGAGAAAGTGCTGATTTCATTGGTTTTAGATTAAGGATTGCATATCAGGCGTTTGCCATTTGTTTCTAACAAAATTAGAAAGATTAATATGGTAGTCCAATTTATTATTAACATTTGCATGGTTTGAAAATTAATAATGACAAAACTATAGGTGTATTGGGCGGTGGACAGCTAGGAAAAATGCTTTTTGAAGCGGGTTCACCAATGAATACTAAGTATGTATTTTTAGAAAACACAAAGAACTGTCCTGCATCTTTGATATGTAACAATCAAATAGTAGGCTCACTACAAGACGAAAACAAAATAAAGGAGTTATCTGAAAAATCTGATGTTTTAACTTTTGAGATAGAGCATGTCAATGTTGGTGCATTGAAAAAGCTTGAGTCGGAAGGAAAACAAGTTATTCCAAGACCAAGTGTGCTATCTATTATTCAAGATAAAGGACTTCAAAAACTGTATTATCAGGAAAACAATGTACCTACACTTAGGTTTAAGAATACCACTTCCTCAGCTTTGGCTGAGAACATAGAAGCGTGGCCAGATGAAAATTTCGTGTTAAAGCACAGAAAAGGAGGATATGACGGTAAAGGAGTACAACTGTTAGATAAAACTGAGTTTAATAAACTAAAAGAAAACAATGACCAAGGGCTCCTTTCTGATTCTGGTTATGTAATAGAAAAACTTGCAAAAGACGCTATCGAAATTTCGGTCATTGTGTCGGTAGCACAAGATGGGACAACCAGTAGCTTCGAACCATGCGAAATGGTATTCAATCCAAAATCGAACTTGATGGATTATCTTATTGCTCCAAGTTCACTTAGCGATTCCATAAATAAAGAATGTGTTAAAATAGCTGAAAGTGCAATTTTACAATTTCAGAGTCCAGGGCTTTTTGCAGTCGAATTATTTGTAGAAAAAGAAGGTGGCATTTTTGTAAATGAAATAGCTCCGAGGCCACACAATAGCGGACATCATACTATAGAATCTGCGGTCACTTCACAATACGAACAACTAAACAGAATTCTACTAAATCAACCTTTGGGAGAGACAAGTGCAATAACTCCTGCCGCGACTTGCAATATAGTGGGTCCAGAGAACATTTCTGGTGAGTATTACATTGACAAATTGAATGATATACTTTTAACCTCTGGGGTTTACATTCACTTGTACGGTAAGGCATCTACTTCTCCAAATCGAAAATTAGGTCATTTTACGGTTTTAGGCAAAAACAGAGAAGATGTCATCACTAAAATGGAAATAGTGAAACAACTACTATCAATAAAAAGCAAGTAAATTTGAACCAATAATGGCAGATATTTTAATAATAATGGGTTCAGATTCAGACTTGACAGTTATGGCTGAGTCTGCTAAGGTGTTAGACGAGATAGGTATATCCTATGACCTAACGGTGGTTTCCGCTCATCGTACACCAGATAGAATGTATGAATTTGCTAAAAAAGCACATAGTGAGGGTTATAAATCTATTATAGCAGGTGCCGGTGGTGCGGCTCACTTGCCAGGGATGGTAGCTTCTCTTACTCCATTACCTGTCATCGGTGTTCCAGTGAAATCAAGTAATATGAGTGGCATGGACTCTTTATATTCTATAGTACAAATGCCTCCCGGTATTCCTGTAGCTACTATGGCTATAAATGGAGCTAAAAATGCAGGAATACTTGCAGCCAGAATGATGGGAGCTCACAATGCTGAAATTCAAAAAAGAGTGATTTCATTCGTAGCTGATATGGAAAATACTGTTTTAGAAAAAGCCAAAAACCTTGAAATTCAGGGTTATGCCAAGTTCCTTAAAAACAAGAAATGATAAAGGTAGACAACTGCTTAATATCAGAAGACATTGTAGAAAAAGCATTTGCATGCGATGTGATAGCTTGTAAAGGTGTCTGCTGCATTGAAGGGGATGCTGGTGCTCCGCTAGAAGCTGAAGAAATTGATCAAATAGCCAAAAATCTGGAGAATATTAAAACAGAAATGGACGATACGGGTCTGGCTCTATTAGAAAAAGACGGTTTTGCCGAGAAAGATCCGTTTGATATGATGGATGTGACTACCTGCAAACCAAACAAAGAATGTGTTTTTGTAGTTAAAAAAGATGGTATTTTGAATTGTGCAATAGAAATAGCTAATAAGATAAACGATTTTGGTTTTCCTAAGCCCATTAGCTGTCATTTATACCCTGTACGAATAGATAAGTACAGCGAATTTTACGCCTTAAATTATCATAGGTGGAGCATTTGTGTAGACGCATGTGCAAAAGGTAAAGAAGACGACGTAAAAGTGTTTGAGTTTGCTAAAAGTGCCTTACAAAGGAAATTTGGAGAAGAATGGTATGTTAAGCTAGAAATCGCAGTAAAGGAGTATTTTAATCGTTAGAACTTTGGATTCACAGCTATGAGTTTTCCCTTGTAATAGGTTTTTCTACTCATTTGTCGACCATTGTTATCCCATTCTTCGCATATACCATCTAGCTCACCTGCAGAGTAGTTTGTATTGAGTTTTTTCGCTCCACATTCAAAGTAAACTATGTTTCTTCCGTTTTTTAACCCATTTGTGAAAATAGAAGCTTCTCTCAATTGACCGGTGCTATAATATGTTTTGTGAATCCCATGAGGAATGCCATTGCAGTAATGTTTCTCTAACAAATACCCATCTTCTTCAGATTTTAAAACACCAGTAAACAGAACCTCATCAAAATAAAGCAGGTTATTCTGTTTACGAAGATGATCTTTTATTTCGGCGTAGACGGCAGTCAATTTTAGCTGTAAATACGACAAATTAAATAAAGTTTAATGTCAAATCAAAATTTATCCACAATTTTTAATGGTGACCCACAATACTATACAAAAAAGGCTCGTCAGAGACGAGCCCTTTACTGTATTTTTATATTACTAGCTGCATCCTGTTGTAGTGCCACAGTTTGTGCATAAATGGCAAGTGCCGTTTCTAATCAAAGCTAGACTACCGCAGTTAGTACAAGGCAAAGCGTCAGAAGATGTACGTGCAACTTGC
This sequence comes from Bacteroidia bacterium, assembly GCA_028339355.1. GTDB lineage: Bacteria > Bacteroidota > Bacteroidia > NS11-12g > UBA9320 > UBA9320. The sequence goes on from JAOLBX010000004.1 coordinate 94,796, forward strand.
ATTACAGGTTTTTCAGAGACAGCTGCTGCTTTTTGAGTCTTTGTAGGTTCTATTTTCTGACTTGGTATTGGTGAATTAACAGGGTTATCCTCAATTCGTGCTATTGACGCATCTATTTTTGCCTTTGCTTCTTCTTTGGCAGGTTTTATGTGTACCAAGTCAGTTCGGTTTAGATATTCAAAGCCTAACAACCTAAAAATATAATCTATTATAGAAGTAGAGTTCTTAATATTCGGATGCCCTTCTACCATTCCACTAGGCTCAAATCGAGTAAAAGTAAATTTACTTACATACTCATCCAATGGAACTCCATACTGTAAACCTATAGAAACAGCTATTGAGAAACAGTTCATAAGAGATCTGAATGTTGCTCCCTCGCGATGCATATCTATAAATATTTCTCCAAGTGTTCCGTCGTTGTATTCACCTGTACGTACAAATAATGTTTGCCCACCTACTTTGGCTTTCTGAGTAAACCCTCTACGTTTCCAAGGTAATCTCTTTCGCTCGACAATGCTGGACAATTGACGCATAAACTCAGTGCTCTTAGAGTCGTCCAATATACGTTGTGCCGCATTTAGCACTTGCTCTTGTGTTAGCTCCGAAACATTCAGTTCTGCGGCACTACCTACAGCGTTGTTCACTGCAGATATCGTATCCTCCTCTTCGGAATCTTCCACGTCAGACTTGTTACTCAATGGCTGAGAAAGTTTAGAACCGTCTCTATACAAAGCATTTGCTTTGGTGCCTAGCTCCCAACTTAACTGGTAGCATGATTTTATATCTTCTACAGTAGCTTCGTTTGGTAAGTTTATTGTTTTAGAAATCGCTCCAGACAAGAATGGTTGAGCTGCTGCCATCATTTTAATGTGGCCGTGAGCATGAATGAATCTTTCTCCTTTTTCACCACATCTGTTGGCACAGTCAAAAACTGCCAAGTGCTCATCTTTTAAGAATGGTGCACCCTCTACAGTCATTGTACCACAAACATAATCATTGGCTTCTGAAATTTCTTTTCTGCTAAAACCAAGGGCTCTAAGCAAACTAAAACCTTCTGTGTTGTACTGCTCAGCAGTAAACCCTAAACGTTGCATAGTATCCTCGCCAAGTACCCAGTGATTGAAAGCAAAACTGATCTCAAAAGCAGAAGCTAATCCACTCTCTACTTTTTCTATGTCTTTTTCATTGAAGCCTTTAGCCCTTAGGGTATCGTGATTAATAGCCGGTGCTCCGTCTAGTGTAGCATACCCCTTTGCATAGTTTACTATAGCGTTTACTTCTTCTTCAGCATATCCTAGGTTTCTTAAAGCAGGTGGTACAGATTGATTTACAATTTTGAAATAACCTCCTCCAGACAATTTTTTAAACTTAACAAGAGCAAAATCTGGCTCAATACCTGTAGTGTCACAATCCATTACCAAACCAATAGTACCTGTAGGTGCTATTACCGTAGTCTGTGCATTTCTATAACCATACTTTTCACCCCACTGTACCGCTTTGTCCCAAGTGCTGGTTGCTGCCCCAAGTAAATACTCTGGACATTTTGCTGGATCTATTCCAACCGGTTTCACACTCAGACCATCGTAGTCATCTATGTTGTATGCAGCATATCTGTGATTTTTCATCACACGTAGCATATGCTCTTTATTTTTTTCGTACTGATCAAAGGCTCCCATAAAACTTGCCATCTCTGCAGATGTAGCATAAGCAGCACCTGTAAGTATAGCTGTAACAGCTCCACCTATTGCAGTAGCTTCTTCACTATCATAAGGTATACCAGATACCATAAGTACTGAACCTAGGTTTGCATATCCTAATCCAAGTGTACGGTATTGGTAAGATAGTTTTGCTACCTCCTTGCTCGGAAACTGAGCCATTGCAACAGATATTTCTAAAACTACTGTCCAAAGACGAGATGCATATTGTATAGCATCTACATCTAATTCTTTTGTTTCTTCGTTATAGTATTTACGGAGATTTAGAGATGCTAAGTTACATGCCGTATTGTCCAAGAACATATACTCAGAACAAGGGTTAGATGCATTGATCGGCCCTCCTTCTGGACAAGTATGCCACTCATTTATTGTAGTATCATACTGAACCCCAGGATCTGCACATGCCCAAGCTGCAAATGAGATATCATCCCATACTTTTTTAGCTGGAACACTGCTTATTGGCTTTCCTGTAGTTCTAGATATTAGATCCCATTCACCATCATTTTTTAACGCTTCGAAAAACTTGTTTGGTATACGAACCGAGTTGTTTGAGTTTTGACCAGAAACAGTAGCATATGCTTCTCCTTCATACCCAGAATCATACCCTCCGTCTATAAGTGCCTTTACTTTTTTCTCTTCATCTTTTTTCCAATTGATAAAAGACATAATCTCTGGATGGTCTAAATTGAGACAAACCATTTTGGCTGCTCTACGAGTAGTACCACCAGACTTAATAGCTCCTGCAGCTCTATCTCCTATTTTCAAGAAACTCATCAGACCAGAAGAATTTCCTCCTCCGCTCAATTTTTCGTTTGCTCCCCTTATTGAAGAAAAGTTAGTACCTACACCAGATCCATATTTGAATATTCTAGCCTCACGTACCCAAAGATCCATGATACCACCTTCGTTTACCAAATCATCATCTACCGACAGGATAAAGCATGCATGCGGCTGAGGTCGCTCATAAGCAGAAGTAGATCTCTTTACAGCACCTGTTTCGTGATCTGCGTAAGAGTGGCCCTGAGGCTTCCCAGCAATACCGTAAGTGTTGTGTAATCCTGTGTTAAACCACTGAGGACTATTAGGTGCGGCCATTTGACCCAGTATACTATATACCAATTCGTCATAAAAAACCTTAGCATCTTTTTTAGAAGCAAAATAGCCATAACGCTCACCCCAAGTTTTCCAACAGTCTGCTAATCGATGTGCTACTTGTTTTACCGAAGTCTCAGAACCTGTAGTACCATCTGGAAGAGGCACACCTGCTTTTCTGAAATATTTTTGAGCAAGAATATCTGTAGCTACTTGTGACCAGTCCTTAGGCACCTCCACGTTTTCCATTTTAAAAACATCATCGCCAGCCGGGTTTTTAATTACAGATGTTCTATACTCGTATTCGTAAAGATCTGCTGCTGCTACTCCCTCTTTGGTGTTAAAACGCTTGAATTTTAATGCGTTTTTTTTGTACTGTGGTTTCTGGCTCATGATTAAGGTTTTGGTTGTGTAATGAATTTAAAATAAACTCTTCATATATTTTCGTCTCCTAAAAATTTATAGTGAGTTTTAAGACAAAACTACATTCAAGAGATGGTTATTATAAGTTGTGGTTTTCCACACACTAACAATAAAATTTTTAGGTTGACTTATTTTTAAGAGATTTGCGGTGTTGATAAGATAAAATCAAGCCTAAAATTAATTTTCATAAGAGAAATATTGTCCACAAAACAAAATTTTTCACAATAGAAAGACTATTAGCATTTTACAAAAAATACAAATTTTAACTGCAAGCAATCAAAAAATGATTGCCGTGCTAATAGACCCAGACAAAGCAAGTGAAAATCAGCTTGATAGCTTGGTTTTTAATCCTGGATTCGATAAAGTTGACTTCCTTTTTGTGGGTGGCAGCTTGGTAACCGATGGAAACATGAGAAACTGCCTTCTCAATCTTAAAAAACGTACAAACAAGCCTCTTATAATATTTCCAGGTAGCCCAAATCAAATAGACGACACTGCAGATTCCATTTTATTGCTCAGTTTGGTTAGCGGAAGAAATCCTGACCTTCTTATAGGGAGGCAAGTAGAGTCTGCTCACAAGCTCAAACAATCTAATCTAGAGATAATGGCTACGGGTTATATACTTATTGATGGTGGGAGAGCTACTACCGTATCTTACATAAGTGGGACCACACCTATACCTAGAGACAAACCTGGCATAGCAGCGGCAACAGCATTGGCAAGCGAACAGCTAGGTCAAAAGCTTATATACTTAGACTGTGGTAGCGGAGCTCAAGAACACGCACCTGCTAACCAAATAGGTGCCGTGAGACGGGAAGTAAATCTGCCTTTAATCGTCGGTGGGGGAATAAAAACCAAAGAAGCTGCTGAAGCCGTGTTCAACGCTGGAGCAGATGTAGTCGTGGTAGGAAATAAGCTGGAGGAGAATCCGTTGTTTCTTTCTGAGCTAGTGGATTCAAAGAAGATGTTTGAGATTGTTTCTTAAACCTTCTCCAACTCAAACACCGAAATCTCTGGCAAAAACCCTACTCTCCCAGGGTATCCTAGATAGCCAAAACCACGATTAACATACAAATACTGTCCGTTTTCTTCGTATAAATCTGCCCATTCTGGATATTTATATTTCACAGGACTCCATTTATAGTACTTGGTATCTATACCAAACTGCATGCCATGAGTGTGACCAGAAAACATAGCATCTATAGTCGGATATTTTTTGAGTATCTCCGCTTTCCAATGACTTGGGTCATGAGATAATAACAACTTGTTTTCTACGTTTTCTACTCCTTTAAAGGTTTCGGTCATATCGCCATAGGAATGAAACTGAGACGAAGCACTCCAGTTCTGAACACCCAAGATTGCCAACTGTTCTCCGTCTTTTTCTATAATCTTGTTTTCATTCAGAAGAAGGTTCCAACCCATGTCTGCATGGTGTTTTCTCATTTCATCAAGATTTTGTTCTTTGGTGACCCCATTAACATCTGGCCATCTGTGATAATCTCCGTAATCATGATTTCCTAACACAGAGTAAACTCCAAACTTTGCTTTAAGCAAGCCAAACATCTCTTTAAACCGTTCGAACTCTTTTGATGTGCTATTCACTAGGTCTCCTGTAAAGAAGATAGCGTCTGGTTTCTGATTTAGAATCATTTGTATTCCTTTTAGCACTCCGTCTTTACTCCAAAAGCTTCCGGCGTGCACATCAGAAATTTGAACAATCTTAAACCCATTGAACGCAGAAGGCAGATTTTTGAGTTTCAGTGTTTTTTTGTGTACTTGATAATTGTGAGCACCGCTTGCTATACCGTAGACCATAGAGCTAAAGAAAGTGCCTGCCAACAAGGCCCCAGAGGTAATAATGAACTCTGACCTAGAAATGGTCTTAACATCGCTTTCTGAAGACAATTTGCTACCAGAAAACTTTACTAGCCTCACTACGTCATCCAGCAGGAGAAAAGCAACCCACACGATGAGGCCCAAAAACAAACCAAACAAAACACTTACAGACCAAACCAGCAACCTACTTTTAGTAGGGTTGGGAGAAAAAACAAACACACCCAAAACCAACAAAAAGAAAGCTAACGGAACTACCCAATATGCATAATGCATAATGCTTGTATGGTTTGGCAACCATTTTTTTATTAAAAGTTTATATCCTTGAAAGGCATAAAAGTCTAATGCTATGAATAGGATAAAAAATAGTGCAAAAGGAATGATTCTAGACATTTCTGTAATTTTAACAATTGCAATGTTCGATGGTTTTTGCTTATCAGAACAATGAAATAGACATCAATAGACGTAGATGTGAAATACATCGGTAAATTTTTATGTTTATTGCACATTTATTAGAATATTTATCGAATGGGATTAGAAGATAATATCAAGCAAAAAAGTTTTGCTAGTGAGGCACAAAAAGCAATAGTAAACGTAGCTTTTACGCAGAGCTACTTGTCTGGGCTCATGCACAATGCTTTCAAAAAGCATAAGATTTCTAGTCAACAATTTAATGTCTTACGAATCATTCAAGGACAATTCCCTAAGCCGGTTTGTATAAGTGACATTACCGCCAGAATGATTGATAAAATGTCCAACGCCTCTAGGATAGTAGATAAATTAGCCTTAAAAAATTTAGTAACAAGAGCTGCTTGCTCTACAGATAAGCGACAGGTTGACATCTTTATTACTGAAGAGGGTCAAATTCAGCTTCAAGAATTGAATCTCTTGGTAGCCAACATCATTGAGAAACACAATCATTTATCTGCCGAAGAGTTTAAAACATTAAACAACTTGTTAGACAAAATGCGATTAGAATAAAGTCTTACGAATGAAGACCTCCAACCTTTCTAAGCTCCTATTCCACTACTAGCTCCATTTCTTCTTTGTGAGCTACTGAAAAATACCCTAAGCCGCCGTTACTTATGTTGTTATTCGGGTTTGCCGGTGGGGGGTCAAACGGGGTGCCGCTTCTACCTTGCTGAGCACCTAGGTCTATTAAAAATTGATAATACTGCTGTGTAATAGCAAACTGCTCTACTCGTATGGTATCATCCGTATCTACATCAAACAGTATAGGTCTAGGCAAACTACCTTTAGCTATCTCTCCGAGTATGTCGTTTACATCAAATGCGGAATTAAGCAACGAAACTGATCCAAATTCATCATCGTCCAAATCCTCAGATTTTAACGTGTCATTTCTATAGGTCTTGAATAAATAGAAGCTTTGATTTGCTTGGTCCGACTGACCCTGCAAAAAGATATATGTTCCTTCTGGAAAAGACCTGTCGTTTGGTGGCAAATAAAACGCAGCTAGCGTGTCTATTGCAAATGCGTTTTGCAACTTTTCCTTAGAAGTATATGTATCGCCTTTGTATATTATAGATAAAGAGTACTCCTCACCCACGATACACTGCAGCGAATCGTTAGAAACAAACATACCAGTGTCCGTATAAGAGAGTAAAACATCTGTGCCGTCCGTTCCTTTTATGGTGACTATAGCATCAGCAATAGCATCTACTTCTTCTTGATCAAAATAAGGCTGACTTAGGGTCAATCTCACTTTCCAAAGTTCTTTCAGATTCGTTATTTGTCCCTCTACCACCAATCTTGGTGACTCAGATGGTATTTCTACATCTACTATTTTTTCACAAGCTGCAAATACAAGCGAAAAGAGTATTAAATATATTAAGTTCTTCATTTATATTGTTGTTTAAAATTCAAAGTTCCAAGTAATTGCTGGTATAATCTTGAAGAGTGTAGTCTGGAATCCTGCAGTATTTCCTATGGTTGCAGTTGGGAACTTCTCTAAATCAGTATCTCGTATGTCTCTAAAATAGAGTGCGTATGGGTTTTCTCTGTTATAAACATTGTACACCGAGAAATTCCAATTACTCTTGAATTTCTTATTTGGTTTTTCTTTGCTTTTAAGAGTAACACCTATGTCTGCTCTGTGATATGCCGGTATTCTATAGTTGTTTCTAACCTCATCATAGTTACTATTCCACTGATCATTGAAGTAATATTTGCTCACAGGTGTTGTGAGTGGTGCACCACTAGAAAACACAAATGAAGCGGTAGCAAGTAATCTTTTGCTAAACTTCTGAGTAAAAACTACAGATAGATTGTGTCTTCTATCAAAATTGGCCACGTATGGGTTTCCTCCACTTATTCCTTCTATCTCTCTCATGGTCTTAGCCCAAGTATAAGAGACGAAACCAGAAGACATTCCTTCGGTTTTGGCAACATAAAACTCTGCCCCATATGCCCAACCTTTGCCCGATAGTAGCTCTCCGTCTAGTCTATCATTGAAAGCAAGATTTGCATTGTTTCTATAGTCTATCTGATTATCCATCCACTTGTAATATACCTCAGCTGATGTTTCTAATCCAATATCGAAGTTTTTGAAGAGACCAACTGCTACTTGATCCGCTTTTTGTGGTTTTATATTTTTATTTACACTAAACCACTGATCTGTAGGAAATGCAGAAGCTGTATTTGTAGCTTGCTGAATATACTGAAAAGTACGGTTATAAGAGCCTTTGAGAGCCATAGTAGTGGTAAGGTTGTAACTGATAGACGCTCGTGGCTCAAGACCAGCATATGTGTTGTACAATTCGCCAGAGGCAAAAGAATCTGAAGTAGTCAATTCTGCAATAGGTTCATTAGTCTCCGGATTTTTGGTGTAGTTATACTCTGTTCCGCCCATATTACTAAATGAAGAAACACGAAGTCCGTAGTACATGTTAAGTCTATTACTATGCTTAAACTCATGTCCTACGTACCATCCTGTTTCTATGGCTTTTCTTTTTTCGATTTGTACCTCTTGGAATATGGCTGCAGATTCCTCATTATTTGGAGCAAATAGTCCTGGATTAAATCTATGGTAAATTACCTGCCCACCGAAATTTAGCTTGCTTTTCTGACTGATAAAATTTGTCCAGTCTGACTTAATATAAATGTCATTAATGGCTTGGTCCAAGCCAAAACTTGCATTCTCCGCAAAATTGATGTCTACACCGTAATTAAAGTCACTATACACAAGAGATGTGTTTACAAACATCTTCTCGTTTACAATGTGATTCCATCGAAGTGTCGCAGTGGCATTACCCCAGTTAATTCCAAAAAGCTCACTAAGTCCAAGCACATCTCTACCAAAATACCCACTCACATATAATCTATCTTTTTCGCTGAGATCATAGTTTGCTTTCAAATTCAAATCATAAAAATACAGCTTACTGTTTTGTATCGTTTCGTCAGGGGCAAATGGCAAAAACACATCTGCATAGCTTCTGCGACCGGCCACCATAAAACTAGATTTATCTTTTACAATTGGGCCTTCTAGTGTCAACCTACTTGATATAGTTCCAATTCCTCCAATAGCGGCAAAACGTTTTGAATTACCATCTCTCATTTTAATATCTACTATAGATGATAGCCTTCCTCCATACTTAGCAGGAATACCACCTTTGTAAACCTCTAAATCCTTTACTGCATCACCATTAAACACACTGAAGAAACCAAGTAAATGAGATGCATTGTATACTGTAGCTTCATCTAATAAGATAAGATTTTGATCCTGAGACCCACCTCGTACATTGAAACCACTATTTCCTTCTCCTGCCGATTGTATTCCTGGAAGTAGGGTAATTGTTTTCAAAATATCTACCTCTCCGAAAATCACAGGAATTTCCTTGATTTTGGCCGTCTCCATTTTCACCACACTTATCTTTTTATTCTCTACCTTTTTCTCTAACGCCTTTGCACTTATGACCGCTGTGCCTATCACATTGGCCGTGGTTCCCAGTTCTATGTTTATTGTTTTATTGTCGTCTAAAACTATGGTTTTCACTTCGTCTGTATACCCGAGATATTTGTACGTAACTTGATATGTGCCTCTGGGCAAAGTCACGGAGTAAAAACCGTACTCATTGGTGACTCCACCGCCACCATCTGTTACTAGCACTGTAGCACCCAGAAGCGTTTCACCGTTTGCTGCGTCTTTTATTCTACCGCTTATGGTAAATGACTGTGCAATCACGCTTGATGACACAAGCAAAAGAATAAGTTGAAATAAATTTCTCATTGTATAAATTGGTTTCAAAACTAAATGGAACTAGCAGCTATGAAGTTAGAGTTTCGCTCATCTTATTGTAAAAAAGGTTTAAACTCCGCTTTAGGCCAAAAAGTATTCCATTACTAAATTATAAACCACTAAACGAGAGAAAGGTTGCACTGATTTTGAAATAAATTTTTCAAGTAGAAAATAGATTTGTAAAAATAACAATGCAATTACCTCAAGTCTTTAGCATCTTTGCACCTCATGTTGGTTTACATTTTATTTATTATCGGTTTTGTAGTGCTAATAAAAGGTGCAGATTGGCTAGTGGCTGGTGCAGCTTCCGTAGCCAAAAAATACAAGGTTTCTGATATCGTAGTAGGGCTCACTATCGTATCTATGGGTACCAGTATGCCAGAGCTTATAGTAAACATTCTAGCAAGTAGTTCGGGAGCATCCGACATAGCGGTTGGTAACATAATAGGTTCTAACATTTCGAACATCCTTCTAATTCTGGGCGTGGCTGCGGTAATTTATCCGTTGGTTATTAAAAACTCTACTATTTATTCAGAGATACCATACTCAATTATAGCCATTTTACTTGTAGCCTTCGTAGCCAACGCAGCTCTTTTTAGCGACGTAGATGCTCAGATAATAAGCAGGTTTGACGGTGCTTTGCTAATGCTGTTTTTTGCTCTGTTTATTTCCTATATAATTAAACTTGCAAGACAGGGACGAGCCGACATGTTAGAAGAAGCACTAGAAGAAATACTTCCGATGGGGAAATCTATTGGATATATATCGCTTGGTATGGCTGGACTGTTTTTTGGAGGAAAATGGGTTGTAGATGGAGCTGTGCTAATAGCCTCTGAATTTGGACTAAGTGAAAAACTAATAGGACTTACTATCGTAGCTATAGGAACATCGCTACCGGAGCTCGTAACCTCTGCAGTTGCTGCATACAAAAAGAATACTGACATAGCGGTAGCCAATGTGGTAGGTTCTAACATATTTAATCTACTGTGGGTACTGGGTGTTAGTGCTATGATAAGTCCATTAAATTTTGACACACAGCTCAATTCAGACATTTTCGTACTGTTAGTGGCTAGTTGTCTCATAATTTTTAGTCTTGCTACTGGTAAAATAAAAAACCAAATCGGCAGACCAACTGGTATATTGTTTCTAGTCTCCTATGTTAGTTATATCGCATTTTTAGTGATTCGAGGATAATCGGATTTTTCAATTCTTGTATATTTAAAAAGTTATGAAATTAATCTTTACGTTGGGTTTTCTAATTTTTTCGGTTCAATTTTCTTTTGCTCAGCACGAGTTTATAACTCAAAAAAAGGAAATTTAAATCATTACAATCCTGCTTTAGTAGGCACTCAAAGTGACCTAGGAGTGTGACTAAGCTTAAGGGGTACAGGTGGCGGTATACCAGGAGATAATTTTTCTGCTGCTTTTTTAAGCAACTTCACTTTAGATAACAATTTGGGTTTTGGGGTCGAGTTAAAACCTCGAAGTTTGGTTTTCTAGAGACAAATGCTGGCAAACTAAATATGAACTACACCACAAAAAAGTGCGACTTCGAAGTTAAGTTTGGACTAAACATAAGTGCCCAAAAATCCAACATAAACCCCTATCCGATTTCATATTTGAAAATAGCATAGACCCATCTATTGGGTTTATTAATCCTGCATCTGAAATCTTTTTTAATCCATCTACTTTTTTCACATTAGACTTAGGTGCCTTTTCTTGCTATAAGGGTCTACTACTAGGCGTTTCGGTGATGCAGCTAAGTCAAGCATATACACCGAGTCCATTTAGCAGCCCTGCATACCTTCCTCTTCAATGTATTGGAATGTTAGGTTTCAACCACAGTTTAGGTCAGATAAAGACTTCAGTACTCGTAACCTATGTGCAAATTGACAAGCTCAGCACCATTGATTATCAATTATCTCGTCAATACAAAATGGTAAAGCTAGGGTTGGGTAAAAGACAAGGGTACGGCGAATTCTGCAGCCCTAATTGGTTTTTGGGTGCGGTAGGAGTGCAGCTAGAAGAATATGCATTTAAGTACAATTATGAATACCTCAGCAATAAGTGAAGGTACTCGTCGGGCGTAAATGAATTAACTACAACTTGGTACATCAAAGGTCTTAAAAAAGATAGTAATTTAAGCGAGTTTGTAAACCTGATTTTATAAATCCACCACAACCTTAAAAACCGTTTCTCCAACAGCTTTCAACGTATTCTTGTCAATAGACTCCATGTTGTCACTGTGTCTGTGCCAGAACTCACCAAAACCAGAGCCATTGCTCACATCATAGTGTATAATGTCTAATGTAGGAATTCCTCTTATTTTGTTGACAAATACATGATCATCTGTAATCTGTCCTCCGTGCTGATTTACGAAATACTTGCTATGACCTAGTTTAGCAGCTGTTTGCCATACTTTTTTTATATATGGCTGAGCGTATTGCCAAGAATTACCTTCTATCGCAAATACAGCGTCTTTAGGGCCCACCATATCGAGCAATATGCCAAAACGGGCTACGTAGTTTTGTTTGTGTGGAGTCTTTGCCCAATACTGAGAACCTAAGCACCACGTGGTTGCCTCGCCTCGACTGTCTCCCATATCTTCTGCATCAAAAAAGATAATGTCCACGCCAGCATCTGGACGCTGTGCTTGAAGTTGGCGAGCCACCTCTATAAGAACACCCACCCCACTTGCTCCATCATTTGCCCCGTCTGCTGGAGTGGTTGGATTTTCTAAGTCTTGGTCTGCCTGTGGGCGTGTATCCCAGTGAGCACAAAGCAATATACGTTTGGTTTTGTCTGTGTTTATACTACCAATTACATTTTTTATTTCTACGTATTTTACTTTGTAAGACGTAGCACTGCCCAGCTGCATAAATGCAGTATCACAAAACTGAACAAGTTTATTTTGTAAGTATATGGCAGTTTTGGCATGTGCATCTGTACCCGGCACTCGCGGACCAAAATCTACCTGTTCTTGAATATACTGATATGCACTGTCTGCATTGAATTTAACGGTGAAGGGCCTTTTAGTTTCCGTTGTTGGTTTGTCACCATCTGTTGACTTTTTAGAGTCAGAACAGCTATAGAAAGCTAAAAGTAGAAAGGTAAAGGCTAAAAGAGTTTTGTTTAATTTCATTAGTTTAATTTATAGGTACTTCCTTCTTTGCCATCCATTACTTCTACGCCAGCTTCTTTGAGGCCATCTCGAATCTTATCCGCTGTAGACCAATCCTTATTTTCTTTGGCAGACTTACGAATGTCAAGTACCATATTCATAACGCCGTCTAATGCTTCGTTATTTCCCGCTTCTTCAGATACCAGGCCTAAAATATTGAACACAAAATTGTGAAACTCAGTATGCAGCACGTCTTTATCTGTTGCCGATATTTTCATCTTCTTGGCGTCTATCTCATTTATCCATTTGGCTGCCTCGAAGAGTGTAGCTATCACCTGTGGTGTAGCCATGTCATCGTTCATCTGAGCATAGAGTTTTTCACTCCATTCCGTTACATTCATATCACTGGTATCTGCAGTGGGCAAATCTTCAGTTTTCGAAGCTGCACTCATCAAACGTTTGTATCCTTTTTCGGCTGCTTGCAGGGCTTCGTTACTAAAGTCTAGTGTACTCCTGTAATGTGCTTGTAGCAAAAAGAAACGCAATGTCATTGGACTATATGCTTGCTCAAGCAGATGATGATTGCCAGAGAATAACTCTTCTATCAATACGCCATTGTTTAGGCTTTTCGCCATTTTCTGCCCATTGATGGTAATCATGTTATTATGCATCCAATACTTTGGCGTACTATGATTGCAAGCAGTGGTTTGAGCAATCTCACTCTCGTGGTGAGGAAATAACAAGTCCATACCTCCAGCGTGAATATCAAACTGACTACCCAAATATTTCTCGCTCATCGCGGAACATTCTATGTGCCATCCCGGGAAACCTTCACTCCATGGACTGTTCCATTTCATAATATGCTCTGGCGTAGCTTTTTTCCAAAGAGCAAAATCATTTGGATTTTTCTTTTCTTCTTGACCAGCGAGGCTACGGCGATCTTCACCAGCACCTGCTATGAGGTCTTCGATCTTTCTGCCGCTTAGCATACCATAGTCGTTGGTTTCTGCATATTTTAACACATCAAAATATACCGAACCGTTACTTTCATACGCAAAACCGTTCGCAATAATTTCTTGTACCATCTCTATCTGCTCTATGATATGACCACTTGCTCGCGGCTCTATACTTGGAGGCAGCACATTCATTTTCTGAAGAGCTTGATGGTATGCGTTGGTATATTGCTGAGCTACTTCCATGGGCTCTACTTTGTTGGCCTTGGCTATCTTGCCTATTTTGTCTTCGCCTTCATCTGCATCGTTCAGCAGGTGACCTACATCTGTAATGTTTCTCACGTAGCGAACTTTATATTCTAAATGAGTCAAGTATCTGAACAACACATCCATCATAACAGCACCACGGCTATGCCCCAAGTGCGGATCTCCGTAAACGGTAGGACCACAAAGATACATACCCACAAAAGGTGGTTCTATTGGTTTAAATTCCTCTGTTTTCTTGTTGAGCGTGTTGTAAATGTGGAGTCTGGAAGACATACGGCAAATATAGGGTTGACTAGCCAAGTACCGTATTGAAAAAAGTTAGTTCTAGTTAAAAAGAGAAACTGAACAAGTAATCATTTCTCAAACCTAACTTTCTTCCTCCATTCTCCCCTCTTACCTTCTGGTAAAACAGTATCTAGTGCTATGGTTCCTATGTAGAATAGACCCAAACACTTTTCGCCCTCCGGCAGGTGAAGAAAAGCACTAAACTCTTCTCCCAATGCATAAGCTGATGTGCTCCAGTACCCGCCGTATTTCCTCGTACTCGCCAAATACAACCATATATTTTGAACTGCCATAGCGGTAGCTGCTATCTCCTCAAACTCTGGAATTATATCGCTTCTCTGCATACATATAGCCACGATATGGCTCACTTGATGCTTTCGTTCTTCTATTTTATCTAGTTTTATAGTCTTAAATTTTTCAGCTGGTGTTTCAACTACATAGCAATTTTTGCATTGATCCAGTAGTCTATTCTTGGCTGCTCCAGAGTATACATTGAAACGCCACGGTTCGGTATTGCGATGTGTTGGTGCCCAATTGGCCAATTCCAGCATTTTGTCTATCACCTCTGTAGGCACTTCGTCCCCACTCATCTGCTTGGGATACAATGCCCTGCGACCAGCTATCAGTTTCTCTAATTCCATTATTGATAAACAAATTTACAAATACGGTGTTCTCCTTATACATTTGTACCAACAATAAAAAAGAAATATTATGTCATTTGAATTACCACAACTACCACATGCATACGATGCACTAGAACCACATATAGATGCACGTACTATGGAAATACACCACAGTAAACACCACAACGGTTATACTACAAAGTTAAATGCTGCAATAGACGGAACTGACTTAGCAGGAAAAAGCATAGAAGATATATGCACGGGTATGGATATGAGTAACAAAGCTGTTAGAAACAACGGTGGTGGGTACTATAATCACAATCAGTTTTGGACCGCAATGAGCCCAAATGGTGGAGGAACTCCAAGTGGAGATTTAGCTGCGGCTATTGATTCTGCTTTTGGAAGTTTTGATGAATTTAAAGCTGCTTTTAGTTCTGCTGCAGGTACACGTTTTGGTTCTGGATGGGCTTGGTTATGTGTGAAAGACGGTAAGCTAGAAGTATGTTCCTCTGCAAATCAAGACAATCCACTAATGCCAGGAATAGGTTGTGGAGGTGCTCCTATTTTAGGACTTGATGTATGGGAACATGCGTACTACCTAAACTACCAAAACAGAAGACCAGATTATATAGCTGCATTTTTTAATGTGATTAACTGGGATGAGATTTCTACTCGTTTTGCTGCTGTAATATAGAACAATAAATATTTATAAATAATGAAGCTCTGCACGAAAGTGTGGAGCTTTTTGCTTTTATCCCTTTTGTAGATATACTTTTGCGTTATGAATTTTTTGAAGTGGTTGCTATATCTTATTGCTCTTGGAGCATTTATTTGGTTTGTGTTTTTTAAGAAACTTAACACAAACACCTCTATAGTAGACACTAACAATACAGAAGTCAACGATGACGGGTCTATTTCTAACCCGGATGCCGACCTGAATACTGAGGAAGAAATAGATTATACTGTTGACAATGGCACTGATGCTACTAGCGACAACCAATACGAGGTGACTTCTACCGGACAAGTGAACACAACGAACGGTGTAAATCTAGATAGCAAATACCTTATTGTAGTCGGAAGTTTTGGCAAAAAATCTAATGCTGAAAAAATGAAAACTCGGGTGTCAGAAAAATTTAAATACGCCACCATAACTGTTGTTAACGGTCTACACAGAGTAGTTGCTGCGTCATCAGATGATCAAGACGATGCTCAAAACTTACGAGATCATTTTACGCACATCTTCAAAGAACCTGCTTTCATACTTGAACAGTAGATGCGTCTAAAACTGTGATGCTAGTGTAAATCTGAATCCGCTAAATGCTGGTTCTAATCTACAAATTCCTCCTGTACAATTAATACCCTCTACCTGTTTCACGTACGCAGCGGTAAACGAGGTTGTTTTTATATTGTATTTCACAAAAACACTTGGGTAATGCAACACCTGATCTGCAAGTGTGGGGTTTACTATTCGTACCGGATTAATATTTATCATATCACTAAGTGCCACTGTAAAATGTGGCGAACTATTCCACTCCAAAATGCCATGATAAAAACTTCCAAGGTCTTGCTCGGTGTTTAGCATCTGCGATTCAAAACGAATACTATTCTTACGGTTTGCTTTGTATGTTACCTCGAAAAAGGGAGTAACTGTTTCAACGTTATCTATTTTATTAGGATCTTTTCCTTCGTAGACTGCTTGATTATAGGTAACCATCTGAAGCCCTACTTTACCTTTCCACTTTCTATTTATTTTTCGTTCCAATTGCACAAACTGCTCTGAAAACAGCTGTTCTCCATCCAAATCTTTAATGTCAGAGTAGTTTAGCGTGATATTCATTTTTTTATTGAAAGAATACATCAATTCTGCTTGTAGACCTTGCTCTCCCGTGAACTGTGCCGGCGCTTGGTATCTAGCAAGCATTCTATAGCTTGCTTGTCTACTCAAGGATGGTTGATATGTAACTATTCCGTTGAGCAACTGGGCATATGGTGTTACTTTAAATGGGAAATCTTCTATTCTCCGGTATTGAGCGTTTATACCTATCCCACCTTTTTTTTCTTTACCTAACTTTCTCTTCGAGTAACTAACTCCTCCAATAAGAAGATTACCATTGCTGTTGTACAGCCCGCCTAAATTATCCCTTATAGATTCTTTAGTCTTGTAGTTATACTCTCCGTTAAATCCAAAGTCTTTAATTGCAAGATTAAAATATCCGTTCATTATGTAGACGTTGTACTTTGGCAAAAATCGGTATTCAAGAGGCAAACTATTTATCTCTGTCACTAGACTAGACATCGTATTCTCGTCCAATGTTCTATTTACAGTGGATGCACCTACGCTTAACACAGTCCCATTGCCAAAAGTAAAACCCTTCTCTGCGTTTAACCCCTTCAGTATTTGAGGGGATGTTTCAAAACGGCTTTCTTGTGATCCTTTTTGTTTTCCGGTAAATGCTTTAATCATAAAATCATCACTCACCTTATACTTTGCTCTTACTCCTTCTATCGCAAAATCCGTTCCTATAAGTCTACTCTCATATGCCCTAAACGCAGCACCAGAACCAAACTGGTCATAGAAAGATCCTGCAGTTATTTCTAAGTCTCCAATACTTTTTTTCAATTGCCAAAAACCAAGTCCTTGACCAGTAAAAGCACCTGAAGGATTCAAAAGGTTACTGTTATTGAACAAGTCATATCTAGCCGCTAAATGAAACCCTTTGATATCATAATTAAGAAATAGCCATGACTCAGAAGAACTTTTTTGCTTGCCATACTGAGGAGAGGCAGCTTCTGTAGCTCCAATTAATGAGTCTTGAACAAATACAGAAAAATTAGTTTGAAAATTTCCGCTCAGAACACCCTTATCTTGGCTATAAGCTATTGATGAGAACAGAAAACAAACTACTGCAGTGGTAATGTACTTTTTCATTGTAGGCCGTAAATGTAAATAATTATAAAAATACACACTATTTTACTTTTTTTTGAACCGTGAATGTTACCCAATTAATAGCCGAGATAAAAGCCAAGAGAAGTTACCTGTGCGTAGGTCTAGATACGGATATATCCAAACTACCCGACGGTATTTCTAAAGATGTAGATGGAATGTTGGCTTTCAACAAAGAGATAATAGACGCAACAAAAGATTATGCTGTAGCTTATAAAATAAATACAGCATTTTATGAGCAGCTAGGGAGCAAAGGTTGGCAAGCACTAGAAAAAACCAGGGAAATGCTGCCTACCAATGTATTGAGCATAGCCGATGCAAAGCGTGGTGACATAGGAAACACGAGTACCATGTATGCGAAAGCATTTTTTGAAACAATGGATTTTGATGCTCTCACCGTAGCACCCTATATGGGCTTCGATAGTGTAGAACCGTTTCTCAAATTTGAGAATAAAATAACTATTGTTCTTGGGCTTACATCCAACAAAGGGAGTCACGATTTTCAAACCAATAAAATATACAGTCCTCCGCTTTATAAAACAGTTCTTGAGCGTGTAGCAAAGTGGGGAAACCCTGAGAACCTCATGTTTGTAATAGGAGCCACAAAAGCTGAGGCACTTAAAGAAATACGAGAAATAGTTCCAAATCACTTCTTGCTTATACCAGGAGTGGGAGCTCAGGGTGGTAGTGCCGTTGAAGTTTGCAAAAACGGAGTAAATGAAATGGGCGGATTGCTTATAAACAGCTCTAGAGGAATAATTTATGCTTCTGGTGAAAAGGATTTTGCAAAAGTGGCTCGTGAGAAAGCAAAAGAACTTGCTGAAGAGACTCAGACATATACCTTACACTTATGAGTTTTGGGTACAAAGAAGACTTGCTCCAATTTATCTGGGAGCATCAATTGTACAACCCTCGAAACCTGAAAACCGAAACTGGCGAATCTGTTACCATACTAAAGCAAGGAAACCTAAATCAAAATAGCGGCCCCGATTTTGAAAACGCAGAGCTAAAAATAGGAAACAACACTTTCTATGGATCTGTGGAAATACATATAGACTCCAAAGAGTGGGATACTCATAAACACAACAAAGACAGCTCGTATAACAATGCCATTTTGCAAGTCTGTTATAATCACAGTAAAAATGTGTGTAGAGAAGATGGCACATTGCTTCCTACACTGGTCATTGGTGGCCGAATAGCACAATCATCTTTGGATAAATATGACACCCTTTTGAGTAATAAATCATTTGTTCCGTGTGAAAACCAAATAAATACTCTTTCCTTTTTTGAACAAAACTCTTGGCTAAATAGGATGATAATTAGTCGATTAGAACAACGGTGTGAGTTGTACCAGTCATATCTAGTTTCATCTAACGGGAATTGGAACGAAGCGTTTTATTTTGCTATAGTGCGGGCCTTTGGCATGCCTACCAATACAGAAGCATTTGAAGAATTGGCCATAAAGCTACCTCTTAAATTAATTCAACAACATCAAAAATCTTTGTTTTAACTTAAAGCACTGTTTTTTGGCATTGCAGGACTTTTGGAAGAAAATAAAGAGGACAATTACTATGTAGAATTACAAAACGAATATTCATTTCTTTCAAAAAAGTATGGTTTAGTTACTATACACACGCAGCTCAAATTTGGAAGAATGAGACCTATGAACTTAGCTCACGTGAAAATTGCTCAACTCGCTTCATTCTTTTATAATGTGCCTCACTTCATATCTAAAGTTTTGGAACTCCCAAGCACCAAGGAAGTTAAAAAAATGCTTGATTTTGAACTTTCAGACTATTGGTCATCACACTATTCCTTTGAGAAAACATTTGCTAAAAGAAAGAAAAGTATTTCAACCGCATTTGTAAATCACCTCTTTATCAACGCCATCGTGCCTTTTGTATTTTTCTATGAAAAAAACAAAACGGATAACGGTAGTGAGAGAGCACTAGAGTATCTTGAGTCTATGCCTTCAGAACAAAACTCTATAGTGTCAAAATGGAAATCACTCGGTATAGAATGTAAGAACGCACAATCATCTCAAGCTTTATTACATTTGTACAAACACTATTGCAAACCAAAAAGGTGCTTACAATGCAATATTGGTAAAAAATTACTGTTAAGATAAAAATGGATCAATTAAAAAAGAATATCGAAAACTACGCCTTTGGGGTATGCTCATTTTTGGGAGAGCGGTTTAATATTAATTCAGGAACTATTAGACTTTACTTCATTTATATTTCTTTTTTTACTTTCGGTAGCCCGGTCATAATTTACTTCATCTTGGCTTTCTGGATAAACATAAAACACTATATTATAACGCGTAAGCATTCTGTTTGGGATTTATAGTCACTGTATACTTTCTAGTTCACTAGTTATTTTTAGCGTTAATAAACGTTAACCCACGTGGTTATACATTTGACCTATGCAACAACAAATAACCCTTTTCAGAACAACTAAAGGTTTTCAGCAAAATCATAAAACTACTGAGTTAAAGTGTACTCATTGCAAGCAAGATTTTCTGGCAAATAGAAAAACTGCTAAGTTTTGCAGCAGTTCATGCCGATCTCAGTTTTGGATGGCTAAAAACAATAAAAAGGTAATAACTATTTCTGTTCCTGCAGATATAGATGATGCGTATCTAGAAAAAATAAAGAATATGCTCATCAATTATAAACCTTCTGTTGATGCAGAAGAAAGCACTCCTATAAAAACCAAACAAGAGGAGTCATTTAACTCAGAAAAAGAATTGAGAGATTTTATGAAACAAGCAGGATTCTCAGATTATAAGATCCCTAAACATGACATGGGAATTTATTACGATGAAGGACTATCTATCAAAAAACTAGATGATAGTTGGGAAGTAAGAATAGTAGCCTAAACGCTATTCAAAAACCAAGTCTACATCGTCACTAAGTGGGTGTGCTTGGCAAGTAAGGATAAACCCTTCTTCTATTTCTGCATCACTTAGGCCTTCTCGTTCTTCCATATTGGCACGACCACTTCTTAGTCTAGCCCTACATGTAGTACACACTCCTACGGTGCAACTGTATGGAGGATCCATTCCTGCATCTTGTGCTGCTATCAAAATAGTTTCTGTCGACTTTACGGTGATTTCTTTTTGCTCGCCATAAACCTCTACTTTTATGGTTCGCTCTATTACTTCATCACTGTAATTTTCAGCTGCTGCCGTTTCACTTACGGGGTTATCTTCTTTTACTTTAGCCGTAAAGTATTCTGTATGAACATTTTCATCTCTTACACCTATTGCCTTAAGACCTTCTACTACTACATCCATTAATGGGCCTGGACCACACGTATAGTATTGTGCTACAGGGTAATTAAGTCCTAATTCTTGACGTACAATCTCAGAAACCGCATCCTTCGTTAAATAGCCGCTTAAACCGCTCCAATCAGAGCTCGTCGTATCAAGGCTGTGAATTACTTTTAAATTGCTGTACTTGGACTCTAAAGCATTTAGTTCAGATTTAAATATGATGCTATCCGCATCCCTGTTGGCATATACCAGATAGCATTTGCTGTTTGGTTCTGCAACAAGGGCTGTTTTTATTATGCTATGTAAAGGAGTAATGCCGCTACCCCCCCCAAATAAGAAATAGTGATTTGACGCCGACGCTTTTGGTTCAAGAATAAATTTTCCCATCGGTGGCATGATATCTAACACATCACCCTCTCTCAAATGAGTATTAAGAAAAGTACTCATTCTGCCATCGTCTACCTGTTTCACAGCCACAGAATAATCGCTGTCTGACACAGGACTAGAACACAATGAATATGAACGTCTTACTTCTTCACCATTGATTATTTTGCTAAAGGTAAGATACTGACCAGCTTTATACTGAAACTCACCCGTAAGGTGTGAGGGAATATCAAACGAGATGCTAACTGCGTCTTTTGTTTCTCTGTTTATTTTAGCTACTGGTATTGAATAAAATCCTGCTGGCATTTTCCTACTATTTAATTAATTTTTCTAATATTTCTACGGCATTTGTCGCAGCACCTTTTCTAAGATTGTCTGCCACTACCCACATGTTAAGTGTGTTTGCTTGAGACTCATCTATTCTCAATCGTCCCACCATCACCTCATCTTTGTCCCGAGCATTTATGGGCATAGGGTAAACATTATTTGCTATATCGTCTATAACAGTCACCCCTTCTGTTTCTTCTAAAAGGTTTTTTACATCTTCCATCGTAAAACTATTAGAAAACTGCACATTTATTGACTCTGAATGTCCACCTACTACAGGCACCCTAACGGCGGTAGCAGTAATATTCATATTTGGAGCGTTTAGTATTTTTCTAGTTTCATGTACTAGTTTCATTTCCTCTTTGGTGTATCCATTGTCTAAGAAAACATCACAATGAGGTATACAGTTCTTGTCTATTTGGTAGTCGTAAACCATGTTGTTAGACACTCCATACTTACGTTCTTCTTCCATTTGCTCTACTGCAGCTTTTCCGGTGCCGGTGATGCTTTGATAGGTAGATATTACTAGCCGTTCTATTCCATACTTGGTATGCAATGGAGCTAAAGCCATTACCAATTGAATCGTGGAGCAATTTGGATTGGCTATAATTTTATTCTTTGAGCCTATTGAGTATTGGTTTATTTGAGGAACAACCAACGGACAATTCTCATCCATTCTCCAAGCAGAAGAGTTATCAATTACTGTGATCCCCTTTTCTGCAAATTTTGGTGCCCACTTTAAAGAAATAGAGCCCCCCGCAGAAAAGAGTGCGAAATCAATGTTTTTTTCTAGTGCATCTTCCAGAAGGCATATCGGATATTCCTTACCTCTATATTCTACAAACTTCCCTAAGCTAGATTTACTAGCTATTGGATATAAGTTTTCTACCTCTATGCCGTGTTCTTCTAACACTTGTAGCATAGTTCGACCAACCATTCCTGTTGCTCCAGCTATTGCTAAATTCATACTGCCTCTTTTCTAATTTTTTCTAAATCGAGTGTTCTTCCAGAAAGCTTAGCTTGCTCACGCAAAACGCTAACCATTCCTTTCATAGAGTCTAAATACATTGACTGAAAACCATCTGAAAGTGCCTCTTCTGGTTCGTTATGCACCTCTATCATGAGGCCGTCCGCCCCTGCAGCTATAGAGGCAAGAGACATCGGGGTAACCAAACTTCTTTTGCCTGTACCTTGACTAGGATCTGCAATCACTGGTAGGTGACTTAGCTCTTTAGCAAGAGGTATGGCTGCTATGTCCATTGTGTTTCTTACAGAAGTGTCAAATGTTCTGATTCCTCTTTCACATAAAATTACGTTTTCATTTCCTCCTAGCAAAATGTATTCTGCTGCCAGAAGCCATTCATTTATAGTGCTAGACATTCCTCGTTTTAGTAAAATAGGTTTGTCTACTTTGCCCAGTTCTTTCAAAAACTGATAGTTTTTAGCGTTTCTAGAGCCTACCTGTAATATATCGGCATATGGATAAACCTCTTCTATAAGGGATGTATCTAAAACCTCTGTAACTATTTTCACCCCACACTCATCCGAAGCACGTTTGAGCATTTTTAAGCCTTCTTTTTTTAAGCCTTGAAAAGCATATGGTGATGTACGTGGCTTATATGCCCCGCCTCTCATGAATTTTATTCCTAATTCAGAAACACCTTTAGCTATTTCAAACAATTGTTTTTCTGACTCTACGGCACATGGCCCTGCTATTAAACAAAGTTCCTTACCCCCTATGGTCTCTTGACCAACCTGAATAACACTATTGTGCTCTTTATGTTGTCTTGCGACTAACTTAAGATCTGACATTTAATGCAAGTTAAACAGTTTGGACTTAATTCAGTTTGCTATAATTAACAGAAACTTTAACCCCACCATTAGAAACATCAGTATCCATAACTGCTCTAGATGGAATAGCGGGATAATCTGAAGGTATTGAAAGGAAAAAACCATTAAACGCATTTTTGCCCGTTTCTTTATACTCCTTTACCAAAGCTTGTAAGTATCTGTTGAATCTAAACTCATAGCCATTTCCGTCATATTCTCCTCCATATCCCGGTATGACATAACCTTGCCAAGAGCTTGGTGGAATCAGGTTGTTTAATAAGTCGTTGATTGGTATAGAGTTGGGACCAATATTCCCCCCTGCTGTATCTGGAACTTGTAACCACATGCGTGAAGGAGCTGGATATTCTTTTGACACCGTGCTCTGATCAATTTTAACAGTTATTATAGCCTCATTGATAACAATGTCGTCTGCCATTTCTATAATGGACTTAAGGTCTATGGCTTCAACAAAAACCTTACTACCGTCAACAGACTGAGTATATGTTGTGTTATAGTGGCCAACTCCAGACATTTGACCGGTGATTTCTGCACCCGGATCTGATTCAAAAAAGTTAATCGTATTTGAACTTGAACTCAAAGGAAACCCTCTAGTTAGCGTATCTCCGTAATATAATATTAAGCCTGAAGCACTAACGTTGGTTTCTACTCCTATAATAGCACCATTACCTGAAACAATGTTATTCCTAGGAACTACAACTAAACCCTT
Organism: Bacteroidia bacterium; assembly: GCA_028339355.1. Taxonomy (GTDB): domain Bacteria; phylum Bacteroidota; class Bacteroidia; order NS11-12g; family UBA9320; genus UBA9320. The sequence goes on from JAOLBX010000004.1 coordinate 118,852, forward strand.
TAAAGCCATTAGAAACTCTGTATTGCTAGTAAACGAAGCTGCATCCATATCCATCAGTTCTTGTCCAAAAGAATTATCTAATGTTACTAGAAGTTCTGGTTGACTAACTTGAGTGTCGCCATCCACAATTACCGTCTTGGTGCTCAAAAGAGAAAAATTCCCGGTATATTCTCCAACCTTATCACCAAGCACAGGCAAATAGTCATTATAGTATTTTGCGGTATCCTCTATGTCTTCATTTAGTTTATAAATATCCAGCTCAATCACACTTGAGGTGTCTCCATACATTAGTATATGTTGTGCGCCCCCGATAAGTTGATCAAAATCATATCTCAACACCAGTTTTATAGAGTCGACATTTTTGCCTACTAGTTCTGTATTACCTGTTTCACTGAGAAGGGGTTGTACCAGAACACTTGCTTTTCTAAGTCCGAAAACCGGGTCGTTAATAACCCCAAGAACATTAGCATTCAAGTTGTCAGTTCTAAATGAATCTCCCGTTACAGTTCTGCAAATCACATTTTGAAAATCAACAGTAGTTGAGTTAATGCCACCATTGTCTTGTCTGAGGTTGGCTCCTATTTCTGTGGTTTCTTTCTTGCAACCGAAAAATGCAAGCAAAAAGAAAAGGGGTAAAAACCCCTTAACTTTATTATTTATTTTTGTTTTTATCACTTTATAAAATTATTCGTTTCCAGCTAACAATGAATTGTAAAAATTCAAATAATTGTCTGCTGTTTTGTCATTGGGGTGATTCAATACTGGCTTTTCAAAAGTATCTATTCTATCACTCACAGAAGCATCTATATCGGCACATTTAACTACGGCATCTGCGTGCATTATACCTCCCATGTGTAGGCTTGTGCAGTCTGCTTTAGAAAAAGGCTCTAACTCCTCATCTTCGATATAATTAAGGCTTGCCTTACGCATGAAGTCCTCACCTAAATCTTCTTTGAAATCATTTTCGTACACAGAGTAAATAACTTTAGCATTAGAAAAAACTGGCTCTTCCTTGTACAATGTTTTTAGATACAATGGAATAAGACTAGTCATCCAACCTTGGCAATGTATTATATCTGGATACCAGCCTAACTTTTTCACTGTTTCTAGTGCTCCTTTACAAAAGAAAATTGTTCTCTCATCGTTGTCAGAGAAGAATTCCTCATTCTCATCGTTGTAAACAAATTTTCTGTGAAAGAAATCTTCATTGTCTAAGAAGTAGACTTGCATTTTGGTGTTTGGGATAGATGCCACTTTAATAGTAAGTGGATTATCATTATCATCGATGGTAATGTTTATACCTGAAAGACGAACGACTTCGTGAAGTCTATTTCTTCTTTCATTGATAACACCGAAACGAGGAACTAGGATTCTAACTTCGTTATCTTTTTCTTGAATCTTTTGAGGCAAGTATCTTGCAATTTCAGATAATGGAGTGTCTCCGTCTAAAAACGGTCTCATCTCTGATGAGATAAATAGAATTTTTTTTCTTTCTTGTGTATTGTCCATATAACGTGTTACTGTTTTATTAATTAGAATTGCAAAGATACTGTCGTATAACATGATAACAATCACTCACCACTATTGTATTTTAAGTATTTTAATCGTATATTATGAATATAATTAAATCATCAAAAGCCCTAAATCGCTACCTAAACACGATACGTGAAGGTGATTCAAAAGTTACAATCGGCTTTATTCCAACTATGGGAGCCCTACATCAAGGTCACGCTTCATTAATAGATGAAAGTGTAAAAAATAACGCCTGCACGGTCTGTAGTATATTTGTAAACCCCACGCAATTTGGGGATGAAGCCGACTTAGATAAATATCCGCGACCAATAGAAAAGGACATTAAACTATTAATGGAACATGGTTGTTCTATTCTATTTCTGCCAGCATATGAAGACGTATATCCAAAAAACTACACTCATAAAGAGTTTGAGTTAAACAATCTTGATCATAAAATAGAGGGAGCAAGCAGACCTGGCCACTTTCAAGGGGTGAGCAATGTAGTTTCTCGGTTTTTCGACATTATCGAACCGACATACGCCTATTTTGGTCAAAAAGATTTTCAACAAACAGCCGTTGTTAGGAGACTAATTGAGATATGTAAATATGAAACAACATTAAAGATTGTACCAATAAAAAGGGAACCCCATGGCCTTGCTATGAGCTCCAGAAATGTAAGACTATCGGATAAAGGTAGAAAAAATGCCGCTTTTATATATAAATCTCTCACGCAACTAAGAGACGATGTGCCAGAGCTTGGTCTAAAAGAAAGTGTTTCAAAAGCAAAACAATTTATTAGTGCACAAAAGGGTGCACGAGTAGATTATTTAGTTGCTGTAGACTCCAAGACACTGGAAGAAGTTGACCAAATAGATGATGCTGAATCTATCGCTGTGCTAACGGTAGTAGAATACGAGGGAGTAAGATTATTGGACAACATTATTCTTAAATGATTTCTTGCTAATAACTATTTAATGAATACCTTTGCAGCTAATTATCGCGGGATGGAGCAGTGGTAGCTCGTCGGGCTCATAACCCGAAGGTCATAGGTTCGAGTCCTATTCCCGCAACTAAAAAAGGTCTTCTCGCTTGAGAGGGCTTTTTTTGTTGGTTGGTCATTTCAGACTTTTGATTTTACCGAGTTTCAATTCTTACAACCACTTAAAGTTTTAGACGCTTAAGTAAAACAGTGCTAAGCACAAAACCTATTGAAAAAGAAGAGAAGTGTTGCAGTGTTCTAACGTATTAAACCACTGGCTAACTTAAGAAGGTCTATATCCTAACCTGGTGCCACAAACCATGTTCACCAAACAACAGCTCTACGTTTTGTGTTTCAAGCTCTTAGGTGAGCTTAAACCAGCCCAACCGCCTTTGTTTTAATGAATTCTTACACTTAAAAACATTCGCAACTACAAGAGTCTGCCTCTGTTTAGTATAAATGCATATGTAACCACAGAGCAAATTATATAATTTAGTTCTTTTAGAAACTGTTACTGTTGTCAAAACCAAATTTTTTTCAAAAAAAGCGGGTGTAACCATATGGTTACACCCGCTCCTAAAAGTTTATTTAGATATGCTTATCTGTTGATTATGAATCTAGCAACTCCGTTTTTCTCGTCAGCTTTTAATTGAAGGAAATACGTTCCTTCAACTAGTCCACCTACAGAAAGATTGTTGTTGTTCAAATCTCCAGAAGCCACTTTAACTCCCAGTACACTGAAAACCTCATAACTGTTCCATTTTTCTGAACCTATTACAGTAATGTTGTTGTTTGCAGGGTTTGGATATACTCTAGCCTCTACAGCAAAGTCTCTCACAGAACTTGGAGCAGTATACTCCTCTAAATCACCCAATCCTCTTGGAAATATTTGATATCCGTCGTCATATGGAGCTGAAGCGTCAAACTGACCTCCAAGACCAGTAATATTCATAGTATCATACGTTACAGCAGTACCTACTACATCAGTGATTGAATTATCAATTCGCATTGTAAATGTATCTTGATTCGCATTTGTAAGCGAAACGTTTCCATATGGCCAAACTGTAGTTGTATCAGCTAACCATACTTTTTCCAACTTAATGAAATCAGACTCAGTAGCTTCAGATAAATTAGTAACAACTACCGCATCTTTAAGTGCATTACCAGCAGAGTTAACTTTAATGCTGTCTACTCTCAACTCTAACAGGCCTCTGTAGAAAGTTATATATCCACGAGCGGTGATTTCGTCTCCTTCTGTAACTACATAATCGCTAACATCTACAAAACTATGAATGTTCATACCTGCAGTAGCGTCTATAATAGTAAATGAAAGACCTGCATTACCATCTAAATCCACGCCATATACCACACCTGTAAGCTCATAAAGCTCATCTTCGTTTGTAGGAGCTAAGTCGGCATCTAACTGTATTACATCTGCTATCGTAGAAACTGTATACACTAGAGTCGGCTCTTTCCAAAAGTATATATTGTCAATGAAAATTGTTCCTGTTTCTCTGCTAGTGCCTAAGTTATCAAATTTGACTTGGATTATATCAGACATAGACAAACCTTGACTCGTATAGTCAGATAAAGGAATATCAATAGAATTCCATTCTCCAGCTGTTAGTGTTTTCTTAACAGCCTTTTCCCCTCCTCTGCTAATTGGGAAGATGTCTATATCATCTACGTCAGCAGTCCAAATATCAATGTGTAACATCTCCATTGACGATGCATCTATCTCACTAGTATTGAAATCAATACCTTGGTAGTTTAATGCTGAATACTTAATCATACTATCTGTTCCTATTTCGAATACACTGTATTGAGTAGTTTGTCCCCAATTTGGAAAATAGTTTATACCAGCTGGGTCTGTATATGACTCACTGTATATCGAAATTACGTCTACAGCATCTTGAGTTGGGTCTTGAGCAGCTGTTGCTGGCTCAGTTGCAGTTGAAGGGTCGCAGGCAGATACGTGTGAACCTAGGTTAGTCCAATCATCTTTAGCATAAACATCCCACTCTGTTGCACCAACTGTCCAATCTGTCTGTCCAGAACCTACACTTGATTTTCTAACCAATGTATAGTCTTTAGTAGAACCAGTGCCTACAGTCCAGTTGCTTCTCACCCATCTTTCACCGATTACATCAATAGTATCAGTTCCTTTGATAAGACAAACAGCATCATCACCATTGAAGTGACATACACTATTGTAACCAAAAACAGTATCTGCTTTTGACATAATAGCTGCAGTATCTGCTTGGTTAGTAGAAAGTATAAATAGTCCTTTAGCATCTAGATTTCCGTAAAGCTGGAAGCCAATATTGTTTGATGTTCCTCCGTTGTTGATCATGTAAATAGAATAGTCGCTTAGGTCAATAGTGGAATCTGAAGGATTAAAAATCTCCAAATACTTGTTATTACTTGAGCCTTCAGCATACTCACTGAAATAAAGGTCTGAGCACTGAGCAGAAGCTGCAACACTGAGTATTAGACCCGCTAATAATGTGTAAATTTTTTTCATTTTTTTTGTTTTGTTAAATACTAGTCTTGCGAAAATAATAATCTAAAATGATTATTGGTTAACCAATTTGGTTATTCATTGATTTTTGTAAGATTTGTACAAATGAATAAAGCTATTAAACTGGTTTTTGCTTTGTTAGTGGCTCTATTGTTTGCAGTTCTAATATTCTCGATGTCTGGCCAAACACCCATGATAAACGACAGTAAGGAGTACACAGTTCTAGCCAACAACCTGCTGAATAACAACGCTGTATACTCTGGTAACTTGACTTTAGAAAAGGATTTTAGACTTTACTCTAAACGAACAATTGGATATCCGTTGCTCCTCATTTTTCAAAACTTATCTCCAATTTTCGTGAGAATTGCTCAACTGCTACTTGTTGTTTTGTCATTTTTCATAGGGCTAGATGTTTTAAGGAAATTGTCCACATCCAAAACTTCTTTCATTATATACTCCATTATGTATCTATTGAACTTGGCTTTTATTTTTCACTGCGGTATTTTTCTATCCGACCTTTTTCTTGGTTCTATTGTTACATCTGCTGGTTTCATTTTTATTCATAAGCGTATACCTTCCTTTCAAAAGGTGCAACACTTATCTTTTCTGTGGGGTTTAGCGTTAATGATAAAACCAATTTTACTACCATCGATTTTGTTGACCCCTATTGTTTTCATTTGGTTTTATGCTAAGCAACATAAATTATACTTTTCATTGTATACACCTGTATTCATTTGGCTTCTATTTTCCTTTATAAACTATAAAAACACGAACCAGTTTGAATACAGTTCTATCTCTACCATTAACCTAAGTCAATACAATGCCAAATTAACGATAGCCAAAGCGTATGGATATGACTCAGCTCAAACATTCATAAACAACAGCAATCTTGACATCCCCACTACTGCCTCAGAATATGACACTTATAAAAAAGCTGCTACCAATTTAGGGATGAGTGCCATTACAGAAAATTTTTTATCCTACTTAAAAGTTCATACGCTCGGAGCAATAAAGATGATCATAGATCCTGGTAGGTTTGAAATATATACGTTTTTCAAGGAACCTACCTCAGAGGTAAGTCTTACCGAAATGTTGTTTGCTCAAAATTGGGTGTCTCTAAAAAACGCTCTAGCAAAGAACCCAAAATTATTATTGGTGTTTGCAATACTACTTGTCGTTAGTCTCTTAAAATTAATTGGTTTTATGGCTGGAATAAAAGACTTTAAAAAAACCGCTTTTATGCTTGTTTGTATTCTGTATTTTGTCGGAGTAGCAGGGCCTGTAGGTGCTGCTAGGTTTTTTCTTCCTGTTAGTGTTTTCTATTTAATCATAGCCGCAACTGGTTGGGAAACCATCCTAAATTTTTTCCAAAAAGGTTCTAAAAGCCAATAGGTTTTCACCAAATTTTTCAGCAGTAATTTGTCTTAATCTATCCGCATGTTTAGATGTGTAATCGTCGAAATGACTCCACGTTTCTAGATGATACTGAATAGCATATGAATTATGCGTTCTCTCTACTGGGTTCTCAATCACTTTATATATTTCGTTTTTCACGAATAAGCCAGTCTTCATTACCTCCGGTATATGTTCTTCTTTTAACCAACTCAGGGCTTCTTTTTCTATTATTGGGTTTATGCTTACAGTTACGTTATATATTATCATTATGCTCTTGGGTGAAATTCTTCTATTACGGTTTTTAAATATGCTTTGTCGAGGTGTGTATATATTTCTGTGGTTGTGATGCTTTCATGTCCTAGCATTTGCTGTACTGCTCTGAGATCCGCACCTGCCTCTATGAGTACCGTGGCAAAACTATGTCTTAATGTGTGAGGACTAATGTTTTTAGAGATTTTAGCTTTTACAGCTAAGTCTTTTACTATTTTAAAAACTGAAACTCGACTAATTGCATTCCCTTTTTGATTTAGTATTAACGTGTTATCTGTCTCTTTAATCTTCACAGTTCTTCTGTAATACTGAAGATACATTTTCACCTGTTCTATTGTCTTGTTTCCAATTGGCACCAATCGTTGTTTATCCCCTTTTCCAGTCACCTTTACAAATCCATCTTCTTTATAAATATCATTAACTGACAATGATGTTAGCTCCGACACTCTAAGCCCGCTTCCATATAAAAGCATGATAATTAACTTGTCTCTTTCGCCGGTCAATTTTGAAAAATCAATAGACTCCATCATGCTTGATATCTCTTCGTGAGACAACACTTCCGGAAGTTTTTTGGGAAGTTTTGGTGTTTGTATTGTTTGAAGGGGGCTAGTGGTGACTACACCTTCAATAACCAATTGCTTATAAAATGTTTTTAGACCAGAAATAATGCGTGCTATTGATCTAGCTCCTAAGCCCATTTTATTCAAAAACAAAAGAAACTCTGAAACTTCTTCGCTCGAAACATGTTCTAGAGGCTTGTTTTCGGTGAAACTTAATAGCTTTTGCAAATCTGCAAGATATGCTAACACAGTATTCTTGCTCAATGACCTGTCTAGTGTAAGCACCGAGACAAATTCATCTATTAGGTCGTTGTTTCTTTTGCTTATTTCAGTTTCAACTCTTGACACTGAATAACTTCTTTGTTGTTGGCATCATTATAGTTAACAAGTACGGCAATGTTTGCCTCGTCTATGTTGATTCCATTTGTAATGGTTATTTGCCACCCTTTTTCTACCACAGTTCCTTTGACAGCCTCAAAAGCGCTTCCAGTTATAAGCGGATTGCCATTATATGAAGTCAACGCTAACCTAACCACATGTTTGTGTTTGTATTCTTTATCTGTACCTCCACTATAATATTGAGGGTGTTTAATACCGTCCTCTGTTACCAGCACTGTTACAAATGGTGTATAGTCTGCATCAGAAACAAAAGTAAATTTAGCAGCTACATTTATTGTAGAATCATTTACTTGTTCTTTTTCCAGCTCCATATTTACAATTGATTTTTCACCGTCGAACACTTTTGCTTGGTTGACCCATTTAGCAAATCCGGCATTAAGTGTTTGTTCCCCATCAAAAAGCCTTCTATTAACCCCTCCTGCCGGCAATATATTACTGAAATTGTAAATGTTAGTCCCAACTAGTTGAGCTACCTCTGTACGCATGTCTAGGTATTCAGGAAACGGTTCCGTAAGAGATCGGGGTGCTTGTGGGTAATATCCTATTATGACAACAGGGTTTGTGGTTTCGTTAGCTTTAACATCTGCGGCGACATCTGCAGCATTAGGACAAGCCACGCACCTAACCCCGGTTAAATCTTCAACAAGAACACCACGAAAATCTGCAGCAGGAATATCTGAAGTAGTATAGACCGTGTCTTTCAAGACCAAAGCACTTTTTCCACCAAAATCTATTGGGGGATCAGACTCCTTGCAACCTCCTACCAAAGCTAAAGCTACCAGACACCAGATTAATTTATTCATTTGTCAAATTTACTTTTTTGTTCTTAAATAAACATCTAAGCCTCTCAACTCCTTTTCGCTCAGTTCCCTAAAAGCTCCTCTAGCTAAGCCCTTTCTGTCGAAAGTATGAAACAACACCCTATCTAATTTTACCACCTCATTATTAATTGCTTCAAACATCCTTCTTATCACCCTGTTTTTTCCGGAATGAATTTCTATACCATATCTAAAGGCATCATCTTCATAGAGTTCCACAATTTTGTCAAATTTGGTTACTCCATCTTCAAGCTCTAAGCCGGTCACCATTTTATCTAATTCTTCCTGTGTTAATTGGTTAGCCACTTTGGCTTTATAAACCTTCTTAATTTTCTTCTTAGGATGAAGTAAGTTTTGAGTCAGTGTTCCGTCATTTGTTATTAACAAAACACCCGTAGTGTTTCTATCTAGTCGACCCACAGGATAAAGATGCTTAAATTTAGCAGGCAAAAGATCCATTACAGTTCTTCTATCATTCTCGTCACTGGTTGTACAAATGACGTTTCTTGGTTTATTTAACAGAACATAAAACCTCTCTCCTGTAGAGATTACTTTGTTGTCTACCAACACTTTATCTGTCAGCATCACCTTGCAACCTAAACTACTAATTACCTTACCATTAACCTTTACCCTACCCTCTTCAATAAGCACATCCGCGGCTCTTCGGCTACAGATTCCCGCATTTGAAATGTATTTGTTTAAGCGTATTGGAGCCTGTTCATCCAATTCTTTTTTTTCTCTTTCCTTATCACTTCCTTTCATTCCAAATTCTTTAGTGTAATTTTTGCAAAATAATAACGTTATTAGCGATAACCTATACCCTTTGAGATATATCTGCATTATATTGTTCTTTTACTGTTTTCTGGCTCTGGCAATAGAGGACTCTCCAAAATTCCTTAGGGCATGCATTAACAATGATGATTCAACAGTTACCTTAAGTTGGAAACCTCCTAATGACATCTGTGGCTCTTTCACAAAGTATGCAATATTCGGAAGCAAAAACAACGGACCCTTTGAGTTGCTAGACAACATCTTTGACTTATCCATAATAGAGTATCCGCACAAACTCGTAGACCAAAACACCACTTGGAAATACTACATAGCAACCCATACCTTATGCAACCGAGTGAATAGTGCGATTTCTGATACTTTAGCTATAGATTTAGCCTACCCTATAGATATCCAAATAGATTCAGTAAGCTATGACCTCAACACCCAGGACATTATAGCTGGATGGAAACAAAACCCGTCAATCGACACCAAAAACTATGAAATTTTTAACTTTATATCTGGTAATGGAGACTCCATAGGTAGCACAATATCAACAAACTACATAGTATCTAAGCATCCTGCATCTAGGTTTCCTACAGCAATAGCCACTATAGACAGTTGCAAACTGTCTTCCCTAATATCAAAAACACACCGTGTGGTGTATATCCAACCCTCTATTGACACTTGTCTAAACCAAATATCACTAAATTGGAATCTCTATCAGGGCTGGGGTTCAATTGATAGCCAAACATTGTTTGTTTCTAAGAACCACCAACCTTTTACTAGAGGTATAAGTCTAGGTTCTACGTCGAAATCACTAGTGTACAACGACTTTGTCCTTGGAGACACTGTAGAATTTTACATTAGATCATACTTCGGCGATATCACATCGAGTAGTAATAAGACCAAACTTGAAACACGAAAACTAACCATTCCAGACTACCTTTATTTGAACTACGTTACTGTTAATAACAACACCGTTGAATTAAAATGGTCTGGGTCCAAGCTTGGCGACACAAAATCCTTTAACATCTACAAGTCAGAAAATAACAACACGCTAACCTTCTTAAAGTCTGAGATAAAACAAATCAATGTCGCTGAATACTATCACATTGACACTAAAACAAGTGTGAACGAAAACATCTATCACTATAAAATTGAGGCTACAAACAAGTGCGATGAACCAACACTATCAACAGAAACATCCGAAAGCCTTCTTCTTAAACTAAAACCACAAAGCCTTCACAATACTTATCTTGGGTGGGAAAACGGTACTAATGGCTATGAGCTCCAAAAACAAGTTCAGCATTCCACGTGGAACACCATATCGAAGGATCCTGATGGCTTCTACAACAGTGATTTCTCCGACTCTTCTGGATGCTTCAGAATCAAGGCTCTAGAATCTACAAACAGTTACACCACATCCGCTACAAGTATATCTAATGTGGTCTGTATCCTCGATTCGCTCCAAGTTTATGTAACTACCGCGTTAAACCCGTACACGAGTAACAATAGGTTCGTTATAACAGGAAAAGGAATCAACCACTCAAAATCAACATATCAAATCTTTAATCGTTGGGGTGAACTGATGATTCTAAACAACACTAACTCACCATGGTATGGAAAGTATAAAGACCAACATGTGACGGCTGGTGTATATATATACATCATAAACCTATATGGTCTAAACGGTGAAAAGCAAACAGAAAAAGGAATTATTAATGTTCTCAAATAACATAACCATAGAAACCGACCTTCAATCAGTTGAGGGATTAATAGACCTTGTCAGTCTAGAACAAACGTTTTCCAAACTCCAACTCTCTAAACCAACAATCGTCTATTTAATAACAGACGACGAATTGCTTGAGGTAAACAAACAATCTCTAAACCATGATTACTACACAGACATCATAACATTTGATTACTCCAAAGACGAAGATATTACCCATCACGAAATACTGATAAGCTGGGACCGGGTAAAAGAAAACGCAAACGACTTAAAACAACCTTTATACAGAGAACTTAACAGAGTCTGCATACACGGTCTCCTACATTTAGCCGGATACAACGATGAAACAGACGATGAAAAGCAAAAAATGAGAAGCCTAGAAGATCACTATCTAGATTTGTATTGTTCCACGTGAAATAAAATAAAATGTACGACGTAATAGTAGTAGGTGCTGGTCATGCAGGATGTGAGGCCGCCAATGTTGCCGCAAAATTAGGCTCAAAAGTTTTGCTAATAACCATGAATATGGAGACTATAGCAAAAATGTCTTGTAACCCAGCAATGGGAGGAGTGGCAAAAGGACAAATAGTAAGAGAAATAGATTCCTTAGGAGGCATGTCTGGTATAGTATCTGACTACAGTATGATGCAATTCAGGATGCTGAACACATCAAAAGGACCTGCGATGTGGAGCCCAAGAAGCCAAAACGACCGAACGATGTTTTCCCTTAAATGGAGACAGATTCTAGAGCACAATTTGAACATAGATTTTACTCAAGACTCTGTTAATCAAATAATTATAGAAAAAAATATTGCGATAGGCGTGGAAACTTCGTCCGGTAATAAACATTTTGCTAAAAGCGTGATAGTAACAAGCGGTACTTTCATGAATGGTATCATACACATTGGTCGGAAACAAATGACCGGAGGAAGAATGGGTGACAAGGCTTCACATGGCATAACAGAACAGTTAGTGTCACTTGGATTTGAGGCAGGTAGAATGAAAACAGGAACACCACCTAGAGTAGATGGTAGATCAATAAACTACTCTGTACTAGAAGAACAAAAAGGAGATGACGATCCTAAATGCTTTTCTTTTAGACAACCAACCAAAATAGAAAAACAACATAGCTGTCATATAACATATACGAACGAAGATGTTCACGACACTCTAAGAGAGTCTTTTGAAGACTCACCTTTATTCAATGGCACCATACAAGGAGCAGGACCAAGATATTGTCCTTCTATCGAAGATAAAATTAACAGATTTGCAGAACGGAATAGACACCAAATATTTGTAGAACCAGAAGGATGGGATACGTTTGAAACATACATTAATGGATTCAGCACCTCTTTACCACAAGATGTTCAATACAAAGCTCTTAGAAAGATAAAGGGTTTTGAAAACGCTAAAATATTTAGACCAGGGTACGCTATAGAATATGATTTTTTCTTTCCTACACAACTAAAAAACACGCTGGAAACTAAAGGCGTGAAAAATTTATTTTTTGCTGGACAAATCAACGGAACTACTGGTTACGAAGAAGCTGCTTGTCAAGGATTAATGGCTGGAATAAACGCTCACCAAAGCGTAGAAGATCAAACTCCAATTGTACTTAGACGCAGCGACGCATATATCGGAGTATTAATCGATGATTTGGTTAACAAAGGGACAAAAGAACCTTACCGCATGTTCACCAGTAGGGCAGAATATAGAATTCTCCTTAGACAAGATAATGCAGACTTAAGACTTATGCCTGTTGCTTACAAACTAGGAACAATATCCTCCAAAGAGTTTGATGTAGCAGAAAGTAAAAGACTAAATGTAGAAAAGCTAAATAAAATAGTGGCTAAGAAAACCACGACACCAAAGGAGGTAAACCCTATTTTAATTAAGCATAACACCGCAGAGATTCCGCAGAACTATATAATAGAAAAGATACTTGCCAGACCACAAATTAAATCTAAACATTTACTTGAAATAGACTCTATAAATAAATGGATGTCAGAATATACCGAGGAAGAAATAGAGCAGGTAGAAATATTAATTAAATACCAAAGTTATATTAAAAGCGAAAAAGAAAATGTAGAAAAGCTTATTAAATTAGAAAACTATCAACTTGATCCAAACTTTGATTATAACGCTTTACTTTCTCTATCTCTCGAAGCGAGAGATAAACTAAGTCAAATAAAACCTAAAAATATCGGACAAGCTACACGTATTAGTGGAGTAAGCCCTGCAGATGTTTCTGTTTTATTAGTACATTTCGGCCGTTAAATGAAGTACATTTCTTTCTTAATTCTCTTATTATATAGTTGTGCATCTGTACAAGTACTGGATGGAGGTCAAAAAGACATATCACCTCCTATCGTACTAAAAGCAACACCTGACAGTGCTAGCACTAATGTCACTACTAGTACCTTCACATTTACTTTTGATGAATATATAAAGACTAATAAACTTAACGATTTACTTATAATCTCACCAAGCCAAAAACTCAACCCATCAGTATCAATAAAAGGTAAAAAAGTAATCATTAAAATTCTGGATTCACTTCTTAATAATACAACATATACTTTTCAATTTAATGGATCTATTGCTGATATCAATGAAAACAACCCTTTAACTGACTATCGATATATATTTACTACTGGGGATAGAATAGATACATTACGACATTCAGGAATCGTTAAAAACCTTACCACTAACGAACTATGTAATAATTGTAATATACACCTCTACAAACTATTCGATGATAGTCTTATACTAAAATCAAAACCGGATTATTTAGCTAAAACAAATGAATCCGGAATATTCTCGTTTACCAATTTACCAAATAGTACATTTAACCAAATAGCAATAGAAGATAAAAACAAAAATTTACTTCTAGATAAGGAAGAATTTGTAAGTCTTTCTAGTACAGTTAATACTACCAATACCTACAGTGACACCACCTATATTTTTCCGTCCTTAAATACAGATAAACTAAAAGCAGTATTTACTAAAACCCGAACACCTGGATACATATTATTCAAAACCAACAAACCAGTATTAACAAA
>JAOLBX010000040.1 GCA_028339355.1 Bacteroidia bacterium
TCAAGAAGCTTTTGAGTATTGGAAAAAAGTACCCGCACCAGAGAGAGGGGATATCGTACGCCAGTATGGAGTGAAGTTGAGGTTGAGAAAGAAGGAATTGGGTAAACTGGTAAGCCTGGAAATGGGCAAGAGCTACCAAGAAGGTCTAGGCGAAGTGCAAGAGATGATCGATATCTGTGATTTTGCGGTCGGTTTATCTCGTCAGTTATATGGTCTTACGATGCACAGTGAGCGACCAGATCATAGAATGTATGAGCAATGGCATCCAATAGGAATAGTAGGCATCATTTCTGCGTTTAATTTTCCGGTGGCTGTATGGGCGTGGAATAGTATGATAGCTGCGGTATGTGGCGATGTAAGCGTTTGGAAACCAAGTGAAAAGTCACCGTTATCTGCGATAGCTTGTCATCAACTGATGAAGGAAGTAATAGTTGAAAATGATCTTCCTGAAGGACTTTTTAACCTGGTAAATGGAGATTATAGAATAGGCGAGAGCATCGCAAAAGATAAACGCATACCTTTGGTAAGTGCTACAGGTAGCACTCGAATGGGCCGCAGAGTAAGTCAGGTAGTTGGAGCTAGATTAGGGAATTCTCTTTTAGAGCTTGGAGGGAATAATGCAGTGATTATTACTGAAAATGCAAATCTTGAGAATGCATTGGTTGCCGCCGTTTTTGGATGTGTAGGTACTGCTGGTCAGCGATGTACAAGTACACGTAGACTTCTTATTCAAGAAAACATTTTTGATGACTTCAAGAAAAAGTTGGTTAATGCGTACAGTCAGATTAGAATAGGAGATCCGTTAGACGAAAACAATCACGTAGGGCCATTGATAGATACGGATGCAGTTAAGGCATTTCAAAATGCAGTAAGAGCAGTAGAGGACGAAGGTGGTGAAGTGCTGGTAGGTGGTGAAGTACTCAGTGGCAAAGGCTACGAAAGTGGGTGTTATGTTTCACCGTGCATAGCAGAAGCTCGAAATCATTTTGATATAGTGCAAGAAGAGACATTTGCTCCAATCGTATATCTTATACCATTCAAAAATCTGGATGAAGCTATAACGATGCAAAACGATGTAAGGCAAGGATTGAGTTCAGCTATATTCACTGACAATCTTCAGGAGGCTGAGAAATTCCTGAGTTCGGTAGGTAGTGATTGTGGTATTGCCAATGTAAATATAGGTACTAGTGGTGCTGAGATAGGAGGAGCCTTCGGTGGAGAGAAAGAAACTGGTGGAGGTAGAGAGAGTGGGTCAGACGCTTGGAAAGCATATATGAGGCGTCAGACCAATACCATCAATTACGGGAAGTCTTTGCCATTGGCACAAGGCATCAAATTTGATTTTTAGGAAGACCTAGGCGGCTAGTATTACAGAAAACTAGGTTACATCCCAATACTGATAGAGTTTGTTTATCAGTGTATTTTCTTCTTCATCTACTCGTTCATCTGCAGCCAGGAGCTTCAGAGCGAAGTCTATCAATTCCAGGCGTTCCTTTTCGTTAGAATCAGCATAGAAGTCCTCTGCACATTTTTGCAATAAGATAGGATAGTCATCTATATGTGTTATGCTCAACTCTTCATCTGCACTTTCTAAGTTGCCACCCAGTGGAAAGTGCTCCGTCATAAAGTCGACGATTACTTTTCCCTCTCTTGGGTCAAAGTCACCATCTATAACTGCTAGAATGCAAAGTATCTGATATCCTGCGGTGTCTTTGTTTTTTCTTTTATATTCACTCATATACTATGCAAGTTTATCTATTTTTGATCCCTAATGAAAAAAATATTATTAATTTTTTTTTCTCTCTACAGTTGTCTGTTTGCTTTGGGTCAGGGCTTCGGAGCACAAGTACATTTAGCTGCCAACTTTAGTCAAGTAGATGGTGACCAGCTGGGAGGGTATAATAAATTGGGTTTAAATGCTGGATTACAAATAAATAGAGCCATCAAAGAGGATTGGGAGGGAGCGTTTGAAATACGATACAGCATGAAAGGTGCTAAAAAGGTTATCGATCCAGAGGCCCCAGCTACATTCTCGCTCAAACTAAACTACGATTATCTTGAAGTTCCTTTCCTACTCAAATATACCAAGTATGATAAGATTACTCCGTTTGCAGGGATCTCTGTCGGGGCCAATGTTAGAAATCAGCGGGACGAAAACGGAATAGTAAGCAACGAACAAGCCCTTAATTTTATGGAAGTAGGCTTTCATTTAGGTGGCAATTATCATTTTACCGATAAGTGGGGCATAGACCTCAGACACAGTTATTCATTGATTTCTGTCCGAGATTTCCCCATTGTAGTAAATAGTCCTACGTGGTTTGGAAGGGCAGGATGGTACAATAGGCTGTTTAGCGTAGGACTCACATATACACCATAGGCTGATTGAATTATATAGGGTCCAAATACCGTCTTCTTCCATTTATAGAGAAGTCTATCTCTGAGTTTGTAGGAGGAGCTCTTTATGACCTAGTTTTCTGTGATCTATTCGCTGGTACCGGAGCCGTTGGTAGGTATTTCAAAACCAAGTGTAAGTCGTTCATTGCCAACGATTTGGAGTATTATAGCTATGTCTTGAACAGAAATTACGTAGGAAATTACACGGAGCTAGATGCCGAAAAGTGGTTGGATGAATTGTCAAACTTACAAGGAGTGGAAGGCTTCATTTATCAGAATTATTGCAAGGAAGGTCACGGTGAACGCAATTATTTCAAAGATTCAAACGGTAAAAAGATAGATGCCATTCGTCAGCAGATAGAGAAGTGGAAGAGTTCTGGAGAGATATCCGATGACCTGTACTTTTTTCTGCTAGCTACATTGCTAGAGAGTGCAGATAAAGTGGCAAATACCGCATCCGTATACGGTGCGTATCTCAAGCATATCAAAAAAACAGCCAATAAGGAGCTTGCTATATTGCCTGCAACATATAATCATACTGTTAGTGCTCATAGTGTCTATCAAAGTGATGCCAACGAACTTATCAAAGAAATAAATGGCGATATACTCTACCTAGACCCACCTTACAATGCCCGCCAGTACGGGAGCAATTATCATATGCTAAATACCATTGCCCAGTACAATACATTCGAGCCCAAGGGGGTAACAGGGCTTCCAGACTATAATCGTTCGGCATATTGCAGCAAGGTCTCGGTGAAGCAGAGCTTCGAAGAATTGATAGCAAAAGCTCAATTTAAGTATGTGTTTTTAAGCTACAACAATGAAGGACTCATGTCACACGATGAAATTCTCGAGATCTTATCTCGCTATGGAAAAGTGGAATTGAGAACGCAAGAATATCAGCGTTTTAAGGCGGATAAAACTGAAAACAGGAATCATACGGCTTCAGAGACGTTAGAGTATTTATTTTGTTTGGAGAAAAGCTAGTGCTTTAAACTGCTTCTGATTAAGGAAGTACGATCACTAACGTCTTTTTATATCATAGATTTCACCTTCGGCGTACATCTCTTTGATTTGTTCTGTAGAGAATGCGTACATCAATGAGTCGGTATAGTTAGAGGGAATATCGATGTCCTTCACTTCAGATTTCTTGTCTATTTCATAGTCGTTATAGTTGAGATATATGCTGTCATTGTCCGCTGTGACTACACGCATCGTGGAGTATCCATAATCCGTGGTTATCTTGTATATGTTCCAAACTTTCAGGAGATCTCGTTTCCCAGGATCCGGACAATGGAGGGAAATAAGTGTCTGCACTTTCTGTAGTTGTAGGGAATACATCTCCTTGGTTATCCTTGTAAGAGGTCAAATTGAGTGATGCTATTACGATAAGTATGGCAGTGTATTCCATACTAGTTTATTCTAGGTCTTCCTTCATTATCGAAGGCCGTTTTTTTTATTCGGGTTGTTTTATCATGTGTACATCTCGCTGAGGAAAGGGGATAGTAATACCATTTTCTCTGAAAGAAGCATCTATGGTAAACCGCAGGTCGCTTTGTACTTGCTCTATTGGGAATAAGTGCGGACTCCAAAATACCAGTTCAAAATCAAGACTTGATTCTCCAAAATCATTGAATAGCACCATAGGAGCGGGATTGGTAATCACCTTGGTGTGTTTCCAGGCGGCTTCTATAAGTAGTTTTTTTACCAGCTCCACGTCACTTCCATAGGCTACACCTATGTTTATTTTGAATCGATTGATGGCATCATTTGAGCTCCAATTAATTACTTTCTCACTCACGAGCATATGGTTTGGTATAATCATAGAGATGCCGTCTCTACCCTCTACGGTAGAGGTACGCAGCCCTATTTCTTTTACTTTGGACACGGTTTTATCTATTTCTACAATATCATTTACTCGGATGGATGGTTCTATCAGTAATATGATACCAGATACCAAATCATTGGCAACTTGTTGCAGACCCAGACCGATACCGATAAGGAGTGGAGTTAGAAAAGCAAAAACCTTCCAGTTGACATGGAGCGATACCAAGGTGATAACTAAAAATATGGTTACAAAAATGTACTTGACTATGCGTATGATGGCAAACTCTCTGCCAGTGTCTAACCTTCCGGCTTTTACAGCAGATCTCGCAAATTTCTTTATCCATCTGAAAACAAACCAAATGACTAGGCCGGATAGAATGATATAGATAAGACTGCTTACCGAGATCACAGCATTGTCTCCAAATCGGTGCAGTTCGTATTTGAGGATGTCTTTCATTCTTCTTTTAGGTATGATTTGTTATAGACCAAGGCGAAGTAATTGTTGCCTAAGTCAAGGTAACCATATTCATAGCAAAAATAGTAGGTTTTCTCTGCTTTGGTGGTGTATGTATTGGTGAAATATTCGAAACTGAATCCCAGTTTGGACAACTCTTTTTTGGTCACCTTAATGGATTTGTCTTTTAGGTGTGAGTTCTTCAAGAATATTTCTATTCTTTTTTATAATTCGATTGACCTTTCTGATATAGTTGTTTGTCGTAACATTCTGAGTATTGTTATAGTCATTGCGACATTGTTTATCACAAAATTTTTTATCTGCTCGTCCGATCAGTTCCTTATTGCAATGCAAGCATACCTTTTGCTCCATAAGACACAAAGGTATTTAATTCTGTGAAGTACATGAGTCTAGAGTAAACAGTTTGTCCTCTAGCTATTTCAGTGTGGCATTGATTGTTGTGGTGCTCAGAAAAGATTGAGCTGTGTGCTGGGCTTGTGCAGATGCAGTGTATTGCCAAGGGGTTTAGGTTTATAGCTCAGATTGTGTTTTTTCTTAGCTAAACGCACCTGTTGGTGAATGGACTCGGCCATCATTCCTGAGCCCTTCATTCGTTCACCAAAGGTGCTATTACCCAATTTTCCTCCTTGTACTTCAGCAATAAGATTAAGAACGCGTGTAGCTTTCAGAGGAAAAGTCTTTAGTATCCAGTCTTCAAAGAGTAGAGCAATGGCTCCATTGAGTCGGACCATGGTGTGTCCCAAGCTCGCAGCACCCGCATTGCCTACGGCCTCGCATATATCAAATACTTCATCGCTATTGAGTCCGGGTATGATGGGAGCTAGCATGACATGTACAGGTATGCCGTGGCTACTCAGTTGTGTGATGGTCTTTATTCTGTTGGCAGAAGAAGAAGTACGCGGCTCCATAGTTCTCCGCAGGTTTTCGTCTAGTGTGGTGATGCTCATATGCACCTGCACTAGGTTATTTTCGGCTAGTTTTTTGAGTATGTCGATGTCTCTGCATACCAAAGCATTTTTGGTGATAATGCCTACCGGCTGATTGTATTTTAGACACACCTCTAGCAGCTCACGTGTGATACCAAATTTTTTCTCAGCAGGCTGGTAGCAGTCGGTATTGCCACTGAGCATAATGGGCTCACCTTTCCAGGATTTACTTTTTAGTTTTTTAGTAAGCAGGGCTGCCGCATCTTTTTTTACCAAAATGGTCTTTTCGAAATCGGTTCCTGCACTGTAGCCCCAGTATTCATGTGTGATACGTGCATAGCAATATACACAGCCATGCTCGCAACCTTGGTATGGGTTCATACTCCACGAGCCAGGTACGTCGGGGCTATCTACCTTATTGATGATGGTCTTCGGGTATATATCCGTAAATGTAGTTTCATTACTATTGGTCAAAAACTCTTCATCGTTATAGGAGCCATCCCAAAAGTCTTCCACAGTGTGCTTGTCAAACTTATTATGTGTATTGACCAAGGCTCCGCGACCTTTTACATTCTTAGGTATGATAATATCATTATCCAAATCGTTGACTACATAATAAACCAAAGAAGTGGAAGTGTCAAATTTTATTTCAAAAATAAACTAGCAAAGGCTGAGAGTTTTGATGCCACAAAGTTTGCTCAATCTAACCTTGCTGAGAGAGGAGAGTGCGGATCAATGTACTTGCCGATGTACGTATCCACTGCATCGAGTAGTTGGGATCCTGCCTCCAGGTCGTAGCTCTGTGGTGTAGTAGCAGTCACCTTTTTGTCAGAGTAATATTCGCCAGACACCAAGTTTTCTTTTGCTTCTTCCATGAGATAACTCAAAGTTTGAGAGTCTTTTTCTGGAGACTTACCCATCAGCAGAAAAATCATTCTAGACATCCATCCGGCTCGTTTGCCGAGTTCTGTACGCACCATGCCCGGATGTGGTGAGTAAATGGATATGTGGTGTTTTTTCAATTTTTCAGCAAGCACACGACATAGCAGTATAACACCCAATTTGGACTGACGATAGACCTTGAAACTCGAAAAACTAGCTACAAATTCGAGGTTGTCAAAATTGATTTCACCCTGATGTAGCCCTGAGCTGGTGAAGATAATATTCGCATTGTTTGATTTGCTCAAACTGTCAAAAAGTAGATGGCAAAGGAGTAGGGGGAGAGAGCAGATTTACCTACAGCGTTTCTTCTATGTTATCTTGAGTTTCGGTACGTTCAAAATTCATAATACCAGCATTGTTCACCAGCATATCTATAACGGGATATTGAGAGAGTACTTTTTTGCAGGCGGCAGTGATAGAATCAAACGAGCTTAAATTACCTTCTACTATTTCTATAAAGCCTAGACCCTCAGGGTATTTTGTCTTATAGTCTGCTAAAAGTTGTTGGCCTTTGGCTTTGTTTCTAGCTGCATCGCACTAATTTTTCTCAGACCTGAGGTAGCACCGGTCATAAAAATTATTTCATTCATTTAGAGGTTTTTTTATTACAGTCAACACGCAATATACTGCGACAAGGGGTAAAATAGAAATGGAGTGCCCAAAAATATCGAACACTCCATTACAACTTATTCGTGCTGCTAATGCAGCACTCGATTATTTATCCTTCCTATTCTTTGATCAATTTTACGGTGCTTGTACCAGCCGCTGTTTTCAATCGTGCAAAATATACACCAGGTATCAAATCCGCTGCATCCATTACCGCTTCACC
The DNA here is from genome assembly GCA_028339355.1 of Bacteroidia bacterium. Classification (GTDB taxonomy): domain Bacteria; phylum Bacteroidota; class Bacteroidia; order NS11-12g; family UBA9320; genus UBA9320. Next base: position 7,394 of record JAOLBX010000040.1, read on the forward strand.
CGCTAGAGGAGTAGCCATCATCACCTGCTTACCCATTAGGTCTACAAGCTGTATGGACGAAATAGTGCTATTTTGAGTACGGATGGTCCACGTATTCGTAGTAGGATTAGGGTATGCTTGGAATGCCGAAGCGTCCAAATCTCTGACACTCAGTAGGCAGTCATCTCCTACGGTGTACTCTTGGTACTTAGGAACCAAACTACCTCCTGCTACTATAAATTCACAAGAGTACTTGATTACTTCCCCAGTAGACACACCAGATATGTTGGTGGTATATTCCTGACCAGAGACGAGGGTCATGGCACCAAAATCGAAACCTCCAGTAGAGCTACAGGTAAGACACCACCAGTTGGCACCTGCCAGACCTCTATCTTCATCCAATAGTTCCAAGGTTAGCTTCACGTCTGTGCCACTAGCCAGGGTCTCAAACTTATATCTATATCCTACATCAAATGATCCTATTTCTGACTCGAAACCAGCACCTGCACACGCCGTATTGGTGTCTGCTGTAGTAGTGGTAGTGAGGTCGGTAGCCGTTCCGTTATTGCCTGCAAGGTCTCCTGCGTATACCGAAAAATCGTACTTGGTCTCAGCCTCTAGGCCTGATACTACCACGGTAGTCGCTGCGTTAGATGCAGCAGATTTCGCTACAGTCTTACCGTTGTACTCGATGTAGTAGATCACCGTGCCAGCGTTGTCTTTGGCATTCATAGAAAACGCTACAGAATAGTCTGTCACGTTACCTAAGGTAGCTGTGAAGTCTGTAGGGGCAGCTACATCGTTGGCAGCCGAGCAGTCGTCTCCTACCTCATAGTCTACAAATTGGGTCACGCGTTCACCACCACCCATGAGCACAATATAGAAATTGTGCGTTTTTGGGATAGGCATGCCACCTACTGGCTTTAGAACAATAGACCATTTATTTACGGCATCTTTGGTCATCTGCATCTGGTTTAACCCCGGCTCTGGCTCACGTATAAAAGCCAATTCCCCAGTTTTGTCTTTGTCTAGCAGCTCCAGTGTAGCCTTTATGTCTGTGCCACCCGTGAGTGTCTCGAAGGTAATGCGGTAGCCTACCGTGAGGCTAGGGTCTGTAAAAGTAGTGACACAAGGACCTTGTGCCAGCGATGCGAAGTACCCCAATAAGATAGAGAGCACTAGTACTGTTTTTTTCATAATGTTGTTTTTTCTAGGTGTTATTCAAAAAAAATAAATGGCTTTAGATAGTGCAGCGGTATGCTGAGCGGCGTAATTGTGCCCATACAGCTGGCTTCTACTCTCCAAAGAAATTTAGGTATCTCTGAAAGACGCGGCAAAAGTAGACCAAAACGACGGATAGAAAATGAATCTAGGATAAGAAATTGATTTTTACTCCTTTTTGTGATTCTATCGCTAATATTGATGGGCAGTCCGCGTGAATCGTTGTGTTCAATACTAGGTGATGATTTTAGCTTTAGCTTTTATGAAATCTTCTTTGTAAAAACTACGTCTTTCTTTTTTTAATTTTTCC
>JAOLBX010000041.1 GCA_028339355.1 Bacteroidia bacterium
TATCGTTTTCAAGTGCCTCTGGGGGATATGTTGTATGCTCGGCAATATTACGTTGTAGTGCATCATCACCTCCAGGATATTTCGCAGCCATCGCTACAGTAATCGAATCGTTTTTAGCTTCAATTGAGTCAATTTGAGCATTAGATTCAAAGGTGGTAAAACAGAGTAATATTAGAATTATTAAACTATTCATCTACCAAAAGTTAGCCTTTCACCTGTTTTACTTTCATCAAACTTACCATTGGAATATGCGATGTGCCCAGAAACTATGGTTTGCTCTATCGTAGTAGTAAATATCTCTCCTTCTAGCGGGCTCCACCTGCATTTGTAGTGTATGTTATTTTTAGATACTTCTTCTTGCGTCTCTGGGTTCAAGATGACGATATCGGCATGGTATCCCTCACGCAGATATCCTCTTTTTTCCACTCCGAAAAGGTCTGCAGGTGCATGACACATTTTCTCTATTACCTTATTAACTGTGATCTTACCCATTTTGGCATGTTCCAGCATCAGCTGTAAGCTATGTTGTACCAATGGAAGTCCACTTGGAGATTTCATATATTTATTTTGTTTCTCTTCCCAAGTGTGTGGAGCATGGTCGGTTGCCACTATATCGAAATAATCATTGTTGAGAGCATACCAAAGAGCTTTTTGGTCGGCTTCCGATTTTATGGCTGGATTACACTTTATTAGACTACCCTTTTGAGCATATTGTGTATCGTTGAAAGTAAGGTGATGTACACATACTTCAGCGGTGATTCTTTTTTCTTTAAGTGGAATAGAATTGGTGAACAGCTCAATTTCTTTGGCTGTAGATATGTGCAAAATATGAAGTCGAGAATTATATTCTTTGGCGAGGTCAGTTGCCAATTTGCTAGAGATGTAGCAAGCATATTCGTTTCTTATAAGTGGATGAGCCTCGAATGGTATGTCTTCTCCATACTGTGTTTCGTACTCAGCCATTTTTTTTCTGATTGTCGCTTCATCCTCGCAATGTGTAGCGATGAGTATAGGCGTTTTGGAGAATATGTTTCGCAGCGTGGTCTCGTTGTCTACAAGCATGTTCCCAGTGCTACTGCCCATAAACAGTTTTATGCCACATACATTATTTGGGTTTGTTTTGAGTACTTCGTCTATGTTATCATTCGTGCCACCCATAAAGAAGGAGTAATTGGCTAATGAACAATCTGCTGCTCGGGCATATTTTTTTGCTAGTTCCTCCTGGGTAGTGCTTTGTGGATTAGTATTTGGCATCTCCATATAGCTAGTTGTGCCTCCTGCTACTGCTGCTTTTGCCTCGGTGTATATTTCGGCTTTGTGGGTTAGACCTGGTTCTCTGAAATGGACTTGGTCGTCAATAACCCCAGGTACTACCCATTTACCATTGGCATCTATCGTTTTATCTGCACTTTTAGAAATCCCAGCTTTTGATATTTCGGATATAATTCCGTTCTCTATGTAAATGTCAGCACTGTATTGTTGATTTTCGTTTATTACTAACCCGTTTTTTATAAGAATTGATACCATTTCTATTTGTGTGAACAAAGCAAGGATTCTTTCTTTGGATTAAAAAATATTAAACAATAAAAATAGAATTAGTAAAGAGCATTGACCGTACCTTTTCTTGTTCTTGAGAAGCCATCACAACCCCTATAGTACATATAGTATATGAATACTTCGGATGGCACTTTTTCGTCTTTGTAAAATCCATCCCAATTTCCAATTTCCGACTCTTGAGAGTCAAATATTTTTTCTCCCCATCGGGTATAGATATGGATAAAATATGCAGGTTGTTTTACTCGTTCGCTATATGGGAAAAGTTCATTTTTATTGTCCCCATTTGGAGTGAAGGCATTGGGTACATAAAGCTCATTTGGTAAGGCATCAGCATCTACTGTTACAAGCACACTGTCTTCTGCAAAACAATCATATTCATCTATAATTCTAACAGAGTAAACCCCACCTTGGGTTACAGTTATTGACTGCTCTGTAGATCCATTATTCCATTCATATTGGTATTCTGAAGGAGCGGTGATTTTTGTAGGAGAGTTGACACATATAGTTGTGTCGTCTCCTAACACTAATGAAGGTGATTGTGATAAACTGAGTATCACGGAATCTACTTTAGTGCAACCATTTGAGTCTTCTACTTCTACTCTATAAATGCCAGGTGAAGTTGTTATAAATCGTCTAGATGTGGATCCATTATTCCACTTATAGCTAATGCCGTCGGGTCCACCATCTAGTTCAGCGTAGAGGGTATCGCAAAAGTGTTTGTCATCACCAAGCTCCAGTTGAATAATTGGGTTTGTTATGTCGAAAGAATCTCTACTCACACAGTGTCTCTGTTTCACTTGAACCCACTGTGTACCATCTTGAGTAAATGTAGTACTAGCACCTTGAGCACCGTTCGACCAAAGATATTCAGCTTCTTCGATAATTCCCATATCCACGAAGTGGTTAAAATCATTGCAATAAAATGCATCGTTTAGACTGGGTTTGGTGATTTGCCAAAGACGTATTGTATCAGCTTTAAAACAGTAATCGTTTCTAACAACAACATTATACGTTCCTGCTTTTTGTATTCTTACAATTCTGCTTGTGTCATTTGGTCCACTACTCCATTTATAAAATAAATCAGTCACTCCTACATCCACGACGATGTCAACTTCATCACAAAATAAGGAGTCCTCAGGAATGGAAAAGTCTGGAATTTTGTCTAAAAATAATTGTATACTGTCTGTATAAGCACAATTACCATAAGAAACGGTGGCTATATATAATCCAGTATCCTGCACATCTATACGTGACTCCGTTTGGCCTGTATTCCAGTTTACACTCAGTGCGTCCGGAGTTTTAGTGTCTAAAATCTGATTGAAATCGTCACAAAACACAAGGTCAGGTCCTAATTCGAAGGATTTTTTTGACCTTATTCTTACTTCATACTCATATTCATCTTTGCAAATTGAGGATTGGACAATTAGTTTAACCGTATAGTTGCCGTTTCCAGGATAAACAAAACAAGGGTTTATTTCTGATGAAGTATCGGTAGTAGAATTTAGTACACCAAAATCCCATTTATAAGTCTCCGGAGTCTTACTATAACTTTTATTAATAAAACATACTGTGTCTTGACATTCAAAAGAATATGCTCCATCCACTGCTACACCATTCGGAATGGAATAATTGGCTATGACATCAAACTCACATTGAATCACATTAAGTTGGTAATCTCTTTTAGTCTCACTTATAATGGCTCCATCCCGGTATTCCAAAACACGATAACCAATAACAAATTTGCCTATTCTGTTGGGCGTTACTTGTAGAATACCTGTTTTGGAATTTATACTTAGCTTCGGTGATCCACCCATTTGATTTACTTCGTTGTACTGACCTCTCCATCTTATGTTTCTAAAGGTGGGTGAAGCGTAGTTGCCATTAGAAGGCGGTCTATTGAAATCTGTCGAGGCACCTAAAAAAGGTGTGAATAGCTCGTAAACTAAAGAATCCCCATCTGGATCTATTGCTGTTTGTGGAAACGTAAGTGGAGCATCTACACAAACATAGACAGGTGGAATATCCGTAAAGAAAGCACTTGAATTTGGTGTCGATTTAGGAGGGATCCTTGTCCAAGCAGTGAAACCCGTAGCTTCCGGAGCTATGATATTGTCAATTAAATTGTTTCTGCAACATCTTTGCCAGGAAAGAATTACTCCATCAGAACCTGGATTAATTGTCATGTTTTTTTGATATAGGTAAGCGTCCACGCATACCCCGTTTGGCTTTACTATACAATTATAATTTGTGTTGTCAAGTCTATTTGGGGCACTCCTGGTTAAAGTGAAATCTCCTATATATTGATTAGTCCGAGCATTGTGCATGGCGATGTACACTTCTGCATCGGTATCAATGGCATTTGGATTACCATCATAACAATCAAAAAATATTTCTAGAGTTACTAAATAATTATTTGTAGATGCGTTTAAAAGTCTATAGTGGATGTTCCCGCCAACTATATGCGTAGCAAAACTACTAAAACTGAGTAGTAATAATATCGATATGTATGTTAACTTCTTGATAATGTTTTTAGTCTAGTATTTTGATATTCTCGAATTTATTAAAAATTAAACACTCTTGCTATATTAAATCCAAATCGCACATCCCCATCTAGCCATTTGGCTCTCGTGTCTGTAATGAATGACTTCTCGAATGGTCCCCTAGAATTTGTGAAAAAAAGCTGAAAAACGTGCCCCCCAGTTTCTACTTCAAATCCAATTGATAGTACATTGGTTTTGTCTGCATCCATTTGGTCTGGTAATACATAATAGTATTCAAGGTTTACCGAGGTTCTATGAGTTAGCTTCTGTCTTACACCTACTCCTATGGATATAATGTCATTCTTGTATTTTGTAGAATCTACCAAGTTGAGGTGAGTAACCGTAGGAGATATTTGTATGCTTAATCCTTCGGTGAACTTGCGTGCTACGAGTAGCTGATGGGTATAATGAAGCCTACTGCTGGAAAAATTTTCTCTTTGGGGTTGAGGCCATTTTAGCGAGGTAATGCCTATATGACTAATCCAAGCTGCTGTCACAGGCATGTTTTTCACACCCTTGCTTTGCTTCAAAAACTTATACTTTACAAACCCATCGTATGTTTTGTCTACGGTGCTTCTTCCAAGACCTACATTCAAATTATCGGTGATGCCATAGTCTCCTCCTATTCTCATAGTGGCTCCATCTAGTCCAAAGAGCTCGTAAACTCCAGTACTTAAAAATCCAAACCGGTGGGATATTTTGAAATCAAACTCCTTTTTAGCTACTGTTTCTATACTGTGCCCATTTACTACTCTATTCGTCTTGAAGGTAGCAGAGGTATACTCTGTATTCGGTTCCGGAATACCATCGTCTAACAGATCCATTACTTGCGAAAAGGCAAGTGAGCTTGTAAGGAGCAATATGATTACTAATATTTTATTTAGCATTGAATTCGGAATTTACATAACAAAAAAGCCCGTTAAATGATTTCAAAAGGCTTTGAAATTTTTTTAATGGGTGTGTTTGTAGTCGGCATCTATAAACACTTTTATTTCCCTTGAAATTTTTTTAGATACAACCTTTGGTATATTTATATTGTAGTCTTCTGGGTTTACATTAAATGAAGCTTTGGCATTAATCACCCCATTGATAACAGTGAAGGTAGCTATAGTAGTCACTTCTTTTGTCACATCTTTCATTGTGAGATTTCCTCTCACAGGAGAAGTATAGGTCCCGTTTTGAGCAAGGTTGATAGCTTCCATATTTTCTATTGTACCACTGAAAGTGGATTTAGGATATTTAGTACTATTCATGTAGTTTTCATTAAAATGTTCTTGCATAAGTGCTTTGGGGAATTCGAAGTCCTTAATCAAAACGCTAAATTGCAATTTACCACTACTCGCATCAAATGCAGTTTTCACCTTATGGTTATCTGCTGTAATATCCTCTAAAGATGTATGGCTGTAGAAATTGATGTTTCCAGTGTTGGTCTTGTATATTCCGCCGCTATGATTAGTAAATGCAACTAGTCCCACTGCTAGTAATGCTATGATAAGTATTGTTATTTTTTTCATTCTATATATGTGTTATTCAATAATTGTGCAATTTGATAATACTACATCCTTGTCCGCTAGCAAATCAAGATCTTCAGAACTATTAAAACCTTTGCATAAACCTTTTACATTCAAAGTGGCGTTGTCGTTGAGTGTTTTAACTTTATCTGCTTCAGAAGATTTAAAACCACAACGTATATAACCGTTGTCACTATTGCCTTGCAACACCACTTGTGGCTCAGCGTCATTCGATAAATCTATCTGAAAAATACTTCCATTTACTTGTATGACTTTGTCTGCGTATTTTGTCATGGCTGCAGTTTCATCTCTATCAAATGCATCAAATAGATTGGCAGCAGTAAGCGATTCTGCAGCTGCAGTCTCCTCTACATTTGTGTGTGGTTTATTGTACGATTTGTATGCATAGTATACAGCACCTAGTACTAGCAACGCTATAAAAAGTAATATTGGTCTCTTCATTTTTCTTTGTTAATTATTTTGGGCTCCATTTTCTATCCACGTTCGAATTTTGTCTAACGAGCATTGGTCTGTTTTGTTAGAACTACCCTGGGGCATAGGTTTAAAACCCGAGTCATGATTCATACTACCAAAAAGTTTTCCGTTCTCTGCATTTATCTTCACTTCAGAGTACGTGTCTAATTTGATACTTCCTTGTGGACTCACATTGTTATGGCAAGAGATACAAGTGTTGTCTGTTAAGATAGGGATGATGTCTGTAGAATAGGATACGTCTGCTAAGTCACATTGACTTGTAGGATATAATTCTTCCCCTACATCGTAATAGCAGCCAGCTAGAAATATGCACCCCATTGCTATAAGAACAGTATACCTAATTATTTTGTGCTCCTTCATCTATCCATTTTTTAATAATTGCTAAGTTGCAAGCATCCAGCATCCCAGTAGGAGGCATAGATTTATAACCAGTTAAATGGTTTATTGAACCATTCAATTTACCATTGTCAACATAATTTTTTACTGATGCATAGTCGTGTAGTTTAACTCCTGCACTTGCTGAGGTTGCATTGTGACAAGTGACACAACTAGTACCTAGAATGGAACTAACTTGTTTGCTGTATTTTACATCTACACTATCGCAGTCTGAACATTCGTTATTTTTTGCTCCTTGCTGTATCCACTTTTGAATTAAGTTTATTTGTTCAGAAGTCAGAGCTGAGTTTGGTGGTGGGGGCATTATTTTATCTGGGTCTGACTCTACTATTACTTCGTACAATTCACTGTTACCAGGGTCTCCGGGCTTTATGTCTCCTGTAGAAATAATGTTTTTGTAAGTGTCTAAAATGACACCATCTTTTTGAGAGGTCGCATCGTGACAGCCAGAATATGCACAAGAAGAAGTGATTAGAGGTAGTATAGAGTTTTTGAAGTAAACACTATCAGGATCACATTTGACACTAGTGCCATCCTCTGTTTCTGTAGAGTATCGAGACTCAATTATAGGAACTTCATCATGAGAATGCTTGCATGACTGAGTGCTGAAAAAAGTTGCACTTGCCAAGATTATAAAAAACGTAGTAATCGATTTTCGCATTCCTCTCTATTTGTTCTTTCAAATTTAGTAAAAATATAAGTACCAAATTTTTCAGAAAGAGGGATTTCATTTAAATGACATTATAATGGGATATTACCATGTTTTTTATTTGGTAGCGTGGCTACCTTGTTTTCCAACATTGCAAATGCTTTTATTAGCTTTATTCTTGTGTTCTCAGGAAGTATTACCTCATCTACAAATCCACGTTCTGCTGCTCTATATGGGTTTGCAAAAATATCGGCATACTCTTTTTCCTTCTCTGCTAATGCTTGTGCAGGGTCATCTGATGCTGCTATTTCTCGTCTGAAAATGATTTCTGCGGCTCCTTTGGCCCCCATTACCGCAATCTCTGCAGTAGGCCATGCAAAATTCATATCCGCTCCTATATGCTTGCTGTTCATTACATCATAAGCTCCGCCGTATGCTTTTCTTGTGATTACAGTGATACGAGGAACGGTAGCTTCGCTAAAAGCGTACAGTAATTTTGCCCCGTTGGTGATTATAGCATTCCACTCTTGGTCAGTACCTGGTAAAAACCCAGGAACATCTTCCAAGACAAGTAGAGGAATATTGAAGCAATCACAAAAACGTACAAATCGAGCTCCTTTTTGAGATGAAGGCACGTCCAAGACACCAGCTAAATAAGCTGGTTGATTTGCTACGATGCCTATACTTCTGCCAGCTAATCTAGCAAAACCTACGACTATGTTTGGAGCAAAGTTCTCGTGTATTTCATAAAAACTGTCTTTATCTATTATACCATTCACGACGTCTCTTATATCGTATGGCTGATTAGCACTTTCTGGTATTATGCTTGCCAAATTCAACCTGACTTCATCATTCAGTTTGTACTCTGATTTAGGAGCTTGCTCTTCACAATTTTGTGGGATGTACGATAGAAGCTTTTTAAGATCTTTAATGGCTTCTAAGTCATTTGCTGCAGTAAGATGAGCTACTCCGCTTTTTTCACTGTGCACAGATGCCCCTCCTAGATCTTCTGAGGTTACTTCTTCATTAGTTACTGTTTTTACGACGTTTGGCCCAGTCACAAACATGTAACTTGTGTCTTCTACCATAAGAATAAAATCTGTGATGGCTGGAGAATATACAGCTCCGCCAGCACAAGGCCCCATTATGGCACTTAGCTGGGGGATGACCCCACTAGCCTGAGTGTTTTTGTAGAAAATATCAGCGTACCCACCAAGAGAGACTACACCTTCTTGTATTCGAGCACCACCGCTATCATTCAGTCCTATTAGTGGAGCACCATTCTGCATAGCCATATCCATTATTTTGCATATTTTCTCAGCGTGTGTTTCAGATAATGATCCACCAAAAACCGTGAAATCTTGAGAAAAAACATAAACCAATCGCCCATCAATGGTTCCATACCCGGTAACTACACCGTCTCCTGGGAAATGGAGCTTTTCCATACCAAAATAAGTACTTCTGTGTTTTACTAGAGCTC
>JAOLBX010000042.1 GCA_028339355.1 Bacteroidia bacterium
TCAGGTAGTGTATAGAGATTTTGCTCATTCTCCTAGTAAATTAAAAGCAACGACAGAGGCTATCAAGGAAACATATAAAGGTGAACTACTTGCACTCTTTGAGTTGCATACTTTTAGCAGTTTGAATAAGGATTTCTTACCACTGTATCGTGATACGATGAAAAGTGCAGATAGAGCAATTGTGTTTTATAACGATGCCGTTTTTGAGCACAAGAAAATGCCGTTTATTGAAGCCAGTTTTGTAGTGGAATGTTTTGGGAATGTAGAGGTTGTTCATTTACCGTTGGCACTTCAAAGTATTGTGAACGAGGAGTATGCTAACGGAAATAATATACTGCTTATGAGTTCTGGAAAATTTGAAAATGCCAAATTTTCATTTGACTAGAGCTGTTTTACGATAAGCCTAATAGTATAATCATCATTTTTTAACCTTGTTATGGAAATAGGTTTTAATGCGAAGTAGCTATCATAGTTTTTAATAATTAATGTCAATTTTGAATTTACAGTACTCGTGCTATTGAGACTGTCCCAAATCATAAATGGATTGATGATTTCATCCTTTCTAATATACTCGAGCCCTACAGCTTGAAAATAATCAATTTCGTCGAACGTCGTTGCAGTATCAAAGTAAACGTGATTTGATTTGTAATTGATAGCCAGTCCTTGATACAAGCCAAAATTAGGGTTTATAGTTTCGGTGTAAGGCAAATTATGGTGATTTTCAATCGAATCGGAAAGGTAAGTGAAGCACATATTCCATTTGTCGACATTAGGTTCTATGTTGCTGATTTGTGAATTCTCCTTGAACGAAAAGTAGGAATGAGTATGCTCACTATTTTTGTTAATCCAAATGGTTTTTGTACTGTCTCCATTGAGACTTCCATATCTAATATGGTAGGCGGTTTCGGAAGCATCTAGAATTTGAAGTTTCTCAATTAAAGTAGTGTTCCCGTCGTTCCAAGATATGAGAAACACGTCCTTGTACGATTTTGGATTTGCAAATCCAAAATCGCCCCAATCTCCAATAGCAGGATACAGTCCTGATGGTGTAGGGATGTCTACTTGCCATTTTAGGTCTAGTTCATAGTTAGATTCATTTACCTTGTCAAAATCAGTAATTTTTGTGTTGTAGACTGCGACACTTTCAAGTGTGTTAAGGTAAATAGCCCATCCTTTTGCACTATTCTGAAATTTTAAGTGCCAAGAACCACGAGTGCTATCAGACGACTTATCGATTTTACTTAGATCAACATACGCTGTTTGCTTGTCAGTTTTATTTAGTCTAATTGTTATTTCTTTTGGGCTTACCCTCGGTAATACTTCATCCGGCAAAAAGCATGAGGTGAGAAGAAGCAAGTAGGATATGTATGAAAGAAGTCTTATCATAGTTGAAATGATGCTTTAAAGAAAAAGGATCTGTTTTTGTTTGCTGTGATTCGTCTTTCACCTATTTGTTCTCTGTCTATATCATACAATTGATATGTGTTGGACGCTATAAAATTGACATTACGTAGATTGTTAATACCAAAGTATATTTTTAATCTATTCCTATTAAAAAGATATGAAACAGATAATGAGACGTTATTGAATTTTTCTTGTTCCTCTATATGAATAACACCTTCGTAAAAGTAGCTGTATGTTCTTGAACCTACGAATCGTGAAGACGTATTAAAAGATAGTTTAGTTTGAGGTACTTGCAACTGTGCATATATGTTAGCCTCAGGATAAAAAAACGTGAGTCTAGAGGTATCCCTTAAATAATTGGTACCATGGATGATAATACTCGGACGAATGTTCCATATCTTGTTACCTAAAACAAGACTTGCATACGTGGAAGTGCTTCTGCTTTCTCCGGAATTTTCAATAGTATTAAAGCGTGTAGGTTGTGGTGTTTTAGTTTGGTCAATAAATAATATTCCACTCTGTAGTCTAATATTTTTCTTTTGTACTACTACCTTAAAATTAAAAGTATTGATGTCCGTGGGCTTAAGTAGCAAACTGTTTTCTATTCCATCCCTCATTTCACTAGGATAGAAAATGTCACCAAAGCGAGGATAAGAAATAGACTTATGAAAAGAACCAACGAATTGTAAATCTTTATTAGGTGCTAATGTAAGCTTAGCTTGAGGCATAAAGTAGGTTCCAGTAAGACTATTGGTCAAAATTTTCGTGCCACCTTCTAGTTTGAAGGAATTCTTTAATTGATATTCGAATAGGCCTAAGACTGAATAGTCGGAATATTCGGAAGCAATTGCTTTTATACTTGGAAATTGATTGTCCTTGATGTTATTGATTTCTAATCCTATTGTGTAGTTTAATATCTGATTTTTGGCAACTAACAAAAGCTGCATATATCCTTGGTCGTAAGAGGTTGAGAAGATGCTACTTGGGCCGTTAAATTGTTGTTCCTTGGCATTGCTTAAATCTTTGTCCAATGTGATCAAATCATTTTTGTATCGATGTATTAGGCCATTAAGACTAAGCGTGTGGTTTTTGGATAATGCGGAAGAAATAGTGCCGAAGAGTGCATGTTTCCGTAAGTCTTGATTTATATCCCTAACTCGAGTAGTACCATCTATGAGTTCACCTCTATTCTGAGTTTTTAGAACGCTATTATCGCCTCCAATGGTAAGGTCAACAATTCTCAGGATTTTGTATTTGTAAATAAAATTGAGGTCATACCTTTCCAATGCACTTATGGCGGTTCCTCTGTCTTCTGGGTCTGCGTAAAAGGCGGTCTCAAAACTTCTATTGAGGCCTATTTTTCCTGTATGAACTTTATTACTCAGGCTAACCTGGGTACTTATATGGAAATCACTAGCTGAGGTGTTCGCTATAGTGGCACTAAGTGAGAAAGGTTCTTCTATGATAGGGACTGAGATTAGTTTGACAACAATGGCACTGCTGTTTTTCACGATGGTGCTTGTGGGAGCGAAATGCACTTCTATTCTGTCTATATCCCAAGTTGGAATAGCTCTAAGGTCGTAACCTGTATTTTGATCTAACAAGAGAGGTCTGTCGTCTTTATAGATGGCTATATTGCTCATAGAAAGTATGCCACTAGAAGTAGTAGATACATTTTTAAAATAGTACTGATGAAATGCTGGAAGTTTTAGAGCTTCCTCCAAGTTGGTAATATTGTTATTTCGTATATCCTCTTGCGTAAGAATGAAAAAGGCAGTAGAGTCTTGAGCCAAGCACTGATGCGATATGCTCAAAACGAATAAAACTAATGTGCTTTTTAAAAATTTCAAATTAGGCTACTTCTTACTATTGCAATGATAAAGCACAGTAGCTTGTGAATATGAACATCAAAGAGGACGTGACATTAATTTTATGCAGAAATTACGTCAGCCTTACTTTTGACTACAGATGTAAGCACAAATACGATAATAAATACAAGTCCGATGACTGATGAGATAGCTCCTGCCACTGAAACGTCTAACCACTTGGCTATATAATAACCAGCTGCGGAACAGAATATACCAATTGCACATGCTACGACGAGCATCTTCTTAAAATCTTCTGTAAGTAAATAAGCTATAGCTGGTGGGCCAGAAAGAAAGGCGATTACCAGAATGGCTCCCACAGACTCAAAGCTTACAACTGTTGTCAGCGATACACCACTCATTAAAAAATAGTGCCAGAAAGTAACAGCTACGCCAGTGGATAAAGCAAAATTTGGGTCAAATGTTGTTATGAAGAGCCCTTTGTACCCCCATACTACTGCCCCTATTAGAATGATGCAAACGATTAGTAGCGTAATCGATTGTTTTGGTAAAGAAAAACTACCTATAATTGGTTGCAGCCAAAGAGATACATATTCTATTTCTCCATAGAGAACGCACTGTTGGTCTAGGTCTGCATTCGCACCAAATTTAGATATTAGTATTATACCAATGGCAAAGAGCAATGTATACGATATGCCAATAGCTGCATCGCTTTGTAAACGAGCTTTTTTGGTAAACCATTCAATCATTAGCGTGGCTAAAATGCCACTGAGTGCAGCACCTATTAGAATAGGCAGACTTGCGGTAGATCCAGATAGGTAATAAGCTATAAAGATACCTGGCAAAACAGCGTGGGAGATAGCGTCACCTATCATTACCATTTTACGCATCACAAGAAAGCTACCCATCAATGCACAGTTGATGGCCACTAAACTTGCTGTGAATATGATATAAAAATCGTTCATTAGTAAGGTATTTTGCTTTGATGCGGATCAGTTTCTGGATGTTCGAGTAGTTTTATCAAATGCTTCTCAATCTCAGGTGTAATTACGTGCTCAATTCCTTCTGCATCATCATGCACATGGTCTACGTCTAGCTGGAAATATTTTGATAGATAGATCTCCCATAATCTGTGCTTTCGAATAACTTCTCTTGCTCCTATTCTTCCCTGATCACTTAGTATTATCAAACCTCTGATTTGATCTATCATGTCATCTTTTTCTAATCTATTTAATATCCCTTTCACCTTGTTGAGTGGATATTTTTCTTTTTCTACTAGGTCGCTTATAGAAATGGTTTTAGTCCCATCCTCAGCAAGCTTATAAATGTCTTTTAGTACATTTTCATTGTTGATTTTCACATTGTTTGACTTTCGCAGTTTCATTCGTGCGAATACACCTCTTTTTTTTCCAAACAGTATGGATGTCAAGGCGAAAATTGAAAGTACTACTACTATCCATGGTCCAGTGGGCATACCTGTGCCGGAGTAACTTATCACTACACCTATGATACCACTAAGAAAACCAAATAGTCCTGCAAAGCTCAACATTTTAGGTATAGAGTTAGTTAAAAACCGAGCACCAGCTGCGGGCGTTATTAACAACGCTGCCATGAGGACGACGCCTACTGCTTGCACACCGATAGCCACGGTCACTACAGTAAGGAGTGCAAGAAATGCTTTGAGGAACGAAATATTAAATCCAAGCCCTTTTGCGTAGTTTTCGTCAAAACTAATTAGACTAAATCCTCTTAAAAAAAGAGCGATACAGATCACATTGATAATGGCAATTATGGAAAAGAGTTGAACATCCCAAATTCCCATTGACGCTGCTTTACCAAATAGAAAACTATCCAAGCCGCTTTGTGCAGCGTTGCCGCTATGCTGTATCTTAGTGAGTAAGACTATGCCTACACCAAAAAATACACTCAATGTTAAAGCAAGTATTGTGTCGGGTTTTAGTTTTGATTTGGCCTGCACATAATCTACGATCCATATAGACAATAGACCTGATAGGATAGCACCGATAATAAAATATACAGGACTTTTCACGCCGGTAAGCATAAATGCTATTGCTACACCTGGTAGAACAGAATGGGATATTACATCTCCTATTAAGGCTCGTTTACGTAAGTATGTGAATGTGCCAACAACTCCAGCTGCAAAACATAGGATTCCTGAGCCTAAAGCAACAACAAACAGTGTATAGTTCTCTACTGAGAAAAATGTGGCGATATGTTCCCAAATATTTATCATTTATGACGTATTGGGAATTCTTTATTTTCCAATTCTTGACTTATCTTAGATATCGTAGTGAGTCTACCGCCGTAGGTGTCTGTCAATATTTTGTCGGTGAACACTTCGTTGGTTGGTCCACTTGCTATTAGCCTTGTGTTTAGTAATACTAAGTGGTCAAAATAAGACTGGGCTGTGTGTAAATCGTGGTGCACAATGACCAGTGTTTTGCCTGCGTCTTTCATGTCTTTTAGTAGTGCTATAATCATCTCCTCAGTCGCTATGTCTACTCCAGCAAACGGCTCATCCATCAGAAATAAGTCCCCCTGCTGAGCTATAGCACGTGCCAAGAAGACACGTTGTTGTTGCCCGCCAGAAAGTTGGCTTATCTGTCTTTTGGCAAAGCCGAGCATATTTACTTTTTCTAAACTATCTGTGATGATGTCTTTATCTTCTGATGTCAGTTTTTTAAACAGGCCTCTTTTTTGATACCTCCCCATGGCTACTATCTCCCATACACTAGCCGGAAAATCCCAATCTATATCTTGTCTTTGAGGCACGTAGCTCACTTTGTATCGCACATCATCTAGCTCTTGGTCATACACTTTAGTGAATCCGCTAGTCGGGGACACTACACCCATTATTGATTTGAGCAGTGTGCTTTTACCACTTCCGTTGGGACCCATTATACCAATTACTTTCTTCTCAGGCAGCTCAAAATCAATATTCCAAAGAGCTGGCTTTCTGCCATAAAGGACGGTAAGGTTATGTACTTCAATTATTGGGCTTTTACTCATTTTAGTCCTTTTGTTATGGTTACCACATTGGCTTCTAGCATGCCTTTGTATGTGCCTGCATCAGTTCCTTCTTTTCCTAGAGCATCACTGTAAAGTGTGCCGCCTATTTGTAAGTCATAGCCCCTTTGCTTAGCTCCTTCTATTACGGCTTGTAGGTTTTTGTCGGACACACTTGTCTCTACAAAAACAGATTTAATACTATTATCAATTACATAGTCGATAAGGTTCTTTAGGTCTTTTACCCCGTACTCAGCAGCAGTAGAAATTCCTTGAAGTCCTCGCACTTTAAAATTGAAAGCGTCTCCGAAGTATGCGAAAGCATCATGACTTGTAATCAATATTCTTCTTTCTACGGCTATGCTGCTGTCTAGTAAACTCTTTAGAGCCTGCGTGCTCGACATTATAGAAGCGGAATAAGCTGTGTAGTTGTCCGTAGTTTTTTCTAGTCCTTCTATTTTACTGAGCTCATTTGCTACTCCTCCTAACCCTTCCATCCATATCTCTGGGTTAAACCAAATATGTGGATCTACTAAATCTGAAGTTTCATCCACTCGTTTAAGTTTGGATTTACTTACATAGCTACCGAGTGCAAAGGCGGGTTTTTGCTTGCTGTAGTTTTCGAGCATTTTTGCCATTTTTCCTTCGAGATGTAGGCCGCTATATACTATTATATCGGCACTTGCCAGTTTAGAAATGTCTCCCTGAGATACTTTATATAAATGAGGGTCCACGCCTGCACCCATTAGTGATATCACCTCTGCCTGGTCGCCTACTATTTGAGCTACGCAATCACCTACTATACCTGTAGTGGTTACGATAGTGAGTTTTCCAGTTTGTTTAGTTTCTGTGCAACTGGTGAATCCTACTGTGCATATAATGGCGAGTGCAATGATTCTACAAAAATTGGTCATTGTGCAAAGATACTGAACACAAGGGAAATGAGATGTAATTTGAGAAAGGGACTTGCCGCTTTCTTAAATGCTCCTACTTTTCCTATTAAACTAAGAGTGTACAATTCATAGAGTCGTTGTTGAAGCCTAGATATGCATCATAGCGTCAATTTTTTGAGAATAAGTACGTGAAGAGAAGATTTGGCCATAAATTTGCTAGGATATTTATAAAATTGAGAACACTTCAACTCTGCATACTATTAGCTTCTTTCGCAACGACCTATGCTCAACTTTATGAGCTCAAGGACCCTTCTAAGGATAGTGCTAATTATCAAAAATTGTATGATGATTTGCCAGAGATGTGTGATTCCTTCTATATTATGTTCGTAAAACAAGACATAGTAGGGGTGAAAAAATTTGTCCCTCGAGTTAAGTTTTTACGAGCTACTTTTGATACGCTGTCTATAGAGTATAGAGAAGAGCAAGTTGTTTATAGGCAGCAACTTCTGCTGCGAAAGTTGCAAAAGGACTATCGTAAAATTTTGAAGTCTGCGGAGAAAAATAAGATTATTATAAAGAAAATCGTCAGAACAGTTACTGACTATGCGTACGGCCAAGACGAAGATGAAAACAGATTCTGTTATGTCACCGTAACCTGTAAGCGAAGAAAGCACGAGTATGAATTAAGATATCTTGCTATAATTTTGAACAGCAAGTGGTTTGTGGGAGATGAGTTAAGTTTCGAAGAGATTTAATGAAAGGATTTATCATTGTTTTATTGTGCACCTTTGGCCATCAGTGCTTCGCTCAGTTTTGGGAAGTTATTAATCATCCCAATAGCCGCAAGAAAGCAATCCAATTAGATACGACCAATCGATCTGATTATATTTATACTGAAGTAAGTGAGCTTTCAGAACGTAAAGCATATGTAGCTCAGGGGGATTTATACGCATATGTTGACGAGGCAGGGGTTGAGTTAACTCCATATGTTTTTGCTGAGGCTAGCAATTTTAATAACGGATATGCTATAGTTGGGGATAGTTTCAATCAAAGTGTGCTGAACGCACAAATGCAACTTATTTTACCTTTTGAATACGCTCGAGCACGTTTGCCAGTCTATGGACTTATTGTTGTTCAGTCACACGAAGGTCTGTGGGGTTTATTTGATACCATGGGCAATCAGAGGCTTCCTTTTGTTTACGATTTGCCCCCTAATATTCTAAATTTGG
>JAOLBX010000043.1 GCA_028339355.1 Bacteroidia bacterium
GTTTTGCAGCTATAGAAAATGTAATGTATGTTATGCAAGGTGGTTTCGCCGTTGGTGTTATGCGAATGTTCACAGCAGTGCCTGCTCACGCTACATTTGCTGTATTAATGGGGTATTGGGTAGGGCGTGCCAAGATGGAAAATAAACCGTATCTAAACTGGCTAGGATTGGGTTCCGCTGTTTTGTTTCATGGTTTGTACGATGTTTTTCTCTTATCTGAATATGTCCCTGGGCAATTGATAGGAGCATTGATTTCTTTAGTAGTAGGAATAGTATTCGCCAGATCAGCGGTTAGGATCCACCGTACATATTTTGTTTAGGATAATAAGTAACAACTACTTGATATCAAAAAATTGAATCCAAATTTTAAAAAATACCTTTTAACAATCAGTGAAGCTTCTGAATGCAATGAGATAGAAGTTATTCAATCACTATGGAGTGGATATGGTAAGATTTCTCGAATCGAATTGTTAGAACCTTTGATAAAAACAGTCGTAGTTAAGCATATATCCCTGAACCAATATAGTGAGCATCCTAGAGGTTGGAACACTGATATTTCGCACGCGAGAAAGGTGAAATCTTATGAAGTTGAAACACATTGGTATAAATATTGGGCAGATAGATGTACAGCGGCAAGTAAAATACCACAGTTTCTGGGTTCGTTCAGTGAAGGTGGAGACCAATGGATTGTATTAGAAGACTTGGATACTAAGTTTCCTTCAAGAAAAGGCCAACTTGACCTATCAGAAGTGAAAGTATGTTTAAGATGGCTGGCTCACTTTCATAGCAAGTTTTTACACTCCCAGCCAAAAGGTCTTTGGAAAGTAGGTACGTATTGGCACCTGGAAACTCGACCAGATGAATGGAATCAAATCGAACATATAAAGTTAAAGGCGGCAGCACATCAAATAGATGAAAAACTCAATAATTGCAAGTATCAAACAAGCGTGCACGGAGATGCAAAGGTTGCAAATTTTTGTTTTTCGGATGATGGCAAAGAGGTAGCTGCTGTAGACTTTCAGTATGTAGGAGGAGGGTGTGGAATAAAAGATGTGGCCTACTTTTTAGGAAGTTGTATGTCTGGTGGAGAATGTGAAAAATATGAAAATGAATTGCTAGATTATTATTTCAAGGAGCTAAAAAAATCACTAGAATCGTCTGATGTAGATTTAATAGAACTAGAACAGGAGTGGAGATACTTGTATCCATTTGCTTGCACAGATTTTATGAGGTTTTTGTTAGGCTGGATGCCCTCACATCAAAAAATCAATGATTACAATATGAAGATGATTGATGAGGTTTTGGGAAGTTTGTAAAAACATCATCCTACCACCACACTAAAAAAAATTGGGAGTAAGTGTCAACTTCTTTTTGCCAAATTAAAGCAGCCTGCTGCTCTCTAATACTGACTTCAATATCATCTTTTATGGCATTGTAATTTGACCAGGCTTCATTTTCTGATGGGTCTATTCCCCACTCTTTTCTAGGTGGGATGAAGTAGTTTTTATGAGAGTTATCTAGGCTGCCGAAAGTTTCATAATCGATGTAGTAACCTTTTACTGCTCGTTGATACACAGGTAGAAAATCTTCTTTACATCTATAGGGAATGAATAAATTTACTAAAAGACATAAAGCTTGAGAAATTTCGTTTGCATTAACTATTGCTAGCCGCGACTTAGTCTCATTGTGGTAGAGTAGCGGAAATTGCTTTTTATTCAGCTTTTCCAGTTTCTCGTAGAGAGAATCATTTCTATTGGGGCCTATCCAGTTTTTTACTACTTCTGAAGAAATACTGGGGTCGTAGAGATAAAATTTATAAGCTATTTCTAAGTGCATGAGTTCCTCTTTAACAACTTCTTGGATTATAAAATCTAGCTCACCAATTGTCTTTTTTTCTTTTAGAATCTGAATATTCTCATACAAAACATTATAATTTTTTGATAATTTAATGGTCTCAGAAACCACCTTCTCTGCCAAATGACCTAGTCGCACGTTGGTCGGTAAACTGAAAATCAATTTTTTTGAAACGTCCAATTGAGTCAAACTGAAGGTTGGTAAACCTGTAACTGACGTGTCTAAGCAAGGGGTTTGGAGTATGGATGCTATTCTTGACTTGTTGTTCAATTTAATGATTTGAAAGAGAAATTTTAATAGCCTTAAAACTCCTAACTTTGTACAACGGTAGTGGTTTAATACGAGAAAAGAATATCAGTTTTTTATCAATCGATTACTCTGGCATAGTATTTACGCATTTACCCAAATAGAAGATTCTATATTTTATGAAACAATTGTCTAAATAAATTTATCGAGGTTATGAATGAAGTTTACTAAAGCAAAATCCCAACTCGACAAAATTCTTGATAATCTCAATCCTCAGGATTTTATAAATGCTGATCCTATTTCTATCCCCAAACGGTTTAGGACAAAAGAAGACATTGAAATCTCGGCATTCTTTGCGGCTACACTTGCTTGGGGACAGCGGAGGACTATTATTAATAATACCAATAAATTAATGCATTGGATGGGAGAGGAGCCACATGATTTTATTGTAAATCATACTCATTCTGACCTCATAGTATTTGAAAAGTTTGTGCATCGAACATTTAATGCCACAGATCTACTTTATTTTATTGAAGTTTTAAAGCACTGGTATAAAGACGAAAAGTCATCGGAAGACTTTTTTGTAGGTGAGGCAATGAAGGATAAGATATCCAATTTTCATACAGCCTTCTTTGATAATTCCTTCGTATCACAAAGGACAAAAAAACATGTTGCGAACCCTGCTAAAAACTCATCTGCCAAACGACTGAACATGTACCTGAGATGGATGGTGAGGCAAGATGGTCTCGACTTCGGTATATGGAATTCGATTATGCCTTCAGAGCTTAAATGTCCGCTCGATGTTCACGTTCAGCGTGCTGCCTTTCACTTTGGTTTGCTTACTCGGAAACAGCAAGATTGGAAAGCTGTAGAAGAGCTTTCTGAAAATCTTCTATTGTTGGATGCTGAAGATCCAATTAAATATGACTTAGCCTTATTCAAATGGAGTGAGGGCAAAATGCTACTAGAATCTAAGTGATTTGTAGCTTGTGCTTGTCTAGAAGACCAGCAAGACCTTGTATACTAAATTTTGCTCGGGTCATTGTGTTTATCTCGGGGTCCAAGTTATAGTTTTTCGCAGTTCGGAAATCTACACCAGATAAATTTGTTCTCTCGAATGTGGCGGCATACAAATCGCAGCCATCAAAAGTCCCACCTGATAGATCAGCCTCTACAAAGTCAGCATCTTTTAGCGAACAGTCATGAAATCGAAGTTTGGGTAATTTTAACTGATACAATGAAGCATAATCCAATTGACAATTTACAAAATCAAGTTCAAGTATAAATCGATTGGCATTGGCGAAATGAAACCCTAGTTGCTTACAATCAGCAAACTGCACATTCTTGAACGCGGTATTTTTGATCTTAACATTGGTAAAATTACACCCAGTAAAAGAACATTCTTCAAAACTAATATCTCTAAGATCCAGTTCTGAAAAATCGCAATTGATGAACGTACACGATTCATACTCTACTGCTAAACTTACGGATGTAAATTTTACGTTTTGAAATTCTTCGTCTTAGTGTACTTTCATTGTATGTTAGTTAATTGAATTATTACCACTTCGTTTAAATTCTGAACCATCTAGTTTTTCTAAGTCTGTTATCCAAAAACGTGGGGAGCTGTTTTCACATCCTGAGCACGATTCTTCACTCATATATCCACGCATTCTGCTGTCGGACTTATAAACATTATTACTTGTGTCATCTGAATAAAACATATCATTTATGACTTTGTCTCCGAGATAAAAAACAGGATCTATATCTTTGCCTATTAGCCAATTATAATTTGTGTCACCTACTTTAGAAACGTTCATATCATCTACCCAATCACCGCAGGCATACTGCATATAATGAGCTTCTATTGTCAATTCTTTGGAAGTGTATGGTCTCACTGTAATATCTTCCCAAAACACAATAAAAGCACTAATAATAAAAGGAAGAAAACCAAGAAAAATATGTCTGGTTGATATTGGTTTATGAATATAGGCTATCGTTAAAAAAAAACTATTGTCAGTATGCCTATTAGCCATAGTAAAATCATTTTATATCCATCTAATATGCCTGGAATGTTCTTAATCTGAAAAATTATAAAACCAATGAAACTTGTAACGACAAGGAAAATAAAATAGAAAATAGTGCCAACTTGTTTTCGGCTGATCTTCATTATTTAGCGGCTAACTTATGTTCCATTAAGCTAGCAATGTTTTGAGCTCTAGCCTTCATTGTATGTGCGTTAATACATTCATAGTGACTGTCTATACTTTCATGGAGGTATGTGCCAAGTAACAAAATGTTCTCTGGTTAGCGGGCTCTTATGTGCCAAGTCTATGTGTGGTTGCATAGCATTTTTTCGATAGGTTCCCGTACCAAAAAGAATGCCATCCCAAAAATCTACAAGGATCGGAAAATGCTCTTCAAGATTGATCTTTACTACATCCGTAAATAAATATGAAATAGATCTGTCAGATAATAATTTGTCGTAAAAACTCCTCATAATCAACAATATATCATCTCTATCTCCTATATCTGTCAATGTTGATTTATTTTATTAAGACTCCGTTATCCCATTCTTCACTTTTCCACTTTCCTCCATCATGTTTCCAATATTCCCATTTTCCGTGCTTCATGTCATTCATAAACTCTCCATGACATTTACCAAACAAGTTTGTTGCTCCGAGTTTCCATTTACCGTTTTTCATACCTTCGATGTACGATCCTTCATCCGCACCTCCTTCATTAAAAACATGTTCTAACCAGAGCCCAGTTTTTTTTCCTTCTTTAAAGTCCCCGTAGGTATCTAAGCCCTGCTGTTTGTATAGCTTGTATGGACCATCTCTTAGACCGTTTTTAAAGGTGATAATTTCCAAGGGTTGACCGCTCATTGTATAGGTTACAGATTCACCACTAAGTTTCCCTTCTTTATAGGTTTCTTTTTGCACCAATTTACCTTCTAAGGTATAGACCAGTTTCTCTCCATCTGTATACCCATCTATATAACTAGACGTTTCTGCTACATTGCCACTGATGTGATATAAAGTGCTTTTGCCATGACGAAGTCTATCTTTATAATATACTTCCTTTCTTTTGTTACCCTCTCTATCATAGGAGGTTACCAGTCCATAAGGCTTACCATTTTTAAATTCACCTACTTGCTCTTTCTTTCCATTGGTATGGAAGAGAACAAATGGACCTTCTTCTTTTCCATTTACAAAAGTTGCTCGTTTTTTTGGAGTACCATTTCGCTCATAAGACATATAGCCTCCATTTAGTTTACCTTCTGTATAGTGACATTGTACTTCAGGGCCACCGTTTGTAAAAAATGTTTTAAAATCCCCATCCCTGATACCATTTTTATAACCGATGACTTGATCTTGTTTACCATCTTCGTACCAAGTTTTGAAGCTGCCGTGTATTCGTCCATTTTGCCAAGTGACACGCTGCATGGGTTTATTGTTACTGGGCCAAAGAAGCAGCGACTCTCCTGTATATGGAGCATCTTTATAGTAATAGGTGCCATCGTCTTGCTTCACGAGTTTGGCAAATGCCACTCGGTTTTGGGCATAAGAGAGTAAACTAGTTAATAGTATTAGAAGTGCAGAAACCTTTCTCATTTTATGTTTTAATGTAATAACAAAGGTATTTATTGTGCAGGTTCTATAGACAAACAGTTTTTAACGATTTGTTCTATATTCTGTTCATTCATGCACCCAAAGTGACCTCTGGGACATTTGTCGCTACCTAATTTACTGCAAGGGTTGCAGGCTACAGAAACTTGATGATTATTTATTCCTTGATTATTGGATCTATATGCATACATACCAAATAGTGGATTTGTATTGCCCCATACCGCTTCAATCTTGGTGTCAAATGCAGATGCTATGTGCATCATACCCGTGTCACCAGTTACTATACTAGATGCATTTTTGATTAGAAATGCTGACTCGTCTATACTTAGTTTATTGCACAGATTAATGAGAGAATTATTCTGAAATCGATCACATAACTCCTCTGCTTTTGCACCATCTGAAACCCCGCCTCCAATCAAAACGATTTTAACGTTTAAACGTTTAAATACTTCTAAAAGTACCGTGTTTGGTATCTGCTTGGTAGCATAGGTGCCACCTATAGATACTACTATATATTCGTTTTGTTTGAGCTTATATTTCGACAAATCAAAACTAATATCTGACAGAAAGAAGTAATCCAACCCTTTGTTATCATTGAATATTTCTAATGATTTTATACCATCAAAGTACCTGTCTACAAGATGCTTTTTTGGCAATAGATTCAGTTTAAAATTGACATAGAGCCACTTTTGAATGTTTAATTTTTTATAACTGAACCAATTGGCTCTAAGGTGTTTCTTTATTCTACGAGTTCTTAGATTTTTATGAAGGTCTATGACAAGGTCATAATTTTCAGTTTTTAGTTCAGCAATTAGATTCTTTTCCTGACCTTCTTTTAAACTTATAACTTTGTTAATGAATGGATTACTACTAACTAAGTTTATGTAATTCTCCTTAGTAAGAAAATGCAGCTCTGCTTCTGGGTACTTTGTTCTTACACATCGTACTATTGGGGAGGTGATTACAATGTCTCCAATGGAGCTAAACCGAATGAGCAAGATTTTCATTTGGCAGGGATATAGAGTACCTCATCCGTCATAAATGCATCTTCTATTATGTATGCAGCTGAAACTCCATTCTCTATCATTGCGATAACGACAGTGCGTTCTTCAGGACTGTCTATGTTCACACGCATAATGTGTTTAATGATTCCAAATTTTCCTGAGAGTCTGCACGGCATTCTACTGACATCAAAATCTCCCTTGCCAAAAAAGGCATTATAAAACGCCCAGTCATTCAATGAATCCATATTTATGGTATCAGTCTCAAACCGAGTTTTATGGTAATAATCTATGTATGTAAACTGTTCTCCATTACAAACATCAAAATAGATGGTATCGCCTAATTGTAGAGTAGCTTCTTCTTGAGCATTAGCAACATTTGATAGGCTAATGAAACTAATTAATATGAGTAGACACTTTACTATTTTCATACTGACTTGACCACTAAGTAGTGATTTTCGATGCTTATTACTTCCACATTTCTTCCTTTATCTACAAACTCACCATATGTTTTCGCTTCATAATTTACTGAGTCGATGGTCACCCTACCCATTGGTCTAAGTGCCGTGTTTGCAACACCACGATTTCCCACTAAGTCGTCTATTTCTGTATTTTCTTGCTGTATATTTACGTGTCCACCTATTGTGTCATTTATCACAATTTTTTGGAATGCCTTGGAATTTGTAAAATTGTTTCCGAGAAAATATAAAACAGCAAATAGACCTATGATAGCAAATAATACACTTGCCAAAGCATTGTTTAGTTCGCTTGTATTGGTACCCGAAAAGTCAAAATCTACATTGCTTATCATACTTAGAATTAAACCAGCTAATACAAGAAGAATACCACTGATACCAGCTATACCAAAGCCGGGTATCACAAAAACCTCCAGGGCAATAAGGACGAGCCCTATCACAAACATTAGGATTTCCCAATTTTGTGCTAACCCATCCAGGTATAGTGGAGAAAAATATGTAATGGCAGCTATAATGGCCACACCAAACGGAAAACCAACACCAGGAGTCTGCATCTCGAAATAGATGCCGCCTATCATTAACATTATCAGAACTGATCTAAGTGCAGGATTAGCAAGAAAGGCCACTAGCTTATCTAAAGAGCTAGGAATAACTTTTTCTAGTTTTGCATTTTGTAGTCCATTGGCAGCGAGTACTTCATCTATTGTTTCTACTACT
>JAOLBX010000044.1 GCA_028339355.1 Bacteroidia bacterium
CGGAATACACTGCTAGCATGGGGGTTACTACATTACCTATTAGTGAATTGAATGCAGCAATACCTGAAGAAGTAGGAATGTCAAGTTCTAGACTTGCCAAAATAGACAAAATAGCTTTGGAAGCTATAAGTAGTGGAGCTACTCCAGGATGTCAAGTGTTTGTAGCCAAAAATGGGAGAGTAGTGTATGACAAGAGCTTTGGTAAGCACACTTTTAATAATAAACAAAAAGTACAGAACTCAGACTTATATGACCTAGCATCGATTACAAAGGTGGCAGCCACTACAGTAACACTTATGAAGCTAGAAGAAGACGGCCAATTATCCATAAATGATAAAATGTCAAAGTACTTGCCTGAGTTAGTAGGAACGAATAAGTCGCACATGACTATAAAAATGGTACTAGAGCATAAGGCTGGTCTTAAGGATTGGATTCCATTTTATATGGAAACTACACAAGATATAGATGTGTACGACTCTGTTTACTCAAAGGAAATAACAGATAGACATGCCATTTTCGTAGGTAATGGACTTTATATGCTAAACGATTATAAAGCTCACATCCTACAACGAATCTATGACTCAGAGTTAAAAACGGCAGGCAAGTATAAGTACAGTGACCTCGGTATGATTCTTATGAAAGAGTTAATCGAGAGTGTAACTGGTGTTGATTTTGATGAATACGTGAATGCGATATACTATGAACCTATGGGCATAGATAGACTGACTTTTCTACCGTTAAACAAGTTTGAAAAAAATCAAATTGTACCCACTTCATTAAGCCCAGATATGAGAAAAGGGTTGGTGCATGGTACTGTACATGATCCTGCAGCAGCTATGCTAGGAGGAGTGTCAGGACATGCAGGATTATTTGGTAACGCTGAGTCTTTGGCCTCTCTAATGCAGATGTTGCTGAACGGAGGTGTGTACAACAATGTACGATACTTGGAGACCGAAACGATAAACAAATTTACAGAAAAACAAGCTACCGATTCTCGCAGAGGTATAGGCTGGGATAAGCCAGAGATGAATCGCAAAAAAGGAAATCCAGCATCAGACTTGGCTTCAGTTAAATGCTTCGGACACACCGGGTTTACAGGCACTATGGTATGGGCAGACCCCGAGCATGATCTTATTTATGTTTTCCTGTCTAACCGTGTTTATCCTACACAAGACAATAGAAAACTCATAAGAGACGGAGTGCGTACCAATATCATGGATGTGATTTACGAAAGTTTTTTACTTCCTTAGATTTTGGGCACTATTTTTGAAGTTTAATTAGAAAATCAATCAAATATCACAATGAAAAAATCAATTTTCGCACTATTCTTATTATTCTCCTTGTCATCTTGCCAAGAGATTTTAGATGTATTAAACTCCACTGGAGGAGTGGCTGGAATCACCCATAGTGAGGCCGCTTCTGGACTAAAACAAGCACTTGAAAAAGGAGTTATTTCTGGAACATCATTTTTAGGAAAAAAAGATGGATTCTTAAAAAACGCTGCTTACAAGATATTAATGCCTTCGGAGGTGCAAAACGCAATTAGTCAAATACAGGGCAACCCTATTGCTAATGCATTAGCGGGACCATATATTGATAAAGTAGTGGGTTCTATGAATGCTGGAGCTGAGAATGCTATGGCAGAAGCTAAACCTATCTTTGTCAACGCTATCAAATCTATGAGTATATCTGATGCTATAGGCATAGTAACAGGAGGAGACGGTGCTGCTACTAGTTTTTTAAAGAATGCTACATCAGCTCAATTAAAAGAAAAATTTACCCCGGTTATTAAAAAATCATTGGACAAAGTAAACATCAATGACCCTTGGACAAAAGTATCTACTGCGTTTAACATGGCAATGGGTAAAAGTGTACAAACGGATCTAAATGATTACGTTACTGATAGAGCAATGACGGCATTATTTAGCCAGGTGAGAGAGCAAGAAGACAAAATACGAGAAAATCCTCTAGTTCGTACTACTGACCTGCTTAAAAAAGTGTTTGGATATGCAGACGCAAATAAATAATCAAAACTTAAAACAAATAAGAAAGCACTCGCTACTCGTGGGTGCTTTTTTGTTGCTCCTCATTCTCGGAGCCAAGGTTGACTTAGACTTAGGAGGTGTAGTTTCGTTCACACTGCAAACGTTGTTTTTAGGCTTAGCTTATTACTATTTGCCTGTAAGGTGGAGGTTTGCACTCATACTTACATACCTAGGGTTAGGCATCGCCGGAGTGCCCGTTTTTAATGGAGGTACAGGGTGGAAATATTTTAGTTCATGGCCATTGGGTTTTTTTGTAGGGTTTGTCCTTGCAGCTTTTATTCTGTTGCCAAGAGTTATTGGGTTTATTTCGGCATTTGGCTATTTTTTAGGGATGCATTTGGTCATAGTTTTGCTAGGAGTATTATGGATGTTTTATTACGGCGGATCTGGTTCGTCACCAATGGAAGTCATCCTTGAACTATTGCCTGGTGCGATTATAAAAAGTTTGGTGGGTGCTGGCGTGGTTTTAGGAATAGGTAGAGTGATTCGGTAGTTGCTAGCCATTGCGAACGTTTACAATTTCGAGCATAACAAAAACGGAATCTCAGAAGGGATTCCGTTTTTAAGTTTTATTGATAAAAGAATTTTTTATCCCTCTACAGCACTTATTCCTGGCAATTCTTTCCCCTCGAAAAACTCGAGTAAGGCACCACCACCTGTAGATACGTAGCTTACATCATCTGTGAAACCAAACTTCTTAACTGCGGCACTACTGTCTCCGCCACCTATTAGCGAGAAAGCTCCTGCCTTTGTAGCATCTGCTACAGCTTGAGCTACGGATTTGGTTCCGTTTCCAAACTTAGACATTTCAAAGACACCCATAGGCCCGTTCCAAAGTATCGTTTTAGACTCCATAAGCACATCAGAGAAAGCCTCTACTGCCTTTTCTCCTATATCAAGACC
Source organism: Bacteroidia bacterium (assembly GCA_028339355.1). GTDB lineage: Bacteria > Bacteroidota > Bacteroidia > NS11-12g > UBA9320 > UBA9320. The sequence goes on from JAOLBX010000044.1 coordinate 2,949, forward strand.
CATCCAGCCGTCAGGTATGCTACCGCTCTCACAAACAGCCGTATTAGCATCATTACTAAAATTATCTGCCACTGTACTATCTTCTGGCAAGTGTATTTTCATTCCTTTAGCGGCAGCTTTTTCCAATATTTCCCTGCACGTCTCCACTCTATCTTCTTCAAATAGTGAGTTGCCTATTGAGCCACCTTGTGCTACTTTGAATGTATATGCCATACCACCACCTATGATAATGTGATCTGCAATACTCAGTAGGTTTTCTATGATTAATATTTTGTCGCTCACCTTGGCACCGCCCACTATACTAGTAAATGGACGCTCTGGGTTATTCATTAGTTTTTTTGCGTTTGCTACTTCATTGGCCATAAGGTAGCCAAAACACTTATCGTGAAAATACTGAGCCACAATAGATGTAGACGCGTGTGCTCTATGTGCCGTACCAAAAGCATCATTCACATAGACGTCACCATGAACAGATAATTTTTTTGCAAAAACTTCATTCCCTTCGGTTTCCTCGTTATGAAACCTAAGGTTTTCTAGCAGATGAATAGTACCTGGTTCAATGTTTTTACTCTTATCTATGGCATGGTCATCGATACAATCATTCGAAAACTCAACATAGGCATTTGTCAATTTTTCTAAATGAGGAACCAGATGAATGAGTGAGAATTTATTCTCTGGACCATTCTTTGGTCTTCCTAGATGTGACATAAGGACAACCGACCCCCCGTCTTTCAATATTTTATTGATAGTAGGTAAAGCGGCAGTCATCCTGCTATCGTCTGTGATTTCTAATGTATCACTAAGTGGCACATTAAAATCTACACGAACAAGTGCACGTTTGCCTGCAAAATCAAAAGAATCTACAGTCCGCATCACTTCAAGTCAGCAAATGTTTTAGCAGCGTCAAAAGCTTCAGCAGCTTCTCCCACTCTTACTATTTCCATTGTGTTTATAAACACAGGATCCAAAGGCATGTCTCTACCATCTCTTGCTACATTTACGATATCTTCTGCTACATCCATACCTTCTATTACTCTACCAAAAACAGAGTGTCTGCCATCTAAGTGCGGAGTAGGTACTACCGTTAAGAAAAATTGACTACCATTTGTTCCAGGACCAGCGTTGGCCATAGACAAGATACCTGGTACGTCGTGCTTGAGGTCTGGATGAAACTCGTCTTTGAAAGAATATCCTGGGCCTCCCATACCAACACCTTGTGGATCTCCACCTTGTATCATAAAGTTAGGAATTACCCTATGAAAAGTTATGCCATCATAGTATGGCTCACCTTTACCTTTGTGTGTGTTTTCGATAACACCCTCAGCTAGACCAACAAAATTGGCTACAGTTAGGGGAGTTTTTTCAAATTCTAATTGAATTAAAACACTTCCTTTAGAAGTATTCATTTTGGCGTAAAGTCCGTTTTCCATTATTTTATTTTTAGGTGTGTTTGTTATGTTTTCGTTTGATGATTCTACTTCTGTAGACTCTGAGGTTGCCTCAGAATTGTTGTTTTCTGAAGGGCTGCATGCTACCGCAAAAAGAAGCGTAGCAAATCCAAAAGCGATAAATAATTTTTTCATGATTTAAGATTATTTAATTGCAAATTTATAATTATCAGCGGTATGGTCTATGCCAATACTGAATCGTTTGCAAATACTCTATAAATGACCTTATTTTGGAGGGTAAGAATCAATCCACCTCAATGAAAATATTTAAAGGAGTAATTTATTTTTTAATAATAATACTTGGAGCAGGTCTTCTTGCCGCTGTTTTTGCACCTGGAATAAAGAATGTAGAAAGAACAAAGACTATAGATGCACCTATAAACGTAGTTTTTTCTCAATTAGAAAACTTTAAAAATTGGCCAAACTGGGACCCATGGTTTAGTAAAGACACGCTACATGAACGAAGCTATAATGGTACTGTCGGGGATAAAGTGTATGGATACGCTTGGAACTCTGCAAATGATGATGTAGGTAAAGGCAGAATGACAATGAACAGTGTTTCTAAAGGTGAGAGGGTTGACTATACTTTCTTGATTAAGAATGGAAGTAGCGAGGAGTCTAGGGATGTGCACTTCACACTAGAAGAAAATAATGGATTGACTAATGTAACATGGACTTTAGTGTCTGAGCGAGGCTACCCAATGAAGATTATCAATTATTTTATAGACAATATGGTAGGACCAGATTTTGAAAAGGGTTTGTCCAATCTTAAGGAATATTGCGAGGCAAACAAGGAAAACGCCAGCGAAAACGATAGAAACGTACAAATAGTGTCGGAATACGGAATTAACTATGCCATTGTGAAAGCAGAAAACCTTCCAATGTCAGAAATGGATGGTTTCTTTTCTGAAGCCTATCAGCGCATCTATACTTATGTGCAAACAAATGGGTTAGCACCCAAAGGGCCTTCCAGAGGTTTGTATTATAAATGGAATGAGTCCAATAGCACTACTACGTTGGCTGCAGCAGTACCTATATCTGACATACTCAAAAGTGAAACGAAAGAAATAGATCTAGGGTTTGGCACTTCTAGAATAGGTGAGGACATAATAAGCTGCAAACTAGGAGGCGGATATTCTAAAAGCTATGAAGCCCACAATGCATTGGCCAAGTGGATAGAAGAAAATGGAAAATCCATGAAAAGTCCTGTAATAGAAGAGTACATTAAGGGTCCACAGGATACACAAGATACTACCCAATATCTTACTACTATTAGCTACTATTTTGAGTAGTCAGTATATCTCCACATAGCCCAAAATTTTCTGTATTTCAGATAGTCGGGGTCCGTGTCATTGTAATATGCCTCTTTATCAAAACTTATGTTTCTGTAAGCTTTGTTATGATTTTGGTGTTTTACCAAGAGAATCAAATGTTCTGTGATATAGATGATGTAAAATGGAATAACGAGCAATTCCAATTGTTGTTTAAGGTGTATGGTTTCATGATTAATCAGAACTTCATTGGTCTTATCCTCTTTGTGCTTAAAAACAATGAACGGCCATAAGGTAATAGCGGCCACCTGTATTAGTAATAAATGCTTGAATATGGAGATAAGGTGAATAATCATGAGGCAACCTCAATATCTAATTTTTTGTGCCAAGTCACAAAACCGTAGACAGACAGTATTGTATAAACAATCATCTGCAACGCTAAAAAATTGAGTTCTTTGATGCCGTATAGCCAGATGGTATATCCATTTATAACTATCCAGAATCCCCAAGCAACTAAATACTTATATAACTCCAAGAATGTTGCCATTATTCCAAACACAGTGCTCAGAGCATCATAATAAGGTTTGCTAGCATCTGTTTTACTCATCAAATACCCCAATCCAAATGCCGCTAAAAAACCAGTAGTAGCAAATAGTATTATTTGTAAAATACTTGAACGTTTTATTGTAAAATTTTCATCGGACTTTCGTTCCCAATAGATGTATCCATAGACACCCACTAAGGCATAGAAAACATATAAAATAGACTCAGAGTAGTATCCGTTTTTATAAATAACAAAGGCTCCCAAAAGGGAGCCTATTATTCCATATATCCAACACTGCTTTAGTTCTTTGGTAAGAAGTACTAAGAATGCAATATTGAACAAAACACTGATTAGTTCAAGAATCAGTAGTGTGTTCATTTAGCTAAGTGCATCTTTCGCACCATCAACGATGTTTTTTCCGGCATCCTCTGCATTATTAGCACCATCCTTCACGGTATTTGCTACACCATCTACTACATTGTTGGCAGCATCTTTAGCATTATCGGCGGCACTTACAGAAACATCAGACGCTTTGTTAGCTACGTTTTTAGTCCCGTCTACTAAATCTCCTGCTTTATCTTTCACCGTATTTACAGCACTCTCAGCTACATCCATTGCCTTATCAAAGGCACCTTCGGCATTTTCTGCAAGATCACCAGATACGTCTTTAGCTTTGTCTGCTACTTCACCAGCTACATCTTTAGCTTTGCTTAGATCCTCTCCAGCTTCCTCTGCTAAGTCTTCCGCTACATCTTTAGCTTTGTCAATAGCATCTTCAGCCATTTTACTCGTAGATTCCGCTGCGTCTTCTGCTAAGTCTTTGGCCTTGCCAAAAAGTTCTTTTAAAAAAACACCTAATCCCATTGTTCTTTTTTATTTTTAGTTTCGCAAAACTAATGATTATCCCAATAAGTATAAAACTTCACGTAATTATCCTTTTATTATTAATAGCTAATGTAACCAAAGCACAAAATAGAGAAGAAGCACAAAGAACGATTGATCGACTATGTGCAGACGACTTCTCGGGTAGAGGGTATATCAAGCATGGCGATAGCCTAGCAGCAAATTATATTGCCTCCGAGTTTGAGAGCATAGGCCTTGAAAGCTTGTCAAACAGGTATTTACAGTATTTTAACATGAGTGTAAATACGTTTAATCTTGCCGAATGTGCCATAGATGGTAAGGTTTTAGTACCCGGTTACGACTTTCTCGTAGCACCAAATTCTGGCTCTGTGAAACAAGATTTTGAGATTTTCTATATTTCGCCAATGCTTTTAAAATCGGCGAAAATTGCCAAGAAGGTTAGAAAAGCAATAAAAAAGGGAATGGTGCCTGTAATAAGCCAGTATGATAAGAAGAACGAAACACTAGCTGCTAATGTAGAAGAAATAAGA
>JAOLBX010000045.1 GCA_028339355.1 Bacteroidia bacterium
CTTATTGTGGCCATAGGCAACTACGATGAATCTACAGGATGGACTAGTATCTCGTCATTGAACGATGTTGCCCTTATTGAGAACTCACTACGCAAGCAGGGTTTTGATAATTTTTCGATATTACGCGATTCTGAAGCTACCAAAGTGGGAATAGTCAGTGCATTCGATGAGTATATCAATCTTGCTCAAAAAGGCGATATTTATGTCATACACTTTAGTAGTCATGGACAGCAAATCATGGACAATAATGGTGATGAACTTGATGGCTATGATGAAGCAATTGTAGCTTACGGAGCCCCGGCATACTACTCCGACGGATATGACGGAGAATTACATCTGCGAGACGAAGAACTAGGTGATAAGCTAGACCAACTTAGAACCAAAGTTGGCAAAACCGGAGATATTTTGGTAATAGTAGATGCATGTCATAGTGGAACTGCTACTCGAGGAAAGGCTGCAAGAGGGGGAAAAAAAGCCCTAGCACCTCCAGGGTATTCTCCTGCTAAAAGAGGTAATAGTAAAGAGATAGGGGTTTTTGAACCACAATCTAATAATAGCAGAGGACTAGATTCAGAAATGGCACCAATGGTAATAATAAGTGCGGCTAGAGCAGACGAACTAAATTATGAGTACAATGGGTATGGTTCGCTATCCCTTGCAGTAGCAAGAAGTCTCGAAAATCTGAGCCCTAAAAACTCCTATCGTACTATTTTTTCAAAAATAGCTAAAGAAATGAGCATTATAGCTCCTAACCAAAACCCAGCAATAGAAGGAGATATTGACCGCTCATTATTTGCTGGGGAATCCGTGGCTCAAGAAGACTACTACACTCTGAGTAGTATAAATAATGATGCTGCAGTAATAGAAAGTGGCACTTTAATGGGGTTAAACGAAGCTAGTACTATAAGTATATATCCTAGTGGAACTACTACTCCTGAAGCAGGCAAACAGATAACTTCCGGTACTATAACTTTTGCAGATGCTTTCTCGTGCAATGCTATACTAAGTTCTGGGCTAGATGGCAAAGTGACCGACTATTGGGTTTTTGTAGAGAACAAGTCCTTTGGAAATGTCTCTATTCCAATCAATCTTAACACGATTAACAAATCAACACTTAAAAAAAGCCTTACTGAGTTTACAGAGAATTTTGCACTTGCTAGTGTAGATAGTGAAAACGCAACGTTCAATGTTACCTCTAATAAATTTGATCAACTTAGCTTAGTTTTTAGCCAAAGTGGACTACTATTTAAAGGTAAAATACCATCTACAGATGGTTTTAAACAATTAAAAAAAGTGCTTTCATCGTATGCACAAGGAAGATTTTTAAAAGAACTAGAAATAAGCAATAGTGATTACAATATTGAGGTTTCTCTAATTCCTGTAGCCGTAAACAATAAGGAGGTTACTGATACACTAGATATTAGCACTATTATGGATGAAGGGGGTATACCAAGTTTTTCAACATCCACAAAGGCACTACTGCAAATAACAAATCACAGCTCATTCCCAGTCTACTTTAACATTATCGATATACAACCAGACGGAGTGGTAAATCCTATAGTGCCAAATCCGCGTAGAAACGAAAATGCTAAAGATTACAGAATTAGTGCTGGACAGACCATAATTCTAAAAAACAAAATAATAAGCTTTGGCCCACCATATGGAACAGAGACTTTCAAAATATTTGCAAGCTATGAACCTTTAAATTTCGCACCTATTCTAGTCACTAGAGGAGAGTCCTCTGCAAGAGGAAATTTGTCAAACAACTTAGAAAAGCTATTCCTCGATAGTTACACATTGTCTCGCGGTGCGGACATAGGAGCTCTGCAGTCTGATATGGATGCTTGCACATTCTCCTACGTTTTTAAAATTACACCAATAAAATAAACATTATGAACAAAATTATTTCAACTTTCAGCCTGTTATTAACAGGCTTTTTAGCATCGGCACAGACTTCTACTTACCCTAAAGCTGACCCACTAAAGTACCCATTTGGACCCATTGGAGACTCTGCAGCTAGAGGTGTTTTTGGAGCGGATGATCGTAAAGAAGTAAATGATGTAAACGGTATTGCTGATTTCACAAGAGCTACCGCGGTAATGATTCCAAAGAAAAACATCAACGGCAATAGAATTTCTGGAAACACATTACGGGAAAGGCTTACATACCTACACAAATCAAAAATCTTTGATGAGAATGTTAAGTTTCTAGATCAGCCGACATGTGCCAATTGTACTGGTTTTTTAATAGCTCCAGACATCCTTGTGACTGCCGGTCACTGTATCGAAAAACTAGAAGACGCCAAAGATTATGCTTGGGTTTTTGACTACACTGTAGACAAGGTAAGTACTACTGGAACTTCGGTCTCCGTAAAAAAGAGTGATATATACTATGTTGAAGAAGTAATGAGTGCATATTTTCAAGATATAAGCACCTATACTGACTATTCTGTTTTAAAACTGAACAGAAAAAGTGAGAGAGCTCCCTATAGATTTAGAACTAGTGACAAAGTATCATCTTGGGATAATGTATACACTATAGGAAGCCCAACTGGACTACCTCTAAAATTTGCTGATAATGCGATAGTGGTAGATAATACACCGACTAATTGGTTTAAAAATAGCATAGACGGTTTCCCAGGCAATTCTGGGGGTCCCGTTTTCAATAAAAATGGATTTATTGAGGGTATACACGTGCGTGGAGCAGTCGAACTACACGATGGCACGTACACTGGTGATTATGCATATGATAAAGACTGTGACTGTATAAAAACTGTACAATGGAATACGACTGCAGGTACTGCAGGGTCTCACTCGCACAGAATCACCGCAGTTCCTTCTGATGTTCTAAAACGAGCTTTGTATGAAAACGTCTTATATGCTATGGAAACAAACAACATGGATCGATACAACACATGGGCTGCGTACTCTTGGTTATTTGACATGGATTACACTGCAGAGAGAGGACGGCTCGAATTTGAAGCGGCTAAAAACGATAATTGGCCTATGGTAAGATCCATTTCCCAAAATTTAAAAAACATAAGTACAGTAGACAAGGATGGTAAAAACCTCCTGTTCTACGCAATAGAGGCAAATAAAAGTTCGGAATTAGACTATTTTTTAAAGAAAGGATTGTCGCCAAATACTGTTAGCAACTCACAACAAACTCCGCTTAGTTTAGCGATACAATCAAACAAGACTGATTTAGCAACACTTTTATTGAAACGAGGAAGCAAGGTTGATACAAAGGATAATCAGGGCAACACCCCACTCATTCTAGCAGTAAATAGCGGGAACATGGAATTAGTAAAATCATTAGTAGCAAAAGGTGCTTCATTAAGCACTAAGAACAATATTGGTCACACAGCACTTAAAAGAGCTAAAAAACTCAAGCTAAAACCCATTAAAAAGTTTTTGAAAAAAGCAGGAAAATAACTTTCAACTTTATAACTAAAAACAACCATCGAGATGGTCGTTTTTAGTTTATATGCATTTTCAAAAAGAAAATTTATTTTCGGGTTTGCTGTGGGTTAACAATACTCGTTTTCGATACGTTAAATGCCTCATTTATAATAGCTTCTTGCTCCTTTTTATGGACATTAGCATATCCTGTTGCTGGGCTAGCACTACTTCGCCTAGTAATTTCTTTGAATCCTCTAGCCCAGTCATAGCGTAAAATATGTGTCCAAGCACCCATGTTTTTAGGCTCTTCTTGTACCCAAGTAAATTCAGCTTTTGGATATTTCTTGAACAAAGCTTCTATCTGTGACTCTGGCATAGGATACAGCTGCTCTATTCGAACTACAGCTACATCTGTACGTTTATCTTCTTGCTGCTTAGCTAGCAAGTCATAGTATATCTTTCCTGCACATAGATTAACGCGTTTTACTTTTTTTGTATCTACGTATGTATCATCTATAACCTCCTGAAAAACTCCCTTTGTGAATTCTTCTGTAGTACTAGTAGCCAATGGATGTCTCAGCAAACTCTTAGGACTCATTATTATTAGTGGCTTTCTAAAATCTCGTTTTAACTGTCTTCTAAAAGCATGAAACAAATTCGCAGGTGTAGTAAGATTCATTACTTGCATATTACCAGTAGCACATAACTGCAAGTACCGTTCTAGTCTAGCACTACTATGCTCTGGCCCTTGCCCTTCGTACCCATGAGGTAATAGCATCACTAGTCCGCTGTATCTTCCCCACTTGGTCTCGCCACTTGCTATAAACTGATCTATAGTCACCTGGCACCCGTTAGAAAAATCTCCAAATTGAGCTTCCCATATTGTAAGACCTTTTGGAGAAGTCATGGAATATCCATACTCAAAACCGAGAACTGCATACTCGGAAAGGAGCGAATTATAAATCTCAAATTTTTGTTGCTTATCAGATATATTATTTAGCGGAACATACTCCTTCTCGCCTTCTTCTGTTTTTACTACAGCATGTCTGTGGGAAAACGTACCCCGCTCCACATCTTGGCCGCTCACTCTCACAGGATGACCTTCTTCGAGAAGAGAACCATAAGCCATGAGCTCTCCCATAGCCCAATCATACTTACCTTCCTCTACCATTATTTTTCTATCTGCGTAAAGCTTAGTCACCTTTTTTATAGGCAGGTAGTTGACCGGTATCTCTGTAATAGCTTTGGCCACATTTTCAAGTGCTTTTTTAGTTACCGCCGTCTTCATAGCTAACTCAAAATCTGCCTTTGTACCTGTTTTTATTTTACTCCAGGTATTCTTTGGTAGATTATTATTCTTTGGTTCTTTGTTCGCACGTACTGCCTCCAAGTCTTGCTGCAGCATCGCCTTAAACTCCTTTTCAAGACTCTTAGCTAAGTTAGCTTCTATGCTTCCTTGCTCAGCTAATTTGTTGGCATAAATCTCTCTTGGATTTGGATGCTTTGCAATCGCTTTGTAGAGTGCTGGCTGTGTAAACTTTGGTTCATCACCTTCATTGTGTCCATATTTTCTATATCCAAGTATATCGATAAACACATCGCTATGAAATGTTTGTCTGTACTCAAGTGCTAACTTAATGGTATACACCAATGCCTCTACATCATCCCCATTTACATGAAAAACTGGGCATTTCGTCGTTTTAGCCACATCCGTACAATAGATAGAAGTACGAGCATCTGTATAATTGGTCGTGAATCCTATTTGATTATTGGTAACCAAATGGAGGATGCCTCCCACATTGTAAGCGTCTAGTCCTGCCATTTGAAGAACTTCGTACACAATACCTTGACCAGCAACAGCTGCATCACCATGGATGAGTATTGGAGTGATTTTGGACAAATCATTACCATACTGCATATCCAATTTAGCACGTGTAATACCCTGCACCACAGGATCTACTGCTTCTAAGTGACTAGGATTTGGACAAAGATTCAGTTTAACATTCTTGCCCAAAGAAGTTTTTACTAGACTAGTATAGCCCATGTGATATTTAACATCACCTTCAAACACGGATTCTTCGTACGCCTTCCCTTCAAACTCATTGAATATCTCAGCATAGCTTTTTTGCATAATATTAGCCAATACGTTAAGTCTACCCCTATGTGCCATACCTATTACAAACTCCTGTACACCATGACTAGCACCAAGTTCTATCACAGAATCTAATGCAGGAATCAGCGTCTCCAACCCTTCTAATGAAAATCTTTTTTGCCCTACATACTTCGTATGGAGGAAATTCTCAAAAGCTACGGCTTCATTCAGTTTTTCTAATGTAAGTTTCTTTTGTTCGAGTGTAAAATCAGGTTGATTTTTACGCTTCTCCATTCTGCTCTGCAACCACTCTATACGCTTAGGGTCTGCCATATACATATACTCCACTCCTATGCTTTGGCAGTATGTTGCCTCACAATGAGCTATTATATCCTTTAGCTTGGCCGGGCCTATGCCTATAGCCACACCAGCATTGAATTTCTTATCCAAATCACCTTTACTCAATCCAAAATTTTCTATGGCTAAATCAGGCGTATACGTTCTTCTGGCTCTTACTGGATTAGTCTTGGTAAAAAGATGTCCTCTGGTTCTATAGCCATCATTGATAAGGTTGAGCACATTTATCTCCTTGAGCATATCCCCTGAGACTGCTCCTCCGGAGTCACTCAGCCCCAAATCACCGTAAGCTAAATCAAAACCCTCAAAAAATCTCTGCCAACTTTCGTCTACAGATGATTTATCGGCTTTGTACTGTTCATACATGTGGTCCACTGCGTCCACATCTGCATTGCTTAAATAAGAATGGTTTAACATTTTCGTTATGTGAGAACAAAAATAGAAATGTAAGCTACAATGCCCCATTGATTTGTTATTAAGATTGCATCATTTCATCACATGTTTTCAATAAGAGCCCATTATGACTTCGATCTCAGGTAGATATTTGGTTCAATCAATGTATATTTAGCAAAACCAAATAATTAAAACAATGGAAGAAAACACATCAACATTCCCACAAAGACCAACTTTTCTCACTGTATTATGCATTCTCACATTCATAGGAAGTGGTTATGGAATTTTTCAAGGCATCACCGGTTACGCCACCGCGGAGACTGCTGCTGCAGCTTCTGAGCTAATAGAAGAATCTATGTAGGACGCTATGGACGACATAGAAGATAGCGAATAAATGAGCGATGCTCAAAAAGAAATGATGGAAAACATAATGGGCAACGTAACCGAAAACCTTACCTCAGGTAAAATCAGGAATGCCGCAATTGTAAATATCATATCCTGTCTACTGACTATAGCTGGTGCATTTATGATGTGGAACTTAAATCAGAAAGGATTTTATCTTTACATAGTCGGATTCTTAGTAATGATAATAGGTTCTCTGATGATATATGACGGTTTTATGGGTGCTATGGCTGCAGGAGCAGCAGGCTTCATTGGAATCTTATTCATCATACTATATGGAGTAAACCTGAAACATATGCACTAGGAAAAATTTCCTTTTGTTAAAACATAAGACAAGGTGTGCGGGTTATATTCGCACACCTTTTTTGTTGCCCTTTGGGCAAATAATGAACAGCAGAGAATTCGTACAAATCTTCAATGAATATCCAATTTTACAAGAATTGGAGAAAGAGCTTATTGCCGGAAAAACAAGGTTTGGAATACAAAATAGTATAGGCTCTTTCAAATCTGTATTGTTTTCTCACCTACAAAAGCACACTAACCGAAGTGTACTCATACTATGCAATGACCAAGAGCAAGCAGAATACGTCTACTCTGATCTTCAGGTTTTTACGGACCACAATTATGTATTTCTATGGAAAGATTCGTTCCGCAGAAGTTTTGACCTCACCATACCAGAAAGCACCAAAATA
>JAOLBX010000046.1 GCA_028339355.1 Bacteroidia bacterium
AAACATTTCAGTAAGTAAAACATAGCAAAAAGTGTTTTGTTGTGATTACTAACCAATCATTTTTTCTAAGTAAAGTATTTTACTAATTTTGTTTAGCTAATTCGATAAAATGTCAAACAAAACGTCATTTACAATCAAAGATTTAGAAAATCTCTCGGGTATTAAAGCCCACACGATACGCATTTGGGAAAAGCGTCATAAAATCTTCAATCCGGAAAGAACCACGACTAATATTCGGCATTATGACCTAACAGATCTTAAAAAAATACTTAATATAAGCCTGCTACATAAGTTGGACTACAAGATCAGTTTTATCAATAATCTCACAGACGAGCAAATCAATAATATTGTGTCTGATTCGGCTTCTGAGATTGTCCAAAAGCAACACAAAGTGGATGAATTAATGCTGGCAGCAATTACCTTTAACTCGGACGTTTTTGATGATACCTTCAGAGAAATGGCCGAGATTTATAGTTTTAGAGAGATTTTCCTTGAGGTTTTTTTAAAGTTACTGGAGTATATAGGTATTAGCTGGCAGTCAAGTAAAATAACCCCGTCACACGAACATTTTATTTCTAATTGTATCCGCCAGAAAGTATTTAGTGAAATTGAAAAATTGCCGACTGCTGCAAATACGAAAAGTGACGAGGTGCTAGTTCTGTTTTTGCCTGAAAACGAAATTCACGAATTATCTTTATTGTACCTTCATTATGAGTATCTATCTAGGGGTTACAGATCAGTATTTTTGGGTCAAAGTACTCCGCTAGAAAGTTTATTGTCGCTACAAAGTGTTTATTCAAAAATCACTTTTATCACTAAAATTACAATACAGCCCACCGCTGAAAAACTAGAAGGTTATCTTACAGAATTTGAAGAGCTTCTTCTCAAAGAAAATAAAAACCAGCTTTGGGTTACTGGTCCAGTAGTCACTGGAAAAGAGGAATTGTTGAGCAATGAAAATGTCATTTTGTTTAACGAAATAGAAAAAATGTTAAACAAAAAACCTGCGTTATAAGTATTTTCGTATCAAATTATATTCAAATGAGTCAAAATATATGTGTTATAGGCAGTGGATTTTCTTCTCTTTCTGCTGCGTGTTACCTAGCCAAGCAAGGTAATAAAGTTACAGTGTTGGAAAAAAACACAGAAGTAGGAGGGAGAGCTCGGCAAATGAGAAAGCAAGGATTTAATTTTGATATGGGTCCAACTTTTTACTGGATGCCGGATGTGTTTGAAAGTTTTTTTCAAGATTTTGGTCATTCGGTTTCTGACTTTTATCAATTGGATAAACTGAACCCGGCGTATCAAATCTACTATGACGAAGGAGAGGTGGTACGTGTAGAAGATGAATTAGAAAAAATTGTAAAGACTTTTGAAGAAATTGAGAAAGGAAGCGGTGCTTACTTAAAGAAATATATCGCAGCAGCAGAGAATAATTACAATCTTGTAATGGCTGACTTAGTCTATATGCCTGGTCAAAAGATTACCGAGATAATAACCTTAGAAACGGTTAAAAAGATCGGCCTTTTCATGCAATCAATAAAAACACAAGTTAGAAAAAAATTCAAACACCCTAAGCTTCGTCAAATATTAGAATTTCCTGTTTTGTTCTTAGGAGCTACACCCGGCAACACTCCTGCTTTTTATAATTTCATGAATTATGCAGACTTCGGTTTGGGTACGTGGCATCCACGTGGAGGAATGTTCTCTGTAGTGTTGGCCATGAAAGAACTAGGAGAGTCATTAGGCATTACTTTTATAACGGATTGTGCGGTGGAGAAGGTGATTACAGAAAACAAGTCTGTGACCGGCGTTCAAACAACAAAGGGTGAATTTGCTTGTGACGTGTTACTTAGCGGTGCAGATTACAACCATACAGAGAAGTTGCTGCCTGCTCATTTACGACAATATTCAGATTCTTACTGGGCACGAAAGAGTTTTGCTCCATCTGCATTGATGTTTTATGTCGGTATAGATAAGAAGCTCATTAATCTAGCTCATCACACGTTGTTTTTTGATGCTGATTTTGAGCTGCACGCAGAAGGTATTTACAAAACTGGCAAAATGCCCTCAAAACCACTTTTTTATGCCAGTTTCCCTTCCATGACAGATGATACTATAGCTCCAGATGGAAAGGAGGCCGCAATATTTTTAATACCTTTGGCACCAGATAGTGAAGATGGTGAAGCGTTTCGTAAAAAATATTTTGACGATATAATAGAGAGGCTAGAAGCACTAACAGAACAGTCCGTGAAAGAACATATTTTATTTAATGAGAGCTACAGTGTTTCCGATTTTAAAGAGGATTACAATGCTTACAAAGGAAATGCTTACGGGCTTGCAAATACCCTTTTGCAAACGCATGTTTTAAGACCAGGATTGAAAAGCACCAAATTAGACAACATGTATTTTACAGGACAACTGACTGTACCTGGACCTGGTGTGCCACCTAGTATTATCTCAGGGAAAATAGTAAGTGAACTAATAACTAAATACCGCTAATGAAAGAAACATTTGACAAGGCATCAGACTACATAAGTAAATATATTACGGAAGCATATAGTACATCTTTTTCTAAGGGTATCAGTCTCTTAGGAAGTTCTATTCAGCCTAAAATATATGCAATCTACGGATTTGTGCGATTGGCAGATGAAATAGTTGACAGTTTTGAGGGGTATTGTCAGGAGGAACTTTTGGCACAATTGGTGTCTGATTATAAGTATTCAATAAAACATGGAATCAGTATCAATCCGGTATTAAATAGTTTTCAAAAAGTGGTATGCGATTATGAATTGCTTGACCTCGTGACGAGCTTTTTGGAGAGCATGGAGATGGATTTGAACAAAAAAGATTACACCAGCATAGAGCAATATCAGAAGTACATATATGGCTCTGCAGAAGTAGTAGGGCTGATGTGCCTCAAAGTCTTTGTAGTAGGTGATATAAAGAAGTATGAAGAACTGAAACCTTATGCGATAAAGTTAGGTTCGGCGTTTCAAAAAGTGAACTTCCTGAGAGACATACAAGATGACATGCTTAGACTAGGAAGAACCTATTTCCCTAATGTAAATTGGAATGATTTTACAGAGATTGTCAAAGAGGAAATATTGGAAGAGGTACGATTAGAGTTTGAAGAGGCGGCTATAGGTGTTAAAATGCTCCCTGCAAATTGTAAACTAGGAGTGTTTGTAGCGTATACGTACTATCTTAGTTTATTAAAAAAATTATCAAAAAAGAGTGCACAAGATATTTTGGACAAACGCACACGTGTCCCAGATGTCTCTAAATTATACATTTTACATAAGTCTCAATTACAATATAAACTAGGTTTGTTATGATCTACAAAGTCCTTTTTTTTATTATAACTCTTTCTACTTTTTCTGTATCTGATATTACTGGAGTGCGACAAGATTTTCATAACTTGCAAAGTGATGATCAGGTGATGCGATATTTGGATAAATACAAAAGCTGTTCTGCTCAGGAGAGTATACCATATTTGGCAGCAGCTAGAATGCAAAGGGCCAAATATGCGTTCTACCCGCATAAGAAAATTGAATATTTTAACACAGGAAAGGAAAAAATTGATAGTTACATAAAGTTGCATCCTGCCTGCGTAGAGGGCAGATATGTCCGTTTACTTGTGCAAAGTAGTGTGCCATCATTTTTGGGGTATAGCGGAAATAAAGGTTCGGATAAAAGCTTTATTTTGGCAAATATTTCAGCATCAGAATTACCTGCAGAATATAAAAAAACGATACTAAAAAACATTAACACAATAGACTAAAAATGATAACATTTATTCTGATAACAGTAGCTACTTTTCTGTGTATGGAAGGTGTAACATGGCTCACGCACAAGTATGTGATGCACGGATTTTTGTGGTATCTACATGAGGATCATCACCAGCCGAAATACAAATCTGTTTTTGAAAAAAACGATGCATTTTTCGTGATTTTTGCGGTGCCAAGCATCAGTCTTTTTTATTATGGCTTATTGCCTGAATTAAACTTTTTATTCTTCATTGGCTTAGGCATATTTTTTTATGGAATGGCTTATTTCTTGGTACATGATGTCTTCATACATCAAAGATTCAGATGGTTGGACAATGTGAAATCTCCATTTTTACTAGCATTACGCAAAGGGCACAAAGTTCACCACAAACACCTGACCAAAGAACAGGGAGAATGTTTTGGGATGCTATATGTACCTTGGAAATACTATAAAGAAAAATTCAACAATTGAAGTCGTACACATACTTAATGGTGGACGTAGCATGCATTATCGTTCCATTTCTATTTAGTTTTTATAAAAAGCACGCCTTCTACAAAGAGTGGAAACATTTCATTCCTGCGAATCTATTGGTTGCTGCGTTTTTCTTGGTTTGGGATTATTGGTTTACGGAGATAGGAGTATGGGGTTTTAATCCGGACTATCTATGCGGAATATATTTAGGCAATTTACCTTTAGAAGAGGTTCTATTCTTTATCTGTATACCGTACGCCTGCACATTCACTTATTTCGCATTGAAATATTTGGTGCCACTAAGGTACTATGCGTGCAATAGTGGACTAGTAATTTCGTTGCTTTTGGTGCCTTTGATTTTCTCTTTATTTTTGGGGTATGGCAAAATGTACACATTCTCCACTTCCCTGTTGTTGTCAGGAGTTTTTTTGGTTGCTATATATCGACAAACCAATCTTAATCTTATTCTCCTTTCCTATCTTGTAGTGCTCCCATTTTTTTTACTAAGCAATGGGTTGCTCACGGGTTCGTTTATTGATGAGCCCATTGTATGGTATGACAATAACGAAAACTTAGGAGTTCGTGTTTTCACAATACCGGTAGAAGATTTTTTCTACGGATTGTTATTAGTGATTGGTAATGTTACCTTGTTCGAATGGCTTAAGCGTTCTAGGGTAAACTCGTAAAATCTTATACTGTTATATATTAATCGGAAGGGATTTGAAATTATAGTTTCGCTTCAATTGGGTTGTATGATTATGAACCTCATCATAATCTAGAGAGGAACGATTGATTACTCTAGTTTTTTATATAGGTCAGAATGTTCCCTCTTGGGAAATACATAAGGTTCAGAAACTCGTCATTGTATCCAAGTATTTCGAATTGCAGAGTGTCGGATGAGTTGGTTAGAATTAGAAATTCACCTTCTTGTGCATCTGTGTCGGCATATTCAGGTATATGATTAGTTTGGGTTTAGTAGTACATACTGTTGGAGTCTAGCTCTGTTCCTTCGTATAACATTGTCCATTTACCATTTTTGATTTCTATTCTCGAATTGGAGTCCTCTTCGGACAACCACAATCCATCGGAAAATTCAGAATGGGGAAGTGACGGTTGTTTAGCTTCTGGAGTATCTTCCAAATTGGCAGTGTCATTTGTTTCTTTTTGGGTGGTTCGAAAGAAGAGATCAGACAAAATAGACCGGCAGCTAGCAATCCTAAAAGTATGATCATTCCTTTTTACATATTATATCCATAAATCCAAAGGTATTAAACATTGAAACGCTTAAACGTGTGGCTAACAGTAGTGTCCTATTTGCAGTAGCTTACAAAAAACTGAGGATGTCAGATTTTGAATGGACCTACTCGGTGCATATTTAAAAGTGCTTCTGATCATTCGCATTTATAATTTCGTTTACTCACGTACTTTTTATCCCTAAAATAGGGGAGACCTTATTGCTAATCATTCCTTATTACGTTTCCTCTGGAATCTTCGAGATGAAATAAAATCCCAATTATTCAGGTATAATTTTTATGGTTTTACGGAACCATATTGGTGCTTTGCTATTATTTTATTGCAGAATAACCTCCGTCCACATTCAATATTTGCCCGGTAATCCAGGATGATTTTGGAGACAACAGAAAGGCTGCGGCTGAAGCTATATCTTCAGCACTTCCTACTCGCTTCATTGGGTTTAGTTTATTTTGAGATTCCATTTTTTCAGGGGTGTTTAATAGTCTCCCTGCCAATGGAGTGTCTGTAAGTGAAGGAGCTATGGCATTCACCCTTATCTTCGGTGCAAACTCTGCCGCTAGTGATCGAGTAAGCCCTTCTATAGCACCTTTGGACATGGCAACTTGCGAATGGAAATTAAAGCCTTGCTTTACGGCTATGGTAGAAAATAATACAATGGAAGAGTCAGCAGATTGCTTCATTCTCGGCAGAAGTTGTTTTATTAACTTGGTGGCTCCGAGTACCTGAAGTTTGTAGTCGGCAATAAAGTCATCTTCTGTAAATCGATGAAAAGGTTTCAGATTAATTGTCCCAGGACAATAAACTAAACCGTGAATTTCTTCTGGTAAGTCGTCCAAATTCAAAACATCGTCCAAAACATCGAATTTTTGATACGTCACGTTTCCGGCACTTTCTGATGCAGGTTTACTATTATAAGTAGCAAAAACAGTTACATCTTGTTCCTTCAATAAACTTACCAGCTCTTTTCCTATGCCAGAGGATCCTCCTATTACGATATAATTTCTCATTATAGTGTTTATAACGTTTAAAGCATAGGGTTTGTTCGTGTGTTACCACAGATTTCAATCTAGACGAAGGTTTTATTTTAAAAACCAAAGTGTCCATAGATCAACTCAGAAATAGTGAGCTTTTTGATATTATACGAATTATGCCAAGCAAATCAAGGAGGTTTCAGTTTCCCAATGCTACTGCTGTTATTTACAACTGCACAAAAGACTACCAACTAATGCTATCAGCTCTTTCTATTATGGTCGAGCCTCTTGTTGTATTTGCCACAGCAGGAGTATTCTGCTCCAGTATTTCTGGCCAAAGACCATTTACACTTATTGGATTTTGTCGTTCACAGGCAGTTTTTAAAGATTGTATTTTTAGCCATATTTGATATCTACCCGTTATTAGTGCATGATTTTAATATTTGAAAAGTATCAGACTATATTGTCACATTTCTTAATCTTAAAGCGTTGGTAATAACTGAAACTGAGCTAAAACTCATCGCTAATGCAGCAATCATTGGAGATAGTAATAATCCAAAAATTGGGTATAAAACACCTGCTGCAATGGGAACTCCCACTATATTATATATAAACGCAAAAAAAAGGTTCTGCTTTATATTCTTCACGACGCAGCGACTTAATTTTTTAGCTTTTACAATGCCTTGCAAATTACCTTTTACCAAAGTAATGGATGCACTTTCAATGGCCACATCCGTCCCTGTTCCCATAGCGATTCCTACATCTGATTGTGCTAAAGCCGGTGAATCATTAATACCATCACCAGCCATTGCAACTATCCTACCTTGCTGTTGAAGTATTTTTAT
>JAOLBX010000047.1 GCA_028339355.1 Bacteroidia bacterium
AATTGTTCGAGAACCTCAGCTTCAAGTGTTTTAGCATCATTTTTCAAGCGAGAAAAAATAGCCATCAATCCAGCAGCGGGAACGTGTACAAGGTTTTCTGAAACCCAAGAGGATTGACTCACACCTCCCTCAGCATCTTTAGCCCATAATTGACATGAAGCCAATGCATTATCGTAAACCTTATTGTCTTTGATGTTATAAAAACTATCTGTAGGGTCAGGCTTTAGAATATCTAATAAAGCTTCGCGAGTTTCATTTATCTTAGCTTGTAATTCTACTCCGTGATTCTCATTCTCTTCTCCAAAATAATTGGCATGCTGTTCCATTTGGTCGGCGGCCAATAATTCTCCTTCTTCATTTCTTGCTTCTGCACCACCATACATTTCTTCAGTATTAGAGATAAGACCGTCTACATATTTCATAAAGTCAGAGGCAATGCCTTCCGCTTTCTTAGCTCGGTCTAAATATGGTTTAGTTTTAAGGGGTTTTTCTTCTGCTGATTTAAGCAAAGCACCCATTGTAGCTTCGTTTTTAGCATCAATATTTTTCGCTGCGTTATCAAAACTTTTTTCAAATAAATGAAACGATTTAAGTATCTCTTTGGATACGTTTAGGGCGAGAAGAGCAGTCAGTACTAAGTACATCATGTTTATCATCTTCTGCCGCGGTGAAACTTTTCCTCCAGCCATAATTTTTTATTATATATCTATTAAATTATGTCGGGATTAATTATTAGGTCTCATTGCATTTAGCATTCCACCATATACTTTGTTTAAGTTTTGTATGTTTTGATCAAAACTAACAAGACTATCATTCAAAGTGGCATTTATGCTTGCTACTTTGGTAGTAGTTTCTTTAAATGATTCTGTAGTTTCTGAAAGACTGTCTAATGCTGCCACAGCTCTACCATATGAAGAGTTCATACCAATAATTTGTTGATTAGCTAGAGCTACATTGTCACCATATTCTTTAGTTGCTACCGTAGCTTGAGATAAGTCAGACATATTACTCACGTTGCTAGAAAGAGACTTAAGTCCTGAACCTAGTCCTTCAATCAAATCTGGGCCTATTTTAGCTTCCGAAAGCATTTTATCTAATTGTTGAGATACAGCATCTCCTTGTGCAAGACCAGTTTTTGAACTATCGTCACCTTCCATACCAGCAAGTTCTGGGTATACAAGACTCCAATCCCATTCTTCATGAAGCGGTTCAAAAGCTGATATAATAAAGATAATAGCTTCAGTACCCATACCCAAGATAAGCATCTCATTGGCAAATGGCCAGTGTAAGATTTTAAATAGTGCTCCCAAAATTACAATTGCTGCACCAATTCCGTACGCCATTGCCATAATTCTCTTACCCGATTTTGATTCAAAGAAACTTGCCATAATTTTTAATTTTTAAGTTGTTGTTAAATATTGTTAATTGTTGTTGTAAATAAATTTCGTCAAATATATAAACGCATTTGACATACGCTTAGTATAGAAATGTAAAATTATTCCTATTCTGTTGATAAATAAAAAAGTAATTCGTAAATATTATCTGCGGTCGTTAGCAGATCTACCTATATAAGATTGAACACATCTGAAACCGACGTACGATTTTGATGTGTCTTGATATTCGTATGAGCGAGATCCATTTTGAATGAAATACGCTACGTCTTTCCAACTTCCGCCTCTTGTTACTTTTCGTTTAAGAGATAATGGTCCATTGTCATCAGCATCTACTTGATAATCCGCATTCATGTCGTGAGTAAATTGCATACTCGACTCGTCGTAAGCAGAAATAGTCCATTCAGCTACGTTTCCTGCCATGTTATACAATCCGTAGTCATTTGGAAAATAAGAATCTGCTCTAACAGGATAAAATCCTCCATCTGACATGTAGTTCCCTCTATTTGGCTTGAAATTAGCCAATAAGCATCCTTTACTATTCCTAGTATATGGACCACCCCAAGGATACATGTTGTTGTCTCTACCACCACGTGCAGCAAATTCCCACTCAAATTCCGTAGGTAATCTCCAGTTTTCTGTGATAGGCATTTCTTGAGAAGACCAATATCTATTTAACCAACGTGTTCGCCAGTTACAAAATGCATTTGCTTGATGCCAAGTAACACCAACTACAGGATAATCATCGTACTTAGGATGATTGTAATATTGACGCGTCATTGGTTCGTTATATGAATAAGTGAAATCTCTAACCCAAACTAAAGTGTCTGGATATATTTTTTTTGTTTTTTTAACAAGATAATCAGCTCTGTTTGATTCAAAATAGCTACCTCTTGCTGCAGCTTGAAAATCAACATAAGTATAAGTATATTCTAATTTCCTGATATCCCACTGCTTTTGGTGTTCGTATCTTTCGCTACCTCGATAGTAATATTGATCGCCGTATTCATCATAAAATGCTTCTCCATCTACTTCTTCTTCGTAATCTAATATTTCGTAGTCATCATGCTCATCTTCCACCTCTATGGTTTGTTCCATTGCCAATCGAGCAAGACTATCCTTTACGTAAGCTACAAACTGACGATACTCGTTATTGGTAATCTCAGTATCATCCATCCACATAGCTACTATGGATATTTGTTTGTTTGGTGCTATATAAGTGTGGAAAATATCTTCATCACTTTGACCAGACATGTATGAACCCGTAGGGATATAAACTGTTCCAAATGGTTGAGGATGAAACCAAGGATTTCTTCCTTGTACCCCAATTAACTCTCCATTATCTCCCATTCCACATCCGATTAGAGATAGGAATGTAAATAACACTAGTGCCTTCGCTGCATATTTCATATAAACTGTACTTGTTTTAAAAGTTTGACAAATTAACATTAGAATGTTGAAAAAAACAATAATATTTATTTCGATCTCTGATATATAACGTATTAGTCTGTTGTTGTAGTATGTTAGTAATTAAAAAAAATTATAAAAATCGAACACTTTCTCTAAGAATGGTTGTTGGTGGTGTTACTGCAAATGGAATGCAATATTTTACCATTATCTCATGAGTACCATTACTAACCAATTGTACATTGGATAATGTAACATCATATGAGTAACCAAATTCAAGTGGCCCTTTTTCATATCCTAATAGTAAAGATAATGCGTCGCTAGTGCCCCATTGTCTAAAAGCAACCCCACCTCGGAAAGTATTAGCAAACAAAGCGGTAACATTGATATCTACTTGAGGTACATAGGCTTTTTGTAATAAACCATATTTTGCCAATATCGCTGGTTCTAAAACAAATCCACCTACAGGAATGTCTCCACCTACTACTGTATAGTAATGAGGTACATATTTTCTATTAAGTGCTGCTTGTGTCCCTCCTAATGTGGTAACATTAACAGAGTAATTTGCCTGATTAAGATTTGTCATCGAGAAACCAGCATAAAAATCATTAATTGAGTTACCTAATCTTTTTTGTTTGAACATCAAACCAAAGTTTAAATCAAACTTCATTTGATTAGCACCGGAAACGGGTATGTTGGGGTCTAATTGTTGACGAGCTACATATTTAGGTTCATCCCATCCCCACTGTGTACCACCTATACCAATACCTGCTCTCAATTCTTGGTCCCTCGCTTGAATAACTTTTCTGTAATTCAAATTTGCCATGAAAGCTGTCGACTTAGTAAAACCTATTTGATCGTCAATAACACTAATGCCAGCACCTAAATAATGTTGTTCTGCTTTATCTAATTTAAATACTGTGCCTACATTAAAATTGTAAGTTACAGGAGCTACATCTTCTACTAATCCTTCAACAGAGCCATTAGTGCCTCTTGTTTTGGTCATGTCATCATAATCACGCCACTGATGGTGTGTGAGACCACTAAGGCATATTTCTCCGTACTTATGACCTGCGGCAGCAGGATTGTATGCTTGCATGACATCCTTGAAATGTGTGTAGTAAGGGTCTTGCTGGGCATAGGAGTATATGCTAACAAATAGTGTAAGAATAGTAAGTGCTTTTTTCATAAACCTTTGGCGTGGTGCTTTGTAAATGTCTGTAAGGTACAATATTAACGAATTTTTATTAATGATTATTGTCAAATTTATCACCGAAAAGTTAATTACTTGATTTTATCGTGTACCTGATTACTAATAACTTGGAATCTTTTTCTAGCATTTTCCATAAGTGCTATAGCTTTGGTGTTGAGTTCCTCTGCAAAAACTCTATTCGTTAAATCTTTCGTATTAATTCTCACATTCATATATGCTCCTTCTATGGCAGTGAGAGAGCACAATGCACCAACACCAGTATCTGTTACAGATGCTTGATTTCCAGAAACTAACATTTCGTCAAGAAGTTCAGCGGTTTGAAGACTAGTTTCCATGACCTTAAAAGGTACTTCTGATGCATATTGACTTGCTAATTCAATGGCGTGATTTCTCGTTTGTTTTTCTGCTTCATTAGACTTCGGCATTCGTATGGCATCTATAATGGCATTGAATGATCGTGTATCCTCGTCTACCAAGAATAGAAGCTCATTTTTAATGCTTTGACCTTTTACGGCCCAATCTGAAAAGTGAGTTAATTTTTCTTCCCAACCGGGTTTGTTTGCAGATAAATTAGCAACCATAGTGCCTAGTGAAACGCCCAAAGCCCCTACATAGGCAGAGATACTACCTCCCCCCGGAGCCATACTTTCTGATGCGGTTTCATTTGCTAATTCTTTTGCCGATAAGCGTATTAGTTTCTCGTTTTCAATAGATTGCAATTGGTACTCGATGATTTTTTTCTGAGGATCAAACGGTGCTAGTTCATCAAGACTAAGTGATTTTATTGCTATATGAATGAGTTCAGAATCATCTACACCTAGAGAACGTCCTTGTTTTTGCAAGTAGTGTCTACCTGCATCAAGCATAGCTTTCAGAGGAATTAATCCTACTAGTTCACTACCCGTAATTCTCACACCACGCTCAATACAGCTTTTTTGTACTTCATCAAAAAATGTATGAATGGGTGTGATATTGAAATTGGTGAGGTTTGCACTTACTTGTGCTACGTCGTACTCGTCTATAAACCAGCCTACTGCCTGTACCGCTTTACACGCTCCGGAAATTCTCACAGACTCCCCATTTTCATCCTTTAATATTTTGCCATTGTATGGATTTCCTTCCCTTGCTACTCTTCCTGTTTCTCGTACGTCAAACGCTATCCTATTTGCTATGCGAGTAGATTTTGTATTTAAATTAATGTTGTATGCTATAAGGAAATCTCTAGCACCTATAGTGGTAGCTCCGCTTCTTTCGCTGTATACAGCAGGACCAAAATCGGGTTTCCATTCTGGTTTTTTTATTTTTTCAAAGAAGCCTTCATATTCCCCTCCTCTAATTATAGATAACACATTTCTGTTTTCATTGGGTTGAGATGCACCGTAGAGATAAGTTGGTATGTGAGTAGTTTCACCCACTTGTTTGGCTAATTTTATAGCCCATTTAGACGTTTCTTCCATACTAATATTGGCTACGGGTATAAAAGGGCACACATCTGTAGCTCCCATGCGGGCATGCTCTCCAGTATGCTTACTCATATCTATAAGTTCGCCAGCTTTTATTATAGCCTTATATGCTGCATCTACCACAGCTTGAGGTGTACCTACTAATGTCACTACTGTTCTATTGGTAGCTGCACCAGGGTCTACATCCAATAAAGTCACTCCATCTACACTTTCTATTTCATTGGTAATTTGTTTGATAATATTCAAATCTCTTCCCTCGCTAAAGTTAGGAACACATTCTATTAGTGGCTGATTCATCTTTGTATTTGATTTATAAATATGGAACAAAAATAGAATTCGTGGTAAATAAATAGCACTATCCTACGGATACAAAATATATTTGCTTTGTCAAGTGAGATACGCATTAGAATTAGCATATAAAGGAACTGGCTATCGAGGATGGCAATCCCAAAAAAATAGTACCACTATTCAAGAGCATATAGAATTGCAATTGGCAAGGCTTTTTCAAGTAAAAACAAATGTTTTAGGGTGCGGAAGAACAGATGCAGAAGTGCACGCAAGTCATTTTATTGCTCACTTTGATGCTGTAGATGAATTGCCTCCACGATTTAAGTTTAGGCTGAATCAAATGCTACCCAAAGACATCGCTATATATGATGTATTCCCAGTAAAAGATAATTTTCATGCTCGTTTTTCTGCAAGCTACAGAAAGTATGTGTACAAGACCACATTCAACAAAAATCCGTTCAGAGAAGACGAAATGTTGTTTTTGTTCAAAGAACCTAGTGTAGAGCTAATGAACCAAGCGTGCAAAGAATTGTTAGAGAATAATGATTTTGCAGCGTTTAGCAAAAAAGGAGATACCAAAACCACGCTATGTGACCTCATGGAAGCTCAATGGATAGAAGTAAATGGTCATTTAGAATTTCACGTAAAGGCCAATCGTTTTCTGCGAAACATGGTACGTGCTTTGGTGGGCACCTTGCTAGAAGTAGGATATGGTAATGTATCGATAGAGCGATTGAAAGAAATAATAGAAAGTAAAGATAGAAGTCATAGTGGTAAGAGTGTTGCAGCTAAAGGTTTATATCTATGCGAAGTAGGGTATAATTGGGATGAGTTCAGAAAGTAAGAAGGGAGGAGCATCGCTCGATTTTAAAATAATAGCTAGAATTATCAAGTTAGCTAAACCGTACCGAAAATTACTTTGGGGTGCCATCGGTCTTACGATTTTGCTTACACTTTTAGCACCCATCAGGCCTATGCTTGTGCAGTATACTATCGATTACCAAATAGCGGGAAATAATAAAGAAGGTATTCTTCTTTTTACAATTTATATCTTTCTGCACATTCTCATTCACAGTGCGACATTATTTTTTCATACATACATCACGAATCTTTTGGGACAAAGCGTGATTAAAGATTTACGAATGAAGGTATATAATCATATCTTATCTCTCAACAGTTCATTTTTTGATAAAAGTAAGGTCGGGATGCTTGTAACGCGATCGGTTTCGGATGTCGAGACCGTTTCCAATTTCTTTTCGCAAGGTTTTATTTCCATAATCGGAGACCTAGCACAGATTATCACGGTTCTTATCATAATGTTTGCTACCAGTTGGAAGTTGACCTTAATATCATTATCAGTTCTCCCGATTTTGCTGG
>JAOLBX010000048.1 GCA_028339355.1 Bacteroidia bacterium
GGTTTTTTTCATTTTCGGGTATGCCTATGTTTATAGTTCCTTGATCTATAACGACGTTGTTAAGTCTAATTTCTTTATTTGAAAATGAAAACAAGTCATAATCTGCAGTTAATTCTTGTATATGAAACAAGGTGTCCGAGTAGTGGTCCGCGATGTATAGATTCTTGGCGGTAAGTTGGTCAAAATAGTTTAGTTTTATCTCATCTATACTTACTTCTACATTAAGTTCCTCGCTTAGGTATTTGGTTGCTTTATCAGCAGCGTAGTTTTTCAACCAAGACGTCTGAAATACAGCCAATAGTAAGAGCCCCATCCCTAATATAATGGCGATTACTATGAGCGGTATTTTTACTATTTTTGGCAACGCCTAATGGTTAGGTTTAAAATAAGTGTACAAACATACCTTGGAACTACCAAAGAACAATTCACATCTCACCATACTTGGTATAGAATCGTCTTGTGATGATACCTCAGCATCTATCTATAGTGATGGCAAGATATGTTCCAACGTAGTGGCATCTCAAAAAATACATGAAGATTTTGGTGGTGTAGTACCCGAATGGGCAAGCAGGAAACACCAGCAAAATATACTTCCAACGGTTCAGATGGCGTTAAAAAATGCGGGTCTTGCAATGAGTGATATAGATGGAATAGCCTGCACACAAGGGCCGGGTCTTATGGGCTCATTGCTTGTAGGTCATTCATTTACAAAAGGACTGGCTATCGCTGCGGATATTCCTTATGTGAATGTAGACCATATAGACGCACACGTACTAGCACATTTTATCGATGGAGATATACCTAGCTTACCTTTCTTATGTTTATTGGTGTCCGGTGGACATACACAGATAGTCAAAGTAAATGAGGATTATACTATAAAGATCCTTGGAAAAACGATAGATGATGCTGCAGGAGAAGCATTTGACAAGGCTGGGAAAATGCTGAACTTACCCTATCCTTCTGGGCCTATGATTGATAAATTGGCAAAGGAAGGTGATGCGAAAAGATTCAAATTCAACACACCAAAAGTGGGTGCCTTGGATTTTAGTTTTTCGGGATTGAAAACTTCTATTCTATACTTCCTTCAAAAGGAAGTGAGAAACGATGCGGATTTTATTCTAAAAAATAAAAATGACCTCTGTGCATCTATTCAGTATACTATTGTGTCTTATTTAATGAGCAAGCTAGAAAAAGCTATCTTGGAGACAGGCATATCTCAAATAGGAATTGGTGGTGGAGTTGCGGCCAACAGTCTTTTGAGATCGTCTTTAGAAGGGTTGGCTGCGAAGCATAATGCCGCAGGGTACATACCCAAGTTTGAATACTGCACAGATAATGCAGCGATGATAGCTTTTGCGGGTAAGGTTAAATTAGAACAACATAATTATGGCACACTTACTGATGTGTGTTTTACAAGAAAATGAGAAATACAGGAATAGCAATTCTGGTTAGTTTGATATCAGTGCTGGGCTATGCTCAAGACAATGATTCAGCTACTTTGAGAAAAAATGGCGTAGCGGAGGTAATGAAAATCCAGTTCGTTCATGCATTTGCTGGTGAAACGGATTCTTGTCTCATGGACCATATCAAGGTTAATAATAGAGGTAGAGTAACGTACCACAAGGTAGATATGATGTGCATGGGCTACGAGTCACAGGAAGAAACATTTTTTTATTACAAAGGAGATAAACTTGTCTCTTTGTCATCAATCAGAGATAATGAGAATTTTTTAACTTCTGATTACGAGTACAGCGATGGCAAAGAACCAACAGCAATACGGTCATTTCTTTTTCAGACCAATGATAGTATGATATTACTTAATCAGTACTTTAGGAATAGAAAACACAGAATGGATAGCTCATATAGTTCGGTAAGCCAGCCAGATGGCACAGTGATAAAAAGTAGAAGCTATGCACGATACAATAAGAAAAAAGAATTAGTACAGCTGTATACTCTCAATAGCGATGGGACACCTAGAGAGATGGTGAGTAATGAGGTGGATGACGACGGTAAAGTCAAGAGCATTGCGTTTACAAGTTACGGTGATAACCCTTCATTTTCACAAACTTTCTACGAGTACAATCAAGATGGAAAAATTGCCAATACCTTGAATACGGTAAACCAAAAACAAGAGTATTTGTATAATGAAAAAGGGCTATTGAGTAATGTGCTTTCGTATAATCCTAAAGGTGCACTTGAGATAGAGTATATCTACAAATACAAGTATCATAAATGAACATACTCTTGGTATTTATTGGAGGAGGGTTGGGTGCTGCCATACGTTGGTTCATTAGCAGTGAAGTAAGCTCCGTTGGCTTTCCATACGGTATAGTTACGGTCAATTTATTGGGATGCTTTCTTATAGGAATAGCTAGCGTATTTTTACTAAATCAACCGAAGCTTGGTTTATTGTTTGTAACTGGATTTTTGGGAGGGTTTACCACTTTTTCGAGTTTCGGGTTAGATGCATTTGGGCTTTTGCAAATAGAACAGTATAAAAAATTTATGAGTTATGTGCTTACTAGCAATGTACTGGGTATTTTGCTCGTTATAGGTGGGCACAAGTTAGCGTCTATGTTTGTAGGATAAGATAATAGAAGATGAAGAGAATAATTATAGGAATATTGTGTGTTTGGTCTGTGAGTTTTGCAATGGCAGACAAACTCATTATACAGATGGATGCAGGTCAAAAGAATCACCTGAAGGCATACGGGATAGCCTACTGGGTGCTTGGTATGGACCAGGAAGTGGAATGGTTATTAAACTACAAGGGAGGTAGTTTTATGATGGATCATTACGAAAACATTGAAAAAGAATGTCTGTTACGAGGAGTCAGCTTTACTTCAGTAAGCGAAAGCAAAGCAAATAGAATTAAAAATGAGATTGCAAGCCCTGCTGTTAATGCAGATTTAGTGAAACTGCTTAAGGTGCCCAAAATTGCCGTGTATTCTCCCAAAACTGCACAGCCTTGGGATGATGCCGTAACGATGGTGCTGAAGTATGCGGAAATACCATATGATGTAGTATTTGATGATGAGGTGCTAGATGGCAAATTGCCGACCTATGATTGGTTGCATTTACATCACGAAGATTTTACAGGACAGTACGGTAAGTTTTACGCTAGTTTTCGAAATACAGGGTGGTACAAAGAGCAAGTTGCTGAAGCAGAGGATATGGCTGCAAAGCATGGTTTTGCTAAAGTATCTGAGTTAAAGCTTGCAGTTACAAAAAAAATAAGAGACTTTACTGTGGGAGGGGGGTTTCTCTTTGCTATGTGTAGTGCTACGGATAGTTATGATATCGCGATGGCTGCAGATGGACTAGATATCTGTGAGCGTATGTTTGATGGCGATGGCATTGATCAAGGAGCTCAAGCTAAATTGGATTATTCAAAGTCATTTGCTTTTAAGAATTTTAAAATAGAAATGAATCCCATGAAATATGAGGTCAGCAGTATAGATGTAGATCCCAGAAAACGAGGTGTTCGAGAAGCAAATGATCTTTTTGCCCTCAATGAGTTCAGTGCTAAATGGGATGTTATACCAACTATTCTTACTCAAAACCATGAGAGAATAGTTAAAGCATTTATGGGTCAGACTACTGCTTTTAATAAAGACTATGTAAAAAGCTCAGTGATAATAATGGGAGAAAATAAAAGCTTAAACGAAGCACGCTACATACACGGAACCATGGGCAAAGGTCAGTTTACTTTCTACGGTGGTCATGACCCAGAAGATTACCAGCACATGGTGGGTGAGCCGCCTACAGACTTAAATTTACACGCAAATTCACCTGGATATAGATTGATATTGAACAATATTCTTTTTCCAAGTGTGAAGAAGAAAAAACAAAAGACGTAATCCTAAATACTTTTTGCCTCTAAAATATCGCCTGGGTTCATTTCACCCAAGTGTATGTCCCCAATTCGTACTCGAATTAATCTCTCCGTCGGGAACCCGACTTGTGCAGTCATTTTTCTGACTTGTCTAAATTTTCCTTCTGTAATCGTCATGCTTACCCAGCTTGTAGGTCCATGACGTTCATCTCTTCTTCGATGAGGTGGTCCCAAGTATAGAGGTTCATCAATTTTTTGAACCTTACACGGAAGTGTTTTATACAGACTAGGCTTTTGTGCGATGATAACACCCTCTCTTAACTTCCCTATAGCCTCCTCTGTTAGTATTCCCTTCACTTGTACGTAATACTCTTTTTCTACAAGTTTACTTCTTATTCTTTCACTTACTTTCCCATCAGTGGTTAGCAGTAATAAACCTTCAGATTTTTCATCTAGTCGTCCTATCGCCATTATTCCTAACGGGAAATTGCCTAGATTACCCAAGAGTTTTTTGTTTCGTCGAGTGTTTTGATTATTCAGAAACTGTGATAAATAACCATAGGGTTTGTGCATTATATAATGATGATGGCTGAACACAGATAGTTTGTTTGCAAATGTTTTATAATTCAAATATACGTTTGAATCACACAGAATTGCTCGAGTTAGTTTATACTATATGGTTCTAATTCATCGTTAGAAATCAAATGAATGGATATGAGGAGATGGACAATAAACATAACACTACTACTGCTTTTTTGTGCTGCTAGCACATCTTACAACGAGATTATATGGACCAAAAATGATCCGCTAGTTTGGGATGATTTTAGTCATAAACCAATGAATGAATATTTTGCAGCTCTTACCGCTACAGATATTATATTCATTTACTTCCAAGCATACAAGCTTTGAGATAGAGGTTTTTGCAGTATTTGATAGAGACGAGTCTTGGGTAAATACAACAATTGCAAATGAAAAGCTATTAGCACACGAGCAGTTACACTTTGATATAACTGAATTGTGGACGAGAAAATTAAGAAAATCAATTGAAGAAGCTGATTTTGTAAATGCCGAAATTCTAAATTCGTTTTATAATGTACATCTCTCTGGTTTGAGCAGAATGCAAGCTTTTTATGACGAAGAAACACACCATTCAATGCAATCTGCAGAGCAGCAGAGGTGGGTGAGCTATGTAAAAAAAGAGTTACAAGAACTGGATGCTTATCAAAGCTCAATTATAATAAGAAGTAAAAACCTATAGTTGTGAGACAATAGTTTACTGACGGTAGTCTAGTGCAGCAAGATTGAGTCTGAGGCCAAATCGATAGATAGTATTTTTTCTGTCCTCAGTCATGAAGTCATTTTTCTGATTTCGGATATAAACACCCGCGTCTAGAAAAAGATTGTGCCAAAGCATATAATGTGCGTCCAGTGATATCGCTGAAATCGTATTTTCTATTCCGCTAAACATAGGGATGGCTCCACTAGGCTTATTGTCATAGGTCCTTAGGTAGTTTCCACCATAGTTAATGCTGGTAGAAGAACTATCTATCCCTTGCTTAGAAAAACTATAGGTGGCGTTTAGTCGCAATCTGTCTATAGGCTGATATTTTATAATGGCTAAAAGTTCTCTCATATTTGCACCGAGAGGATGGGCCAAGGACTGATTGTAGTGTACCCAATTTTGTGATTTTGATCTATGTTGAAAAAAATAAGGTCTTAACTGATTCACTTCTAGCTGTAAGTCTAGATTATTAATGTTGGCAACGTTAATGTATTTTAACCCTGCTTGGTAACCCCATTTATTGACCCACGATTTTGTCCTGCCAAACATCTCATCTTTGCTAAATTCGTCTAAAACGAACTGGCCATAAAGAGAGAAACGGTTTAAAAAATTCCATTTCCAGTCCATACCCAGAATGGCATTATCACTACTGTTTAATCCATGCTCGACAGCCCTGTAAAATATTAGTGGGTTTAAGTACGAAACTTCAAATCGGTCTGATTCTGTAGAGTCAGATCTATCAAACACTATATTTTCAAAAAGACCAATATTTAAGCTTTTACCAATGTTCACACTTAGGTGATGAAATGCAGAGTACTTTCTGCCATTAGTAGTAGACTCCCCTTGTTTTATAAAATCGATATGCTGACTAAAAAGATTCTGATAATTAAATTTCCAAACTTGTGTATTCAATTTTAAGAATGGATAAGGAGCAGAAAAATCAGATAGAATTAGTGATCTGTAGCCATTACCAATAAAATTCTTATCGTGTCCAAACTGAACAGAGATTTCATTAATGGGAGAGAAGGTAATATATCCGCTCGCATTAAAATAGTCTTCTGCTGCTTCACCAAAACCCTTATGCAGTGTTGTTCCATTGACTACCCTAGTCTCAGCATGTCTTTGTCTCATAAATGAAGGGTATTGGACTTGGTTTTCAATAATATGGGTATAAAAACCTACTTTGTTTCCAATGTTTCCTCTTAGATCTAGCCCTCTGCTATTGCGATATATTGGTAATGAATCATGGCTATCAGAGCCTCCGGCAAACCCTATTAGTGGGTTTACGACAAGTTTGAAGTTTTTTTTGCTTTACAATAAATAAGGCACTTTGAGTCTTATAAAAATGAGACAAGATTGGCTTTTTTCTAAAACTATAGTCTTGACTGCTAAATAAAATATTGTCAGTAAGGATATACCTCTTATTAAAGTCATCTATAGATGATAGGGTGTTTAGATTTTCATTAAAAGCACTTACTACATCCCTTCTATATGGTTTTGTACTACTATGTAATTCTGATGGGAGGCTGTCTTGCATTATTTCAAGTCTATCTGTAAGGTGATAGTTGAAATATCCGGAAGTAAGTGGACTTTGGCCCTGTGCACTAAGCACTATGACCATAAGAAAAAATAGTATAGTATTTTTCATACGATAGGGCAAAGATACATTTCTGCCATTATCAGTATCTGATGAATTCAAACATAGAGTCTTTTTTGATTTAAGATTATGTTAGTTTTACCGTGTGAAACTGCTTGTTCCTAAAATATTATTTATAATACTCATCGGGTATTCTAAAAGCATACAAGCTCAACAAGTTGTAAAGCACTTCACAATAGAAGACGGACTGCCAAGTAATGAGGTGTATTTTGTGCATCAAGATAAGTCTGGGTACTTATGGTTCTGTACTGATAGAGGGGTTTCTCGATATAATGGGTATGAATTTACAAATTTTACTACGGCAGATGGTTTGACAAACAATACAGTATTCAAGTGCTTCGAAGA
>JAOLBX010000049.1 GCA_028339355.1 Bacteroidia bacterium
GAAAGATGTTGCAGAGTTTCAAGCATATTTTGACAGAGCGGATGTGAAAGCAGCGTTGCCTTCCAATATGAAATTTGCATTTGGTTTCAAACCAATACAAGGACAAGGTGGTGAGCTTAGAGCTCTTTATGCACTAAAAGGTGGTAGAGACTTGAAGCCTGCACTAGAAGGAGATGTAATAACAGATGCTAGACCTAGCCGTCAAGATAACTTGAATCTTGCTGTAAGTATGCAAATGAACCAAGAAGGTACATCTGCTTGGAGAAGAATAACTGCAGCAGCGTCTTCGGCTAATCCTAAAGAGTGTGTAGCAGTAGTATTAGATGATAAAGTATATAGTGCACCTACAGTACAAGGTGAGATACCGAATGGTAGCTCTGTTATCACAGGTGGATTTGACCAAGCTGAGGCATCGGATTTATCAAACATACTCAAAGCAGGTAAGCTTCCGGCTCCAGCCAAGATAGCTGGTGAAACTACCGTAGGACCTACATTGGGTAAAGAAGCAATTAGAAGTGGTTTGATATCATTGATAGTAGGTTTCTTATTGGTAATTATCTTTATGGTATTGTACTATGGCAAAGCGGGACTATACGCAGACCTTGCACTACTAGTGAATCTAGTATTCATTATAGGTGTACTAGCGGGTATGCACGCAGCCCTTACCTTACCAGGTATGGCAGGTTTGGTACTTACTATAGGTATGGCGGTAGATGCTAACGTACTTATTTTTGAGAGAGTTAGAGAAGAATTGCAAGGAGGTAAGTCATTCAAGTCCGCAGTAAAAGACGGTTACTCAAGTGCTTATTCATCTATTCTGGATGCGAATATTACAACAGGTATAGCAGCAGTTATACTTTGGGCATTGGGTAAAGGACCTGTTATGGGATTTGCCGTGATTCTATTCATCGGTATACTTTCTTCTTTATTTACGTCTATTTTCTTAACTAGGCTTCTGATTGATAGAGATATCAGCAAAGGGAAAGAAACTTCATTCTACACTAGTTTCTCAGAGAAAATAGGTCACAAGTTGAATACGATCAACTGGGATTTTATAGGAAAGAGAAAAATGTTCTATATGATTTCAGGTATTATCATACTTGGTGGAATCGTATCATTAGCTACTAAAGGTCTTTCTACCGGTATTGATTTCAAAGGTGGATGGAGCTATGTAGTGAATGTAGAGGGATCTAATTCTGGAGACATTAAGAGTGCACTTGGTACAGCGTTTACAGATGCCAATACAGAAGTGAAAACATATGGAGCTAACAATCAGTACAAGATTACTACCTCATACAACATCAATAGCAAAGAAGCGAATGCAGGTGAGGTTGTAGAGAAAGCACTTATATCGGCATTATCTAAATACGCTGTTACAGATGCGAGTATCTTATCTTCTAGCAAGGTAGGGCCTACTATAGCAAAAGACATTACTGTAAGATCTACTTGGGCTATTGCTCTAGCGATTATCGGAATGTTCTTGTATATCTTGATTAGATTTAGAAACGTAGGATTTAGTTTAGGTGCTACCACGGCTATTTTCCACGATGTATTGATAGTGTTCTCATTGTACTCTATCCTTTGGGGCATTTTACCATTTGAGTTATCTATAGATCAGGCGTTCATTGCAGCTATACTTACTGTAGTGGGTTACTCTATAAATGATACGGTGGTTGTCTTTGACCGTGTGAGAGAGTTCTTAGGACTCAACAAGCATGAGAAAGACTTAGGTCCAGTTATCAATAAAGCGATCAACACTACATTGAGTAGAACATTGATTACTTCGTTGACTACATTGCTTGTTATCCTAATACTATTCATCTTTGGAGGTGAGGGTCTTAAAGGATTTACATTTGCACTACTTGTAGGTGTAGCAGTAGGTACATACTCTTCTGTATGTATAGCGACTCCTATTGTAGTAGATTATATGAAAAGATTCGGTAAGTAATACTTAAGGATAATAATATTAAAAGCCTCATTCCAATTAAGGAATGAGGCTTTTTTGTGCAGTGTGCTTAAAGTTTGTCTCTATAATGTAATGAGCGTGCTAACCCAAATTTTAGCAAATAAATGAACATAAAAAAGCCGAATATCACTTTGATATCCTGACCTATATTTTAGGAAGAAATAAAGCTATCCTTGAGGCTCTATTATCTCCTTGCATTGTGAATGTAGGATTGAGTGCTTTAAAGCTAGTTTTAGCTTATAACTGGCTCTGAACATAACTTTCTAATCTATTGTAGAACCCAGAAACACTGGCCAAAAAAATGCCCTTCTAATTGATAGAAAGGCATCTGTTAAATATGGTCTGAAAGAAAGCTTTATTCTCCTTCTTCGTGTACTATTTCTAAATCTGCTAAGAATCCTTTAAGATTCATAATGATAGGAACATTCATAAGGTCAGAACCCAGCTCGTTTGCTGCATCTACACTTACCCAGTCTAATATGTATATGACATTGAAAATAGAATACAAGTTGTATTCAGGAATTTGAAGTGGAAGTACTTTGCTGTTCTCCATTTCTAGATGAGAAATAAGGAAATCAAATCGAGCAGCTACTCTTTGGTTCTCAGTGGAGTATAGCATGATATAGTTTGTAGGTAATTTTTCTACATAACTTTCTATCATATTGTGATTAGCCTCAGGCAATACGCTTACAAATCCTTCTAACTTAGAGTTCTCTTGCAATTGCTGAGTAAAACGAGTCGCCACAGGAGCAAACTGTCTGTCTGCTACTATTACAAATTTGTTTTTGATGGTTCCTTTGAAGAAGTCAAAAATTCCTGCACCACTTTCTCTGAGCGTTTCTTTATCTGCTTTGAATTTTGTAACTAAACCTTCTATTTCAGGTCTTAAGTCTTGTCCTAGAGCTTCTCCTATTATCAACAGGATATACGTGAGTCCTAGTCCTATAGTCATTCGTGGCTGGTATCCACCTTTTAGCGGGTAAGATACTTGGCTATCACTATTAGATAGTTCTTTAAGTGTTCCTCCACCTGTGATTGTGATTATTTTACAACCGTTTGCTTTTGCTTCGGCGTATGTGCTTAGTGTTTCTTCGGTGTTTCCAGAATAAGAATTAAGTATCACTAACGATTTTTCGCTCGTATACTTTGGAAGATGATAGTCTGCAACTGTTTCTATAGGAATAGTGCTTTGGTCAAAAAACCAATTTTTTGCAATCACTCCGCCTATACCGCTTCCTCCCAAGCCACATATTACTATGTTACTGAAATTTTCTGCTTTAAGTCCGTGACTTTTGTAGTTTTCTAGAACATACTCAAATTGTTCTGTGAAATTTTCTAATGATGATTCGTGTGTAATCATGTGTTTTATCTTGATACCTTTGTAAGCTGGCAAAAATAAGCGTAATACTGAATTGCACTACCTGTCAATTAAAACAAATTTAAAATGTCGAATACATCGGATCAAGATAATACGTTGCAAGAATATGAGCTCTTCCTAAGATACTCATATACAGTGGACGAAGGACAAGAGCCGCTGAGAGTAGACAAGTATTTGGTCAATAAAATAGAGCGTGCTACTAGAAACAAACTGCAAGAAGCCATAGAGCGTAAACAGGTAATAGTAAACGGTAAGGCCGTGAAAGCCAATTATAAGGTAAAACCAAATGATTCTATAGAGGTACTCGTAGACAAAGAACCTAGCGAACTTGAAGTGATACCCGAGGATATTCCTCTGGATATAGTATATGAGGATGATGATCTTATGATTGTAAATAAGGTCGCAGGTATGGTGGTCCATCCTGGTTTTGGAAACCATAGGGGTACCTTACTCAATGCACTTGCATTTTTACTAGACGACAAGGCTACTCACAAAGGGAAAAGACCCTGGCTAGTACATCGAATAGATAAGAATACAAGCGGACTGCTGGTTGTAGCTAAAACGGATTCGGCGATGGCACATCTCTCGGAGCAGTTCAAAGACCACAGCATAGAACGAACCTATCAAGCCTTGGTATGGGGAGACGTAGAAACTCCTGAAGGAACTATTAATACTATAATAGGCAGAGATCAGTATGATAGGAAAAAATTTGTAGTGTTATCTGAGGATGAGGAGAGAGGTAAGCAGGCAGTCACGCATTACAAAGTGTTAGAAAACTTTCTTTACACTACATTAGTAGAATGTAAGTTGGAAACGGGTCGTACGCACCAGATACGTGTACACCTCAAACATATCGGCCACCCTTTATTTAGCGATGATTTTTATGGTGGTAATAGAATACTGAAAGGTGTTGTGTTCAGCAAGTACAAGCAGTTTGTAGAAAACTGTTTTAGTATAATGCCACGACAAGGGCTACACGCTAAGTCGTTAGGCTTTGTGCATCCTACCAGTGGCGAATGGATGCAGTTTGACTCTGAGTTGCCACACGATATGGCTACCGTAGTAAATAAATGGAGAAACGCAGCGAATACTTATGGTTTTTGACCAAAGAAGCTTCGTTTTACAATTAGCTTTCCAAATGTATAATCTTGTATAGTTACTAGCTTGTCAAAACTGGTAAACGTAGCAAAATAACGCTCTGTGTCGTCTACCAATACGTTACCGTTTTTATCTACTAGTGTATTCACATCAGAGATTCCCTTCTTTCTGTGAATGTTGAGCTTTTGTTTGTCGCCATTTTTCAATTCTACCTCTATACTCATAAAAGGAATAGTATTTTTTATCGAATCTTTACTTTCTTGTGTTAAATAATCGGCATATCCTTCAAAGTTTTTGAAAGAAAACAATGCAAAGTAACTCCGAGCTGCCGACTGTGATAAGTTAGACGTAGTAGGGGATAGAGCGTAGAGACTGTCGCTGCTTCTGCTAAGTGAGAAGGATTCCGATGGTATTTCATTATTAACGACAGTTATTTTAGCCATCTCACCTGGCTTGTAGTCAAAAACGGATTTGTCGCACCAATCCTGTACATCTGTACTGAATTTTGGGTTAATTATACCATTAAATCCAAGTATGTGGGCCACGTATGGGATATCCGACCCATCAATATGCAGGTATGAACCACTCTGGTCTGCATTAGCATTCCCTACGTAATAATTTCTAATTTCATTGCCGTTTGCAGAAATAATAACGTGGATAGAGTGTCCTACCATGCCACGTATTACGTTTTGCCTCGCAGGTTTAGCAACAGGGCCTTTGATTCTAATTTTGCTTAAAGTCTCTTCTAAGAAAATCTTAACGACGGGGGCAAATGCTTTGTATTTATTATTGACATACCATATGTCTTCTCTTTTTTCTAACAAAACAATGTTGCCCAATCGATTTTTTAGCAAGATTCTATCTACATCATTTACATCATCTATAGCAAAGTTGATTTCTCCACGCAGATTAGCTTCACCGTTATCCTTGGTATATATGAAATAGCTAAGAGCTGTTAATGCTACTATGCCTATTATCCAAAAGTATCTCTTCATTCTATGGCTTCAAAGTAACAATCCTTTTGCCTTTTTACGCAAGGTTTTTTATCAAAGGAGTATTCTGCTTTAAAAAATGGAATACCTTTTGAATTATGCTAGGGGAGTGGTACTGATATCTACATATTTCCTAATAAAATGGTTGAAAAGCCTGGATGTCTTTCGTTTAACTGTAGCAAAAAAAGAACAATGATGAAGAGTAAATTGATGCTTCTGCTTGGCCTAGGGCTAATCTTAGTAACTGGATGTGTACGTGAAACCGTGGTTATAAATGATCCGCTGATAACAGATGCTGATTTATACTACGAATATACCGCAGACGCCTTTGGCACTATAGTGCAAGGTGAGCTGTACAATGGCGGTGAGACGTATATAGAGGCCGTTGAGCTAGATGTACGAATGTACGATAGGCGAGGGTACAATGTAGACAATGAACTCGTATGGGTAGATACCTATTTTAATCCGGGAGGCTCAGTAGGTTTCTACTTTGATTTTCCGCAAAGAGGTATTTATGACGTGGATGTATACATCAATAGATACGATTAGTATATCATCACGAAAGTTGATTCTGTATCAATACATAATCACGTTGTATAAACAGCACTTCATTTTGAAAGTGTTGGATAAAAGAAGTGAGTGCAGGGCGATATTGAAGAGTTTGCTTCTTAGCTAACAGTGTTTTCTGATTTAGTAGGGCTTTTAGGCTCGATACTCTTGCCTTTCAGATAGTCGGGTAATTGCATTCCTGCCATATTAAACATTTCCTGTAAT
This sequence comes from Bacteroidia bacterium, assembly GCA_028339355.1. Taxonomy (GTDB): domain Bacteria; phylum Bacteroidota; class Bacteroidia; order NS11-12g; family UBA9320; genus UBA9320. The sequence goes on from JAOLBX010000049.1 coordinate 6,209, forward strand.
GGTGGAACAGATTTATACATACCGCTTACAAAATTAGAAGTAGAATTGCCTCCGTCTTTTCCCTTTCCTGTGTCCCATACGGTCACTTTATCTATTTTTATATTAGCTATTGCTTTTGCTTGAATTGCAACTAAATCTTCTAATTTATCTGCTATAAGCATGCTTACAGCATCATTCGGATTATCTCCTGCAGCAGCTACCAATGCCTCAAAACCTTTTGCCTGCTTAGTAAGTATTTCAAATTGGCCTTTTGCTTCGGCTTCTCTCTTAGCGAAAATAGCGTCTGCTTCACCTCGAGCTACTCGTCTCTTTTGCTCTGCCTCAGCTTCTGCGGCAATTTCTACTTTTTCTTTATCTATTTGGGCAGGTACTACTATATCTGCATACTGTGTAGCTTTTTCTCTATCAGCTCTTATATCTTCTGCTTCTTTTTCTGCTGTATATGATTCTTCGAGTGCCTTTGCAGCTTGTACTTTTTCAGAAGCGATTGCCATTTTTTCGGCTTCTGCTTCACGTTGTCTTCTCAGTGCATCAGAGTTTGCGACCTTTATTTTCGCAAGGTTTTCGCCTTCTACAGCCATTGCATTAGCGTCAGAAACTTTAATACGTTGATCTTGCATAGCCATAGTTTCACCAATTTGACCATCTCTATTTTTTTCAGCTACACTTTTTTTAGCATCATTTATGGCCTTTGCAGCGGCTTCTTTTCCAAGAGCTTCTATGTATCCAGACTCATCTCTGATGTCTGTCAAATTCACATTGATTAGTTTCAATCCTACCTTCTTTAATTCTTGCTCTACGTTCGAACTTACATTGGATAGGAATTTATCTCTATTGTTGTTTATTTCCTCTATATCCATTGTAGCTACCACAAGTCTCAATTGACCAAAAATAATA
>JAOLBX010000005.1 GCA_028339355.1 Bacteroidia bacterium
TTAAATTTTTATCAATTATGAATAAACCATTTTTACTCATTGCTCTAGTAGCATTATTGGCTTGCTCACAAGAGCCTAAAGCCGATACGGCAGATAAGCCAATAGCATTTGACACTTCGTTTATTGACACAACTACAACTCCTTGTAATAACTTCTATCAATATGCCATTGGTGGATGGAGAGATAAGAACCCAGTTCCTGAGACCGAAAGTAGATGGATGGCTTTTAATATATTGAATGAAGAGAATCGTCAGAAACTTATGGAAATAGTGGATGTAGTTAGATATAACGAATCTGCAGGTATGGGAACTGATGAGCAAATGATTCGTGATTTCTATAATTCTGCAATGGATACTCTAGAGATAGAAGGAGCAGGAATCAGTGGAATAGCTTCTATTCTAGCTGAAATAGATGCTGCAGAGCGAATAGAAGATATAATTCATCTTTTTGGTGAGTTAGCTCCACAGGGAATAAAAACTCCGGTGGGACTGTATATAGGAGCAGACAGTAAAAACAGTAAAATGAATACTGTATATGCTAGTCAATCTGGACTAAATCTTCCGGACAGAGATTACTACTTGCAAGACAACGAAAAATTTAGAGACATAAGAACTACATATGTCGAGCACATCAATAAAATGTTTGCTCTCAGTGGACAAGGAGGAACTCCAGGAAAAAATATCTTAGAACTAGAAACCAAGCTGGCGGATATGAGCTGGACAAGATTACAACGTAGAGACCCACTAAAAACATATAATAAAATGGTGCTCGGAGATTGGGATTCTAGTTTGTCTACTCTCGATGTACAAAATATTGCAAAAACACGTGGTTTTGGATCATTTGATACAATCATAGTTGGTCAGCCATCTTTCTTCAATTCACTAGATGCATTGGTTGCTTCTGCTGACATAGATGATTGGAAAAATTATTTGAAGTGGAACACCATCTCTTCTTTTTCTAGTTTTATGACCTCTGAAATAGAAAAAGAAAGTTTCGATTTTTACAGCACTAAGCTTAGAGGTACGAACACCATGAAGTCGAGAGACGAGCGTGTGTTTGGTGTAATGGATAAAGTTCTAAGCGAGCCTTTAGGTAAACTCTTTGTCAAGGAGTATTTCTCCGAGGAAAGTAAGCAGTATATGAGCAATATGATAGAAAATCTACGTTCGGCATATATTGATAGAATAGCTAAGCTCTCATGGATGAGTGAAGAGACCAAAACAAAAGCCACAAAGAAGTTAAATGCTTTTACATATAAAGTTGGTTATCCTGATGAGTGGGAAGATTACAGTGCACTGAAAATCGGTTCGGAAAGCTATCTTCAAAACATTGTTAATGCTCGTAAGTTTGGGTATAACAAGATGCTAGAAAAACTAGGTGAGCCAGTAGATAAGACTGAATGGCACATGGCTCCACAAATGGTTAACGCGTATTATAGTTCTAGTAATAATGAGATTGTTTTCCCAGCGGGAATTTTACAACCTCCATTCTTTCATAAGGATTTTGACCATGCTATCAATTATGGCGGAATAGGAGCAGTAATTGGACACGAATTCTCTCACGGTTTCGATGACCAAGGGAGTAAATTTGATTGGGATGGAAACCTGAACTCATGGTGGACAGATGAAGACCGTGCGAAGTTTGATGCGTTGGCACAAAAACTAGGTGAACAATACGATAGCTACTCACCAGTAGAGAGTATGTATGTGAACGGTAAAATGACTATGGGTGAAAATATCGCAGATTTAGGCGGAGTCACTTTAGCATATGAAGCACTGCAAAAACAATATGATGGGAATATACCAGAGAAAATTGATGGGTTTACGTGGCAACAACGTTTCTTCCTTGGTTGGGCAAATGTATGGAAGGGTAATATAAAAGAAGAAGAAATGTTAAATAGACTCAAGTCTGATGTGCATTCACCTGCAGAGTACAGAGTGATAGGTCCATTAGTTAATTTTGGTCCATATTATGAAGCCTTTGGAACGTGTGAGATAGGGGCTATGCACAAACCCGCTGAGACTAGAATAAAAATTTGGTAAGGAGCAACTGGTCGATTACAAAATGAAAGAGGGGCATAAATCACAGATTTATGCCCCTCTTTAGTATTCACTATTTTGGATTAGCTATCCAAGGCATCGTCAAATTCAGCCAATGGATCCGGTTGTTTACCTTCTTTCATTCTCACTATTTCCACACTTATATCACTGTATTCAGCATGTATTTTAAAATCGCGAATAATTTCACGAACATCTGGGTGAATACTGATAGACTTTGTACCATCTATTTTTACAATAGAACCGTTTGGTACTTTATTTAGTGTTTTAAGTATACTAGCCTTATGCAAGAACGTAACATCCTCTGCCAACAGAAAATGGAATACATTATCATCTTTATTATTATCTACATCAAGCAGGTATGGTTTTCTATAATTCAGATATAAGATTTCAAAAATTGCAACGACAAGTCCAATACCTACACCCCACAAGAGATCTTTGAAAACGATAAAGAATATAGTAACAATAAATGGTAAAAACTGATTGAATCCTTCATTCCACATTTCCTTGAATGTTTCTGGCTTCGCTAATTTATATCCTACAATAAGAAGAATGGCTGCCAAACTCGCTCTAGGTACTAGGTTGAGCAACTCTGGTAAAAACGCTACAAAACCCAAAATAAAGAAACCGTGAAAAATTGCTGACATTTTGGTCTTTCCACCACTCTGTATATTAGCAGAACTTCTCACAATAACCTGAGTAATCGGAAGTCCACCTATTAATCCACTTATTAAGTTTCCTATCCCCTGAGCTTTCAGCTCTAAGTTGGTAGGAGTTACTCTTTTTTCTGGATCCATTTTATCTGTAGCTTCCACACAAAGTAAAGTCTCTAAACTCGCTACAATAGCAATAACTACAGCAGTTTTCCAAACCAAAGGACTAGTAATGGCACTAAAATCCGGGAATGTAAATAGACCAAAAAACTCTCCTGCACTCTTAGCTACAGGAACGCTTACCAGATGCTCACTTATCATCTCATGACTGCCTCCCTTAAAAGCAAAGACTAACGCTATACCAGCAAGTATTGCTACTAGAGGACCTTGTATTATGGTGAAAATCTTGATGCGTTGCATAAAATTCTGTTGCCAGAGAATCAATATGATTAAACCAATTGCAGCTATAACAGCTGCCCCAAAATCAGGATTTCCAAAAGCATTGAGTATCTCACTAAGTGTATTCTCTCCATCAATTTGAAAAAACTCAAAATCACCCTCTAAGTCTTTGTCATAGCCTAGAGCATGTGGAACTTCTTTTAGGAAAATGGTGAGTCCTATACCGGCCAACATGCCTTTTATAACTGAAGAAGGAAAATAGTATCCAATGATACCACCTTTTAAAAATCCCAATAAAATTTGCATCGCACCTGCTATAACTACAGCAAGAAGAAAGGGCTTAGAGATCTGAAGAACCGTATCGGTTGCAGTACCTAGAGCCTGTTCGTTAAATTTTTGGATAGCATCAAATATGATAACCGCAAGTCCTGCGGCAGGGCCACTAACGCCTAGCTGGGAGCCGCTGAGTGCTCCAACAACTATACCGCCTATAATACCAGCTATAAGGCCTGAAAATGGCGGAACACCACTTACTGCTGCTATACCGAGACATAAAGGTACGGCAACTAAAAAAACAATTAAACCTGCAGGTAAGTCAGATTTAATCTGAGAAAGATATTTTTTCATTAAAAATTTTAAATGTTATTGTTTGGTTTGGATAAAAAATACTAAAGAAAGCCTAAAGGAGATTAACCTAACTCCGGGGGCTGGATGTCCGTTCCCAAATCGATTTGCTTATAAAAAAGTGGGTGATGATAGCAGAATGCATGGCTGTTCAAACCTGAAGACTCCAAATCCAAAAAAGGCGATACTATTTTGGTGTCATCCTCGCTTTTTTCATTTTCTTTTTCAGTCTCAAAATCACCATCAATGCATTGAACGAAATGGTTGTCTAAATTAGAGTATATCTCGCTAATGCTTGATAATGTAATCAAACAAATTAAAAACATCGCTATAATTTTCAAGTTCCTACTCACTGCTGTTTTGGGGTATGCAAATTTAGTCGGCCCCTATTGTGTATCAAATAAAAAGTTGAACATACTGTTGTTATTTCTATTAAAAATTTAAACAGTGTCAGAAGAGATTAGTTTTAATAAATACAACAATGCTGAATTATAGGGTTTGTAGCTTGTGTGAAAATAAGTAACAGAGTATGCAGCGATTATAAAAGACAGAAGTGTTTTTTATTTTACAGTAAATCAGCTCCAAGTCCCTCTCTTACGAGCTCTGGTTCTTGTTCTGAGGCATCAATAACTGTAGTTCCGGTGTTTTGTCCAGCTTCTCCATCTATAATATAGTCAACCTTGTTTTGCCAAACTTCAAAAATTTCTTCAGGCTCAGTGAGGTATTCTTGGATTTCGTCTTCGGAGTGTATAGATGATGATACCAAGGGATTGCCAAGTTCGGCTATAAGAGCTTGGCAAATAGCATTGTCAGGCACACGTATACCAATGGTCTTCTTGTTTTGTCTGAATATCTTAGGCACTTTGTTACTTGCCCGTAGAATGAAAGTAAAAGGTCCTGGAAGAACTCTGTTCATAAGTTTATACGTCGGGTTAGGAATAGGGGAGGTGAATTCAGATAAATTACTAAGATCTTTGCATAGGATAGACAGATTAGCCTTGTTTGGTTTCTTGTCTATCAAATGGCAGATTTTTTCCATTACATTTTTGTGATATAAATCACCCACAATCGCATAGATGGAGTCCGTAGGAATAATAGCAAGTCCTCCTTTGCGAAGAACTTGCACTATTTGGTTTATAGTCTTTGAATTGATATTATGAGGTCGTATTTCTACAAATTCACTCATAATCTCTGGGGATTAAGCTAAAACAGCTTTTACCTTATCTGCAGCTTCTTGAAGTACAATTGCAGATTCTACTTTCAATCCACTTTCGTCTATTATCTTCTTAGCTTCTTCAGCGTTAGTACCTTGTAGTCTTACGATGATAGGTACACTTATTTCGCCAATAGATTTGTATGCTTCTACAACTCCATTTGCAACTCTATCGCATCTAACGATTCCTCCAAATATGTTGATTAGGATTGCTTTTACGCTTGGATCTTTTAATATAATTCTAAATCCAGCTTCCACGGTAGTAGCATTAGCCCCTCCTCCTACATCTAGGAAGTTAGCAGGTTTGCCACCGCTTAGTTTGATGATATCCATAGTAGCCATTGCAAGACCAGCACCGTTTACCATACAGCCCACGTTACCGTCTAACTTGATAAAGTTTAGGTCATGCTTCTTAGCCTCGACTTCTGTTGGATCTTCTTCGCTCTCATCTCTCAATGCAGCAAAATCTTTGTGTCTGTATAGAGCATTATCGTCTAAAGTTACCTTACTATCTACAGCGATGATTTTATCATCAGATGTTTTAAGTACTGGATTAATCTCAAACATAGCTGAATCTGTATCTATGTAGGCATTGTATAAAGCATTTACAAACTTTACCATTCCCTTAAACGCAACTCCGCTTAGTCCTAAATTGAAAGCGATCTTTCGTGCTTGAAAACCTAGAAGTCCTAGAGCAGGATCTATAAATTCTTTGTGAATTAATTCTGGAGTATCATGAGCTACCTGCTCTATATCCATTCCACCTTCTGTAGTGTATATGATTACATTCTGACCAGTGTTTCTATCTAGAAGCACACTCATATAGTATTCATCTGGCTCGTTAGCACCTGGATAATAAACATCTTGACATAGAAGTACTTTGCTCACTAGTTTGCCTGAAGCGCTGGTCTGAGGTGTAACTAAGGTCATTCCAAGTATATCATTCACGACTTGTTGCAGTTCCTCATCGTTTTTGGCAAGTTTTACGCCTCCACCTTTACCACGACCACCTGCGTGTACTTGAGCTTTTACTACCATCCAGTCGGTTCCAGTTTGCTCACGCAATTTGGCTCCAGCAGACAATGCATCTTCTTTTTCGTCTATTACTATTCCTTCTTGTATTGCTACACCATAGGATTTAAGTATTTCTTTAGCTTGATACTCGTGTATATTCATGATAAGGCTGCAAAAATAGACTTTGTATAATGTTAGAAAACAGAAATGAATAAAAAGTGGATATATGCGGGAAGAAGCTTAAAAGCTGGTTGTAATAATATGACTAGATCACAAAGAGTGTACTATGAGCAGAGAAAAAGTTCGTTACTTAACTGCCTTAGGCTCTTGTTATCTAGAAAGTGACGTATGAAAAAGAGCTTCTTTTGCTATATGTCAGAGAGGAAGATACAGAAATTCTCAGTTGTTTTACCTAAACTAAAATCTATAGACTAGCAAGATTTCTAATGGTTATGTCCACTATGATCTTCTACCTCTATAGCATCTACTTCTTCTATTGGAGTATCAGGTTCTGTTACCAATATTTCAAAAACCAGGCTTTTTGAGCCAGCGGTACTTTCTATATTTATTCCTTTGGCTTGGTAGCCTTTTCTTCCCTTAGTGTCAAATACTGCAGTAATGGAATCTCTTGTTCCCGGAAGTATCTCGTATTTTGGGTAGCTTGGTATAGTGCATCCACAAGTAGCTTTGACTTTTGTAAGTTTTACAGGGCTATCTCCAGTATTCTTAAAGTAGTAAGTAACGTTGACTACAGTGCCTGAAACCACGCTGTCTAGTTTTAGTCCTCTTTGCTCAAATGTTATTTGAGGACCTAGTTGTGCAAAGGCATTAAAACTAACGAGACTTAGAATAGCTAAAAGTATATTTTTCATATGTACAAAAATAGACCATTATCGTGCCAAAATGTTGCATTAAGACTCAAGCTACGTTATATCGGATCTACATCCACTACTATTCTAGCTTGGCTAAATTCTTTGTTTTTTTCTAATTGAGCTACGGCCATTGAGAGTTTGTGCTTTTGCTCTCGAATTTTAGATCCATTATTCTCGATTTTTAGCACAAAATTGAGAATGTACCAATTTCTTATTTTACTGACATATGGTTTTTCGGGGCCTAGAAGACTGGCTCCAAAGAAACTAATGAGATGATTCTTGGTGATTTGCCCCAATTTATATAAGTGCAATGCATCCTTGTGTTTAAGCGTCACTTTTATTAGTCGGTGAAATGGTGGGTAGTCGTATTCCATTCGTTCAGAAAGCTCACTCTCGTACATTCCAGTGTAGTCGTTTTCTACTATTTGTTTTATAACGAAATGGTCCGGTTTAGAAGTTTGGATATAGACCTTGCCTTGTTCTTTTCTTCTCCCTGCCCGTCCTGCTACTTGAGTTATAAGCTGAAAAGCCCTCTCATTCGCCCTGAAATCTGGAAAGTTTATTAGGTGATCTGCATTTAGTATGCCTACCGTACTGACATTTTCAAAATCCAATCCTTTTGCAACCATTTGGGTGCCGATGAGTACATCTATTCTTCCTTCCGAAAACTCTTGAATGAGTTTGGTGTGAGAGTTTTTGAGCCGTGTGGTATTGTAATCCATACGTTTCACCTTGATGTCTGGGAGATAAAGTACTAACTCATCTTCTATACGCTCAGTACCGTAGCCAATTAGTTCTATTCCAGTATTGCCACAAGTAACACATTTGTTTACCACTTCTTGGGTATATCCACAGTAGTGGCATCTCAGATTCTCTTGATATTTGTAGTAGGTGAGTGATATGTCACAATTTTGGCATTTCGGAGTCCAGGCACATACATTGCATTCCAGCACCGGTACATAACCTTTTTTATTTTGAAAGAGGATTACTTGTTTTCCTTTTTGTTTAGCTCCAGATATAGCATCGAGAAGCGTATCGCTAAAGATACCTTTGGTTCTTTTTTGCTTTTTCTGTTGCTGCATATCTACTACTTCTATCTTTGGTAGTATAGCGTTGTCATATCGCTTCAGAAGTTTCACAAGGTCGTATTTGCCTTGTTGTGCGTTGTAATATGATTCTACAGCAGGAGTCGCACTTCCCAAAAGTATGTTCGCTTTTCGCTTAGCTGCTAAATACAATGCTGTGTCTCTTGCGTGAAAACGTGGTGCGGGCTCGTGCTGCTTAAAACTACTCTCGTGCTCTTCATCTACTATTATAAGTCCTAAATTCTCAAACGGTTGAAATATAGCACTTCGAGTTCCAACGATAAGCAGCGGTTTCCCGCCTTGCACAGCTTGGTACACCTCTACTCGCTCGTTGTTACTAAACTTAGAATGAGACACAACCAATTGCTCTCCAAAGTAATGTTGCAAACGCTCAATCAGTTGACTGGTAAGTGCTATTTCAGGCAATAGGTAAAGTACCTGCCTGCCCTTGTCCAAGTTTTCCTTTATAAGGTGAGCGTACACATGTGTTTTTCCACTGCTAGTTACGCCAAATAGAAGAGCTGGTCTTCTTTCCACAAAGGCCATTTGAATGTTGTGGTAAGCCTGCTGTTGCTCCTTTTCTAAATCTTCGAGTTCTTGTTTTTGGTCTGTAAAGACTATTCGAGACTTCACTCTATTTTCTTGAATAAAAATCCCTTTATCGACAAGTGCATTTATGGCTGCATTTGTAACGTCGTGCTTTACTAGCTCTGTTTTCTCAGCCTCACCTGTTATGCTGTACTTTGCTATGAATGTCATGAGAGCTTTGAGCTGCTTCTTTGCCCTTTTTTCCAACTCATCAAAAAGTATGTTTAGCTGATTGTCGCTTTGTACTTCATTGCTTATCTTAATGTAGTTTACATTTTTTGGTTTGTAAATTTCGTTGATATCCTCTTTTAGTAGAATTATGCCCTTGAGATAGAGGGATTTTACGTATTTGTGGATTTGCTTAATTTTCAAAAGGCTCGAAGCCTGAGCTATGCTTATCTCTTTATTGGCCTTTAGCGATTCTACAATGATGTATTCTTTAGGATCTAGCGAGAGGTTATGGTCAATATCTGGATGTAGCACCATTTTGCTTTCACCTTCCATTTTAAGTCCCGCAGGCATAGCGGCATTGTATACTAGACCAAGAGACGACATATAATAATGAGCTATCCAAGTCCAAAGTTCTAGCTGTGTTTCGCTCACTATAGGCTCGCTATCTACTATGTCTAGAATGTACTTGGCTTGATAGAGTGTAGGTGGTGTTTCTCCTATTTTATAAATAAGACCGGCCATTACCTTATTCTTACCAAATGGAACACTCACACGCTTACCCACTATCACTTCTTCATTGAGTTCATAGGGAACCCTATAGGTAAAAGTGTTTTGCAAGTTGAGAGGAAGTAATACCTCAATAAAGAGTGTCTGTCTGTCGTCGAGTGTGTCCAATTAATGTAATTATTACCCTAAAATCGCTCAAAGCTAAATTAAAACTCAATAAGAGACACTACCTTTGCGTTTAAGAATAAAAAAAGGATACGTGAAGCGATTAATATTCAAAGGGTTACTCCTTTTTATAGTTGGGTTATTTGGTTGTGGAGAAATACCCATAGTAGAAGTACCTGAAACTAATGAGACTATATATACTTCAGTACATTCTCTGTCTGAAGTCCTTTCTACTTTTGATGTGATCCAAGATTTAGCTTTAAATCCGGATATTTTTAATGGGAATCATAATTCTTTATTACCGAGTACTGTACTTGTTTTGTTTTCGGATACCTCATTTACTGATGGAGATGGTATGGACTTTATCTTAGATTTCGGTGATCTAGGTTTAGAACCACACGGAGTATTATGCAAGGATCAAAAATACAGAGCCGGAAAAATTGCTCTTCACCTTTCTAAACCTTACAATGCTAATGATGCAAAACTGAGTGTTAATTTTGTAGAAGAGAGCCCATATTATACAGGAGATGGAGAACACATGAGTAAGTTTGAAGGAGGTTTGTCACTCACTCGAGTGAGTGATATAGAGGTGTTGATGCATTGTGCTAATTTAAAATTCACTGACGACGACGTAGTAAATTCCATAGAAACCATGATGTCTATTGTAGACGTTGAGACTGGAGGAAAAGGGTTGATTGATAATATTCTAGGTTTTGATGGAGCTATGACTATTTCAGATGGCAATTCTTCTACAACACTATCTACAAATACCCCTCTCCAAAAAAAATATACGTTGGAATGTGCTAAGCACATAGTGAAAGGGGAGTTAGACGTGAATTCTTCAAAGAGTATTTCTGAGGTTCACATAGACTTTGATCCAGATAGGGACGAGGCGTGTGACAATAGAATAAAACTTACAGTGAACGGTAAGTCTATCTATTACGATTATTAGAGCATCTTAGGGTAGATAAAGTAGTCTATGCTAGTCTCACTTACACCTACATTTTGAAACTTATCTGAATGCAAACTGATACAGCCAACACCTGCGGTGGGTACATTATCTATTCGAACGTTTGCTATTGTGTGAAAAGCTTCAGTTATTCCTGGATTGTGAGCTAGAATTAAAACTACGTCTATTACAGGGTCAATCATGCTTATCAATTTTGCGATAGTCCCTGAAGAAGCTAGGTAAAGATCATTGGTGAATTGAGTTTTCGCATTGGGAAACAATGGTTTTATAAATTCCCATGTCTCTCTTGTTCTTTGGGAGTCCGATACAAAGATTAAATCAGGAATGACTCCTCGAGTCATTATCTCTTTTGCAATGACAGGAGCATCTTTTCTTCCCCTGGCATTTAGGGTTCGTTCGTGGTCGGTTTTTTCAGAGTCTGCCCAATTAGATTTGGCATGACGCATCAAGACTATATTCTTCATTTTGTACGAATAGAAATTGTAAAAAGTATCCAGCCTGCAATGAAACTGAGTCCTCCAAAAGGAGCAAATAGTGCAAATACATCGATGCTAATACCCAGTAGATCTTTGGTAGCGTGCACGATAAGGCTAAGACTGAATAAAACCAAACCTATATAAAAGAGTATGGCGGGCCATATGTTATATTTCTGCAATAAGATGTAAACACTGCTAATAAGGATAAGACCTAATCCGTGTATTATCATGTAGCGTAGTCCTGTCTCATAAGTGGCTATCTGTGAAGAGTCTAGTGCGTCTTTTAGTCCGTGAGCTCCGAAGGCCCCTAAGGCCACGTAGAGTGCACATATTATTGCTCCTACCCAGATATGTTTAGTTGGTTTATCCTTATTCATTTATTTTTGTTCGAAATTAATCTAATTATGAAAAAGTCACTTCTAATACTTTTTTCTATTGCATTACTCAATTCTTGTATCTCAGATATAACGGATACAATAGATAAAGCCTCCGACCTAAGAGGCGTAGAGTGGAACCCCACTCTAGCAGCTCCGCTAGTTTACTCACGATTACATCTGAAAGATTTATTGGATGAAGTAGGCGATGTTCAGTTTTTAAAAATTGGTGACGATGGAAGTATGACGCTTGTATATGCAGACGAGTATGAATCTCAAACAGCAGAAGAAGCTATGTCGCTACAAAATCAAAGTTATTGGGAAACATTTAGTCTCACTGCGGGAGAATTGAGTGACCTAAATACAAATGGTAGTGTTACACTCACATACAATAGAAATTTAAGCTACCTATTTGGGCAGAGCGAAATGGATAAAGTGTTATTTAAAGGAGGGGCAATGGAGATTTCATATTCAAGTACATTGCAGCATGATATCAGTTTTAAGTTTACGATAGTAGAAGGAACAAAAGGAGGCTCTTTATTGTCCGAAACCTTATCAAATCCATTTACATCATTACCCAACACAGCAAATAGTAGCATTAATCTGGACGGTATGGAGTTGGATTTTACCAAAACAGGAAATATTCATTCGGAGATGGAAGTGATAATAGAAATGACTGTTACCAAGAAGGGAAGTAATCCAATTCTTCCTGTCGAAACCATATCGTACGGTGTTGATTTGGTAGATCAGGAGTTCACCTATTTGCAAGGGTTTTTTGACTCTCAGAATTTTTCGAGTGCAAGTGACCAACTTGACATTGATTTTTTTTCAAACAATTCTGGAGGCACTTTTACATTGGCTGACCCACGCATTAAGTTTGTATTGAAAAATTCTATGGGTTTCCCTTTGGAAGCTAAAATAATAAAATTTGATGGCACCAATTCTGATAACCAGACAGTTAGTCTTGCCGGATTGCCAGATCCTTTTCCAGTGCCTAACCTTACTCTTGCCGAAAGAGGTCTCATAAAAACAGATTCATTTTCGCTGAATAAAGGAAATAGTAATTTAGCATCTTATATTAACAATAGACCAGCAAAAAACACGTATGAATTTACTGTAAACTCACTTGCGACGGGGGCTACACGCCAATGGGCACTTGATACCTCTAGACTCGGAGTGCGTATAGAAATAGAAGTGCCAATGGAGGGGACAGCCAAAGATTATGTTCTAGAAAGTACCCAATCATTTGATATTGGACTGGATAATACCGATGAGATAAAAGAAGTGCTTGTTCGTCTTTATACAGAGAATGGTTTTCCAGTGGATATAGCTACCCAATTGTATTTTGAGGATAGTGCTTCGAATGTAGTATTGGACTCACTTATAACCTCAGATATTCTTATACTACCATCTGCAGATGTGGATGGCACAGGTAAGGTAAGTTCGGCTAATCCCAAAACTACAGATATAGTGCTGAATAGTGCTACTATTGCTAGGGTGAAAAATGCGGATAGAATAAGGATCAAGGCTAGATTCAATACACCGTTTGAAAGTGGAGGAGTCACTCAGCCAGATGTCAAATTCTATGATGTCTATGATGTGCTTATTCAATTGGGAGTGCAAGCAGAAGTTTTAATTAATCAAGAATTATAATTTTGAAGAATTTACTAATCACACTTTCGTTTATCAGTTTACTTGCTTCAGCATCAGCCCAGAGTAATCTGACTCTCTATAATATGGAACCTTTGCCACAGCGACTGCAAGCCAATCCAGCCCTTACGCCAGACTGCAAGTGGTACATTGGTATGCCAGGGGTATCCTCTTTTGATTTAAATTTCAATAGTAACGCTTTGGCGTTCAAATCTTTGAATAATGCTTTTAATGAAAGGGCAGGTGGCGGTTACACCTTGTCAATAAATAAGCTCTCAGATGCATTAGATAAAAAAACCTTTGTGAATATAGGAGTCAATGAGGAATGGCTCAATTTTGGATTCAGGGTGCGTAAGAGCATGTTTACCTTTGGAGTTACTGAGAAGGTAAAAACAAGGATTGGTATACCTAAAGATGTGCTTAAATTAGCGTTTCAAGGAAATGGTGGATCAAATTTAGGATATGATTTCAACTTCAATTTCGGTATAGATGTACTCCATACAAGAGAATTTGCTTTAGGGTATAGTCGTCAATTTCTTGGCGATAGACTTACAGTAGGAGGCAAGATTAAGTATATAAGAGGTATCAATGTGATAAATACAGCAAAGAATGATGTAGTTTTTAATACAGACGAAAATACATATGCGTACAATGTGACGGCGGATATAGAACTTAATGCAAGTACCCCTATTTTAGATGATGATTTAGATCCACTCAAAGCGGTTCTCGGGAGTGCCAAAAATACTGGTTTTGGTATTGATTTGGGAGCAAAGTTAGATTTGACTAAAAGGATATCTGTGTCTGCCAGTGTAATCGATTTAGGGCAAATAAATTGGAATGATAACTTGACTAATATCAGGTCACGAGATCCTGGTGCCACTTTCCAATTTAGAGGCATAGATATTAATGATTATTTAAGTGACAGTTCATCTCAAGGAGCAGGTTTTGAGGAATTGGCAGATTCATTGCTCGATGTTTTTGCTCTTGATACGTTTAAAAGAAGCTTTTCTACCGGTTTACTAGGGGAGTTCTATCTAGGAGGGAATATAAAGATACTCAAGAAACACAATGCTGGCGTATTGCTATATGGTAGCTTTTATAACAAGCAATTTTATCCAGCTCTTACATTGTCTTGGAATTCTAAATTCAGAAGATCTATGGCACTCAGTGTGAGTTATACCATGATGCGTGGTAGTTTTACCAACCTAGGTTTGGGAATGGCATTCAATGGTGGTCCAGAACAGTTTTATTTTGTGAGCGATAATCTAATAGGAGCAGCCACCGGCAATGTCAAAAACCTCAGTCTTAGATTCGGGTGGAATCATACCTTTGGTAGAAGGCGATACGAAAAGAAAGAAAATCGAAAATCAAAGAATTGAAAAATGTAATAATAGGAGTATTGGCAATCGTAGCGATGTGCAATACAGGATGCAATAAAGAAACAGTGGATAGTGAGCAAACTATCAAAGATTACATTGCCGCAAACAACCTTTCTGCTGAGCGGACCGACGATGGTTTGTATTATATCATTACTAAAGATGGGGTAGGAGTAAATCCAGATATTTCAAGTACAGTAACAGTACATTATAAGGGCTATTTGCTCAATGGAAATATTTTTGATTCGTCTTATGATAGAGGAAAGACGTCTACATTTCCCCTTACGGGCGTTATAGAGGGATGGCAACTGGGCATTCCTCTGCTCAAACAAGGTGGTGCTGGAACACTTATTATTCCAGCAGAATTGGCGTACGGATCAAATCCGCCAAGTGGGAGTATTATCGGCAAGAATGAAGTACTTGCTTTTGATATTGAACTTTTTGAAGTGCAGTAATGAGCGAATTATCGGATAAAGATTTAATCTGGGTGCTGATTCTTAGTTGCCTCGTATTGGTAGCATTGGTATATGGCGGTTACAAGCTGCTTGTTTACTTGCTTAAGGAGAGGAAGTAGGAGATTAACGTAATCTTATCAGAAGTTCTTCCAGTGACGGACGTACCTCTGTATAATCTCCTTGATTTCTAAACCAAGTCAGTTGGCGTTTGGCATAGTTTCGCGTTTTTTGCTTCATTTTTTCGATGGCATGTTCTCTGGTATAGTCACCGTCAAAAAACTTGAAAAATTCTCTATAACCTACCGTCTGTAAAGCGTTTATTCCTTTGTAAGGGTAGACCGCTCGTGCTTCTGCCTCAAAACCAGCATCTAGCATCAGGTCTACTCTATGATTTATACGCTCGTATAGCTCAGCTCTATTTCTGTTCACATAGTAGAATTCTGTTTCGTAGTGTTTTTCTTTTGGCTTTTGAACTTTTTCAATTTTACCACCTTCAGCTATCTCTGTAGCTCTCATAAGTCGCTGTGGGTTTTCAAAGTCTGTTTCGAGACGGTTAACCTCTAATTTATCAGCAATTGTTTGTAATGCTGTTAACCCTTCTGATTGATATATAAAGTCCAGTTGTGCACGCAGCTTCTCATTGCGTACAGGCATGACATCAAGTCCTTCTACTGCTGCTTTTATGTAGAGGCCGGTACCTCCAGTCATTATTACGACATCTTTGGTTTTGAAAAGCTCCTTGAGTACCTCGTCTAAATCTGCAGCATACATCCCTGCATTGTATTCGTCGTGAATAGATTTGGTGGCTATAAAATGATGTTTAACCTGTGCAAGCTCTTCATCAGAAGGACGAGCTACACCAATATTCAACTCTTTGTATAGTTGTCTACTGTCACAGGAGAGTATCTCAGTATCGTAATGCTGAGCAAGCTTTATAGCTAAAGAGGTTTTTCCTACTGCTGTAGGTCCTCCTAGTACAATAAGTCTCTTATTCAGGTGCTCCATCGTTTATTTGAGATTCGTCTATTTCTGATTCATCTACCGTGTCACCAAACAGATTAAACTCATCTTTTTCTTCTTCCTCTTCATCATCCTCGTCGTCATCGTCCTCGTCGTCATCATCGGTTAACCCATCTATCAGTGCATCTGCTTCCTTAAAAAGCTTAGCACTTGGGTCGTCTACTACTGTTTTAGGGTTGATAAACTGTTTTGGTGATACACCAGTGCTTTTAAAAATAGTGGGGTAATCTGCACCCATTTCTGCCTTGAAAAGCTTCATTACTTCAGCACGAAGGTGCCAATCACCACCATCTGCATCATATACATAAAGAAATTTTTGATGAGGGTCATCAATGAATTTTCCTAGTTCTGATGCACCTGCAGCTTTTGCGTCGGGTTTAGGATCCGTACAAAATTCTTCTCCCGGTCTCCATGAATCATTGGTTTTGTAAAAAGAAGCTGTCTTCAATTTATCAAATCCTATGGCTTCTTGTATAGTGTTGTGGAAATCACGGAACGTATCTTTAGCACTTACGTCTATTACTCGTTCTACGTCATCTACATCTTCAAAAGTTACTTTAAATCTAAATACTAAGCTCATTGCTGTTGCAAACCTAATTGTTTTCCTTTTTCTATTACAAATTTATGTGCATCATTATAGTTATTGGTAATGACACCGTCAAGTATTGCATCTTTCAATGCAGTTTTTATTTGTCCTATTTCTCTGCTGGGTCCAATTCCAAAGAGTTTCATTATTTCAGCTCCATCTATCGGTGGCTGCCAGTTTCGTATTCTATCTCTTTCTTCTACAGCAGCTATGTTTTCTTCTACATTTACCAAGTTAGCTTGAAATCGTTCCTCTTTCTTTTTATTTTTCGTAGTAATATCACTTTTGCAAAGTATAAGAAGGTCTTCTAGGTCTTCGCCAGCATCAAAAATAAGTCGTCTTACAGCAGAGTCAGTAATGTGGTCTTTAGTTAGAGCAATAGGACGTAGGTGCAGTTTTACCAAGTTTCGAACTCGCCTCATTGGTTCGCCCAATGGCAATTTGAGCCGTGTGAAAATAGGTTTAATCATTCGAGATCCTTTGTCTTCGTGCCCATGAAAAGTCCAGCCTTCTCCCTTCAGGAATCGCTTGGTGGGAGGCTTAGCAATGTCATGCAAGATGGCTGCCCAACGCACCCAAAGGTCATTTGTACGGCTGCATGCTTGGTCAAGTACTTGTAACGTGTGATAAAAATTATCTTTATGTCCTTTTCCCTCACGTATTTCCACGCCTTGGAGACGCACCATCTCTGGAAAAAACTCATGAAGTAATTTGGTGTCAAAGAGTATCGAAAAACCAATACTTGGTTTCTTGCTCTTAATGATTTTTTGAAGCTCGTCTGTTATTCTTTCTTGCGAAATGATAGAAAGTCGTGTTGCTTCAGATTTTAGAGCAGCGAGTGTTGTTTCTTCTATCTTGAAATTGAGTTGTGTAGCAAATCTAACAGCACGCATCATACGCAGCGGGTCATCACTGAAAGTGACTTTAGGTTCTAAGGGAGTACGGATTATTCCATTGTTTAAGTCAGAGATACCTTCGAATGTATCAATAAGCTCACCATAGTTAGCTTTGTTTAGGCTAATGGCCAACGTGTTGATAGTGAAATCTCTACGATGTATATCATCTTCGAATGTACCATCTTCTACTTTTGGTTTACGGCTGTTTCGGTCGTAGGATTCTTTGCGAGCTCCCACAAACTCAAACTCCCAATCATCTGTTTTTATTTGAGCGGTACCAAAATTCTTAAAAACATTAAGATGAGCACCTTTTATTCGATTTTTGACTGCAGAGGCCAACTCGATTCCACTGCCCACAGTCACGAAGTCTAAATCTTTGGAATCTCGTTTTAGAAAAAGATCACGTACAAATCCACCTACCACAAAAGTTTCAAAACCTAATTTTTGAGATTCTTCGGATACTAGTTTGAAAATGGGGTGTGACAGTTCTTCGTAAAACACGGGACGAAAGTAAGTTCTGAGGGCTATGTTTTATACTAAAAGGTGTAAGATTTATTAAAGTTTTTTCTTTCAAATTGAAAATTAATTGTGTCGAAAAACGATTCATGAATTTTTGGCATTTAATTTGGACCTCTGCACGTATGAGAAAATTAGCGTTAATCGTATTGGTGAGCCTTTTCGGAAATGGGTTTGCTCAAAATTTGGAACTCACCAAAGGTAAAGATATCAAGCAACCAGGAAAGCTTAATCCATCACTTACCGGGATACAAGAGGATCTGATAAGAATAATAAGTGATGCCGAAGTAGGAGAGAGCTATCAGCTCATGATAGAGGGGAAAATGCCTTTAAAGCTTGGTAACTATATGGTGGGTATGGAGCGAGTATATACCGATAACGTGGCCAATAATATGTTCAATGTGACCTATGCACGAACATCTAAAGATGAAAAAAAAGTGCAATGGAGATATGGTGGAACTCTAAATTTTAATCAAAAAAGTCTACTGGGTTATGGATACGATAGCACGTCCGGTTATAATTTTAAGGATTTGAATGGAGAGGTTCGTAAAGTGGCTAACATTAATGATATCAAGAATAATGTAGATTATTTTGATGTGGAACTAGGAGTGAGTGCAGTTTATCGCAATCTTATAGTAGGAGCAGGAGTGGAGAATATAGTGGGAAATAATGTGTCAATGTCAACACTCAAAAGTAGAACACTGCCTTTTACAGCCAATTTAATGATAGGAGGATTTGTAGGTTTAGGAGACAAAGTAACATTGTATCCATCTGCTATTGTGGTAGGAAACGAGGATGAATTCTACACCAAAGGAAACTTAGATCTAAGCACCACACGATTTACCTTTAGCACATCGTATATACAAGAAAATGAATTTCAAGATTTGAGTGCAGCGATAGCAGTCAAGTTTAAAAAAGTTTTTGCAGGAATTAAATATAGTCATCCAATAACCAGTTCAAGAATGGATATAATACCAAGTTATAATCTTTTTTTCAATTCATCTATTTTTAAGAGTCGTGATTTATTTAAGTCGGATTTTGCTAAGCAAATGAGAAAGGTCTACTAGACGCATTGGATTTACACATCGATTTTTTTATTGATATGATATAAGAGGTTTTTTAAGTCTATCGTGTTTGCCGAAATTTGTCTTTTTTTGGTAAGTATCTATTTGCCTCTGTGATTTTTGCATCTACATTCGTTATCTTCATAAAGATTAATGCTAAAGCAAGTTTTCAATTACTATATGGTTCTAAAATCCTGTTGGATAATATTATTATTCCATCTGGTAGGGTATGTGGCTTTGGTAGTGATGGAGCAGGGCAAAGACATTTTACAATCCCTCAGTTTTACTGGGCAAGGTCTACTGGTGTTTCATACTTGGTTTGCATTGTTTGCTGCAGGCTGGTGGGGCTGGCAGAGTTGGAGAGCTTCTCGGGTTATATTACACTTTACTACATTTGATTTTGTTCAGTTTAACAGTAGATATGCCATACGGGCTCAGGTACTAATACCTCGAATCTTGGGCATTATACCCTTGCTCATATTTGCCTACGGCCTGGTAGTGGTAAGCGGCTGGTCCAATCCCTTGGTGTATGTAAATATCTGTTTAGCACTTTGGCTTTACGTTTTGTTTCACCTTCGTAAAGACATTATTATTCTATTCTTAAGTAGGAATAAATGGAAACTACTCAATATACCTGATTATATCAAAGTAAAAAACGAAGCATATCCTGCACAGTTTATTTGGAAAAAACAAGGCCGTTGGATCCTTTTCAGGTTGTTTGTGATTACTATTCTGTTTAGTATGGTAGTACTATCTCCGGTCAGATTTTCTCAATTGTTAGGATCTGCTAGTATTGTTTTGTACGCATTGGGTTCATGGCTTATCATAGCCACATTTTTAGATTTTGCCGAGAAACGATTTAGATTTCCATTTACCTTCACTATAGTAGCTATGTTTATTGGTTTTAGTTTTTTTAATAACAATCATAAAATCAGAACACTTGATAAGCTGAAAGCACCGAGAAAAAATATAAATGGGCATTTTGCAAATTGGTATACAGCTCGTGCCAATGATGGCGGTACAGTTCAAGTATACTTAGTAGCAGGGCAAGGTGGCGGAGTGCGGAGTGCATACTGGTTAGCACAAGTTTTGGGTGATATACATCAGACATATCCTGAGTTTGATAAACATACTTACGCTTATTCTTCAGTGTCTGGAGGTAGTTTGGGTGTGGCTACTTACAAACAGCTGTTGAGATCTAGAAGTCTAGATTTAGCCAACGATGCACACAATATTTTAAGTAAGGATTTTTTGGCTCCTGTCACCTCCTGGCTCGTGATGCCTACTCTTATCCAAAAGTTTCTTCCTTTTCCCATTTATAAATTGGATAGAGCAAAAGCTCTGGAATACTCTTGGGAGCATGCAGCCATTCTGAATGATAAGTCTCTTTTGTCTGATGGATTTATGGAGTCCTTTCAAAACGATGACTGTGTATACCTATTCAACTCTACACGAGTGGAAAACGGTTTTAGAACCTTACTCAGTAATGTAAAAGCAGACAAGAAGATTTTTTCACTATCAGAAGACTTTTTCGAAGTGACAGATAGAGATGTTCCCCTGAGTACAGCTGTATCTGTAAGTTCTAGGTTCCCGTTTATCACGCCTCCAGGATTAGTTTATGATAAGAATGGTAAAAAATGGGGCCACCTTGTAGATGGTGGATATGTAGAAAATATGGGTGCTACAGCTATGCTTGAATTATACGATTACCTTAGAAAAATTTCTAACAAAAACGGTTATAAGGTTAAGTTTAATCTAGTGTTTGTAAAGAATACCAAGGTGGAATATAAGAATGCGATTACAGGGATGCATGAAGTGCTGGGGCCACTCAATACTTTCAATAAGGTATGGGTAAATAGTGGTTACTATGATGAAAACAATACGAAATTGAATAATCTGTATCACGGAGACAAGGCTTCATTCATAAGCCTGGATAGATCAGAAGATCAAATAATACCTCTAGGGTGGTACCTGTCACCACAAGCTACTGCTAGTATGAGAGCTCAAGTGAGCAGCCAGACTCAAATGTTCAAAGAAGAGCTACACGCGATATTCCGACAATAGGAGAAAGCTACCGCTTGTGAATTTGAGATTTGTTCGCACTTTCAACCGTTCTAGACTTAACTTTGCAACTAAATGAAAGTAACTTTCTTAGGAACAGGAACATCTCAAGGAGTGCCCATCATAGCATGCGACTGTGAGGTGTGTAAATCTGATGATCCTAGAGATAAGAGGCTAAGAAGTAGTGTTCTTATAGAAACCGAACATACGAATATTGTAATAGATACTGGACCTGATTTTAGGCAGCAGATGCTACGCGAAAAGGTGCAAAAAGTGGATGCTATTGTGTTTACCCACGGGCACAAAGACCACACTGCAGGTTTTGATGATATACGAGGTTTTAATTGGAAGACAAAGACGGAGATGGATGTTTACGCCAATGAAGAAGTAGAGGTCGTACTCAAAAGGGATTTTTATTATGCATTTGCCGAAAATAAATATCCTGGAGTTCCCAATCTATATTTGCATGTTATTCATAATGAGAAGTTTATGATACGAGACCTGGAGGTGCAACCCATCGAAGTGCTCCATTACAAACTTCCGGTATTTGGTTATCGTATTGGTGATTTTTCATACATCACAGATGCTAACTATATAAGTGAAGAAGAGAAAATTAAACTCAGAGGCTCCAAAGTTTTAGTGCTGAATGCACTGCGTAAGACAGATCATATTTCTCATTTCACGCTTGATCAAGCGGTGGCTTTAGCTCAAGAGATAGATGCAGATCAAACCTACATTATCCATATGAGTCATCAGATGGGTTTTCACGAAGAAGTAGATTCAGAATTGCCTAGTGGGATAAACTTGGCCTACGACGAACTTCAAGTGCTTGTAGAGTAGCCTTGTGAGTTAGTTGGTTGACTCTTCTATAATTAGATTGACTCATTATTTCAACAAACTGGAGCATACCTAAAAATTGTATGTCTCAAGATAAGTCTAACTGCATAGTTTATTTCTTATCTCAGTTTATACTAAAAGACGGCCAAACACTAGTTTCTAGGAATGGCTAATTTCTCACTATTGATTTCCCAATATTATTGGCAGTCCGTCCTTCCCACTACCTACCACTACTACTTTAGTATTGGTTGATTGGGCTAGCTGAAGTGTAGCTTCTATTCCTTTCTCTTTCAGTATTTTATCTGTAAGAGACTGACTCAGTATTTTATTAGCAATGGCTTTTCCTTCTGCATCTATTTTTTGGCGTTCTGCTTCTTTTTTAGCTTTTACTAGCCTAAACTCATATTCCAGTGCTTCTTGTTCCTGCTTGAGTTTACGCTCTATCGCTACCTTGATAGTAGCCGGTAAAGTGACATCTCTTACCAAAATTTCATTCAATTGGATGTACTGTGTATTTACTATTTTTTTAGATTCCTCAAATATTTCTTTTTGAATGGCATCTCGCTTGCTGCTGTACAATTGTTCTGGAGTGTATCGTCCTACCACACTTCTGGTAGCTGAGCGTATAGTAGGTAGCAGTATACGTTGTACATAATCTTCCCCCTTTTCTTGATGTAGTTTGCCTAGATTTTCGTGCTCAGGTTGAAACCATGCAGATGCATCTAGTTTTATTTCTAGTCCATTGCTACTGAGTACAGACATCGTCTCAAATACTTCCTGTTGTCTTACTTCATACACTATCATCTTATTCCACGGAGCTACTATATGAAAACCCTCACCGTAGGTGTGGTCAGTAACTACACCACCGCTAAATGTCTTGTACAATACTCCAGCTTCTCCTGCCCTTATAGTTATGGTCGATTTGGCAAAAAGAATAAGTAAAAAGATTGCTAGGATGATCCAGCCCATTTTAAAAGCTGAGAAGTTGGGTAACTTAGGTCTGTTGATATTATAGGTTTGTGCCATTATTTTTGATTTGGTGTAAATTTACCCTAAAACAGAAGCAATAAACATTTTTTTCGATGTAACATAGTTAGAACGGTGTATACTTTGATATTGACTGTCTTAAATACCGACAGGAGTTAAATACTTGTGGGATAGAAAATTTACTAGGAACTTATTTTATAATTGAAGCACCTTGTCATTTACTTCAATACAAAAACTGTCTTACATATTTCCCTTTTATTAAAAGAATTAAAGATAAAAATAGATTTATTAATATCGAGACAGTTTCAAAAACATACATCTCAGAGTCATTTTTCAATCTCCCTCCCCAAGTTATTTCGTATGGGACTATTTTCAGGATAATGCTTAAATGAAAAAGTATTACTGCTAAAAGCATCCATAACATTATTTTAATCGCAGTTTTCGGATTCATTCTTTTCTGTTTTTTAAATAGCTCTATCAAAAGTATTTAAACTTTTGGCAACCAGTTATCGGTTTTATGTTTTTTCAAATGACACACAACGTACCGTGCATGGTGTCGCAGCATCCCGCAGGGTGCTATGCACTATACACATTGTTACATGCTATTTTTTCTTTTTGTATTAAATCACTAATTGCATCCCATAGCGAAATTCTTTTCTGTAAAGATTTCTTTGCAACTACCAAGCTTTCACTCCACTTATGATCATCATTTCCACATAACTCAGAAATCATCTTAAGAGATAACGGACCGTGCTCATCCCCGTCTAATTCTATATGTCTTTCAAGATAATATGTCAACTTGCTATATGACTTGTTTTCAGAATCAGCATTTTTGAGTATTTCAATAAACATATCAGGAATTACATCTTCTCGTCCAAATGTAAATGCAGAAGCAACGAGATGTGCCTTATTCGTCTCAATGATTGAAAATGAAAAAGTAACAAAATCAGCAACTCTTTTGTCAATATTAACTTCGTTCAATGAATATTCAACGGTATTGTCAGATTCAAGAAGATTAATAAATTTATTAATCTCAGTTGTATTTGCTTTTGCTTGTCTCATTGCATCTAAATACATTTCAAAATGACTTTTAGGTTCTCCTAATTCATTAATATCACTTTCTTCCCCGTATACTATTTCATTTATGAATCTCGAAAGTGTTCCGTTTTTAGATGGTATCCAAGGTGTTTGAACATTTGTGAGTTTTATTTGAAGAGATTTCAAAAGCGACATAAAGTCCCAAACAGCAAATACGTGATTCTCCATAAAAACTTTAATGTCATCTACATTCTTTAGGTTTTCATAAAGTTTATGATTTTGCAATTGATTTCTTAACTCGGAGATCTCGTTTTCTATATTTTGTATTCTATTCATACAGCTTTTAATGCTTGCATATAACGGTTTTGTATAAGATTAGTGTGGGAGTTTGACAATTCGTGAATTGTCAGCCAAGCCACAAGCTTATACTTATTTTATGTTTTTATCTTGTCGATTTAAAGATACTCAAATAAGTATGAGCAACAATATAAACAGACCTAAAACTTTGGGAAAACCATAAAAACCCACATTAATTTTATACGGTGTTGCCAACAGTATTTTAGTTAATAATACATCGTAATTTCAGAATTCGGAAATTTTATTTCATTATATCCAGGGTAGAAACCATTCATCGTTGGTAAGCTTTCAAGTTTTCTAATGATTTCCTTTTTTTCAATTTTTGAAGTTTCTTTTTCACAATTTTCAATTTCCTTTTTATATTTAATTTTTCCATTAGATAAATTGTAATCTAAACTTTCAAAATAATCACAAGGTGAACCAAAATTCACAGTTGCTCCGATTAATTGAAATTCTCCGCTCTGAAATCTAAACCTATGAGTATAATTCCATTTTTGACGACTTCCTCCAAAATGGTTAATTACTATACAATTCCTTTCAATAGAAATTCCTTCAAATGGATCTCCCATCATTCCTCCGTGTTCACTCGGTAATATTGCTCCAATTGATTTTTCCCACAATTCCCAATTATTTTTTTTCTTTTTGTAAATGTATATCTGCCTTTCTGTTCCTAAATCTATTTCCTTTTCAGTGTCATAAACTATAACTTTTTCTGAAATTCCATCTTTGTCTAAATCTCCTTCAATTTCCTCAATAATCTTAAATGACTTTGGCTTTTGGATTATTTCAGACTTTTTATTTTCCTGACTTTTACAAGACAAACTCGAAAAAATAAATAGAACTAAAATATATGTAGATATTCGTTTTTTCATATTGTTGGCAACACTTTTATATGTGACCGGCACATATATCTCTTGTATCATTTAGTATTTTCTATTTGACAAATTTACCTTTTTTCATCAGTAAATCAAGGGGGCTTTCTTTAGTCTTATTATTGATTCTAAGCACGTGAGTATATATCTCTGTTGTCTTTGGACTCTTATGTCCAAGAGCACTTTGTATGTATCTAAGGTTTGTGCCGGCTTGCTTGAGGTGTGTCGCAAAGCTATGTCTTAGGGTATGTGGAGTAGCCCACGCATCACATCCGCTGTCTTTCACTGCTTTTTGAAATATACGCTGTATACTAGTTGAGCTATATTTTCCACCATCTTGCCCTTCAAAAAGCCAATAGCTTGGCTTGTATTGTTTATAATATTGCCTAAGTAGAGTAAGGAGTACAGCAGACAGTAAGGTGTTTCTATCTTTTTTGCCTTTGGCTCCTTTTATCCTGATATATCCCTCATCAGATTTTATATCACTTACTCGTAGATTTATAGAAATGTACTGGAGGATAAAAAATTCCGATTTAAGTACCACACGCACACTGCCATCAATAGCAAAGGCAAAACATTTCACTATGTCTATGATCTGGCCTGGATGGAGTTTAGCGATGATGAGCTGCTCATCGTACGCAAGAGGTAGTAGCATCTAAAAATACGGACATCGTATACTCGCTTAGCTTTTGTTTTATACTTATCTCATTTTTACTATTGCTATACTGAGAATCACAAATGACTCTTCCTAGATCACGTTCACTTCCATGTCTAGATGGATTTGGTACGTCTCTTTCACGCTTTGTTGTATAGCTTTGGCTAGGGCATACACTTCTTGTCCATTGGCTCCTCCATAGTTTACTAAAACTAGTGCTTGCTTGGCATGGCTGCCTGTATTGCCCACTTTTTTACCTTTCCAGCCCATACTTTCTATGAGCCACCCGGCAGGCACTTTTACAGAGGTTTCATCTATGGGGTAGCTTTTTATCTCTGGGTATTGTTCTTTTAGCTTTTCGAAATGAGCTTTGTCTATTATCGGATTTTTGAAGAAGCTTCCGCTGTTACCTAGCTCAGCAGGGTCTGGCAGTTTACTCTTGCGTATGGCTATCACGGCATTGCTCACGTCTCGCAGAGTAGGAGAGGAGAAGCACCTTTCTTGTAGCCATTTTTCTATATCACCGTAGCTGGTGTTTAGTTTATGGTATTGTTTGGTGAGCTTGAAACCAACTTCACATATAAAGTACTTGCCTATGGCAGATTTTTTAAAAATACTTTCTCTATAGCCAAACTGACATTCTGCGTTTGAGAATACCACTTCTTCTAGGGTACGTATATCTATCGCTTTTACATAGGTCAATACATCTTTTACCTCTCTGCCGTATGCTCCTATGTTTTGCATAGGGGCTGCACCCACACTGCCGGGTATCAGGCTCATGTTTTCTATTCCTCCATACTCATTTGCTATGCAGTGCATCACAAACTCGTGCCAGTTTTCTCCCGATGCTACAGCTAGCTCTATGGTATCCTCATTTTCGTTAAGCGTGCGTATACCTTTGGTCTGGTTTACTATTACCGTCTGCTCTATGTCCTGTGTGAGCAATATATTGCTTCCTCCTCCTATGATTAGACAGTCTTGAAGATTGGAGATCTCACGAAGCTGAGTAAGGTCTATAAGAAGTATTAGTTTTTTGGCTTGGGTATCTATACCAAATGTATTGTAATCTTTAAGTGATAATGAAGTGTTATGCTGACTCACAATGCAATAGTATTGTGGTAAAATGATAATTTGCTGTATTTTTCCCAACAAATAAACATACCATGAAAAAAACATTCATTTTATTGTTCTCTATAGCCATACTTGCCATAGCCTGTGAAGACGACGATGCAGTAGTAGTAACAGACCAACCACAAAACCTTTGTGACAGCCTAGATGTGCTGTATTCCAATGATATAGCACCTATGCTAGCCGATGCTGGATGCTCGGGAGGCTACTGCCACGGTGGAGGAGCAGGTGGTTTTACGATGAATGATTATACCACTACCAAGACCTCTGCAGAGAGTGCAAAGTTTCTGAAAGCCATAAGACACGAAGCTGGAGCAAGCCCTATGCCCAAGACAGGAGGTAAGCTTTCTGATGACCAAATACAAAAGATAGAATGTTGGGTGCAGAATGGGTTTAGAGAGTAAACTCAGTTTGCAAATGGTTTAGTTTTTTTATTCGTAGAAAAGTAAATCAACTACGAATGATTTACCATTGTTTGAGAGCTACGGTCATCTCTCGTTTGCCATTGGCTCCTGGAGGATGCTCTAGTGTATAACCTGCTGATTTTAAGTCTCTTTTGAGCTGTCCTGCAGCCGAATAAGTGGTAAGTACACCATTGGATCTTGTGGCCTTATACAGTTTTTTGAAGATAGACTCATTCCACAATTCTGGTTGTTTCTTAGGTGCAAATGCATCAAAAAATATAAGATCGTACGCGTCATCTTGGAGTTGTACGTACTCTAGTTTTTGAGTGGTTTTATGCAACGTGAAATACTCATTTATCTTGAAAGCGGACTCCCAAGCGGCGTTATGTATTTCTGCAAACAATGATTCATCTTCTAGTATTGCTCCGTAGCCTATTTTTTGGATGAGGTCATAAGGCACTTGAAATGGTTCCAATGTGTGATAGAACACTTTTCGATTTGTATCAGCAGCATGTTGTGCGGTTACCATAGCATTTAGTCCCGTTCCAAAACCTATTTCTAAGATTCTAATATTCCCCTGCGTACGATTCATACCTTCTTTAATGAAAACGTGTTTTGCCTCAGAAATCGCACCGTTTCTACTGTGGTAGGTTTCGTCCATAGACGGTATGTATAACGTGAATTCTCCGGTAGTGGTTTGTTGCAATTCCATCCTTGCAAAGGTATTTTATTCTGCAGTAGATTTAGACCTGTCAGTGAATTCCTAAATCAAGATTTTTTAAATTAATATTGCAATTATTATGCAACCAAAAGTCTTATCTATAATTATCCCCGTGTACAACGAGGAAAAAACAATTCACCTTATTCTTGATAAAATACAACAGGTGGAGCTCGATGGTGGATTGGAAAAAGAAATAGTGATGGTGAATGATAAGTCTAGTGATAATTCATGGGAACGCCTGCAGCAGTACAAAGCAGACAATCCAAATGTCAAAATATCGCTATATGACCACGAGATAAATAAAGGTAAGGGTGCTGCATTGCATACTGGAATAGCTCAGGCTAGCGGAGACCTTATAATTATACAAGATGCTGATCTGGAGTATGATCCTTTTGAGTACAATGAGTTGCTCAAACCAATACTAAGTGGAGATGCTGATGTAGTGTATGGGTCTCGATTTATGGGAGGTAAGCCCCACAGAATACTCTTCTTTTGGCACAGTATAGGCAATGGCATGCTCACACTGATGAGCAATGCAATGACCAATCTGAATCTTACAGATATGGAGACCTGCTACAAGCTTTTCAAAGCAGATATCATTAAGGGATTAGACCTGAAAGAAAATCGCTTTGGTTTTGAGCCAGAGGTGACGGCTAAGATAGCTCGTATACCAAAAATAAGAATCTACGAGATAGGAATCTCCTACTATGGCAGAACCTACGAAGATGGAAAGAAAATAGGCTGGAAAGACGGAGTAAGAGCACTATACTGCATCTTAAAGTACAATCTCTGGGCTAAGAAGTAACTCTTCATCCGTTACTACTTACTAAAAACTACGATTTTATACTATTTCCTTCTCTTTTTGAGCATTTACAAAGAGAACATTGCCTACTTTTTCATACCCCATAAAAGTTTCGTGTCCATCGTGTTTTACCTTCTCAGAGCGGAATCCTACGATTGTCAAATCAGCATCTCTTGACCTTTCGCTTATCACCTCTTTATTGGTGATTCCTTCTGCTTTTGGTATTATTTCTATGTTGTTAGCAGATATAGGTAATCTCCCGGAGCGTATCATATCTTGCATTTTTATACGCTGCTCCACTACCTCTTCTTCGGGATGTACAGCAAATAGCTTAATCTGCCCACCTCTGCTCCAGTCTGGATGCCCCAAAATGATATAAGCGATGTATATCATTAGATTGGCATTTTGATAGTCGCTACTTGTTATCCATATATGTATTTCGTTATTGAATCCAAAGTCCTTGTCACTACTGCTAAGCAAACAAATGTCATAGTTCACAGCTTTGGCTAGACCCAAATGCTCTACTATCTCTTTGCAACCCTCTTCTTGGTGTTTGTTAAACTCAAAAAGAATCATGTTATTTTCTTGCCCACTAATTCCAGGCAATTGGAGAGCCTGCGAGATACTATTCATGTAGTTGGGATTTATCATGGTATCTACAAATACGCTACTGTCTGAGATTTGAGCCATTTTTACCAAGCGGGATTGTGCACTTTCAGCTTTTTGCATGGTTTCAGAACTCAGGTATCCGTCTATGTGATGTATGTATGTACCAAAACCTATTTTATGCGAAATCCATCGTAGTAAATCAAAAGAGGCAAATCGATCAAAAGAGTCCCTCGAAATAGCAACTATGGATGGTCGCCAAGCGTCATCAGAATTGGCTTTTCTTTTTTGCAAAAACACTTGTAAATTTCTACTGATTTGGAAAATTACACCACTAAAAATAGCTACCATATCTCCCTTCCTATTGTACATACTTAGTACAATGTAGATGAGGGTCATTAGGACAATAGCTGCTATCGCATATATCGTGTTTATCTTAAACATAAGCCCAATACACATTACTGCACCAAGGAGAGATATGTACCACTTGGATTTAAATGAAGGTCGGTATCCTGGATTTGAGGCAAAATTTTCGAGCAATGAGATGAGACAAATAGAGCCATACGTTACCATAAAAAACATAGATATGACTTCCGCCACAGCGTTCACATCTCCCATTAGTACAAAGAAGAATGCAATGACGCAAGTTATTAATGTAGCATTTACAGGTTCATTATTGTCCTTTTTTACTTTGCCAAGCCAATTGTTTAGTCGAGGTATGGGTACTATTTTATCTAGAGATATAGCATTCAGTGTACGTGGTGCTACCATAATACTCCCTAGTGCAGAAGAGATAGTAGCTGCAGCTAGACCTATTGGAATGATTGGCCACCAAATCGCAATGTCAGCCATTATAAGTTGTTTATCCAGATTAGCTAAGTCCGCCTCTGATGCACTAGAACCTAGTTTAAATGCTATGAAAATATAAATAACCATACCTATCACCGTGGCGGCTAGCGTTCCCAGAGGTATTGACTTTTTAGGGTCTTTCAAATCGCCAGAGAGTCCTACTCCGGCAGTCATCCCAGTAAAAGCTGGAAAAACGATGGCAAATATGAAAAAGAAGTCGTTTTTGCCTTTGTTAAAATGAAATGTGTCAGGTTCTATAAAGCCCTCAGTAGGTCCGCCCGCAAAAAACATCATGAGCGAAACAGCAAGTATACCCACTACTACGTATAACAATGTCATGCCACTACTTGCACCCTTGGTGAGCATAAGCCATGCAAGAAGTAGGGTAGATATTATTCCAATGACCGTCTTATTGATGGCAAAAGGAAGGTGTTCGTTTATAAATGGAAGCAAAGGCTCAAATGCTTCGGTAAAAGCAATAAGATAAAAGGCTACCGATATTGCTTGGGAGAGATACAGAGCTATGCCGATAGCTGCCCCAATGGTCAAGCCAAAGGATCGGGAGATAATGAAATACTCACCACCACCTTCTACTTTTTGATTGGTAGCTATCTCTGCTAGTGCCATGGCAGTAGGAATAGTCACCAGGTGACCGATTATAACTATGGCTATGGTGCCATATACACCAACTACACCTACCGAATAACCAAAACGGAGGAACATTATAGCTCCCAGAATGGTAGAGATAGCTGTGAGAAAAACGGGAGCTGTTCCGAATTTTCCTTTTGGGTTCAAAGAAGTAGATGCCATTCTTTTCGATATTATAATTTCAACAAAAGTGCTAAAAAATGTGGCTTGTTTTGACAAAAATGTTCTTTTTACCGTTCTTAAAGTAAATAATCTGTTGATTGACTACAATTAAATTTCATTCTGTCTTAACAATGTCAAGCACTTTAATTACTCTACTAGTTGTCAGGATTTATCAAAATAATTAGACATTACACCGGCTTCAAATTCGTGGAATACGCATAAATAATTATTAGAAATGCCATTTAAAATCTCAAGACATTCTTCTTCTAAATTTCTGACATTTACTGTGTTAGTGAGTAAGGAATTAAAAAAAACAGTTTTTAAAAAGCGTATTGGGTTTAGGAACAAAATTCATTAACATCATATGCCAATGTTTATGTATCAAAGGCGTATCAAAGAGGAAAAATATACGTTTTTAAATTTCGTTTTGTAACACACAATGAGGTTAGCAGAAAGTTTCAGAATTACTGTGAAATAGATGCAGTTTATTTTACACATTTGTAGTGTGAATGGAACTACCATTAAAATAAGAGGGTATCACTGTGACGCATATGGTCATGTGAACAATGCACGTTACTTAGAACTATTAGAGGAGTCTCGATGGGCATTTCTAGAGCCTGCAGTAGAAGAGCGTTTTTTTGAAAGCAGAAATCTATTGTTTGTAGTGGTTAAAGCGAATATCTCTTACAATCAACCGCTTGTACCCGGAGATATAGTGGAAATTGAATTAATGAGTGTGGTCTACAATAATAAAAGTGCAATTGTGCATCAAGAAATTAGAAACACCTCAAAAAAGAATGGTATAGCATGTTTTGCTGACATAACATTTGTTTTATTAAACAGCAAATCTGGCAGGCCAGCGACCTTTACAGATGAAATAAAACAGAAGTTCAATGAATTGATGGAGGTGAGAAATGATTAAGCGATTATCCAAGTGGCTGTTCCTAAATGTGTGGGGCTGGAAAGTAGAAGGCTCCGTCCCTGATGTTCCCAAGTATCTTATTGTAGTGGCTCCCCATACGAGTAATTGGGATTTCTTAGTTGGGATACTATTCCGTAAATATACAGACAATTTCGAACCGATGTACCTAGCTAAAAAAGAGCTTTTTGTGTTTCCGATAGGATTCTTTTTTAGATGGACGGGAGGTTTTCCAGTGGAAAGAGGTGAAAATACCAACTTTGTAGATGATGTAGTTTCTGTGTTTGATAACAATGAAAAGTTTTGTACTACAATAGCACCAGAAGGAACCCGTAGTTATAGAAAAAAATGGAAAACTGGATTTTACTATATGGCCAAAAATGCAAAAATCCCGATTCTTCGAATAGCTTTTGATTACCCTTCTAAAACACTTGTACTAGATGAATTGTACTACATAACAAAGGATGCAGATAGCACGGTTAATGAGCTTAAAGAGTACTTTAGTAAGTACAAAGGTAAGAATCCACAAAACGGAGTAATATGGCCAGAATGAAGATAGATATGCCTGATGAGTGGCATTTTAGTACACAAATCGTCGTACGCGTAACAGACCTTAATTACGGTAATCATTTAGGAAATGAACAGTTCTTAGCGTATGCTCAGATTGCTAGAGTAGCTTTTCTAGAAAAACATGGATTCACAGAACTAGACTTTGGTGGCGTATCGCTTATACAAGCAGATGCCGCAGTAATATATAAGGGAGAAGGACATCTAAATGATATTGTGACAATAGAGGTTGCTGCGGTGCAAGAAGGCAATTCATCGTTTAATGTTTTTTATCGATTCACAAACGAAACGACAACTCGAATAATGTCAGAAATAAGAACGGCTATAGTATGTTTTGATTATGAAAAAGGTAAGCCTATAGGCATACCTCAGAGCGTGAAAAATAGTACTTTGTTTAGTAGTTAGCTATATCTTTAGCCAATCGCATTGGTTCACTTTTGCTGTGATACCCCACTTCCTTAAGAACCAACTCACCGGATGGTTTTATGAATAGTAACGTAGGGTAAAAATTTACTCCGTACCTTCTTCCTACGAGCATTCCTTCAGTTTTTTCCATATCCATCTTTACATTTATAAAGTTTCTGTTGAAATATGAACCAACTTCAGTGTCAGTAAAAACTGTAGAAGCCATTTTTTTACATGGCCCACACCATTGTGTATAGCCATCTATAAATATGGTCTTATTTTTTTCCTTCGCTAGTTTTCTTACTTCAGAATATTTACCATCTTCAAATGATATATCTCCCAGCACTCCACTCGAAAATGATGAAGAGATAAGAAGAACGGTCGTAAAAAGTAGGAAAGTGGTAGATTTCACTTAGGATTACAGATATAATTAATTGTTAATATTTAGAATGTAGCAATTATGAAGCCATAACTTTATTATTGTGGCTTATTATGTGGTTTTCTTTTTCTACTAACATACTGATATTTATCGTCACCGTTATTCTAAATCTTACAATTAATGAAAATATTAGAGAACGAATGTTTTATTATTTTATCCTACTTACAGGTATAGGTTCATTCATAGCTGCATTTGGTCATCTACCAATATTGGATATTCGTTTGCAAAATTCGTTTCTTCTTGTCTCTAGAATAATTAATATTATCTCTATCTATTGTTTCGCAATTGGAATCTTAAAATTATTTGGCTACAACAATAAAAAATGGTTAATGCTGCTTAATATTGGAGTTTTTATTATTGCTTTGTCTTGGTTAGTGTACATGAATGTGTTTAATCCTGTTATGATTTATGGGGTATTTGGTATGTTGATAGTAGGGTTAACAAGCACCTTGTTGAACTATGATAAAAATAGACAAGCAAGCGGCCTTATTGTTGCAGGATTGTTAGTCCTGGCGACATCAGCGGTAGTATTTGCAGTATATAAAAACAGTGACTTGCTCATTTCTGCGGCAGATATTGGTCACTTCCTTATCGCAATTGCGATGATATTAACCTCCCTAGGGTTTAATAAATTAGAAATAGAAAAATTTGAAAAATAAATTAGTTTACATCTTCCTAATGCTTTCTATAAGTGCGATAGCACAAGACAAGAGCTACGATAAAAGCGATTCATTGGTGGTACGATCCATTTTTGATGAGGCCCTACTAGATGGAAAAAGCTACGGACAACTCAATTACTTATGTAAAGTCATAGGGCACAGATTAACCGGAAGTCAACAAGCAGATGATGCAGTAAATTGGGCCCAGAAGCAAGTGGGTTCTTACGGTGTTTCTAGACTAGCACAGCAAAGCGTAGAGGCGGATCATTGGAGACGAGGAGATAAAGAATGGGTGGCTATAAGTGAGGATGTAGATATGCTGTTGAATGCCAGTGCTCTAGGAGGGTCGGTGAGTACGGATGGCCCACTACAAGCTCAAGTAGTAGAGGTGAACGGTATGGAAGAACTAAGGCAGTACAATGTAGGTGACCTTAAAGGAAAAATAGTGTTCTTAAATGAGCCACTCGATAAGTCACTTGTAAATACGTTTGAAGCATACGGTGCGTGTGTGTCTCAGAGATACTTCGGAGCCTCTGAAGCCGCGAAATATGGTTCAGTAGCGGTGCTGGTACGGTCTCTTACTACACTTACCGATGTACATGCCCACACAGGTAGCATGGCATACGACAAAGGTGTGAAGAAAATACCTGCAGCTGCGATTAGTACTCAAGATGCAG
Source organism: Bacteroidia bacterium (assembly GCA_028339355.1). Lineage (GTDB taxonomy): Bacteria > Bacteroidota > Bacteroidia > NS11-12g > UBA9320 > UBA9320. The sequence goes on from JAOLBX010000005.1 coordinate 34,525, forward strand.
ATATTTTACACAGTTATATTGAAGATTTAGGTGCAGCAACAGTCACGATGAATCTGAATTGCTATACGAGTATTACCAAGGTAAATACGCACAATTTGATAGCAGAGATAAAAGGATACCAAAATCCCGATAATATTATTGTAATCGGTGCACATATAGATAGCTGGGATATAGGAGAAGGAGCACACGATGATGGGGCAGGGGTAGTGCAATGCATGGAAGTTTTACGACTCTTCAAAGAGGTAGGTATAAAACCGAAAAATACTATTCGAATGGTGCTCTATATGAATGAAGAGAATGGTAATATGGGAGGTAAAACATATGCAAAGAGAGCTAAGGTCAATGGGGAAAATCATTTATGTGCATTAGAAAGCGATAGAGGAGGGTTCTCACCACGTGGTTTCAGTATAGACGGTAGGGATAGTCAAATTATGACCATAGCAAGCTGGAAAGAATTATTAGAGCCGTATGGTCTTCATTATTTTAAAAAGGGCTATGGAGGAGTAGACATAGGGCCATTAAAATCAAAGGAGAACAAAGTGAATCCAAATCTCATGCTACTTGGTCTTTACCCAGATTCACAACGCTATTTTGATTACCATCATTCAGAATCTGATGTTTTTGAAAGTGTGAATCAGCGTGAATTAGAACTGGGCGGAGCGAGTATGGCTTCAATGGTATACTTGATCGATAAGTATTGGTCTTTGTTCAATTAACAAAAGCAGTCTTTCTATGAAGAAAATATTTACCATAGCACTAGTCAGTATGTTCATGCATGCAAATGCACAACTAAGCTTAAGTCATGCAGCACTTGGGGTCAACTTTAACATAGGACAACGTGTTCCTCAAAAAATGGTCGATCCCTTTTTTGCAGAGGCACTTAGTTTAGAATCAACAGGTTTTGGTTATAACACGAGTATTAGTAGAGTGTTCTCAGATTATCTAGTTGGATTTAATACGACCAAACATGAATATTTAAACTGGGAAATAAACGTATTGCAAGGTACAGATTATCTAAATTCTTATAGAAGTACGTTTATAAATAGTGGAGACTCCAGCTATATTACTAGTCAATCTACTGATGTCTCTAGTTCATTAATCGGAATCCGCTCTATTGCCAGATTTAGTACACCCAAAGAGCGGCGTATTTTTTTGACGGCAGGTATAGGACTAGAGGGTCTGTGGGCATACGATATAGATGTAGACGGGAGTATGCGATATACTGAGAGAGAACTTGGCACCAATCAGGCCAATGAAACAGTAGACTTTATTCCTGCTTCAGATCTATCCAATTATGCAAGTATTAATATAATACAGCGTGTAGGTTTGGGTTTTAAACTGGGAAAGAACGAATCTAATTTTCCCTTGAATCACATTTATATTGGTGCAGATTTTCAGGCACTCAGCAATTTTAGTGTTGTGGACGCTAATCTTTTTCGTTACCGTACTTTTGGAGCTATTTTTAGTCTCGGATACGAGTTTCAGTAAGCGGCGAGTAGTGGTTATCCCATTTTTGTGAATATCGCTATTACCAAGGCCAAAACCGCAAGAATGGCCGTCTGATTTTCACTTTTTGTTCGTTGTGTTTTATTAAGTCGTACAAATCTTATTAGAAGTCCCAAAGAAGATAGTATTGACCATCCAAGCAATAAAAAGACTAGAGCTATCAATATATATGAAGTGTATTGTTGAAATATGCTAGGTTGAAAAACTGCTACATAATCCAATGTCATAAACCGAAGTACCTGTCCGAGTAATGCCGTGCTTAAAGATAAGGTGGCGATAGATGATTTAGTGGGGCTGAATGCCATCCGAAACTATTCGCCGTCCAACTTAGACAAGAACAAGGCTACAGTACGCGAGCTGGCCGTACGTATACGGAATTTACCTTTATTCATCTTCGGACCTTTTTCTTTGATAATATCGTTAAACTCTTTGTCTGTACTGGCCACGGTAATCGAACCCATATAATAGTCTATGTAGAACCAATCATACTTGCTCACTTCGAGGTATATAGTATATCGAGTACTACTTCTTCTCTTGGTTATCGCTATTCTAGATTCTATCGCTCTATTTACCTGAACTTCATTTACCGTAGCAATGTGTACAAGATCATAGCTCAAGAATTGTTTCTTAATAGGAGAATAGTGCAGACTCATGTTAGAGATGAAAATGTCGCTATTCAAATCCCCTTGCGGACTTAACTCTCCGGTACTAGGTGCAAATTCTACTGTCTTTCTAAGTTTCTTATCGTCTAGATACTCTGCCATTGCATTTTCTACAAATGGAGTGCCATTGTCGGCTATTCCATTGCCACTAGACTCATTAATTACTGTGCTTATTCTGGTGTAGCATTCTTCTGGAAGTTTCACATTGAGGGCCAGTATACTATTGATAATAAAACTAGAATCTGAAGGAAGCTTATGGATATTACCAGCCATCTTGCCGTTGAAATTAGGGTCCGTGTTTAGATTAAAGTCAATTTTTCCTTCACTATATACCTCACCAGTGGCGTCGTTGAAGGATAGGTAACTACCCCTCTTAGCACCTGCTAGCAGTTTTGAAGAATCACCTACAAAGAAAGTCTTGTCGTATTCATCATAATAAAATACGCCTGTATCAGATGTTAATTCAAGGTCTGAATAGCTTCGCTTAAAATTGAACATAGTAGGATAGATGTGTACAGAGTCATTGGCTACACTTATAGCAGCATACATCTTTCTTCTATCTTCGTTAAATATATCAGTTGCAGGTATAATAACATCCTGCGGGTCTGGCTGCTGACTATATCTGAACCAAGCACTTGGATACTGGTCGAACGTATGGAGAGGTTTCACATATCCATTAAACACAATGTCTTCTTCGTTACTATGAAGCTCTGTTTTTCCTTTGTACGCAATCTTTGGGCTTACCGTGAAACCTACAGAGTCCGTGACAAATCCACTTGCTATTACCGTAGTATCTCCCTTGCCCTTTACTCGCATTTTATTGAAGAAAATAACCTGCCCTGTATTGTGCTTGTCTTTGTATTTGTAGTACGCCGAACCACTAATTACATACCTGCCGTCTATTTTCAAATCTCCATCAAATAGCTCGTGATTTTTATTATCTCTCGCTGCTAGCATCTTAGACTGTTTGAGACGCTGCATGTCTGCATCCTTTCTTAGTTCTACCTTGCCTTCATGTGGGAATACTCTACTGTCTGCTACGTCTATATGTGGTACATTGTCTGCATAGATAATGCCTAGTTTCATATCAAATAAAGCTTTCGTACTTTCAAATCTAAGTCCCTGCTGCTCGTATTTCTTTGTGATGAAATAAGAAGCTTCTCTGGCAAGTTGTGGTCCTTTGTTTAGCTCGATAGTCTGTGCGTCCATATCCCAGGTATACTCGTCCATAGAACTCGCATATTGATTGAAGGGAAAATCTGTGAGCTTTCCTTTCTCATTGGCTTTGAACTCTCCAATTTGTGTAGTGAAATCTACGTGAGATTCTACATTGTATGATGAAAACGCAATTTTATCATCAGTGATGGCACCGATCTCGATTTTTGATTTTTGAGCGTCTACCCTGTTTGGTTTAAACTTCATATCACCCGAAGTAAGTTTTGCTTTTTCCCAGGTAAGAACTCCGTTTCCCGCAATTTGACTACTCGTTTGTACTAGACTACCTTGAAACTCTTGGTTGTTTCTCAATACTTTGACAGTATGACCATTGGTGTTCACATATAAAGAATCTCTATCTGGCACCCATTTCGTTAGTACGTCTTTTGCTAATATGTTTGGATATTTGGCGTTTTCTTTGACGTTGTAAGTCTCTGCTGTAGTCATAGTGTAATCAGGAGTCATTAGAATATCTTGAGATTCTATAGTGGCTCCTTCATAGTCTATGGTTCCCTTTGCAGTAAACCCTTCTTCACTTAGTTTTAAGGCAATGTCTCCAGAGCCTTTTCCGCCGTACATAGGGTATGAGGCCATAGTCTTTTCGAAACCTAATGAATAGTCATCCATAATTTTAGCCTCATATTTGAAATCTGGCACTATACCTCCTGAAACAAATGTGCCTGGAAAACTAAGTTCGGCGGTAGTGAAATTGTCCATGTTTTCTATGGTAAATGGATCTACCTCAAAACGAAATCGTTCTTTATCATAAGCTCCATTATGGATGCTTTTTTTGTCGTAAGCGATAACAGCTCCTTTTTTACTGGTAAATCTGGGGAATTCCGGACAGTCTTCAAGCCCAGATTTGTTGGTGGCTTTGTCTATTTCGAGTGTCCCGTTAATGTCTCTTAACACTGATTTTACTGCCACTAGTCCAGACCTACCAGATAAATCTTCGGTGAATATCACCATCTCATCTATTTTGTCTGATGAGATCTCAAAATTGAAATAGTCAAAATCAAATTTTTCGGAGTAAAAATCAAATTTTCCTCCTGTCACCTTACCACCAAACTCCATTCTACGTTTGTGCTTGAGCAGTACTTTTTGTTCTTCAGGGAATGCATACACACTCTGACTGTCGCTAAATCTAAATGCACGTACACCTTCCAGAGTCAAGTTGTTATTGATTAAACTCAATGATGCATTGGGTCTAGCAGATATAACAGACGAAAACCGAATAACATCATAATCAGCGAGTTTCATGTGAGAGAGCACTGCGTGGTCTAGTTTCTTTCTTATTTTGATGGAGTCGGTTTTTGGATTGAAAAACAAATACCCATAATCAGCCAACTCCACTATCTGTGGCTTCAGATACATAGGTTTACTTCTCATCCAGGCAGCATATTCTGTAAATGTAAATTCTCGCTTACGATGTTTAATTACGAAATCACGCATCTTTGAGAGCGGGTGATATTTGAGCATTCCACGCGGTATTTTTTCGTACCTCACTTCTTTGTAGAATGAAGCAGACTCTATGAAAGCTTTAGACTCTTCTCCCGTCATATCAAACTCTATCTGCGGCAAGTCTAATTTCCAAATTACTTGATCTACAAATATGTCTACTTCGTGGTCGTTGTTAAAAAATGGAGCCTTCTCCAATCCATATTTTCCCCTAGTAAGTACTAGAACTTTATTATCTAAGTTCAGATTAAAATTGAGCTTAGGGTGAAAAATCGAACCACTGTCTGTATAGATCTTTACTTCACTTTCCAAGGCAGTTATCTTACCTTCCTTTAGGCTAAAGTATTCAGATTTGGCTTCTACACGTTCTTTGCCTTTGAAACTTATAGTAACCGTAGAAGGACTCGTGGCACTACCATTTGCTATGATCTCAGCTCCGCTCATGGCATAGCCTCCTCTGAACTTTACCGTGTTGTCTAAGTATGAACCCAGTTCAAGGTCTTTTTTGAAAGACGAAAACTTAGGGAATTTGGATTTGAATAATTTATCGGGAGTTATGTTTCCAGCACTTGACACTCTGTCACTCAGTGACCCATAGAGTGAGTTGCTCAGAAAATCCTTGTTAGTAAATAGGACGGTGTCTACTTTGAGTTCTGCTACATCAAAACTGAGTTTATACTTGCCTTCTATCTCTGCATATATATTGTTTGCACCGAAACCTACACGTTCCCAAGTTATCTTACCTTTAGAACCTTTCCATTCATCTGTATCTAAAAAATAGCTTCCAGAGGTTTTGTATACGACGAGCCTGTCTACTTCAGCTTGACAAGTGAGGTCTATATCTCTAAATGCGATTTGTACTCTATTGCCATCAAAAATAAAACGATAGTTATCACTAGATGCATACCATTTTTTGGTTTCCGAAGCATACAGAGTGTTGTCTTTAAATAGGTTTCTTGAGGCTGCAAGTAGGGTCATAAATGTTTTGTTGCCATTGTTGATGGCAGGCATGAGAGCCTTTGACCAGCTTATGTACTTTGGCTCTGCAATTGAGTCTTTGGCATAGAGCATCGTCTCGGTAAAGAGCACAAAAGAGGGGATACGTAGGTCGTTTTGTAGCATCTTGTTTGCTACATTTATGATGTTTCTCTGCTCTATTATCACAAATTGGGCAGAGTCCCACTTGGTAGTGAACTGTTTCATCACTGCTTGCCCTTCTTTAGTATTGTCTGAGTTTATATATTTGTTAAATTCCTGAATGAATATCTCCGGTTTTCGTGAGAAGGAGCGAGGCTGTGCTATAGCAAAGGTGCTAAGCAATGCGAGTATAAAAGTCAGTATATGTTTGTTCTTAAGCATTATTATCAAAAGTAAATTGAGTTTGTAGCCAATTGTTATCTGCGTTGTGTTCTATACATTTCAATCCGTGTGCCGAAGCTGCTGTAGTAAGCTCATTTAGGTCCTCGGCTATAAAGCCGCAGAGTATGAGATGCCCGTCTTTATGGAGTTTAGATACAAATTCAGGTAAAAGTCTGAGGTTTATGTTCTTCACGATATTGCTTACTATTATGTCAAATTTTTCGGTCAGGTGCACTACAGTATCAGCTTGTACTACTTCAACGTTTTTGGCTTTGTTTAATTGTACATTTTCACGAGCGTTCTCTACCGAGTGTATGTCATAGTCTATGGCAAGTACTCTTTTGGCTGCTTTTTGTGAAGCTAGAATAGCGAGTAGGCCACTTCCGCATCCCATGTCTAGCACTGATTTGTTGGTGCAGTTTAGTTTTTCTAACGAGATAGCACTCAGCCTTGTGGTCTCGTGGTGTCCTGTGCCAAAAGCCATTTTAGGTACCACTATAATGTCGTGCTTTACGTCTTTGGCAGGGTGAAAAGGAGCCCGAGAGTGTATGTGCTCACCTAGGTCCGCATCCTTAAAATTGTCTTCCCATATTTGGTTCCAATTTTTTGGCTCTTCTTCCACTATTTTGATAGTAGATAAATTAAAACTAGCTAGGAGCTTGGCTGTACTCTCTTCATTGTGTTGTGCTGATTGGCAGTAGGCTATAAGAGTTCCTTGTTCGTAAGAAGTCCCGGTATATCCATTTTCTTGAAGCAAAAAGGATACCGTCTCTTCTAAATCTTCATCGCATAAAATGTGTACTGCTGTGTAGCTCATATCGAAGCTACAATTATACTTTGTAAAGGCTGATCGTATGGCAGGTGGGTTAATTTGTTGGTAATTGCTTTGGTTTCAGCTCAAGTCAATTTCCTTCTCACAGATCCATACCTTCCGGGAAAATTTTGATTTTCCTTTTTTTGCAACCGTGCAAAGGTCTGTAAGTTTTAGCCCCGATTGCTCGATTAGAGGTCTTATGTCTGATGTAGAAACGATGACAACCCGAGGAGCGAGGTTTGCGGATGATTCTATTATGTTGAGAGCTATAGCATCATTGGAGTAGGTAAATAAATTGTACGGTAGGTCAACGATAGCTGCATCGTATGGAGTATTATGGTCTTTGATATCTGTGCAAAATACAAGTGCATCGTAATAGTAGTGTGCTAGGTTTTTCGCTGTATTGGAGCACGCTTTCTGATTGATGTCGCATCCTACGATACGAAATCCTGAAACACAAGCTTCTAACATAATGGTACCTACACCACAGCACGCATCTAGTAGCTTATGTGTTTTATTCCCTTTGGAGGCTATGCATACCAGAGATTTGGCAATATCCATATTTATGGAATTGCTAAAAGAATAAGGCTTTGTCTTGTGTTTATACCAGCCGGTATCGTGTTTTATTAAAAGTCCAAAATGCCAAGTCTCTTTGTACTGGCACAAAGCGTATATAACCGTAGGACTATAATAGTCGGGAAGTCCATCTATTCTGTACCCTATATCTTTTAGTTTTTCAAGTCTCTCAGTATATTGGGTAGTATCTCCATCCAAAACAAGGTATTCCGCCTTGAAACCTTCGATTTTTATCTTCTCACTTTCGATGTTTTTTAATAGGCTAGAATAATTTTGGGAAGATGAGATAATCTCAAACCTGGTTTTAATAAAAGGACTGATGCTTGGGTCAACCTTAACGTCTGAAAATAGGAAGGTGTCCTCCACTTCTCTACCAAAAAGTTGTCTCGATTCCAACTTGCACAATTCCATATTGTGATAGTCGCGTCTGAACGTATATATGTATCTCTGATTGGGCATATTATTATCTATCCCAACCATCAATCACATTTTGCATTTGGTTACTGTAGTTAGACTTTAGGCAAAAATAAAAGAATAATCAGAGGAGGTACTAATCGGCAGCCTTCAAGGTGAATGTGTTTTGGAAAATCCATACAGCTCTAGTCTCAGCTACTGCTCGGTACTTTGCTCACTAGAGACAAATGGATGCTAGACTGTGATGAAACTAATACAAAGTGTCATTTCTACGATGTTTGATATGAGCCTAAAAGGAAGAAACTAATTTAGATCAGCATATACTTTTAGTATATCCATAGAGCTAAGCATACCGACTACTTTCCCGTCTTGCATGGCTACAAGGTGATGTACGCTGTGTTTTACCATGCTTTTTGCGGCATCTTTTACTCGATTATTGGGCATCACTACGTGTACAAAGTCTGACATCAAATCTTGTACAAGTCTAGACCCGTCGTGACAAGAGATAATATTGCTAGAGGTGATGATGCCAGAAATACTCTCGTCTTCACCGATTACAAGCACCGCATTTATCCTTTTGCGAGCCAACATATCCTTAAGGCTGGAAACCTTGATTATTTTTTGTGTAAAAACTACGGGTGTACTCATTATTTCTTCTACTCTCATATACTGGCTCTATTTATTGAAATCAAAACTAACTTTGATTCCTAAATGCACAAATGATGTAAATCAGAACACGAAGTGATATCACTACAGAGTATATACTACAAATCATAATTCAGGAAGAAATAGCGTAAAATGCGTTTATAAACCACATCTACGTCTCCCGTCGATAGACATGGATGATGCTCAATGGAGTTTTTTAACATCCCTGTTTTTGCAAAATGTAAAGCAGTTTGCTAACCGACCTTATGAATTTTACTTGTTTTCGAGATGATAGAGCGTAAAGAAAATTTACCAGAGCATAAAAGAAGCAGGGTTCGGTTAGATTGAATTCTTGAGTTTTTAACTTAATGTGTTTTATGCATCTTTATTTATTTCAGCAACTGTTTTTTTTGAATTGCTATAAAATCTGCTAGCCATTGGCCAGTACTTGCAAAGAGGAGTGTCTACTCCTTAGCATTTTGGTCTGTCTTAAATGATCTTGCGAATCCTTTGGTAAAATAAAATCGATTTATAACTTTTTGTCCTTCTACCTGTAGCAAAGAACCTTTGGAAAAATCAATCTCTTCTGCGATGGAAATGATGAATTCTTCTGACTTATGGCTTAGGTCACTTTTGAATTTTAGTTTTGTAATTAGATTGTTCAAACTCTATTGGGGGAGTGGGAATTGATTCTTCGAATCTTTGTGAATTTTTGTGTTATTTAATTACCATATGGTAATTTTTAACATATTAGATTGCAAATCATGTTCTTACTTATTTTTATTAAAATATTGATTTTAGCCAAGAAATAGAAGCTTGAGTGCCAAGTTCAAAGTGTTTTTTATGTTGAGCAGGTGCTTTTATTCACGACATCGAGTTAATTATCTGTGCTATTATTAAAACTAGTGGACAAGAAGCAGTTACATTATTTAATAAGGTACAGAGCTAAAACTATTTTTGCTTTAGTGAATATAAAATTGACCAAGCCACTTGTGGTTTTTGACTTAGAAACCACAGGAGTGCAAGTAGCTGCTGATAGGATAGTAGAGATATATTGTATAAAAATACAAACCGATGGTAGCGAGGAGCACTTGCATCAAGTTCTTAATCCTACGGTTCCTATACCACCGGAAGTATCTAAAATACATGGCATATGGGATAAAGATATTGTTGGCAAACCAACCTTTCAGGAGTTTTCTCAGGAGTTAAATGCTTTTTTAGGTGATTGTGATTTTGGCGGATTCAATAGCAATCGGTTTGATTTTCCGATGCTGGCAGAGGAGTTTTATAGAGCAGGGGTACCGTTTGACACAACCCGAAAATTCATTGATGCACAACGTATATTTCATAAGATGGAACCCCGAAATCTAGGAGCAGCGTATCAAAAGTATTGTGGTAAACAATTGATAGACGCACACAGTGCCAAGGCCGACACCGTGGCAACTTGGGAGATAATAAAAGCACAGGTAGATCATTATGATGAGCTAGAAGGTGATATAGACTTTCTGAATGCTTTTAGTGGAGAGAGTGAGTTTTTTGATTTTGCCAGACGTATAAAACGAGGAGAAAATGGCGTAGCTCTCTTCAATTTTGGAAAATACAAAAACCAGAAAGTAATCGATGTTTTCAAAGAGAATAGAGGATACTATGACTGGATGATGAAAGGTGATTTCCCAGAGAACACCAAAACAGTGATTACTAAGCTTGCTTTAGAGAGTAGGAACTCCTAATTAGGGGTAGATGAATGAATCTAATAATCGCTGAAATAAAGGTCGTAATTAGAAAAGTATGAATCCGGAAGATATAGAAAAGTACGGTAGTAAAATAATATTGTCATTATTTGGAAAATATTGTGTTTAAGACCTCTAGTTTTTTACTTTTGTAAATGATTTATCCCCTATCTAAAATTACCCCCTGTGGAATTATTTGTTATTAGTAAATCAATATACAGGTTGTATAGAATATGAGGAATCAAATCAATTGTGATTTTTTGATTTAATAAGGTTATTGTAACCTCCTTTTTACAAGGGAATTTATGCCTCAAGGTGACTTGGGGCATTTTTTTGTCTAAATTTAAAATAGAATGCATCCATTCAATTTGTTGTATTGGTTTTTGTTAGAAGTAAAAGCAGATATTTGCGAGCAATGGAATTAGCCGAACATCATAGTATTGCAGACATAAGAAGTATAGTAGATCGTAGAGAGCCAATATCACTTTCTGCAATTGCCATAGCTAAAATAGAAAAATGCCACACTTACCTGCTCGATAAAGTAGCCCAAGAAGGACCGCCTATTTATGGTGTGAATACCGGGTTTGGTTCGCTTTGCAATACAGAGATAGAAAGCAAATATCTAAGTCAATTGCAAATAAACTTACTTCGCTCACATGCCTGTGGTGCAGGTGCTTATGTACCTAAGGAGATCGTAAAACTGATGCTATTGCTCAAAGCACAGAGCTTAAGCTATGGTCATAGTGGAGTGCAGCTAGCTACAGTAGAGAAGTTAATAGAGTTTTATAACAATGATACCATTCCTATAATCTACGAGCTTGGAAGTCTCGGAGCTAGTGGAGATTTGGCTCCATTGAGTCATTTGGCATTGCCGCTGATAGGAGAGGGTGAGATATGGAGAGAAGAAGGTAAAAGAGTAAAGGTAAAAGGAGAAAGCAACACACTTCACTTAGGACCTAAAGAAGGACTAGCACTTATCAATGGAACTCAGTTTATGCAGGCGTATGGTTTGCATTGCTTGTTCAAATCCAAAGACATATTAAAACGAGCAGACTTGCACGCAGCATTGTGTATAGATGCGTATGACGGACGAAAAGAACCCTTTTTATTATATAGCCATCAGATACGTCCGCACAAAGGACAGCTTGCTACTGCAAAGGCAGTTCTTGGTCACTTAGAAGGAAGTGAAATACTCACTCAAGACAAAGTGCATGTGCAAGACCCGTATAGCTTTAGATGTGTGCCACAAGTGCATGGGGCTAGTAAAGATGCAGTAGACCATGTGTCTGCAGTTTTTGAAACAGAGATAAACTCGGTGACAGACAATCCCAACGTGTTTCCAGATGAAGACCTAATACTCAGTGCAGGAAACTTTCACGGGCAGCCGCTGGCACTGCAGCTCGACTATCTAGCCATTGCAATGGCAGAGATAGGCAGTATAGCCGAGCGTAGAATATACAGACTGGTAGAGGGCAAAAGAGGACTTCCTGCATTTCTTACTGCTAATCCAGGATTGGAGAGCGGACTGATGATAGCACAATATACCGCAGCTAGTATCGTAAGTCAGAACAAACAACTCTGCACACCGAGCAGTGTAGACAGTATAGAGAGTAGCAATGGACAAGAAGACCATGTAAGTATGGGAGCCAATGCAGCCACCAAGTGTCTTCGTGTAATAGAAAACGTAGAACGTATACAAGCCATAGAGCTTCTTACCGCTAGCAAAGGGTTAGAGTTCCGCAGACCACTCAAATCGTCTCCAATACTTGAAGACCTCGTAGCTAAGGTGAAAGCCATAGCAGACATAAGCGATGGAGATAAGGTATGGGCCGATGAGGTGGAGAAGCTTCGGTTGAGTTTTCAGTAGGAGAGTTGATTGATGGTGTTTTAGTCATCCTGAGTGGAGTCGAAGGGTAGACTAAAGTATACTGTAAATACGTTTTAAACCCAATGATAAATATCTCCTTCATAGCCATAGTACTAGCAGCCATAGGATACAAGGAGTATAATCCGAGTTTCATTGGGAATTGGAGTTATGCAAGGGATACAACCAGCTGGATAGAGTATACTAAAGATAGTGTCATAGTTCATCATCCAGATGTACGAAATCGTGAAGGAATTGCATACTCACGTTTCATAGATACACTCACCTATCATATCAATGACTCGATGTCATTTGAAATGGAAATTTACAGAAAGAATATACGAAAACTAATCCTTTAAGATAAAAATTAGTTAACCAGACTCTAATTAAAAAAAGTGCCAGATGATAAAATAGTGTGTGTGCTTCTCGTTTTTTAGCACACAAAAAAAGGCTACCTCCCCTAAAGGAAGCAGCCCAATATTACTTTGGGAGTAAACTTTCTACTCTACTTCGAGTACAAAAGTTACCTCTACATCGGTCTCACCTTTATCACAATCTCCGTCTTTGATACCTGGCTGGTGCTTAAGGTTAACAAGAAGGTCGGTTAACTCTGATGCACCAGTGGAAACACTGTTTTCTAATCCTATAACTAAATTGTTGTCATCTAAATCTTCCGGAGCTATTGAAACCCCAACACTACTACTCGATATACAAACGAGGTGATCTGTGGCTTCATCTATAATTTCTTCAGTAATATTCTCAATTTCAGCTGAACTTTCATCAAGAAATCTTAAGGAGAGAGAATATGATCCGTTCGAGATTAACTTTACGGTATCAGTTCGGGTTGGGCTATTGCCACCTTCTCCATCTGGGTCTGCAAATTTAAAGATGCTCACATCACTGGGGTCTCCAAGATTAATAAATGTAAGCTCTACCGAGGTGATGAGCTCTTCTTCGTTAGGATTAGGTGGATTTACTACATCGTCGTCTTTACAAGATGAGAGAGCTAGGGTGCTAGCCACAATTATGGCTAGGAATAAGGGATTGAATTTTAATTTGTTCATGTTGTTTTTTAAAAAATATAATTGATTGAAATATAAAAAGATATGCCAAGGTCGTCAGCATAATATCTGTATCGGTTCATATAATCTCTATATGCCGTGTTTAGTATGTTTTTTATCCCAAAGCTAAAGTGCAATGGAGTCTCTTTGTATTGTGCCCCTATTTCAGTATTAATCAAAAAATAGGCATTAGGAGTTTCTGTGAAGTCGTCATCTCTTTCTACTCTATCTTGACGGGCTGTATAGCTAGGGCCTATCCACCAGTATCCGTTATGCAATCCAAGCATTTCTGCAAATGTGTATTTCAACCGTCCGCTTACTCGCTGAGCTGGTATTCCAAAGATGAATTGGTCATTTTTGAAGTCTTTGACATAGATTAAAGCTACTTGTGCTTCTGCGGTCCAATTGCTCGCCAAACGATAACGTAGGTCTACGTCCATTCCTGTGTAGGTAGCGTCTGTCTGTATGTAACGAAATACGGGAAACGCTCCACGAATACTCAATTGAGTCTCGCCTGTAGGTTTCAGATAAATGTAGTTTTTGAAAAAGTGAAAGTATGGTTCTACTTGAAAACGCAGCCGATTGTGATTGTAATTTAATGCAGTATTTAGCGAGTAGGAGCGTTCTTGTTTCAGGTTTAGATCTCCAAATTCTAATGCTGCGGATCCGTGATGCAAACCGTCACTAAATAGTTCATTGATATCCGGACTTCTAAATCGAGTAGCAGCAGATACATGCATTTTTAAATCCTCACTTAATCTTCTCCATCCGCTCACGTTGGCACTTACACCATTAAATAAGAATTCCTCGTTTATTAATTCGCTTTTTACAAAGCGGTAGGTGTTTGTATTTTGGAGGTCGTAGCGTACTCCTCCTTCTAATAAGTAGTGGTTTTTTTCAAGAGTAGCAATGGCATAAGCTCCTGCTTTATATCGCTCATAGTTGGGGATGAAATATCGTCCTTTGAATGTATTTTGCTGCCGTTCACCCATAGCCCCATATTGTATTCTCCAGTCATTTATGTGCTTGTCTATTAGTAGGTTAAGCTGATTAGTAATCAGGTTAAGGTCCAGTGCTGCCTCCTCGCCTCCATTGTGATTGTCAAACTCTTGACGCAAGTTGTTTTGCAATGTGTAGCTCAGTATTATGTGACCAAGTTTTTCACTGTCGTATTTCCATTTAAGTTTTCCTGCATAGTGTTGAATAAACTGAGAAGGTGGGTTTATCGTATAGGTAAATGGGCGAGAGATAAACGGAGTATCACTGGCCAAGGCTCTATTGAGATCTGTAAGGTTGCCAATGTGAGAGGAGGCAAGAATTCCTATCTTTTGTACAAATGCTGAAGCTGTAAGAGAAAACTCATTTTTGTCCTTGATTAATTGAGTATAGTAGGATCCGCTAAGCTGATAAAATCCCGTATTACTCAAGATATAGTTGGCAGAATTGCCGTCGCCATTTCGTTTTCCATTGATAACTAAGCGTTGACCAATGCCCATTTTTTTGTTGTATTTTTCTAGTTTAATACCTAGTTGACCTCCATTAGGATTGGTTACTCCTTTTGCTATTAATGAGACTTGTGTGTAGTTTGTATCTCCAAAATTTATTGGCAGAACACGAATTACACCGCCCATTGCATCACCACCATAGCGAAGAGTAGAGGCCCCTTTTATAAGCTCTATGCTACCTGCACTCAAGGGGTCTATCTCTGGAGCGTGCTCACTGCCCCATTGCTGTCCTTCTTGTTTGCTATCATCATTTATCACTGAAATACGATTGCTGTGCATTCCATTGATGATAGGCTTGGCTATAGTTGTGCCAGTTTTTAGAAAACTGACTCCATTAGAGTTTTGTAGAGCGTCACTAAGGCTAACGGCTGCTAGACGCTCAAGTTTGTTACTGTTAACCGTTTGTATTAGTCGAGCGTCAGGTTCTCTGCTATTTAAGTGTCCGTAGGCAATTATCTCTTGAAAGGTATGGTCGTGATGCGGCAGGCGTATTATGATAGACGTGTCGCGTCTTAAGCTTATTTTTACTTTTTTGGTATCACATCCTACGTGACTTATCCTGAGGATATGATTCCCTTTGGGTAGGTTTTTAATAATAAATGAGCCATTACCTTCAGACACAACGCCATGATCGGCAACGTCGATAAACGAAAGCCCTAGAGGCTCCGCAGTTGCACTATCTAGGACTTGTCCTTTAATAGTTACTTGCGTATAAGAAAATGTACTTATACCAAATAGTATGAGCACAGCGAATAACGTTCGCATTATTTTTAAGATTTAAGAAATGAATTTTGGAAAAAGAACCTCAGGAGTGTTACTAAACGAAAGGAGGAGCTCTTCCGAGTGTTTTGCTGTGTCTAGAAATAAAGATACGAGATAATGGAACAGCTGCATAGTCGTTTTCCCGAGATACAGCAAAGTTTTCTAGTTCTATAGAGTTAATAAAACCATAACTCAGAATAGTCTCGCATAGCAAGCAATGATGGTGAGCATCATTGGTGCACAGGTGTGTTCCATTTTCATGAGAATGGGTTTCTTCTTGTTCTAGTTGATGTAAAACGCTGCTTGCACCTACAAAACCTAGGGTTAGAATCAATAATAGGGAAACGAACCGCTTCACAGCCGCAAAGCTAATTTATAGTTTGTTTTTTCAAGTATTTTTAATCTTTTCTTTTCTCGGATAAACCTTGGTAAAGATCCAACCACACAAAAGTGCAATAATAAATGAAGGTGCTAATACATCGAGTTTCTCTATATACGTACCGATTCCATCCATAGGTTGCAGTATAAATTTAAAGAAACTCACACTGATAAATCCTGAAATAATACTGGCAATAGCACCTGCTTCGGAGTATGCATCCCAAAAAAGCGATAGAATGATGACCGGACAGAAACAAGCTGCTATTCCACTCCACCCAAATATCATGACCCAAAATACTTGCCTGTCGGGACTGAAGTATGCCATTGCAAAAGCTAGCAACAAAGAGAGTACAGCCATTATCAAGGTAACATATCTGGATAACAATGTAAGCTTGTCATCCGAAACATCTGGATGAAATATTTTCTGGTATAAATCACGAGTTACGGCACTAGAAGCCATTACTAATAGTGAATCTATGGTGGACATGATGGCCGAAAGAACTATCGCTATGTATATTGCTGCTATGCCTAGCGGTAAGAAATTCTCAGTAATCATATTTAAGACATCAGTTGCCCCAATTCCAAAGACTGCTTCAGGGTCTTGACCTTCTGTCGTAAAGTATACTCTTGCAAGTATACCTATAGTCACCGCAGCAGCGTCTGTTAGTAAGGTGTAAAATATTGCAACCCACTTTCCTTTATCTATTTCACTTTCACTTTTGATGGACATAAAACGCACATACACTTGCGGTGAGCCTAAGAATCCTAGTCCAATCATGGAGAATCCTAGTATTGTTGCGAGGTTGAGCCAAAATCCTTCTCCTCCCCAAATATTTGTTAGGTTAGGATCAATGCTATGAAGAGTAGATAAAATATTAAGGTTTGAATCTAAGTTGAGGTAGACCACTATGGGCAATAAGACAAGGCCAAAAAACATTAGCATTCCTTGAAAGAGATCTGACCATACTACGGCTACAAATCCTCCAATGAAAATATAAGCTAAAACTATTAGGAATCCAAGAATGGCTCCGTGATAGTAGTTCATACCCATCATAGATTCAAAAGCTTTTCCTGTGACATCTATTTGTGTACTCACATATATAACTACAAATATCGAAAGGATAGAAGCAGCCAATCCTCGGAGAAATTTTGTATTGCTTTTAAAATGACTTTCAAGGTAGTCTGGGACTGTCATAGATTTGTATTTATCTGACTTTCTTTTGAACCTTTTGGCCATAAATATCCAAGATACTGCAACACCAAGTACTTCTCCCAATACCACCCAATAGGCAGATAGTCCTGCTAAGGCTCCCATTCCTGTAAGCCCTATGAGTAACCATCCAGATTCACCTGTAGCTCTTGCAGAGAATGCAACTGCCCAAAATCCGATTTTTTTACCCCCTACATAGTAGTCACTGATGTTCTTTACTCTTCTAGATGCCATTATTCCTATGAGGAATAGAACCAAGACATATAGTGATAAAGCGATGATTTTTACTAACATATTTTATTTAATTTTAGATGTGTTAAGTACCTTTCTCCAGTACTTGGAAGAATCCTATAATGTCTTCTTTTGTATTTGTAGCATTTATTGTGACGAGTCTTACAAATTCTTGTCCTTTGAATTGTCCGTACCCGACCATAAGATTCCCTTCTTCATAAAGTTTTGTGCATAGATCCTTTGGGTCTATGTCTTTATAATTGAAACACACAGATACAGAGTCTGGAAAGCTGTAAAGCGTGTAATCTTCATTCATCTCACAATATTCTCTTGCTACATCCGCTAGCTCAAACTGATGGTCTACTAGTTCTTCAAGACCATTACTACCTATAGATTTCCACAAAGTCCAAAACTTTAGTGCATCATTTCTGCGACCACATTGTATGCTAGTTTTACCTAGATCGTAATCTTCAGCACCTGTTTGGTAGAGGTATTCAGCTTCGTTAGAGAAAGACTTTACGAGTTGTTCTTTGTGTTTTGTTACAAATATCGAACTGCTCAACGGTGTGCCTAACATTTTATGTGCATTGAAGCTAAAGCTATCGCTGCGTTCTGCTCCATTTACCAGATGTTTATATTTCTCGCTGAATATTACAGCACCGCAATAGGCACCGTCTATATGCAGCCAAATCTTATGTTTTTCGCATATATCGGCTATCGGGTTGATGTCGTCAAATGCTCCAAGAACAGTTGATCCTGCAGTTGCATTTACATAAAAAGGCGTGTATCCTTTAGCCAAATCTTCCTCGATAGACTCGAGCAGATGACTTGGTTCCATCTTGCCAAATCTATCATTTCTAATATATCTAATATTGTCTCTACCTATTCCAGCAAAAGATGCATTTTTTGGAGTAGAGTAATGTGAAGTTTTTGAAGTATAAAGTATCATGGTTTTTGACACACCTTTTTGCCCTACTAAGGGGTCTTTTGCGTCCCTACCCATGATTAACCCCATGAAGTTACTCATGCTGCCTCCTGGAGGCATTGTGCCATCTCCATTTTTATAACCTATAAGCCTACAAGTTTCTTGTATAATGGCCTTTTCAATACCTGCCTGCGGTCCAGCTACCTTGTATGTGTACATACTATTATTGAGCACTACAGCCAACAGATCTCCCAAAACAGCCTTGGGTTGACGGCCTCCAAATAACTGATTAAAAAACAACTTAGATGAGGTACGAGGAGTATTCAAAGCAACGTCTTCTACTAGCTTTTGCCAATCCCCATCAGATAAACCCTCAGCCTGAAAGCCAAGATTTAAATCAGAGTTCACAGTTGAAGTTGAAAAAGGTTTAACGACTGGCTCAGTTTTTTCAGCAGAGAGTAGTTTTTGGACTAGTTTTTCAAAGAATTGAAGTTCGGTGTGCATAAAGTATGGTCAAACTTTGAGTTAAAAAATGGATTAAGCAAGATTCCGACTGTTTAAATCTAAAAATGGTCGATTTTGTGTGTTTTTGACATGTTTTGATAAAAAATGTGGTAGATTTGGCCAAATATTTATGTTTTTTGAACAAAAAGCAGTAGAAAAGATAGAATCACTTAAAGATTTAACTGAAGCATTATTGGATGGAAGCTATGCAGATGTTTTAAAGCAGGCAGATGATATTAACATACCTCTGAGTGATTTTGACAAATATACTTTTTGGAACGAAAATCACTATACAAGAAACTGTATTGCAAAAGATGATTTTTTTGAGTTGATTTTATTGTGCTGGGAGCTTGGACACAAAACAAAAATTCATTGCCATAATCAACAAGAGTGTTGGGTTAAGGTTATCGAGGGTGGATTTTCAGAATCGATATATGAACAAGCTGAAGAAAGTGATCAAATGCAATTTGTAAGTACAGACATTGTATCTCAAAATGAAGTGACCACAGTTGAAAATCATGATGTGTTTCATAGCCTAGAAAATATCAATAGAGGCCGCTCAATGAGTCTACATCTCTATATGAAACCAATTACACACTGCATGTACTTCGATGAAGAATCAAGAAATCTTAGGAAGGTAGAGTTGTCTTACTACTCATTTAGAGGTGAGAAAGTATAGAAGAGCACTGATTCGGTAGTAATCAATTAATACTACTTCTTACTATCAACAGAATTAACCTTTTTGATGCGAATCCATTAATTATTTATTTTGATAATGTGGGTTAATTTGAGATTTATTTATCAAAAGAAGCGGACTTTGAAGGTTCAAAATATAGAAGATGATATAATAGCTTACTTTCTTGCTTGACTACCAAATCACGTGAATTATTCCAACATTGAAATATCGCCGTTCATTGCCGTCTGTAAATTTCATCAGGACCATTACAAAGTTTGTTTTAGGACGAAGTGAAATCAGGCTCAGGAAGAGCATTTATGTGTACGATACCGCTACTATCGTAAGAGCAGATAGTTCCCTCCATAAGTGTCGTTCTCAACAGAACGTTTAATAGGCCCGAATCAAGAGGACTGCCCTGATAGTTACTTGAGGCTGTGTCCCACGTCCCAGATATATTCCATTCAACTATACTACCTGCTGGGATATTGGCTGCACTAAGTTGAACAAATTCGGAAATACAATACTCTGAATCAGAACTTGAAATAGAAACGCTGGGGCATTGAGCTTGAACAGCAAAAAATCCTATAAGTGATAGAATGTTAGTAATCTAATATCTCAAAGTCTCTTATGGAAATGACGTTAAAGATACTTGTTAAATATTAAATATTTAACAAGTATTCATAGAGAATGTGACTAGATATTTCAAATTTTACCTGCTTAGGATAAAAGGATGCGTTGATGACTTTTTATCTTTGATAATCCTTACAAAATAACTGCCTTCCGGGAGCTCCGATATATCTATACTTTTATTGTCAGACCCATACCCAATCATTATTTGTTGACCCATTTTATTTAATATTTCATAATCAAATTCAAGAAAATTGGAGTTAATTTTTATGAAGTTATTGGCTGGGTTAGGTAGTACTTTGAAATCTTTTTTGTGTATTTCAAACACAGCTGCAGTTCGAGTAAATGTATAACAATCAGATGTGTCTTTACAGTCATTTTCAGTTACTACTACTACAGCATACACTCCTGATATCGTGGGTTTCCATTTATACGAGTTTTGGCTGTTAATAGCATTGTAATTAGCGTCGCAGTCTAACCAAGAGTAAGAGTTGTAGTTCTGCTCAGTAGCAAGAGTGTCATTTCCAATGTTAGATACCGTCGGGTCATTATCGATAATTGAGACATCGAGTGTCAAAATACTATCGCACCCGAAACTATTATTAATGACACCTGTGTAAATGCCTGTCGATGAAATTTTTTCGTTCCAAGGAGCTGTGTAATTGTGACAAGCAGAAATGTTATCTGAGCCCAAAGACGCAAATTGAATGCTTAAACTGTAATTGATGATACTATCACAATCTGCAGCGTTCTTTGTTTTATCAAAGTAGTTGCCACTTGTATACCAAGTATTGTTTCCATTTTCAGATTCAAAACTATCACAAGCGGTGACAGCTATAAGAGTATCACTAGTGTTCAGAATAGTCAGATTAATAGTAATTATACTGTCGCAATTGGCTTGGTTAGAGATGGTGTCTATGTATATGCCAGATTCAGTATATAATTTGTTAGAAGGGCTCAAGTATTGATTGCAGCCAGATACTACTATTGAAGCACTTGTACTTTCTAAAATATCTAAAACTGTATAAATAATACTATCGCAAGAATGACTCGTGAGAAGAGTATCGTAATAATTTCCGTCTACTGTCCATATATGTTTATCACTTGGAGATATGTAGCTTCCACACGCGGATACATTTTGAGTATCTAATTTGGAGTGATTTATGGTTAATAATGTTTGCACATTGCTGTCGCACTCGTGGATGTTTGTGAATGTTTCCCAATATATTTCAGACTGTGTTTTTAACAAGCCCAAAGCAGTTCTAAAGCTATCACAACGAGTTTCGGTAATGTATTCGTTGGCAGATTGTTTTATGCTGATATTTATAGTAATAACGGAATCACACCCAACGGCGTTAGGTATTGTTTCGGTGATTGTTTGACTTGAGAATATATTTTGACCGCCAGGGGTAACATAGAATCCGCATTGTTCTATGCTGAAGGTAGTATCGGTATTTGGAGCTGAAGTAATGTTTGCACCATTGGTCCAATTAGAAGAGCTACCACTAAGACCAAAATTATTAAGTGTCCCCGTATA
This sequence comes from Bacteroidia bacterium, assembly GCA_028339355.1. Taxonomy (GTDB): domain Bacteria; phylum Bacteroidota; class Bacteroidia; order NS11-12g; family UBA9320; genus UBA9320. The sequence continues at coordinate 56,184 of JAOLBX010000005.1, forward strand.
GGTGCTTGAAGAGTTGTCAGTTAGTGTATTAATAGTACTATTGGATCCATTTGCGGTTCCTTGATTTGATCGATAGTATGCAATCAGTCCAGTCTGACTGGAACAAATTTCTTTGTTGTATAAACTCAATATTTGAGATGTAGATCTTGCATGATTCCAAATCCTAATTTCATCAATGTTTCCAATGAAATAATTTGTGTTGTCGTTTCGTCTACCTATCGTCAAATTATTGACCGAGCTACTATTTATAGTTGTACTTAGATTTGCAGAAGTGTCAAAGGCACCGTCAATGTATAGTATAAACTTTTTAGTTGCAGTTGGGTTGTAAACAGCGGCTATGTGGTGCCAGTTTCCATCGTTAACTGCAGTTGTGCTGCTTAAACCAGAACCACCTATCTCTATCCGAGGAGCGTTCGAGGTTAGAAGGTTTAGTGTGAAACGAGTTCCTACAGTCATGCTTCCGTAGTCTAATATCACTTTTTGACCACCAGATCCAGTGCTCGAAGCTGTGGTTTTTATCCATGCCTCCAATGTTCGTGCCCCACTTCCAGATATTCCCGGACATGTGGTTTGGACATAGTCATTGGATCCATCAAAGTGAAGTGAGTTTTGATAAACTTGACAAAAAGAGAAGTATGAACCAAAGATGAATAGTGTAATTGGTAATATTCTTTTCATTTATCAAAAATAGCAACCTTTTTGTTTTTAAAGAATTAATAAAAGTTGTGCTATCTCTTTGCGTTTTTTGAAATCAAAATAGACTTAATTTTGTCCTACTAATATACATGAAATATTTTTACTCTCTTCTTTTGGTTTTTATAGGTCTTGGAGTCTTAGCACAAACAACGTATCCCATAGGAGGAAAACTAAAAAATGGAGACACAAACGAGCCGATAGTTGGAGCTACTGTCTTTGCCATACGTTCTGATAGTACGGTTGCAGGAGGTGCTATCTCAGATGATAAAGGAAGGTTTAATCTTGAACTGCCACGTGGAGAGTATGTCATTAAGATTAATTATTTGGGTCTAGCTCCTTATAATGAGTCTCTTCGAGTACGAAGAGATGACTATCTCGGGACCGTCATAATGAGTGCAAATACCGAAAAGTTAGAAGTGGTAGAAGTAAAAAGGAAAGCTGTACAAGCTACAGTACAAGGAGATACTACTTCTTTTAATGCCAAGGCATATAAGACAAATCAAAATGCAAGTGCCAAAGATTTGTTAGAAAAAATGCCTGGTGTACAAGATGATAACGGAGATATAAAAGCACAAGGTGAAAAGGTTCAACAGGTATTGGTGGATGGTAAACAGTTTTTTGGGCAAGACCCTAAAACAGCATTAGCCACTTTGCCAGCAGAAGTGGTTGACAAAATACAGGTGTTTGATGACAAAAGTGAGCAATCCAAAGCTAGTGGAATTGACGATGGGACTCGCATTAAAACAATAAACATTGTTACAAAAATTAATATGCGAAATGGTGAGTTTGGAAGGATGTATGGAGGTGTAGGTACGGATGATAGGTATAGCTCAGGAGCGAGTATCAATATGTTTAGAGGAGAAAGAAGACTCTCCTTACTTGGTCAAATTAACAATATTAATCAACAAAATTTTAGTACAGAAGACTTACTTGGTGTAGTAGGAGACAATAGTGGGGGTGGTAGAGGTAAGCGTAGAGGTGGACGTGGACCAGGTGGAGGAAGGCCTTCATTCTTGAATGGGTTTTCTGCAGGAGGAAGTGCCAGAGATTTTTCTGTGAGCTCTGTAGGTGGAATCACCAAAACCATTGCAGGTGGAGCAAATTATCAAGATAAATGGGGAAAGAAGGTGGATGTAAGTGGTAGCTATTTTATAAACCAAGGTGAAAATAAGGCAATTAATAATACCTACCAATTGTATTATTTAGGTCGAACAGATGGTCAAGAATATGACGAAGTAGATTCCAGTAATAGTACAAACCTAAATCATAAATTTAATGCGAAACTGGTCTATAAAGTGAATCAAAAAATGTCATTTTACTATGTGCCTTCGTTGACAATACAGCAAAACGAGGGAAGCACATTGTTAAATGGAAGTACAATACAAGAGAGCTCCGCACTCAATGCCTTGAACCAGACATTCTCAAGCGATTTGTCAGCATTCAAAATGAGCAACAATTTAATGTTTAGGTTGAATGGCGAGAAAAGAGGAAGAAGTTTATTCGTTCAGTTAAAGAATGATGTGGACCGCACTGATGGCGACAATCAACTAAATGCCACTAATAGTAATATAAATAATGTTATTTATAATGTAGATCAAATAGGAGATCTAGATGAGGATATCGATGGTTGGAAAACGAGTGTGATGTATAGTGAGCCATGGGGAAATTCAGGTTTAGGAGCATTTATTAGCTATGATTTTGATAACAGTAGAGCCGCACTCAATCAACAAACAATAAGTGGAGTGATTGCACCAAATGTGGGCACCTATGATTCATCATTATCCTCTCTGTACAATAATGATTGGAATACACATTCTGCAGGATTAGGAATTAGGAAATTTGGAAGAAAAGGAGGGTTTGTGGTTCGAGCGAAATTTGAAAAAGCAATATTGAATAATGATCAAAGCGTCCCTATGGAAGAGTCTGTGGAGCGTACATTTAATAACTTTACACCGTTCGCACTTTATCGAGCACGATTAAAGAACAAAGCTTCTTGGTTTACGATGTATAGAACATATACTTCTAAGCCAGCAGCAAGCCAGCTTTCTGAAACAGTCGATAACAGTAATACACTTCAACTAAGTACTGGAAATAGTAATTTAACTCAGCAGTATGGTCACTGGTTTATGAGTAAGTACAATAGTGCTAATGTCGAAAAAAGCACCATATTCTATGCCATGGTAAATGGAGGACTGAGCAAGAATTACATTGGGCAAAACACATTCACAGCATCTAGAGATACTATATACAATGGTATAACTCTTTACCGTGGTAGCCAGTTAGTTAATCCGATAAATATAGACGGTCAGTATACCGCAAATGCATTTGTTACGTATGGTTTTCCTGTTAGTAAGATAAAAAGTAATCTGAACTTGAACTTGTCTACAGGAATAGCTAATATTCCATCTATTATCAATGATGTCAAAGCAAATACCTTCAACCAGAATTATGGATTAGGACTTGTGATAAGTTCCAATATTAGTGAGAAAATAGATTTTACGATATCTACAGAGTCTAATTTTGTCGTATCTAGTAATTCGCTAAATTCCAGTTTGAATAACGAGTACCTTGTGCAAACGAGTAAGATTAAATATGATTGGATTATGCCACTAGGCCTTACTTTTAGAACTCAACTGCAGCATCAAGAATATTTTGGTCTAAACGATTTACTAAATAATAGGGTTTTATTATGGACTGCCGGTATTGGAAAGCAGCTCTTTAAAAACAAGAGAGGCGAGGTACAACTCAGTATGTACGATATGCTTGGGCAGAATAATAATGTAGCTCAAAATTTTTATGATAGCTACTACGAAGAGACGAATAGCAATGTGCTCACACGCTATGTTATGCTCTCATTCTCTTATAATTTGAGAAAATTCAGAGAAAGTAAGGTAGAAGAGTAGGGTAATGAAACTAAAGTTACGTTCTAGTTTATTTTTATACTCACTTTTGTAGAAGTGAATTGGGTAAAAAAGAACTGGAGTAATGTTTTGTTTGTAGTGGTCATAGTGCTACTAGTCTTGCCACAAACGAGTCTTCCTATCAAGACGTTTGTCAGTCGAATTACTGCTACTAGCCCCAACACAGAAAGTGAAATAGAGAGGGAGGTACTAACAGATTATCAATGGAATCTCAAAGACTTAAATTGTGGTGAAGCTGATTTTTCGAAGTTTAAGGGTAAAAAAATATTGATAAACTTTTGGGCTACATGGTGCCCTCCTTGTGTTGCTGATATGCCTAGTATGCAAGAATTATATAATGATTATAAAGATAACGTGGTGTTTGTTTTTGTCACTAATGAAAAGGAGCCTGCTGTTAATAAATTCATAACAAAATATGGATACACATTTCCTATATATAAAGCAATTAGTCCAACTCCGGAATTGCTGCGTACTAATAATCTGCCTACTACGTACCTGTTAAATGAAGCGGGTGAAATACTTATAAATAAAACAGGAGCTGCGGACTGGAACAGTGATAATGTGAGAGCTTTGATGGAGTAGTCTTTAGGAGTTGTTCTATGGAAGCAAATTTTATAGTTTCAGCTTGAGTTACTTCCTCTTTATGAAATTGAAGAAGAGCTGTAAGCTCATCGTAATCTTAGCAATTGTATTTTGTAGCTTAAGCCTAGTCTACTAACTAAATAGTAACTTGCTTTGAGTATTCCCAAAATTGTTAAAGTTATGCAAATAGAACCTATAACTGCTTGTGAGAACCATCACAAGTAGGCATTCGTTTAGATCGGCCACATGTGCAGTCATGGAATCCTTTACCAGCCAGTATTTTTGCTATGTAGCTTTGTATTCTACTTGTCCGTGTTTTAGACTGTTTGGGTGCTGAAAAATAAATATTGTAACCTCGTTGTCTGCCCGGAGTCAGAGCAAAGAAAGCTTTTTTCAGAGCAGCGTTTTTTATAAAGACTGCTTCTAACTCTTCAAGTAGATCTAGTTCTTTATTATCATTAGGTTTAACTTTTACTCCAGCCTTTTCTAATTCTATAGCTTCCAATACATAACTTTTTAAAATATCACGCTTTTCCGAAATTTCTGATACGTCGACAAATTTTACTAATCGAACAGATTGAGAATTGGCCCCAGGACTTGTGAGTATCTTGTGCGTATCACTGAGCAATACTCCTTTAATAAAACTCATTGCATAATAGCTTTTAAATTCTGCAAGAATAATAATATTGGCATTCTGAAATACATAGCAAGGCTGTTTCCACTTCAACTCTTCTGTGAGCCCACACTCCAAAACTATAGCCCTTAGAGCCGTTAGCTCTTTGCGGTACTTTATAGTATTAGTCAGATATGCATCTATTTTATGATTCATTTTAGTGCTACAAACTTAATTATTTGCTAATTAGCTATAATATTTAGCCGTAAAGGTTTTTTATTAGTAAAGAGTATTTTGCTATTCAGATGTTACACACTTCCTTTGTGATAGTGAATCTGCAATATACCGAAGAGCAACTCAAAAAACGCTGGGCTACTGAGTACAAGTGGGGTAGGAAGCAGGCAGATATTTGGGATTCGCAAACCAATTTTATTTACAATATCCATTCTTTTGACGAGGTAAATCAGAAAATATTTAGTGAGTTTAGCACCCATTCAAAATTCGCAGATCTGCGAGACTATGCTCTAAATCGCTGGTACAATTTTCAGAGTGCTATGGCTATTGAGTATATTTTTAGTTCTCACCCGCTTGTACGTAAAGTGAAAAATAGCCGTGATAAGGAAAAGGATTTTTACATAAATGGGCTACCTTTTGATCACAAAACTAGCGTTTTTCCAAAAGGTTTTGACAATGAGATAGACTATGCGATTGCACATCCTAAGGATCTAGCAAGATGGTTTTATATAAATCAGAGTGGTCAGCAGCGGTTTCATCTGAAAAACAGACTCTTTGTGGTGCTCTGCAAAAGCGACGGTCAACATTGGCGTCTAAAGGCTGAACTATCATGGATAAAGTTATTGGTGGATACGTACCTTGACTCTTTTGACGAAAGTAACTTGTTGGAACTATCTTATAGCCAATGTGTTATAAAAACAGATGTTATTTTTGGAGTCCGATAGATGTAATCTAATGGACACTATTTATGTAATAGTTGATATAGCTAAAAAACCTTTTGTGGAATTAAAATAAAAGGCGACTTTTGCAGCCCTGCTGGAACAAGGAGAACCAGCGGGATTAAAAAAAATAAAAATGGTAAAATTAAGACTTCGTAGACAAGGAAGAAAAGGAAAACCTTTCTACTACATTGTGGCGGCGGATGCAAGAGCTCCTAGGGATGGTCGATTTATTGAGAGAATTGGTTCGTATAATCCGAACACCAATCCTGCTACAATAGACCTGAACTTAGAAGATGCGGTTCGTTGGTTAGGTAATGGTGCAGTTCCGACTGACACTTGTAGAGCAATCCTTTCTTACAAAGGAGCATTGCACAGACATCACCTGAATAAGGGTGTGGCAAAAGGTGCGATGACTCAGGAGCAAGCAGATGAAAAATTTGCAGCTTGGATGAGTGAGAAAGATGGGAAAGTTGGTGCTAAGGCTGATGACTTGGCTAAAGTAGCTGCAGATGCAGCGGCAGCAGCTCACAAAAGAGAAGAAGAAATCAAAGAAGCTAGACTTAAAGCTATTGCAGAAAAGAATGCACCAGAAGGTGTTGCCGAGGATGCAGCTGAAGCAGCTACAGAAGCAGTAGAAGGTGAAGTAGCTGAGGTTACTGAAACTGCTGAAGAAGTAGTGGCAGAGGTAGCTGAAACGGTAGAAGCTCCGGCAGAAGAAGTAATTGCTGAGGCAATCGCTCCTGCTGAGGCAATCGCTCCTGCTGAGGATGCAGCTCCTACTGAGAATGCAGCTCCTGCTGATGAGGCTTCTGAAGAAAAAGCATAAATTTTATGATTATCAAGGATAGCCTGATTTGTATAGGATACATCAGTCGTTCTCATAGTTATAAAGGAGAAATTCAACTCACGTTGGAACGAAAAATCGTCTCGCTAAAGCGGGACGATTTTCTTTTTATAAAACTTCAAGGACAATACATTCCTTACAAAATTGAAAATTTAAAAGGTAAGTCTGAAGAGCCTGTTCTTAAACTTCAATTCGTAGATACTTATGAACAAGCTCAAGAAATAGCAGCTAGCGAGGTTTATACTGACTCTGAAGTTTTGCCAGAAGAATCTGAACTCTCGTTTATAGGTTTTGAGCTTATAGATAAACACATAGGCACCATCGGAAAAGTGGAGGACGTACAGGAGCTTCCCCAGCAGATAATGTTACTTGTCGACTACAATGGAGATATAAAATATATTCCACTTGCAGAGGATTTTATCGACCATATTTCGCAAGAAAATAAAGAAATTTGGGTGTCATTGCCCAGCGGTATTTTAGAAATTTAATGTATCGCATAGATATCATATCAGTACAGCCTAAGTTGATGGAAAGTCCACTCAACCATAGTATCGTTCAACGTGCCAAGGATAAAGGAATAGTAGAGATAGTACTTCACGATCTTAAGAGCTATGGCCTAGAAAAATACAGGCAAGTAGACGATACAGTTTACGGCGGAGGAGCTGGCATGGTTATTAGATGTGAGCCGGTTTTTGATTGCATAAATCAATTAAAAAGTGAACGGGACTACGATGAAATAATCTATATGTGTCCTGATGGACAAGTCTATAATCAAAGTGCCGCAAATCAGCTTTCCCTCAAACAAAACCTCATAATACTGTGTGGTCATTACAAGGGGATAGACCAGCGTATACGTGATGAAATAATCACAAAAGAAATAAGCATAGGAGACTACGTACTTAGTGGCGGTGAATTAGCTGCTGTAGTAGTAGCGGATTCTATTTGTAGACTCATTCCGGGAGTAATCTCTGACGAAGAAAGTGCACTTACAGACTCGTTTCAAGATGGTCTACTTGCACCGCCCGTATACACACGACCGGCAGACTACAAAGGCTTGAAAGTCCCTGAAGTACTTCAGAGCGGTCACTTTGCTAAAATTGCAGAATGGAGAGAAGATCAAGCTCTCAAAATTACACAAGAAAGACGTCCTGATTTATTGGATTAATATCCACTTGCTATATTTAGCTCCATAGCTTCGGTGTATAGTAAATCTCTATCTATTGGTACTACGCCAACTTGTTCGCATACTATACCTCCAGCAAGGTTTGAAAGAGCAGCTATGAGCTCATCAGACACTCCGCAAGCCACACATAGTGATGCAACACTCAATACAGAATCTCCGGCACCACTTACATCTATAATTTTACGTGCATGAGCAGGTAGGTGTACCGTGTTTTCTTCACCAATGATAAGTACTCCGTCTTCTGAAAGGGTGGTCATAATCTTATCTACTTTCAGTTTGTTTCTGACAGTTGCAGCAAGAGCTTTTACCTCCGAAACACCAATGTTTTTGCCAATGTTTTCTGCTTGTTGGAGCTCTTTCTTATTTGGTTTGAATAAAGTAACTCCTTGGTATTCATAAAAGTTTGCAAACTTAGGATCTACTACCATCGGTACATTATTCTCTTTGCAAAGTGCAATAACACGCTTTATCAGTGACGGAGTGAGAAGTCCTTTATTATAATCCTGAAATATCAAAACATTTATTTCGGAAATGAGACTTTTTACAGCTTGATAAACCAAATTTTCCAATGAAGCATCTATCTCATAGGTTTCTTCTTCATCTATTCGAAGAAGCTGATGGTTGTTTCCGATTACTCTTGTTTTTACAGTGGTCTGTCTATTGTAATCATTAATTATAGCATCTACATTTAGCCCATTTTTTAGGCAAAGCTCTTTTAAAACATTACCATTATAATCGTTCCCCTTTATACTACATATGATGGGTTCTGCTCCTAGAGACTTTAGATTTAAAGCCACATTCGCGGCACCTCCGAGGCGTTGTTCTTTGCTCTTTAAATTAACAATAGGAACCGGAGCTTCTGGACTTATACGAGATACAGACCCATAGAAATATGCATCTATCATTACATCACCAAGAACCAATACTTTGGTATTCTCAAATTGCTTAAAGAGTTGATTTACATTCATTGAGTTAGTGCTTTTTTTATTCTTGAAACAGCTTCTCTTAAATCAGATTCCTTTGATGCATAGCTTATTCTTACGTGATCGTCCATGCCAAAAGCTACACCAGGTACCAATGCTACTAATGCTTCATCAAGTATATAATTGCAAAAATCTAGACTAGAATTAATAGTTACACCATTTAGCATCTTTCCATAGAACGAACTTATTCTAGGAAACAAGTAAAAAGCTCCTTTGGGAACATCTATTTCCATCCCTGGCACTTCTTTGAGTAATTCTATCATCAAGTCTCTTCGTTGTTTAAAAACTTCTACCATCTTTTCAGTTGGTTTCATGTCTGCATTCAGAGCCTCAACAGCTGCCCATTGAGCTATAGAGTTTGCTCCAGAAGTAAACTGACCTTGTAGTTTATCGCAAGTAGCTATGAGTTCTTTTGGACCGGCCATGTATCCTAGTCGCCATCCCGTCATTGCAAAGGCTTTAGAAACTCCATTTATGATAACCAACTGATTCCTAATTTTTTCAAATTGAGAAATACTAATGTGCTTTCCTTCGAAATTAATGTGCTCGTATATTTCATCTGATATTATGGTGAGCTGCGGATTCATAGCAACTATATCCGCTATTTCTGATAGTTGCTCCTTATTTAGTAAGCTACCTGCAGGATTACTAGGACTACTAAATATTATTACCTTAGTATTATTATTTACAGCAGCTTTCAAAGCAGAGATATCTATCGCAAATTCATCTTCAAATTTTGCAGGTACAAAAACTGATTTTCCTCCGGCAAAGTTTACCATTTCTGAGTAACTCACCCAATAAGGAAGCGGTATTACAACTTCATCTCCTGGTTGTACCAAAATGAGCATCACATTCATTATACATTGTTTAGCACCAGTACATACCATTACCTCCTGAGGAGTAAAGCTTAGGTTTGATTCTCTTTTAAACTTCTCACAAATTGCTTTTTTCAACTCAGGTATCCCGCCTACTGGGGGATACTTTGTTTTTCCAGCTTCCAGAGCTGCAAGTGCAGCTTTCTTAATATGGTCAGGGGTGTCAAAATCCGGTTCACCAAGGCTTAAGCTAATTATATCCTTTCCTTCGGCCTTAAGTTCACGTGCTTTCCGAGACATACCTATGGTTAAAGACTCTTGGACTCGGTTCACTCTATTGGTAAAATTCATTTAAGTAAGCGAAGTTATTACTTTTACTTTTGCGTTGTAATCGAATGGCATTTTTTTTCATAAAGTTTTTAGAGGTTAACCAAGAATATCTGGTCTAGTTGGTTTCCAAAACTTAAAGAAGTGGCTTTGGAAATAAAGCTTGTGTTGATTGCAAAGTGCTGGTAAGTCGTTAGAACTCACTGAATATAGAGCCTAGAAACGTTGATGTTAGAGAACTAGGTTTTGAGCAAGGTCTATTTTAGTGAGAAATTTTAATTATACGTACATCTTTAAGTTTTGCTTTAAGAAAAACAAGAGCTAATTGTATTTTTTTCTTGAAATATAGCTACTTTCTTTATGCTAATCTTTAATTCCTTTACCCGTTTTCTTTAAAGCTTTTTCTTTGGTGATTGACAAATAATTTGACCTTACACTTGAAAGTCAATTTTTCTAGTTTGTACAAACAGCGAAAAGCAGTTGCTATTTGTCCTATTTTTGTTTGGAAAGAATACTTGAGAGTAAATCAGTAATCCATTGTTTTTCTATGAAATCTGCCGATTCTAGGAATTGAACTGTTTGTATACCAGATTTTAGAGTTGGGTTTTTCATACCTTTTGATAACAAGTAGCTTTCCGATTTAGTGAGTTGTTTTAAGTCATTAGCATTGTCTTTAGTCGCGCGAGTTTCCAAGGTTATAGAATCAACCTCTTCAAAACTAAAAGAATAATTTTTTGGTCTAAAAGGTCTAGCTTTTAAAATTTGGATACTTTCTGACGATATCTCAATTGTTTGAGATTCTCTTGAAGAATTTATGGCGGACGCCAATATTCCTATTCCAATGATCCAAAAAGGGATAGAAAAAAACGCAAAATAGAATGGTCCATTTAAGGCAAGAAATGTCCATACTGTATCAAACCCTAACCATAAAACGGAGAATAGAAGTACAAAAATATTGGCAGCGGTAAAACCAGTTTTCGGGTAGAATAATTCAACACCGTTGAGAAGCTTTGTGTTTAATTCTAACTTTGATCCCCGTGGTGTAGTCATGGAAATTCTTTTAGTGTTTTGATTGATTAGGTCACTTGCTTTGAACAAAGCATTGCATTCTGAACATTTGGCTATATCTGCCGTAATGTTCACATCTGAGGCACCAATTGTGCTGTTGCATTGTGGACATGATAAGTTCATGATAGTACGTTAATCCCAATCTAAAGGATTATGAATATAAATCTTGTTTTATGATTTATCCTAAATCTTCTATACGTCCGTCGGCGTGTTTAGCAAATCGACCTTTGCTAGCCGCATGTACGTTATCGTATTTAGGCCAAGGCCACCCTCCAAAACGAGTGCGTTGGAATTCAGAGTAAGTTTCATTTATTTCTCCTATTGTGTTCATCACAAATGGACCGTGCTGTACCACCGGTTCGCCTATAGGTTTGCCTTGTAGGATTAATATTTTACACGTTTTAGAACCAGCTTCTAGTGTTATTTCCTCTTGTGCTAGCACATCAGCCGAGTGGTAATGTTTAAGATAGTTACCATTTAATTTTAACAAGTCGCCATTGTAGAAATATATACTTCTATTGATTCCTGCTCCAGCCTTTGGTAATGTGTATGTAGCACCGGCTTCCATATGAATGTTCCATATCGCTACTTCATTTATTGGTTTGGCAGCCCATGAGTCGGGTGGTGGGAGTGGAGCCTCTTTTTTGTTTATTTTACCAGCTATGACCTCGATAGTTGATCTTTTATTATTGGGATCTTTGTGAGTCATCTTAGGAATTTGTTCGTTCCACAGCATTTTAAAATGTGGCTCTACCATCTTATCGGCTTTTGGTAAATTGAGCCATATCTGAAAAAGCTCCATCGGATTATCCAAGTCTTGTTTAATTAGAGGAAACATCTCAGCGTGCTGCACACCCTTGCCACTTGTCATCCACTGCACATCACCGTTGCCATATCTGCCAGAAGCTCCCATAGAGTCTGAATGGTCTACCATGCCTTCTCTCACTACGGTTACAGTTTCAAACCCTCGATGAGGATGTCCAGGAAATCCTGGTACTGTTTCACCATGATACATTCTAAAACCGTCTTTCATATGAAAGTCGTTGCCTATTCTTCTGCCAGAAAGTAGCGACTTATCTGGTCCCATCTCTTCATTTCCTTTTGGGTATGCATCTTCATGATGCACACAAAATAGAAAAGGATCCTGAGTGTCCCACTGAAATCCAAGTGGCTTTACTCGAAGGATTGGGTTCGGTTTTTCGTCATTGGTGAGTGCAGATGCAGTTTTACCTATAATGGAACCTCCTACTACAGTTAGAAGTGAGTTCTTGATGAATGTGCGGCGTTTATTTTCTTCTGACATAACGATTAGGCGTAATGATAACAAATCTAATGAATTTTGGATTGAAATTCGATGAACAGATTTTGAAATGTATTTTTGTAATCATCAAATGAAGGTAGTCTCCACCAACATATCACAATCTCGTAAAATTCTTTGGAAGGGCAACAAAGAACTAACTGGCATCTTTAAAAAGCCTGTAGCTAATGGAATATATTTGGGTGAAACAGACGTACAGCGAGATGCCGTAATGGATAGGAAGTATCATGGAGGTGTCGATAAGGCTTGTTATCTCTTTTCAGCTGATGTGTATGATGAATGGAAAGAAAAGTTTCCCGACGCAGATTGGAGTCTTGGAATGTTTGGCGAAAACTTAACTGTTGAGGAACTGGATGAGCGTGATATTTTCATAGGAGATCAGTACCGAATAGGAGAGGCAATCATAGAAGTATCAGAACCCCGAGAGCCTTGTTACAAGCTAGGAATTCGATTCGGTACACAATCTGTTCTAAAATCATTTATAAACCAACCACACTGTGGTGTATATGTGAGAGTGCTTCAAGCTGGGAAAGTAGTGCCTGGAGATGAAGTGAAATTAATCAAACGAGTACAAGACGATTTCTCAATGGCACGTATCTATTGGCTGAGGTACAATGCTACTCTAAAACACATTCCTGAAGTAGCACGTGCACTAAAGCTAGACACGCTTGCTACTAGTGCCAAAAGAGGGTTGGGTAAACGATTGACGTTTTTAGAGTAATGTTTCTTACTTGCAAGTTTGTAATTTGCAAGTCTGCGAGCTGAGGTTTTTCTTATTCGGATTTAGACAGCCTAAGTTTTCTTATAAGCCACATCTCAAAAACGGGGTCAAGTAATTGTATGCTGTTTCCCCATCGTTCTATTATTTCAGCATTTTGCAATGCTCCAAGGCTGCGTATTACTGTGGCGGAAGTGCCTAGATCATACTTATTTATGGTAGCAGCAGAGGAGATTCCTTTGTCGCCATTTTCTATTAGTGCTATGAGTGTTTTACGCTGTCGGTGGCTCAGTGGTTCAAATTGATGGATAAATCTCCATTCATTACTTTGGATTAGCGTTGTTATGGTGTCGTCTATTGATTTCTCTTGCACTTCGTTTTTAGTTTTTTCCCAGAGAGAAAATGCAAACTGTTGTACATAGTATGGGTGGTTTTGCATTAGTTGGGCTAATCGTTTGGTTTGTGGTTTGGTGATGGATTTTTGTGTTCGTTTGAATTGAGCGGTCAAGAATTTGACCCATTCTTTTTCTTCTATCTTTTCTAAGTATATCACTTCTCCAAATTTGAAAAATGGCTTTTGTTTTTTCTCAAATAATTCGTGCATCAAGTGTCTCTTGCTACCATATAGGATGTAGCTAACTCTGTCGTGTTTTTGCCATGTAGCACGTAGTTTTTTCTGAAATGGAATAGACTTGGTAAAGTGATCAATGTTTTGAAATTCGTCTATTGCTACCACTATGCGTATGTTTTGTCTTTCGGCAATACGCTGTGCTATGTCTAGTATTTCTGCTTCAGACTTGGCGTTTTTCTTAAGGCTAATATCTAGCCCAAACTCAGTATCTGGCCCTGTTCCCAGGCTTATGTTTGGTTTTAGGTATGTTAAAAATTCTGTAGCATATTGTTTGTATTGTTCTAGTTTACTAGCAGTGGCTTTCATTACTGCTTGCAGATATTGAGTGTAAAACTCTTCTTCTGTCCCTATATTAAAGAGGTCAATCGTACAAAATTTTAAATCCTTTTTAGCCTTTTTTTGAGAAATATGATGAATTAAGCTAGACTTTCCCCACCTTCTGGGAGAAATAAGAATAAGGTTTATGCTGTTACTGCATAGTGTGCCTATGTGCTCTATCTCATTTGTTCTGTTAGTAAAAGACTGAGTTTTGGCAAAGCCGCCGAAGCTAAATGGGTTTTCCATGCCTCAAAGATAGCTTGCAAGTATGTAACTCGCAAGCTAGTAACTTACAATATTGCGAGTTTGTGTTTTAGAAGTGCCTAGAAAGAAGCTGTCTACTTCACCAACCCAGCTCTCTTCAATAAAGCATCTGGCTTAGCATCTCTGCCTCTAAAGCGTTTGTAGAGGATAGATGGATGCTCAGCTCCTCCGGCTGATAAGATGTTCTCTTTGAACCTGTCCGCGGTCTCACGGTTAAATATCCCCTTTTCTAAAAATGCTTCAAAAGTGTCGGCGTCTAATACTTCGGCCCACTTGTAGCTGTAGTATCCGCTGCTGTACCCACCTTGGAAGATATGTGAGAAACTCGTGCTTGTGCATGTCTCAGCTACCTCAGGATAGAAGTCCAATTCTTTGATGTTTTCACTTTCTATTTCCTTTACGCTGCTTTTGGATTGAGATGCTACTGCATGCCAGCCCATATCTATCTTACCCAAACTCACTTGACGTACAGTTCCCATTCCTGCCATAAAATTTGCGGAATCTTTTATCTTTTGGATATACTCTTCTGGTATAGCTTCTCCCGTTTCGTAGTGCTTTGCAAATGGATCTAAGCATTCTTTCTCATAACACCAGTTCTCCATCAGCTGACTTGGCAGCTCCACAAAATCCCAGTATACACTTGTTCCACTTAGGCTAGCATATGTGCCTGCTGCAAGCATGCCATGCAGAGCATGCCCAAACTCGTGGAATAGCGTTGTCACTTCATTAAAAGTAAGTAGTGAAGGCTTAGTTTCAGATGGTTTAGTGAAGTTGCATACAATACTTACGTGTGGTCTCTGGTCTCCATCTGCAAATTGTTTTTGACTTCTGAAGCTGGTCATCCATGCACCTTGACGTTTGCCTGCTCTTGGGAAGTAATCAGCATAGAATATGGCTAGGTGTTTGCCGTCCTCGTCCTTTACCTCGTAAGTGATTACATTTTGGTGGTAAGTGTCTATATCGTCTCTTTTGTGAAATGTGATGCCAAAGAGCTTTTGAGCCGTTAGGAAAACACCTTCTTCCACTTTTTCCAATTGGAAGTATGGTCGCAACAGCTCATCGTCTATATTGAACCGTTCTTTCTTAAGCTTCTCTGAGTAGAAACCCGAGTCCCATTTTTGCAGTTTATCTATAGCGTCAAGTTTCTTGGCATAAGCTTCCAGTTCTTCAAATTCCTTTTTAGCAAAAGGTAGAGCCTTCTCCTGAATGTTATCCAAAAAGTCATATACCTTACTTGGAGACTTTGCCATGCGTTCTTCCAACACGAAGTGAGCGTGACTCTCATAGCCTAGCAGTTGAGCTCTTTCAGCTCGCAGATTTACGAGTTCTTTGATGACTTCTTCGTTGTTATTTTCATTATCTTGAAATCCTTTGCTACCAAATGCACGGTGCATCCTTTGACGTAGGTCTCTCCGAGTACTGTAAGTCATAAACGGGATGTAGCTGGGGTAGTCTAATGTGATTACCCATCCTTCAAGCTCTTTTGCTTTAGCGGTAGCTGCTGCAGCTTCTTTTATTCCGTCTGGAAGTCCATCTAGATCTGCTTCATCCGTTAAATGCATCAAGAAAGCATTGCTTTCTTTCAGTACATTCTCTCCAAATGTGAGCGATAGCTTCGATTTTTTAGTGTCTACTTCTTTTAATTTTTCTTTGTCCTCGTCATTCAGATTAGCACCATTTCTCGCAAATCCTTTGTAGCTCTTTTCGAGTAATGTAGTTTGCTCAGCAGTCAATCCATCAAATCCGTTATCGAATACTGCTTTTACCTTTGCAAATAAGTCCGCATTCATTGCAATTTCGTTTCCGTGAGCCGTGAGCAATGGTGAAATTTCTTGAGCAATGGCTTGCATTTCTTCGCTAGTCTCAGCAGAGTTCAAGTTAAAGAAAGCAGACGTTACTTTTGTAAGGAGCTCCCCACTGTTTTCTAAAGCCACCATGACGTTATCAAAAGTTGGAGGTTCAGAATTGTCAATAATTGCCTGCACTTCTGCCTTTGCTTCTTCTATGCCTTTGAGCACAGTAGGGATATAGTGCTCGTTTTTTATTTTGCTAAATGGGATAGTCCCAAATGTGGTCGTGTATTCTTGAAAAAATGGATTCTTCATTTGAACTTCAAATGTACTATTCGCAAAAAGGATTTTGTCTTAAATTGATTGAAATGTTTAGGTTCCATCCAGCAAATACAGCATCTTAAATTATATGATTGTATGATCAATTTGTATTTTATATTTTTACTTTTCGGCCACAAGAAACCCTGCTCAAAATGAATATAAGAATTACAATCGTCACACTTTTCTTACTTATTGTATCTTTTTTTTCTGTGAGAGGTCAGCAAACTATTACTGATACCTTAATGTATGACGGCGTAAAGCGTACATTTATTCTGTATGTACCTGCTTCATATGATCAAGCCGAGAATGTTCCGCTATTGCTAAACATGCACGGCCTAAGAGGTACGGCTGAATTACAGATGAATTACGGTGATTTTAAACCAATCTCAGAAAGAGAAGGTTTCATCATTGTTCACCTGCAAGGGTTAAAAGACGATCAAGGTAGAAATCACTGGAACTTCAATCCAGGGTCGGATACTGTGGATGATGTTGGTTTCCTATCAGCTCTAATTGATCAGGTTTCTTCAGAATATAGCGTTGATAACAAGAGAGTTTATAGTGCTGGGTTTTCACAAGGAGCCTTTATGAGTTTTTATTTAGTTTGTCACCTTGGAGAGAAAATAGCAGGTATAGGTACAGTTGCAGGAGCCACTGTAGATTCTACTGGCTTTCATAAAGGATTTCCGATGCCTATTATACAGATTCACGGGACATTCGATGGTTTAGTAAGTTACGATAATTACAAGATTCAGAACTTTATGAACATCATAGCAGATTACAATAATTGCGAATCTACCCCAGAAGAAACCTCAGTGCCAAATAGCAATACTTCTGACGGTTCAGATGTAACACACTTGCTATACAAAAATGGAGATAAGGATATTAGTGTAGAGCATTTTAGGGTAAATATCGGAGGACATACCTGGCCGGGTACTAAGGGGAATAAGACAAATACAAACTACGACATAGACGCTTCTGAAGAAATTTGGAGGTTTTTATATCAGTTTAATAAAGATAATATAGTGACTGGTCTACATAGTACCCGAAGTCTCATTAAAACAACTGTTTATCCTAATCCATTCAAGGATGAAATTCAAATTGAAAGTTCAGCCAATATTGAATCAGTTAACATTAGAAACATTAGCGGCCAATCCGTTTTTTATGAGAAAATGATGGAAAAGAAGTCTAGCTGTATACTCAAAACGGACGAGCTTCCTTCAAGTTTGTATACCGTGTTTGTTCAAACTGAAAGGGATATGCAAGTTATAAAATTGATTAAGTTTTAGATTCAATATTCGAGGTTCTTATTTTTGTTGACAATTTGACTTAATTTAACTCGTAGTGCACTATGATTTATGTCATAATGTCTTTAAAATCAATTTACTGTGCTGTGTTATGAGACTTTTTGACTTAAAAGGCTGGTTGGACTTTTAATTGCAGATTGGTAAGAAGATTAGAAAGGTGATATGAATACAACAAAGTAGAAGATCAAACCTCTCAAGTCTTTGTAGCACTAAAACACGATGGACACTAAAAATTTTACAATTAAAAGCCAAGAAGCCTTGCAAAAATCGCAAGAGCTGGCAATGATAGGTCAGCAACAAGCTATAGAAACAGGTCACATACTAAAGGCATTACTAACAGTAGATGAGGATGTTATAGAGTACGCAATCAAAAAAGTGAATTCCAATACACAACGCATCGATCAAGCACTGGATGGGATTTTGCAAAGCTATCCAAAAGTGAGTGGGGCAGGTAATCAATACCTCAGCAACTCAAGCCAGCAAGCATTGGTGAAGGCAAATACCTACCTCAAAGATTTTGACGATGAATTTGTGACTATAGAGCATATTTTTATTGCCTTAATAGAAGGAAAAGATCAAGTTGCTAATTTGCTAAAAGATGCAGGAGTTAATAAGAAAGACGTTCTAAAGGCGTTCAAAGAATTAAGGGGTGGAAGTAGAGCTACTAGCTCTAGTGCTGAAGGTCAATATAATTCCCTGAGCAAATATGCTAGAAACCTAAATAACGAAGCTAAAAGTGGAAAGCTAGATCCGGTTATAGGTCGAGACGAAGAAATACGAAGAGTACTACAAATTCTAAGTAGGAGAACAAAAAATAATCCAATACTCGTAGGAGAGCCTGGAGTTGGTAAGACTGCGATAGCAGAAGGATTAGCACACCGAATTATCAGTGGTGATGTACCTGAAAATCTAAAAAGCAAACAAATTTATAGCCTAGATATGGGTAGTTTGATAGCAGGTGCGAAATACAAAGGTGAGTTTGAAGAGCGGCTAAAAGCAGTCATCAAAGAAGTGACCTCTGCTGATGGGGAAATAGTACTCTTTATAGATGAGATTCATACGCTAGTAGGAGCAGGTGGAGGCGGCGAAGGAGCAATGGATGCAGCAAATATTTTGAAACCGGCCTTGGCTCGAGGAGAACTGAAAGCCATAGGAGCTACTACACTAGCAGAGTATCAGAAGTACATAGAGAAAGACAAAGCCCTAGAACGAAGATTCCAAACGGTACTCGTAGATGAACCAAGCCAGGAAGATGCTATATCGATACTTCGTGGTATCAAAGAAAAGTACGAAGTACATCACAAGGTACGTATCAAAGATGAGGCTGTGATAGCAGCAGTGGAGTTGTCTCAGCGTTATATATCAGATAGATTTCTTCCGGATAAGGCGATTGACCTAATGGATGAGTCAGCAGCAAAACTGAGACTAGAGATAGACTCTGTGCCAGAGGAACTGGATGAGATAGAACGAAAAATAATGCAGCTCGAGATAGAGCGTGAGGCTATCAAACGAGAAAAGGACGAAAAGAAGCTTAAAGTGCTTAGCGAAGAGATAGCAAATCTATCAGAAGAACGCAATCAGCTAAAAGCAAAGTGGCAGGAAGAAAAAGCTGTAGTAGACGGAATACAATCTAAAAAGAAGGAAATAGAAGCTTTCCGTATGGAAGCTGATCAGGCTGAGAGAGCAGGTGACTTTGGTAAAGTAGCGGAGATACGTTACGGTAAAATAAAATCTACTGAGGAAGAACTAGAGAAACTGAAAATAGAACTTCTCGAAAAACAAGAGAATAGTTCTCTTGTAAAAGAAGAAGTGACGAGTGAAGATATAGCCGAAGTGGTGAGCAAATGGACAGGTATTCCTGTGCAAAGTATGCTACAAAGTGAGCGAGAAAAACTGCTGAAATTGGAGGACGAATTGCACAATAGAGTCGTAGGTCAAGACGAAGCCATAGGAGCCATCTCCGATGCTATAAGACGAAGCAGAGCAGGACTTTCTGATCCGAACAAGCCGATTGGTTCATTTATTTTCTTAGGAACAACTGGAGTAGGGAAAACAGAACTTGCAAAAGCTTTAGCAGAATATCTATTTAACAAAGATGATGCATTGGTGCGTATAGATATGAGTGAGTATCAAGAGAAGCATACGGTAAGCCGACTCATAGGAGCCCCTCCAGGATATGTAGGATACGACGAAGGTGGCCAGCTTACCGAAGCGGTTCGTAGGAAGCCATATTCTGTTATTTTATTAGACGAAATAGAAAAAGCACATCCGGACGTATTCAATATCTTACTGCAAGTATTAGACGATGGTAGACTGACTGATAACAAGGGAAGAGTAGCCAACTTTAAAAATACGATAGTGATAATGACGAGCAATATTGGTAGTCATTTGATTCAGGAGCGTTTTGCCGAAGTAACAGAATCGAATGCAGATGAAGTAGATGCAAAGACTAAGGTGGAGGTTTTCGAGTTACTTAAAAAATCTATTCGACCAGAGTTCTTGAATAGAATAGACGAAATAATGATGTTTAAGCCATTGACGAGAGAAAACATAAGAGGAATCGTAGATATTCAGTTCAAAGGTCTTCAAAAAATGCTAGACGCTCAAAGAGTGAAAATAACAGCAACGGATGAAGCTCTTGATTGGCTTGGAGAGATCGGTTATGACCCACAGTTTGGTGCACGCCCACTCAAAAGAGCGATGCAACGTGAAGTCCTTAATAAACTCAGTAAAGATATCTTATCCGGCATTATAACTGCTGAGAGCGTGATAAGCCTAGATGTGAAAAACAAGGAGTTTATTTTTGAGAATCTGGAAGTGGCAAGTCTCAACTAACTCAACAAAATTTCTATAAGAAAGCAACTCCAAAAGAGTTGCTTTTTTTATTCCCAAATTTTTCCGGGGTTCATTATTCCGTTAGGGTCAAAAGTCTTTTTGATGCCTTTCATTAGTTCAAAATGGATAGGTGCAAGAACCTCATTCATATACTTTTTCTGTACCAAGCCAATACCGTGTTCTCCGCTAATAGTTCCACCCAGTTTTTTACAAAGCCTAAAAATCTTCCGTATGGCTTCTTCTAAATGTGGTCCGTTCCACCGGGTATCACTCATTTCCCCTTTCAGTATGTTTACGTGCAGGTTGCCATCTCCCGCGTGACCATAGCATACACTTTCAAATCCATATTCGGCACCTATTTCTTTTACACCCTTCATAAGTTTTGGTAGGTTAGCACGTTTAACAACGGTGTCCTCTTCTTTGTAGACAGAATGTAGTTTTACCATTTCGCCGATACTTCGTCGTATTTTCCAAAGTTTCTCTTTCTGATCTGATGTGTCAGCAAACTGAACTTCTTGGACATTATTTGCTTCTAAAACCTCGTTTATCCCTTCGCAATCAGTGAAAAGTTGGTTCTTGTCATTGCCGTCTACTTCTATCAGCAGAAAAGCTGCAGTCTCAGTGTCAAGCTCAAATGACAAGTTAGAATGTTTAATCACATAATCTACAGCATTGTATTCCATTAGCTCAAGAGCACTTGGGCTAATTCCGTTAATGAATATCTGAGGTACTGCTTTGCACGCGTCTTCTATGCTTGTAAAACTAGCGAGCATGAGCAGGTCGTGTTTTGGAAGAGGTAAGAGTTTGAACACTATCTTTGTAACAATACCGAGAGTTCCTTCACTTCCTATCATCAGTTGGGTTAGATTATAGCCCGTGCTATTTTTCAATGTATCAGCACCAGTCCATATTATTTTACCATTTGGGAGTACCACTTCCAAGTTAAGCACATAGTCTTTGGTAGTGCCGTATTTCAATGCTTTTGGGCCGCCGCTACTATGAGCGATGTTTCCACCTAGAAAGCAACTGCCTTTGCTAGCAGGGTCGGGAGGATAGAACAGCCCTTTTTCTTTCACAGCTTGCTGAAATGCCTCATTGATAACTCCACTTTCTACTGTAGCTTGAAAATTCACTTCATCTATATCCAAGATTTTATTGAATTTTTCCAATGATAGGGAAACCCCTCCTGCTATGGGAAGCGAGCCTCCGCTAAGTCCTGTTCCTGCACCTCTTGGAGTTACAGGTATATTGTTTTTATTGCAGAAAGCTACGATGACAGAAACCTCATTGACATTATTGGGTACGGCAACTACCTGAGGTAAATAGACGAAATCTTCCGTATGATCACTAGCATAATTTTCTAAAACTTCATTTTCATCCGATATAATATCGGGTCCCATAATATTTTTAAGTTTCTGTATCCATTCCATTTTAGAAAACCGTTATTATTGAGGCAAATTTATTCCATAGATGAGAAACATACTTTTATTAGTCGCGTTAACCTGTACACTATTTACTTACAGTCAAAAGAGAAACATCGAGCTTACGGATATCTGGGCTGGTGGCACTTTTTATCCCAAAACCATTAGCGGCTTTGTGAATATGAACGATGGTAAAAGCTATTGCATCCAAGAATCAAGTGAAGATGGTTACAATGTCATAAATGAATACGACTATGTTTCTGGCACTAAAAACAAAGAAGTGATAAGTGCTAAGGATGTTTTCAGAGGAGACAAAATAGGGATTGCTGACTACCACTTTAGCGAGGATCAGTCTATCATCTTACTTTACTATAACTCAAAAGCTATTTATAGGCATTCTACAGTTGGGGACTTTAGAGTATTTGACCTAAAAGGAAACATACAAACGGGTGGCGGGCAGCAAGTGCGATATCCTACTCTTAGCCCAGATGGTAGTAAAGTGGCGTATGTGAAAGATAATGATTTGTATGTCTTGGACTTAGTAAAAGGAAAAACCAAAAGGATCACAAAAGATGGGTCTAATAATGCTATCATCAATGGAGCTGTAGACTGGGTGTATGAGGAGGAGTTTAGTATGAGCAGAGGATTCGAATGGAATGCAAATGGTACCAAGTTAGCATATTTCAGATTTGATGAGAGTGCAGTCAAACAATGGCAAATGACACAATACGGTGATTTGTACCCGGAGCAGTACAAGTTTAAATACCCAAAGGCAGGAGAAGCTAACAGTATAGTAGATGTGTACATAGCGGATGCTGCAAAAGGGAAATGCAAAAAAGTAGAATTAGGTAGTGAAAATGACCAGTATCTGCCTAGAATTAAATGGACCAATGACCCAAATGTACTTTCAGTGCAGCGACTCAATAGACTGCAAAACAAATGGGAAATGCTAATGGTAACAGGCACAGCAGTAGAGCCAGCTTTATTAGAAACAAGTAAGTATTATGTTGATATCACAGATGATATTCATTTCCTAAATGATGGAAAACACATGATAGTAAGTAGCGAATCGGACGGTAACAAGCATTTGTATTTTCATAAAATTGACGGGCCACAGATTTATCAAGTTACCAAAGGAGATTGGGAGGTTGATAATGTATTGGGCATAGATCAGAAGAATGAAGTGATCTATTTTACTTCCACAGAAATAAGTCCTACTGAGAGGCACATTTATTCTATAGATTTTCAAGGAAAAAATAAGAAGAGACTAACCACCGAAGCGGGATGGCACACTGCAGAGTTTAGTGAAGATTTTTCATTGGCCCTGCATAGTTTTACCACATTGACCAATCCTCACAACTATACGATTAAAAATAATTCTTGGGAAACCTTACGAGTGGTAGAGGACAATGCTGATTTTGTAGAACGAAATTCCACATTCAATATGGGAGATGTGAGTTTTGATAAACTATCCGTAAATGGTACCGAGCTTAACTACTGGATGATTAAACCAGCCAACTTTAATGACACAACCAAGTATCCATTGTTTATGCATGTATACGGTGGTCCAGGTTCTCAAACTGTAAAAAACAGCTTTGCTTGGAGCAATTACTACTGGCATCAGATGCTTGCAATTAAGCATAACATAATTATCGTATCAGTGGACAACAGAGGTACAGGAGCAAGAGGAGAAGAGTTTAAAAAAATGACGTACAAGCAGTTGGGTAGGTATGAAACAGAAGATCAAATAGGTGCGGCCAAAGAATTGAGCAAGCTAAAATATATCGACTCTGAAAGGGTAGGCATATGGGGGTGGAGTTATGGTGGATATATGAGTAGTTTGACTCTTGCCAAAGGGAATGATGTTTTTAAAATGGCGATAGCCGTAGCACCAGTCACAAACTGGAGATATTATGATAATATATATACAGAACGATACATGGCATTGCCGCAAGACAATGGGGGTGGGTACGATGATAATTCACCAATCAACTTTGTAAAAGATATAAAAGGGAAATATCTAATCGTACACGGTACAGGAGATGACAACGTACATTTTCAGAATAGTGTGATGATGGTAGATGAGTTGATAAAAAATAATATTCCATTCGATTCAGAATTCTATCCCAATAAAAACCATGGTATATATGGTGGTTATACGAGATTGCATCTGTATAATAAGATGACCAATTTCATTATAGAGAATTTGTAATTCAAGATTAAAATCTATTTTTACCAAAAAATTAACCAAAATTATATGTTAGAAGTTACTGCCAAAAAAGAGTGGATGGGACATCCTATTGGATTGTTTGTTTTGTTTTTTACTGAAATGTGGGAACGCTTTTCTTACTACGGTATGAGAGCCATATTAGTATTGTATCTTGTTTCGGAAACTGCCGGTGCTAACCCAGGACTGGGTTGGGGAAAGGGAGATGCTTTAGCACTCTATGGCTGGTACACGATGATGGTATATGTTATGTCTATCCCTGGTGGAATTATAGCAGATAAATTACTTGGTCAAAGAAAATCTGTGATGATTGGTAGCTTATTGCTCGTTGCAGGACATAGTGTTCTTGCTATCGAGCAAATGTGGGCTTTCTATTCTGGTCTTGTACTTATAGTATTAGGTGTTGGAATGCTTAAGCCAAATATATCTACAATGGTAGGTGGTCTTTATAAGCAAGGAGATATAAGACGAGACAAAGGATTTACCATTTTTTACATAGGAATAAATCTTGGAGCATTTTTATCTAGTTTAATTGTTGGATATGTAGGAGAGGTTCACGGCTGGCACTACGGTTTCGGATTGGCAGGTATAGGTATGCTTTTAGGGCTTATAGTCTATATGTACGGACAAAAACACTTGCAACACGTAGGGAATTATATTGGTTCTTCTATAAGCGAAGAGGAACGAGAAGCTGCTAAAAGACCACTTTCTAAAGTAGAGAAAGATAGAGTTGGAGTTCTTCTTATCTCATTCATTTTAGTTATTGTTTTTTGGGGAGCTTTTGAACAAGCTGGAGGCTTAATGAATATATATACGATGGAAAAGACCAACAGAATGTTTATGGGATTTGAAATACCTGCATCAGTGTTTCAGTCAATTAACGCAATGTTTATCATTTTCTTTGGTACATCAGTAGCTCTTTTCTGGGCGAATAGAAAGTTGAAAGGGAAAATTTCAAGCTCTTTGTTTAAAATGATTGTCGGGCTGATTATAATGGGTGCTGGATTCTTCTTTATGACAGGAGCAACTGCGGAGTTTGAAGCAAATGGATCTTCAGCTATGTATTGGCTTGTGTTTGCATACTTATTTCACACTATCGGTGAGCTTTGTTTGTCACCTGTTGCATTGTCATACATTACCAAATTAGCACCATTGAAATACGCTTCAATAATGATGGGGGTTTATTTCGCTGTAACCGGATTTGGTAGTAAGCTAGCAGGTCTGCTCGGAGAATGGTCTCAAAGTCTAGGTGAGTTTAAAATATTTACTGGGATAGCTATCTTTTGTGTGGCATTTGGATTACTGATGCTAGTACTTAGAAATAAGTTAGAAGGTTTGACACACGGAGCAGAGGATGACGAAGGAGAAATTCACGAAGAAGCAGAAGGTTTTGAATTAGCTGATAACCAATAGTATATTAATATGAGCACAACAGATTATAGATTTGAAGGTTCAGAAATGAACCGTAAGCTCTTACTTGGACATCCAAGTGGATTGTTTATTCTCTTTTTTACAGAGATGTGGGAGCGATTTTCATACTACGGTATGCGAGCTCTCTTGGTGTTATTTCTGACTTCTAGTCTGATGGATGGCGGATGGGCTTGGAGCAGAGAAGAAGCTCTTGGTTTATATGGCACCTATACGATGTTGGTGTATTTTACTCCGATTATCGGTGGTTTTTTAGCTGATAAATTCTTAGGATACAGATGGGCAGTAGCACTAGGAGCACTTATTATGACCCTCGGTCATGCTTCTATGGCAATGGATACACCCTGGAGTTTATATGCAGGAATAGGATTGCTGGTAGCGGGCAATGGTCTTTTTAAACCCAATATTACATCCATAATTAATGGTGTATATGTCAATGCACAAGAAAAGAAAGACGGTGCTTTTACCATCTTTTATATGGGTGTAAATGCTGGAGCATTTTTAGGAATTATGCTTTGTGGTTATGTAGGTGAAACACAAGGATGGCACTGGGGCTTTGGACTGGCTGGAATCTTTATGTTCTTCGGGATGTTGCAGTTTTGGTTTGCCCAAGGAATATTTGGTAGAATAGGATTAGGACCTAAGAAAGAAGCAGAGTTTGATATAGCCGATGCGATAGAATCAAAAGGTGTAGACACTGAAGACCCAATAGATGCCGTTGAGGTAACTCCAAGTGTACAAAGAGATCGTTACATCGTAGTAGGAGTCCTGGCTATTTTTACTATCTTCTTTTGGGCTTGTTTTGAGCAGGCGGGTGGATCTATGACCATTTTTGCAAATGATTATACCAATAGGGTTCTCGAAGGAACCGCAGCTAATATTTTTAGAATTGCAAATACTTTACTAACGATAGTACCGCTGATTATTATCACATATGTACTCTTTAAGTTGTTTAAAATTACCTTTAGAAAATATTTTGCCTCCAACTTATTCTTAGGTGCAAGTTTTGCCATTATTTGGGCGATTGTAATATGGATGTTAACTCAGCAATTTGGAGAAACTAAAACTGAAATACCTGCATCTTGGTTCGGGATTTTAAACTCTTTTTTCATCATTGCATTTGCTCCACTTATTTCTAAAATTTGGGAGAGTAAGCTCAACCCCTCAGCTCCTGTGAAGTTTGGACTAGGGCTTATACTACTAGGATTAGGGTTTGGTGTATTGGCATATGGTTCAGCAGGTATACCGCAAGGAGCTCAAACGGCTTCTGTTGGGATAATTTGGTTGATATTAGCATACTTGCTTCATACATTGGGAGAGCTCACATTGTCTCCAGTAGGATTATCATATGTCTCTAAATTAGTTCCAGCCAAAGTTATTGGAATGATGTTTGGACTTTGGTACATCGCTGTAGGTTTAGGAAATAAAGCTGCCGGTGCTATCGGTGGACAGATAGATCAAATTGTAGAATCACACAGTATGAGCTATTTCTTTATGATATTCACTTTAATTCCCATAGGGGCTGGATTACTGCTAATGGCACTTACTCCAGTCTTGAAGAAGCTTATGCATGGGGTTAAGTAATAAAGAATTTTGATTAAAAATGAAAAGTCCATCCTCCATCCGGCGGATGGACTTTTTTTAGGTATACAATGACAGAAAATATGGATTCTTGGAAAGTGGTCTTCATAGCAAGTAGGCAGGAGAAAAAAGTAGCATTGCAGCTTGAGAGAGATGGCATTGAATTCTATTTGCCTCTTTATAAAAAATTACAGCAATGGAGCGATAGAAAAAAGTGGGTTGAATTTCCTCTTTTCAATGGGTATTTATTTGTCAAGCCCAATAAACTCCAAAGAGATAAGGTTTTAGAGCTGCATGGTGCAGTTGCCTATGTGAGATACAATGGGGCAGATGCCAAGGTCAAGGACAAAGAAATAGAAATCATCAAATCGGTTCTAGAATCGGGTTATTCGTTGGAGACAATGAATACTCCTGATGATTTTGAAATAGGTGAGCAAGTCGTAGTGACCGAAGGACCTCTGAACGGACAAGTAGTAGATATACTTAGGCGAAACAATGAGGAGCATTATTTGGTTAGTTTTGGTATACTTGGACAAAGTATTAAGATAGAATTACCATATCATATATTCAAGAAACAGAATTGAGTAGTTTTTGTGGGTATTTATCGAATTAATGGATAACTAATCAATTGGTTATGGAGATATTCGCAAAAACTTAGATAGGAAGTGAATTTATTGGACAAAAAAATAGGTATAATTGGACTAGGATATGTTGGTTTACCATTGGCTGTAGAGTTTGGAAAGAATTACGATACCGTGGGTTTTGACATCAATCAAGGTCGTGTTGACGAGCTAGAAAAGGGTGTAGATTCAACATTGGAAGTAGATGCTGCAGGATTGAAATCTTCAACAAAACTAAAATATGCAACCAATCTTGAAGCAATTAAGGATTGTACTATTTACATCGTAACTGTTCCTACTCCAATTGATAAAAACAAAAGGCCAGATTTAACACCTCTTGAAAAATCAAGTGGTGCAATCAGTAAAGTCCTAAAGAAGGGAGATATTGTAATTTATGAATCTACCGTTTTTCCTGGATGCACAGAAGAGATTTGTGTACCAATATTGGAAAGAGGCAGTGGGTTGAACTTTAACAAAGATTTTTTCTGTGGTTATTCACCTGAGCGAATCAATCCAGGGGATAAAGTACATACATTAACAAAAATCCAAAAAGTAACTTCAGGTTCAACTCCAGAAATAGCAGAAGTTGTAGACCAATTGTATAAATCAGTAATTACTGCAGGTACCTACAAGGCTGCATCCCTAAAAGTGGCAGAAGCGGCTAAGGTTATAGAGAATTGCCAAAGAGATTTAAACATTGCTTTTGTAAATGAACTTTCTTTAATCTTTGAAAAATTAGATATAGATACATTATCTGTCTTGGAAGCAGCGGGTACAAAATGGAACTTCCTTCCTTTTAGACCAGGACTTGTTGGTGGCCATTGTATTGGTGTAGATCCCTATTACCTTACTTACAAAGCAGAAGAAGTAGGTTATAATCCACAAGTGATTTTATCTGGAAGACGGATAAATGATGCAATGGGAGCTCATGTAGCCAAAAAAGTAGTGAAGCTGATGATAGATAAAGGGCAGACCATTAAAAACTCTAAAGTTCTTATGCTTGGAATTACATTTAAAGAAAATTGTCCAGACATCAGAAACTCAAAAGTGATAGATGTATATTCTGAATTGACAGATTTTGGTGTAGCTGTAGATGTGTATGATCCTTGGGCAAATGCTGCAGAAGTGAAACACGAGTATGGCTTGGATTTGATAGCTGAACTCAAAAATGATTATGCGGCTATTATTTTAACGGTCTCTCATAGTGAGTTTAACGATATAAATCTTGATTCACTGAAATCAAAAGATGCAGTTGTGTTTGATACGAAGTCCTTCTTCGACCAAAAGGACATAGACGCAAGATTATAATGGGAAAAGTATTAATTACGGGTACAGCAGGATTCATTGGTCATCATTTAGCAATGCTTTTGAACTCACTAGGTTATAAAGTAATTGGCTTGGATGAGATTAATGACTATTATGATGTCGGTTTAAAACAAGATAGGCTAAGATTACAAGGGATTAACGTAGATGATATTTCTTATGGAAAAATGTTGCAGGGTAAAATTGATTTTATTCAATTGAAACTCGAAGATGAAGAGGCATTGTTTAGTTTATTTGAAAGTCAGAAAATTGACTATGTAGTTAATCTTGCAGCTCAAGCTGGAGTGCGTTATAGTATCGAAAATCCTAAAGCGTATTTAAATAGTAATATCATAGGGTTTCTTAATATTCTTGAAGCCTGTAGAAAATATCCGGTAAAACACTTGGTGTATGCGTCATCAAGTAGCGTTTATGGACTGAATGATAAACTGCCATTCAAAACCTCTGATTGTACTGATCACCCAATGGCCCTATATGGAGCTACCAAAAAGTCGAATGAGGTAATGGCTCATTCGTATTCTCACCTATATGGCATTCCCAGTACAGGTCTTCGTTTCTTTACAGTCTACGGACCCTTGGGTAGACCTGATATGGCATTGTTTCTTTTTGCGGAAGCTATTCGGAAAAATGAACCGATTAATGTTTTTGGTCAAGGAAAAATGATGCGGGATTTTACTTATGTTGCTGACATAGTTATGGCGATTTCAAAACTTTTAGTGAAGCCACCTAAAAGAGATTCTGCGATAAAAGGAGAAAAGCTTACTGGAAATACCAGTAGTGCTCCTTACAGTATCTATAATATTGGTAATAATAGTCCTGTTGGTCTTATGGAGTATATCGAAGCTCTTGAAGAAGCTCTTGGCAAAAAGGCGAAAAAGAATTTTATGGATATTCAACCTGGAGATGTCATTGCTACATATGCAAACGTAGATGATCTGTATGAGTATATTGATTTTAAGCCTAAAACTATGGTTCAAGATGGGATAAATAAATTTATAGAATGGTATACTAAATATTATAAAATTGAGTAATTTTACTACTCATTAATGATAATGATTGAAAGTCTAATTTCATCCAAAACTAAAATAAAGTTATTGCTCAAGTTCTTCTTGAACAGTAACAATAGCTCCTACCTGAGAGGGTTAGAGTCTGAGTTTGATGAATCAAGTAATGCAATTAGACTAGAGCTCAATAAATTAGAAGAAGCAGGACTCTTACGTTCAAATATTCAAGGGAATAAGAAGTATTTTCAGGCCAATCAATCTCATCCATTATTTAATGATATTTATAATATTCTACTCAAATTTACGGGGTTGGATTCCCTTTTTGAGAAGGTGATAAATCAATTGGGAGAGTTGGAGCACGTCTTTGTGGTTGGGAATCTAGCCAAAGGATTATCAAGTGAAATTATTGACCTTGTGTTTGTAGGAGATATTGATAAAAGCTATTTGTTTCAACTGGTCCAAAAGGCTGAAAACGAATTAAGTAAAAAAATAAAGTATGTGTGCTACTTGCCTTCTGAATTTTCAGAACAAAAGTTCATAGCTTATAGAAAAGACTATTTACTTCTTTGGAGTAATTAGTTAATTAGTACATCTTAGTTTTATCACTAATTAGTCATTGGGACTGAAGTGGCGAAGCTGTATTTTGTTAGAAGAGACCAATACAATAAGGTAAAAAATGAAAAATATACTAATAACTGGAGGAGCAGGCTTTATAGGCTCGCACGTAGTACGTCTATTTGTTAAGACATTTTCAAATGACAAAATTTATAATCTGGATGCTCTTACGTATGCAGGAAATTTAGAAAACCTTAAGGATATAGAGAATAATTCAAATTATGAATTTATTCAAGCGGATATTCAAAACTTAGAGGTAATTCAAAGTATTTTTAAGGAAAAACAAATTACCCATGTGGTACACTTGGCAGCAGAGAGTCATGTCGATAGAAGCATTACCGACCCTTTAGCTTTTGTTAAAACCAATGTGTTAGGAACGGCTAATCTTTTGCAAACAGCAAAGGAAGCGTGGAAAGAGGATTATACGGATAAACTATTTTATCATGTATCTACAGATGAAGTGTATGGCTCACTTGGAGATACTGGTTTCTTCTATGAAGACACTGCCTATGATCCTAGAAGTCCCTATTCTGCAAGCAAGGCGAGTAGTGACCATTTTGTAAGAGCCTATTACCATACGTATGACCTTCCTGTGGTTATTTCCAATTGTTCCAATAATTATGGGCCAAACCACTTTCCGGAAAAGCTAATCCCTTTAATGATTAATAACATTATTCATAACAAACCATTGCCGGTATATGGAGAAGGACTGAATGTAAGAGATTGGTTATACGTAATCGACCACGCCAGAGCGATAGAATGTATTTTTAGTAGAGGAAAATTGGGCGAAACATACAATATAGGTGGACACAATGAATGGAGTAATATAGACTTGGTGCATGTGCTTTGTGATACAATGGATGAAAAACTTAATCGTACAAAAGGAGATTCTCGTAAGCTCATAACCTATGTGAAAGATAGAGCAGGACACGACTTGAGGTATGCTATAGATGCTACGAAACTAAAGGATGAATTGGACTGGGAACCTAGTTTGCAATTTGAAGAGGGCCTCAGAAAAACCATTGATTGGTACTTGTCCAATGAATCTTGGTTAGAAAATGTAACGAGTGGGGAATACGCAAGCTACTATAACAAAATGTATAAATAGATTGAACCAAGTCATCGAAAATATTGATGTAACAATCGCTGTAGAATCAGCATATTTAGCTGGAGATGCTATAATGGATGTCTATAATTCTGCTGATTTTGGTTTAGAAATAAAGTCTGATGACTCTCCACTTACATTAGCGGATAAAAGAGCTCATACTTTGATTGTAAAGCATTTAAAAGAAACTAATATTCCTATTTTAAGTGAAGAAGGTGATTCAATTTCATACCAAGAAAGAAGGAACTGGCCTTTATTTTGGATGGTAGATCCATTGGACGGAACGAAGGAATTTATCAAAAGAAATGGTGAGTTTACGGTGAACATAGCCTTGATTAAGCAAGGAATGCCAATTTTTGGTGTTGTTTATTCGCCTGTATTGGAAAAAATGTACTTCGGAGGTAATTTTTTGGAAAACTCTTTTGTCGAAGAAAAAAAGCAAAACTGTACTGCACTAAGCAAGTATGAATCTAAGAATATTTCTTTTCTAGATGATTTAGATATAGTTAGAATCATTGCATCTCGATCTCATCAAAGTATAGATGACATGTCGTTTATAGACCAATACTCTAAAACAGAATTGATGCCGATGGGAAGTTCACTGAAATTCATTGTATTGGCTGAAGGAAAAGCAGATGTCTATCCGAGATATGCTCCTTGTATGGAATGGGATACAGCAGCTGCTCATGCGATACTACAAGGTGTAGGAATGGATATTTATCAAATGGACGGCAATAAAAGTGTTACCAACAATTCATTGATATACAATAAGGAAAACTTATTGAACCCGAATTTTATAAGTTATTAGAAGTTGAACGGTATTCAAATGGTAGATCTGAAGACGCAATATGAGCGTCTCAGGCATAGAATAGATCCTGCAATGAGTGAGGTTGTTTCATCATGTACTTTCATTAAAGGACCGGCTCTGAAGGAGTTTGAAACTAACCTAGCGAACTATTTAGGTGTAAAGCATGCAATAGGCGTGGCTAATGGAACAGACGCGTTACAGATAGCTCTTATGGCATTAGACTTGAAGCCTGGTGACGAAGTTATAGTTCCTTCATTTACCTATGTAGCTACCGCCGAGGTAATTGGTTTACTAGGTCTCATTCCTGTAATGGTGGATGTGGACATTAACACATACAATATCGATATTAGTAAAGCGAGTTCATTGGTCACTTCCAAAACCAAAGCAATAGTACCGGTACACTTGTATGGTCAAAGTGCACCTATGGAAGACGTGCTAGCTTTTGCTGATAAACACAATCTGTTTGTTATAGAAGACAACGCTCAAGCCATTGGTGGTGATTATAAGATGAGCAATGGAACACCTGCCAAAACTGGAACCTTGGGAGATATTGGTTGTACCTCATTTTTTCCAAGCAAAAATTTAGGTTGTTTTGGAGATGGAGGAGCGTTATTTACAAATGATGACGATGTAGCGGCTAAAATTAGGATGATAGCCAATCATGGTCAACCTCAAAAATATCTTCATAAAGTCCTAGGAGTCAATAGTCGATTGGATACACTGCAAGCTGCAGTACTAAATGTCAAGTTAGAAGAGCTTGACGATTTTGCAACCAGAAGGCAAGCCGTTGCTGCGGCATATGATGATGCCTTTGAAAATATAGAACACATCGTTTGTCAAAAGATACCTGCTTATTCCAACCACGTATATCATCAATACACGGTAAGAATAACAAATGGACAACGAGATGAATTGCAAAACTTTCTTAAGTCCAGAGGTGTTCCCTCAATGATTTATTATCCTATTCCTCTATACAAGCAAGAGGCATTTTCAAAGTATCACAACGACATTCCACATGAGGTGACAGAGCAGTTGTGTAAAGAGGCAATCTCTTTACCTATTCATACAGAAATGGAAAGCAATACCCAAGATTATATTATTAACAGCATAGAGTCATTTTTCGAGAAATAATGAGTAAAATAAAATTTGCAGTAATTGGTTGTGGTCATATAGGTAAACGACATGCCTCCATGGTTCAGTTGAATGGTGAATGTGAGCTAGTTGCAATATGCGATACTGCTTCACTTGATTCACTAGAATTGGAAAACATTACTGCTGTCTTTTATTCTTCGGCAAAGGAAATGCTAGAAAAAGAAGGTGCCTTTCTTGATGTAGTTTGTATTTGTACACCAAATGGTTCCCATTTTAGATTAGCAGATTTATGCTTGGATTTCAATACGCATGTTTTAATTGAAAAGCCGATGGCTCTTACTCAAAAATCATGTCAAGACTTAATTGATAAATCTGTTTCTGTAAACAAAAATGTTTTTTGTGTAATGCAGAATAGATACTCACCACCTGCTAAATGGTTAAAGGAAATAGTGCACACTGGTGTACTTGGTGACATATATAATGTGCAGGTAAATTGCTATTGGAATAGGGATGATCGCTATTATTTCAAAGATGGAGAGAAACATCCTTGGAAAGGAACAAACGATTTAGATGGAGGTACTCTATTTACACAGTTTTCACATTTTGTGGATTTGATGTACTGGATATTTGGAGATATAGAAAATATACAAGCCAAGTTCAATAACTTCTCCCACAAGCACTCCATTGAGTTTGAAGATTCAGGCTTGGTTTCTTTTAATTTTGTGAATGGAGGTATGGGTTGCCTCAACTACTCCACTGCAGTTTTGGACACCAATTTAGAAAGCAGCATCACCGTAATAGCAGAAAAAGGCACTGTGAAAGTGGGTGGCCAGTATATGAACGAAGTAGAAATTTGTAATGTCAAGGACTATTCATTTATTGAATTACCTGCAAGTAATCCGGCAAACGATTATGGACATTATAAAGGGTCTGCAAATAACCATCCCTACGTTTTCGAAAATGTAGTAGATGTAATAAAAGGAAGAAAACCAATTACTACCAATGCTTTGGAAGGACTGAAAGTGGTGGAATTAATTGAGAGAATATACGCTTGCAAGAAGTAGGGTCGAGAGGTTTAAGAGTTTAAAGTTTAGAAGGTGAGAGTTTAGAGTTTAGAGTTTGTGGGTTTTGAGTTTAGGGTTATAGGGTTTAGGAATTCAGAGATGTTTGCATTCGAAAAATTATTAGTATGGCAAAAGAGTGTAATTATGGTAAAGGAGGTTTACCAAATTACGAAGCAATTTCCTAAAGAAGAAAAGTATGGAATAATTTCTCAAATTAGAAGGTCCGCTTTATCTGTGAGTTGCAACATAGCAGAGGGCAGTGGTAAGATATCTAATAAGGACAAAGCCAATTATACGACTATTGCTTTTGGAAGTTTGATGGAAACAATGAATCTCCTTATATTAGCTAGTGAAGTAGAGATGATGACCAAAGAGCGAGTTGATGTTTTTAGAATACAAATTAGCGAAATCTCAAGAATGCTATCGTCATTAAGAACAGCTCAATTAAAATAGTAGCGATATAAACTTCAAACTAAAAGAGCGAAGCGACATAAACTTTAAACTAAAAGAGGAAAGCGACATAAACTTTAAACTGTATAAGCGAAGAGACATAAACTTTCCCCTTTAAACTTTAAACTAGAAGAGGAAAGCGACATAAACTTTAAATTAAAAGAGCAAAGCGATTAACGTATAAAAATATGAAAGGAATTATTTTAGCAGGAGGATCTGGAAGTCGATTATATCCTATCACCAAAGGTATAAGTAAGCAGCTAATGCCTATTTATGATAAGCCCATGATTTACTACCCTCTCTCCATTTTAATGTTAGCAGATATCTCTGAGATACTTATCATCACTACACCAGAGGATAATGAGCAGTTTATTCGTCTCCTTGGGGATGGAAGTAAGATAGGATGTAATATTCAGTATGCTATTCAAGAAGTGCCCAATGGATTAGCACAAGCATTTGTAATAGGAGAAGAGTTTATTGGAGATGATTCTGTAGCACTTATCCTTGGGGACAATATCTTTTATAAATCGGGTATGACTAATCTATTAGCAGAGTGTAAAAATCCTGAAGGAGGCATCGTATTCGCATATCAAGTCACAGAACCAGAGAGATATGGTGTCGTAGATTTTGATAAAGACTTTACTGCATTAAGCATAGAAGAGAAGCCTGCTAATCCTAAGTCTGACTATGCAGTGCCAGGACTTTATTTCTATGATAACTCAGTAGTGAAAGTGGCTAAAGAACTAAAACCTTCTGCACGTGGAGAGTATGAGATCACAGATGTCAATAAACATTACTTGCGAGCAGGTGAGCTAAAAGTCAAAGTATTTGACAGAGGCACGGCCTGGCTAGATACGGGCACTTTTGATTCTTTACACGACGCATCAGAATTTGTACGGGTAATAGAAAAAAGACAAGGCTATAAAATTGGGTGTATCGAGGAGATATCCTATAAAAAAGGGTTTATAGATAGAGCTCAGCTGCTAGATTTGGCAAAAGAGATAGAGAAAAGTGGGTATGGAGTATACCTCAAACGTGTAGCGAAGTAGTCTTTATCTGTGCGTGTCATAGATGAAAGCTAAAGTACATTTTAATACCGCTGGTCTATTTAAATCTAATCTTCAGCGAGTTAGCCTATTTTTTGTCCATTATTTGGCTCTGTTTAACATAGGTGTTTGAAATAGAAGTAGGAAAGAAAATAACTTTGTTTGAATCAACGGATTAATATTAAGATGAATCTTTTACAAAGAATACTTATACTTATGACTTTACTCTTAGTTTTTGGTATAGAAAGTAACGCTCAAACGGCATCCCCAAGTGACGTAAGTGCGGGGAAGCAAGAACTAGCTGATAAGGATATTTCTGAACAAGAAATAAAAGATAAATTAATGACAAAAGGCGTTGATTTAGATAACCTTAAGCCAAGTCAACTACCTACTATAGAGGCAGATATTCAGCAAGCTATTTTAGAAATAGAGCAAGAGAAATCTGAAGCATCTGAAAAGGATGAAGTAGAGAAAGAAGCTCCAAAGGAGGAGCCAAAAGAAGCTCCAAAGGAAGAAATTGAAGAGCCGCAAGAGGAACCCGTAGCAGAGTATAATCCCAAAGATTATATATATGGTCATCACTTGTTCTATAATAACTCTATAAGTAAGTACACTACTGTGAATTCTACTGCTACACCAGATAACTATGTACTGGATGCGGGAGATCAACTGGCGATTAATATTTTTGGCACGTCTCAGGCTGACTTACTTTATAAGATAGAAGAGGATGGATTTATAAGACCTACCGGTTTATACAAGGTTTATCTCCGAGGTGTAACGTTTGGCGATGCTAAAACGATGCTCAGGAAGAGATTTGCACTTGCTTATAGGTTTCAAAACGATCAGTTTAATATGAGTTTAACCGCAGCACGCACCGTTACGGTAAATATTTATGGAGAAGTGAACAAGCCTGGTAGTTATACTATCTCTGCACTGAATAATTTGTTTAGTGCTCTAGTATTAGCTTCCGGTCCTACAGAATCTGGTAGTATACGGAATATTAAAATACTAAGTAATAACAAAGAAAGGATTGTCGATTTTTATGATTTCATAACTAATAGCAGTATTTCTACTAATCTAAATCTCTCTAATGGAGATGTCATCTATCTACCTAAAATCACTAAAAAAGTAAGTACAAGTGGGAATGCTTTTCTAGATGGTGCGTGGACCTATGAGTTAATAGAAGGCGAAAATCTTAACGATTTTATGACTATCGTAGGCGGTGTTATTGATGAGGATCTCATTCAGTACATTCAGTTAAAAACTAGAGAAGGTGAGATGAAGGTAGTGAGAGATTATGAATACGCAGATGCTGTACGTCAAAATTTGCCTCTAAAAAACAATGATGTAGTGGTGATTTCTAAAAGCTCCTATTTTGCAAATAACTATTACTTAGTAAAAGGAGCCGTAAGACGCCCAGGAGGATATGAGCTAGAAGAGGGTGATAAAGTGTCTACGGCTATAGCTAAAACAGTTTTAGCTATAGAGACATTTAGTGAAGTAGCCTATATCAAACGAAGCTACACAGATGGGTCTCAGAGGCTCATTAAAGTAGATGTAGCAGCTGTCACAAATGGCGATGCTTCCGCAGATATTGAACTACAAGAAAGAGATGAGTTGACCTTTTTTCTTAAATCAAATTTTCAAGACACATATTCTATAAAAGTAACGGGAGCAGTACGTGAGCCAGGAACTTTTGAAATTAGTTCGGGAAAAACGTGGACAGTCTACGATTTATTGTTTTTAGCCAAAGGATATAAGGAGAATGCTACTCAATTTGGTTTTGTTGTATCACAGGACATTACTAATTCTAATCTAGGAGGTTATAAAATAGTGAATTTAAAAAAGGCTTTTGAAGATCCCAAGAGTGAAGCCAACATACTATTAAATCCGGGAGACAAATTAGTAGTACCTACTAATATGGATTATACGGATGATTTTGTAGTTAAAATAAGTGGTGCAGTTCGTAAACCTAATACTTTTAAGTACAATGAAGATCTTAAGTTGAAAGAGGTCATAGTACTTGCAGGAGGGCTGAAACTAGAGGCTGCTACTAATAGAATAGATATCTATAGATTAGACATTACAGAAAATGAGCCTACTACTACACTGTCTTACTCTATTACTGTCAATAGAGATATCGACCCATTAAATATTGGCAGTGATTTTAAATTAGAACCATTTGATCATATAGTAATACGAA
Source organism: Bacteroidia bacterium (assembly GCA_028339355.1). Lineage (GTDB taxonomy): Bacteria > Bacteroidota > Bacteroidia > NS11-12g > UBA9320 > UBA9320. The sequence goes on from JAOLBX010000005.1 coordinate 94,658, forward strand.
GTGCCCCAGAATTTGAAAACATCAGATATGTAACGATAAAGGGTGAGGTAAAATATCCTGGCATGTATGCATTGCTCACAGAAAATGAGCGTATAAGCGATATTATAAATAGAGCAGAAGGACTTACCAATGAATCCTTTCCTGAAGGAGGTACTATTTTACGCAGACAAGGTGATTTTTCGGGTAGAGTGGTAACTAGATTAGACAAGGCAGTGTCCAAAAATAAAAGACATAATCTAGTAGTAAAAGGAGGTGACATTATTACTATACCTAAAACAATGGATGTGATATCTATAGATAGAATAGGTACCAATACCATTACTGATTTAGAGGTTAATTCAAATGAAATAGATAGTACCGATACCAAACTAAATGTACAGATAAACTATAGAGCCAAGAGAGCAAAGTGGTATATTAATAAATTTGGTGGTGGATTTAGTAAAGATGCCAAGAGGTCTATGACTAAAGTAATATACCCCAATGGCCAGGTTAAAAGAACCCGGAACTTTGGATTATTCAAAATTTATCCAAAAGTGAGGAGAGGTTCTGAAATAAGACTAGCACTCAAGGATAATAAAGATCTAAGCCCAGATGAACGTAAGGACAATGCTGCACAAAGAAGAGAGCTAATTGACCGAATAATCGACTCAAGCACAGCACTGCTGTCACTTGCTACAGCTGCCATTACTACTATGATATTAGCCGATAGACTATAATCTAAAATGATTACATCCAAAGAAGTTTTTCAGGATATAAAACATTACGCTATAGAGATATGGAATAAAAAATACATAATCTTGGGTGTCACTGTATTAGCTGCTGCATATTATACCTATAGTAGTATGAGTCAGCCTAAGAAGTATGTGGCTGAAAAAACCTTTATGGTAAGCGATGATAGTGAAGGTGGAGGTGGTATATCTAGCATACTAGGTCAGTTTGGTTTGGGGGCTACTGGTGGTAGTGAAAATAATTATAAAAAAATCACTGAAATAGGTAGGTCTAACCTGATAATTGATAGAGTACTAATGGACTTTGTTGAGCTAGATGGTAATAAGGATTTAATAGCAAATCACGTAATAAAGCAATTAAACCTGCATAAATCTTGGGAGGACAGTGATTCTATCGATGGCTTTTTATTTACAGATTCTAATGTGAATACAAACAATTCATCCACAGTAAAAAAAATACTTCAATCACTAGTGCGAGGGAATACCGAACTGCCTAATCCCGGTGGTATTATAGATATAACATATGATCTAGAAAGTACTATTCTACGTATATCTGCTAGTACTCCAAGTGCTAATCTATCTATAGAGGTAGCAGAGACTTTATATGATCAATTAGCTGAGTTCTATGTCAATAAGGCAATACAAAGCCAAAGAGCGACTTATATTCAATTGAAAAATAAAGCAGATTCTGTAGCAGCATTGTTGTCTGGTAATGAAAAATCATATGCTCAGAGTTCAGACTTTAATCAAGGGCTGATACTGAATAGCGATAGACTGTCACAGGCTCGGAGTATGAGAAACATAGAAGTCTATGCTAGTATGTACGGAGAAGTGCTCAAAAATAAAGAGACAGCAGAATTTATGCTCAATAGCCAGACACCTTACTTTCAGGCCATAGATTCACCATATTTGCCATTATATAATCAGAATAAATTTAGTCTCATAGGAACTATTCTGTTTGTTCTAGGGGTAGCAATAGTTGCTACGCTCTTGGTAGTAGTGTATGCGTACTATCAAAAAGAGGTGAAGCCTCATTTTTCATAATAATCGTAGTCTTTTCTTTAATATTATATGCTAAACGTTACTAAAACATTTTTCCCGCCTCTAGAGGAGTATAACGTGTACCTTCAGCGTATTTGGGACAATGAATGTTTGACTAATAGAGGTGAACTAGTCCAAGAACTAGAAAAGAAGTTGAAAGATAAATTAAGGGTAGAAAATGTACTCTTAATGACCAATGGAACCTTACCTATCCAGATAGGCTTGAAATGTACTCCACTATCTATGCAGAGGTCCTAAAAAATCAACAAACAGCTGAGTTTATGTTGGATAGTCAGACTCCCTACTTTCAGTTGATAGATGTTCCGTTTTTACCGTTAGGAAACGTGAATAAATTTAAATTATTGGGCGTAATAATCCCGTTTGTTGTTTCAATTTTCGTATTCTCTTTGTTAACAGTTTTGTTAGGATATTATATTCAAGAGATTAAACCTATTTTATCTGAAACCAACTAAAGAGGTTATTTTGCTTTCATTCCTATATTTTATAGGAGGTTAAGGAAGGCAAATGAATTCGAATAATTTTTATAGTAGTCTTAAAATCAATTATATTTTGAAATTTTGGAGGAATCTGTAAACAAGCGAATAGCCAAAAATACCTTTTTTCTTTATATCAGGATGATTTTAACACTGGGAGTATCTCTGTATACTTCTAGGGTAGTATTAAGTTCTCTTGGTATAGAAGATTTCGGAATTTATAATTTGGTTGGAGGAATTGTAGTACTTTTTTCTTTTATTAGTGGTTCCATGACATCGGCTACTCAAAGGTTTTTAAACTTTGAATTGGGTAATAAAAATATTGAAGGGGTCCGTAATGTATTCTGTATAAGTATAAATGTTTATGTTTTAATTGCCATTGGAATAGTACTCTTAGCCGAAACATTGGGTCTGTGGTTCTTGAATACCAAGCTTAATATACCATTAAATAGAATGTCCAGTGCAAATATTGTATATCAGTTCTCAATATTAACTTTTATTATTAGTATTCTTAAAGTCCCGTACAATGCAAGTATTGTAGCCTATGAAAAAATGGAATTTTATGCTTGGACGAGTATAGTTGAAGTTATTTTAAAATTACTTATCGTTTTAAGTTTAGTGTTTTTTTACTTTGATAAGTTGATTTTATACTCTGGATTGACTTTTTCAGTGGCGGTAATAATGTTTGTAGTGTATCAAAAATATTGTCGTCAGAATTTCGTCACTTGTCATTACAAGTACTTGGAAGATAGAACGTTACTCAAAAAACTACTGAATTTCTCTGGTTGGAGTATGTTTGGAAGTGTAGCAGTTATAGGGTCAAACCAAGGAATAGCTATGGTACTTAATGTATTCTTGGGAGTAACTATAAACGCAGCAATGGGTATAGCAAATCAAGTAAATACTGCATTGAATGCTTTTGTTTCTAATTTTAGAGTTGCTTTTAGCCCTCAAATTGTAAAAACATATGCTGCGGGTAATATAGATGCACATAAAAAACTCATTTTCCAAACTTCGAAATTTTCCTATTATTTATTACTTCTACTTGCAGTTCCGGTTCTATTACATACAAAGTTTATTTTAAACATTTGGCTTACTACTGTTCCTCCCTATGCAGTTGTGTTTACACAATTAACGATTCTATTATCATTGATTGAAGCTTTGTCAGGACCTTTTTGGATGTCAGTTGGTGCAATTGGGAATATTAAATTTTATCAAATTATCGTCTCTGGAATTTTACTTTTAAATCTTCCATTAGCCTATTTAGTGCTCTTCAACGATTTTTCACCTCAACTTGTGCTCGTTGGGAAACTAGTAATTGGAATAATCCTATTCGTTTTTAGATTACTTTATGTGAAGCAGTTTTTAGAGTTTACTATCGATGAATTAATTTCTAATCTATTAAAACAAGTTGTGTTTGTTACCATATTAATAATTAGTACACTTTTTACTCTTAGAGATCATTTAATGATAAATGAGTCGACATTACTGAATGTTTCCTCATTCTCTTTCATTTCTATTTTAATCTCGTTTGTTTATATTGTATTTATTGGAATAAGTAAAATGGAAAGAAAATCAATACTCGAACTTTTGAAAACTAAATTTAGATAATGTTATAAAAATGAAATTTGGATTATTAGCCTATGATATAGGACCATCAAAAAAATTTAACGTTGGCGATCATATTCAGAGCTTAGCAGCTAAACAGTATTTACCAAGAGTTGACACCATGATCAGAAGGGAGTATTTGAATTCACTGAATTTGGAAAATAAAACTTCAACAATAATGAATGGTTGGTATACGCAACACCCCCAGAATTGGCCTCCTGAGGAACTTTTAAATCCTTTTTTTGTGTCATTTCATCTCAATTCTAATTGTGCAGATGAGATATTAAGCAGACCTGAAAATGTTGAATACTTAAAAAAATATGCCCCTATTGGGTGTAGAGACACTGGAACAGTTAGGTACTTAAAACAATATGGAGTTGATGCATATTACAGCTCTTGCTTAACTACCACATTGGACTTGAAATATAAATCTGATGTTAGCAATGATGATATATTAATTGTAGATGTCTTGTATAAAGATGATCTATTACAACAATACAAAGACTATCCAAAAAAATTCCTTAAAGACATTCTTACTGGAGATGTTCTTAAAGTGGGAAATAGAATGAAGCTGATTAAATCAATAATCCCAAAGAAGATAATAAAGAATGCGAAGATTCTTAAACATACTCATCGTGAAGCGGACTTTAATGAAGAAGAACAGTTTAAGTTAGGAGAAGATTTGTTGCATAAATATGCAAAGGCCAAGTTGGTTATAAC
>JAOLBX010000050.1 GCA_028339355.1 Bacteroidia bacterium
GTACGCCAGATTAAACAATCAGATATTTATAGAAAATAGAAAACGTTTTATAGCTGAAATGGAACCAAATAGTATCGCTATTTTTCATAGCAACTACCAGTATAGCTGGAATGGTGACGCTGTATACAAGTTCAAACAAAACTCTGATATGTTCTGGGCGAGTGGTATAGACCAAGAAGATAGCGTCCTCGTACTCTTCCCTGACTGTCCTATCCCTAAATACAGAGAATGTCTTTTCTTGGTAGAAACCAACGAAAAAATAGCCGTTTGGGATGGTTATAAATACACCAAAGAAGATGCTACGGCTACTAGTGGAATCAAATCTGTCATGTGGAACAATGACTACATGCAGCAGCTTCGTCAAGTCATCAATATGGCGGAGAATGTATACTTACCACTCAATGAAAATGATAGAGCCATTCCTTCTTCACCGATGAAGCAATTGGACTTTGCAAAAGAAATGCAAGCTATGTACCCAATGCATAATTACAAACGCGCTGGCCGCATACTTCAAAGACTTCGTGGCACCAAAACTGAATACGAGCTAGAGGTCATGCGTGAGGCAGTACAAATCTCTAAAAAAGGCTTGCTACGTATCCTTAAAACCACTAAACCAGGTATGGGTGAGTACGAAATAGAAGCGAATCTATCTCATGCTTTCCTAAGCAACAGAGCGAGTGGATTTAGCTTCGAGCCGATAGTAGCTTCAGGTAAAAATGCTTGCACGCTTCATTACATAGAAAACAAAGACGAAGTAAAAGATGGAGATCTCATACTCGTAGACTGTGGTGCAGACTACGCGAACTATGCCAGTGATATGACTAGATGCTTGCCTGCCAATGGTAAGTTCTCCCCACGTCAGAAGGACGTATACAACGCTACGCTTAGAGTAATGAAAGCAGCACGCAAAATGTTGGTTCCAGGCACTATGCTGATGGAATATCAGAAAGAAGTAGAACTCCTAATGCAAGAGGAGCTCAAAGGTCTTGGTCTACTTACAGACGAAGATATCAAAAATCAAGATCCAGCTTGGCCTGCAGTAAAAAAGTACTTCATGCACGGCACCAGTCACTTCCTCGGTATAGACGTACACGATAGTGGCATGCGATATGAGCCAATGGCAGCCGGAATGGTGTTTAGTTGTGAGCCAGGCATATATATCCCCGAAGAAGGAATAGGTGTAAGAATTGAGAATCAAATCATCATCACCGAAAACGGACCACTCGACATGATGGACGAAGCCGGAATGCCAATTGAAGTAGAAGAGATTGAGGCTTTGATGGCTGGGTAGGTTTGAGTCAAACGACTAAAATATTATTACTCTTTGGTGCCAGTATTGCTGCTGGTTTTGCTACCTTTATTCTTCGAGAAAAGCTTGAAATTTTACCGGTCTTCAATAGGCAGACCTAAATAAAGGTACATTATTCGTAATTCTAGAGTAATGCATTTGACATTCTTTTAGTGACCACGGTGTTTATATCACTGCTTGGCATTTATATGATCTTCATTAAGGATACCAAATGGTTTAAGAAGCTGATGCAATAGCGATTGTTTTAGAATTAATCTGGATTCTTGCAAAGGAAAAGACCAAAAGGAGTTCTTAGCAGGAAAATGTACTGGATGATTTAGTAAACTCTAATGTTTTAAAAAAAAGACAAATTTACCACCCTGGCATTTGCCCATCGTAGGTCCAATGTTCAGAAGTACGCTTGTGGGTTAGCACCATTAGCGGTATACCCACTGCCAGCATCGGAAGTCCTGCTTTATAGTTTTGGCTAGGTCGCTCCCACCCGTGCCTCAAGTTATCGCTCAATCCAAATAGTGTAATATTTACTCCTATAGATACTAACATAGATGCTATTTGATATATTCTCATATTCCTTCGACCTATGCTTTTCACATTGGTAAGTGGCACTACTTTGTGCTTTACCCTAATCAGTGTTTCTGACAATACGACCATGGTACCACGTATCTTTTCTCCTTTGAAAGACTCTACCACCACATACTCGCCTTCGGCTATGACCACCTCCTTTGGTTTATCTCTGTGTTTCAGGACCAGATACTTTGGTAACTGAGCCATAAGTAGTTGTGAGATTAATACTAGAACGAATGCAATTGTTATTTTCATAAGTAGAGTACGAGTAAAACTAACAATTGGTTACAACTTGACTTTATTTGTACTATGAATCTCACTATAACAGGATACTCCACAGCGTTATTCTCCACATGGTATTTCATAGAAGAGCTTGGTATTCTTTTCGATGCAGGAGATGGTATGGTATCTGCTCTTACACAGAAACTTGGCAAGATTAAGTATGCCTTTATTTCTCATGCAGATAGGGACCACTTATCGGCTTTGCACAGGCTCAATCCGCTGAATGAAAAAGTAAGAGTATTCTATCCAAAAGATGCAGGTTCATTTCCTGCCTTAGAAGATTTTTCCAAAAGATTTGACCCAGACAACATACGGACCAACTGGGAGCCTATAGACTCCGGTCAACGGGTATACTTGCGAAATGATTTGGTGGTAGAATCGATAAGAAACGAACACATAAAAGCTCCCGAAGAAGTCATCAAAAGCCTGAGCTATAAAGTATTAGAAAGTAAGAAAAAACTCAAGGAGGAATACTTGAATCTATCCTCTGATGAAATTAAAAATAAAATAGCTCAAGAAGGACGGGATGGCCTAATGAAAGAAGTACTTACTCCACTCATTACATATTCTGGAGATACTCCTGTAGATGACTACAGCAGATTTAATAATTCCAATATATTGATTCACGAAGCTACATTCATAGACAGTGTATCTGAACGACTAAAGGTAAATGCTAGAAATAAGCACAGTAGCCTAGAGGAAGTCTTGGAAATGGTAGCTAACATCAAAGTAAATCAACTCATACTTGGACATTTCTCACTTCGCTGCTCGCAAAAGCTTATCGATTCTGAGATCATTCGTCTGTGCAAATACTATGGAATAGAGGTGCCGGTGTATCGAATGAAAACAGGAAGAATCAGCAGAGACGTTTTGGCTAAAAATCTAATCTATTCCCCTTAATCCAAATTATACTCTTGGTCCAGCACAGGTATCTCTACTTTTTTAAATCCACGTTCAAGGATGGCTTCTTTAAAAACGCTTTGTCTATCTATCTCTCCGTGTACAAGGAATATTTTTTTCAATTTTGATTTATCCTGACATCCTAAGAAATCTAGCATCTCCTCTTGATCTCCGTGTGCACTAAAACTATCCATTATCACAACTTCTGCTTTTACTTGTTTTTCTACACCAAATATTTTCACAGTTTCCGCACCATCTCTTATCCTTCTACCGAGAGTGTTTTGAGCACAGAAGCCAACTACTAAGATTGTATTTCGTTCGTTTTCTATATTATTATTCAGGTGGTGCTTTACCCTACCTGCCTGCATCATACCACTAGCAGATATGATTATACAAGGGCCTTTCATATTATTAATAGCCTTTGATTCATCTGCTTTTTTAGTGTATTTTAATTTTCTAAAACCGAAAGGATTAGGGTCTATCTGCATATACTCCAATATGTCTCTATCGTAGCATTCTGGATGCATTATAAATATATCTGTAGCATCAATGGCCAATGGACTATCTACATATACAGGCACATTTGGCAATACGCCAGCGGTAGATAATCGATCCATCATGTACACGATTTCTTGAGTTCTACCTACCGAAAAAGCAGGGATAATTAGCTTTCCTTTTTTTACCTCACAAGTTTGTTTAATTACTTCTAGCAAATCCTTTTCATCGTTTGGCATACCTTGATGGATTTTGCCTCCGTAGGTAGATTCACATATCAAATAATCACATGCAGGCATGGGCTGCGGATCTCTGAGAATTGGTCTGTCTGGTCTACCAATATCTCCTGTAAAACCTATGTAGTCAAAATGTCTATTGTCTTTCTCTATACGCAAGGTCACATTTGCACTCCCAAGTATGTGACCGGCATCATTGAACTGCACCTCTACATTGCGAGCTATTTTAAACCATCTGCCGTAACTTATTCCTACGAACTGCTCCATTGCCTTAGTCGCATTGGCAACCGTGTAAAGAGGAGCAACTGGTGACAAATCTCTTCTTGCTCTCTTTTTATTTATCCATTCATTGTCTTTTTCTTGGATGAAACCAGAATCTAGTAACATAATAGCAGCCAAATCTCTAGTGGCACTGGTACACACTATATCTCCCTTAAACCCATCCTTTACCAACTTAGGAATTCTTCCGGCGTGGTCTATGTGGCTATGCGAAAGTACAAGAACATCAATGTCCTCGGGATTGAAAACCCATTCTTGATTGAAATCATCAAAATCTGGATCATTTCCCTGATACAATCCACAATCTAATAAGATTTTAACTCCATCGTCTGTAGTTATTAAATGACTACTGCCAGTAACTGTACGAGCCGCTCCGCAAAATTTTACTTTCATATTATTGGTGTATAGGTCAAACATATCATTTGTATCTCATAATCGAGCAGCTAAACGGTCTTTTTTCGAGCCATTCTAACTTTTTAGCTACATTTGAGATAAAGTTGTTTAAGTATGTATAAAGTACTGTTTATTGTTCTCCTTAGCATTTACTTATTAAGTGGTTGCGAGGAAGACGTGCCTCCCCTACCAGATGCCATCGAATGTGATAAATCAGCTCTTTTAGACATTGACCTTTACGACAGCGGTCCTTCAGATGAATTTCATATAGACAGTGTATGGATAAGAAGCAACTGTCTCTTCTTGCAGTATAGATACGGAGGCGGATGTGGTCATACAAACATGCAATTGGTCGGGTATCACAACCTCACGAAACCTCTTCCTACCTCTTTAACCGCTCGTTTTTCATTCAAAGACGAAGATAACTGTGAAGCATATTTACAATTTACGGAATCTTTCGATCTTACCCCGTACCAAAAAAACGACTACCCTCAGGTGATACTGCAAATAGGAGGGTGGGACACACCCATTCTGTACAGCTACTAATTTCTTACTTTTGTCACGTGCAATTTTTAAACGATCCTAAACTACAAGTTATAGAGGGGACTGACTTCAAAATATCTGAATACAGTACTTATTACACCGGCGAAATATCATCAGAAGATGAGGCAGCTAAAATTTTAAAAAGAGCGAACAAAAGAATATTTAAGGAGCAACAAAAACTCTACGCATCAGACAATCATTCCATCCTTATTGTTTTTCAGGCTATGGATGCGGCAGGCAAAGACAGTACGGTAAGTAGTGTTTTCACAGGGGTAAATCCTGCAGGTTTTAAGGTTACCAGCTTCAAAGCACCAAGTAAAAAAGAGCTAGACCATGACTTTCTCTGGAGGTGTAATGCCGCAGTTCCAGCTCGAGGTATGATTGGTATTTTCAATAGAAGTCATTATGAAGAAGTACTTGTATGCAAGGTACATCCAGAATATGTATTCGGTGAAAATATACCCAGGATAGACTCGGTAGACGACCTCACTGCAGACTTTTGGGCACAGCGATACACTAGTATAAAAAACTGGGAAAATCATCTAGCAATGAATGGTACAGTTATACTGAAATTCTTTTTAAACGTGGGAAAAGAGGAACAAAAAGCTCGATTCTTATCGAGAATAGAAGAAGAAAAGAAGAACTGGAAATTTAATTATGGTGATATGAAAGAAAGAGCACTATGGCCAAAATACATGAATGCA
>JAOLBX010000051.1 GCA_028339355.1 Bacteroidia bacterium
ACTTGAGGCAGGGATAACAAGAGGTCATGAAATGATTGTGTTGGATCATTTGAAGTGCGACATTCTTATTGAAAAGAAAAAACCACAACTTTTTTATAAAGGGGAGCTTATAACGGGAATAGACGCTATAATTCCTCGAATAGGAGCTTCTGTAACATTTTATGGTACGGCAGTAGTGCGTCAGTTTGAGATGATGAAAGTATTTACAACTACAGAATCTCAAGCACTTGTAAGATCTAGAGATAAACTGCGTTCTCTCCAAATATTATCACGGTCAGGCATCAATCTTCCTAAAACTGCGTTTACCGACTATTCCAAAGATCCAGACAGCCTTATTAAAAAGGTAGGTGGCCCTCCATGTGTTATCAAACTATTGGAAGGTACACAAGGTGTAGGAGTCTTGTTGGCCGAAACTAAAAGTGCTGCCCATTCTGTATTAGAGGCCTTTCAAGGGCTCAATGCTAGAGTTATGGTGCAAGAGTTTATAAAAGAAGCCGGAGGAGCAGATATACGTGCCTTTGTAATTGATGGCGTAGTAGTAGGAGCTATGAAACGACAAGGAAAAGAAGGCGAATTTCGATCAAACCTGCATAGGGGTGGTTCGGCTAGCATAATTGAGCTAAGTGACGACGAAGAAAATACTGCACTGAAGGCTGCCAAAGTGTTAGGATTGGGAATAGCAGGTGTAGATATGCTACAGTCTAAAGATGGACCTAAAATAATGGAAGTAAATTCTTCTCCAGGACTTGAAGGAATAGAAGCTGCCACAGGAAAAGATATAGCAAAAGCCATAATTCGATACATAGAAAGGAATGCCGATTAATCCTCTTAGAATTTTAAACCAAGACATACCGGCTGGAAAAACCATACTGCATCTAGACATAGCCAAGCTACATACGGGTACTCCCATAGACGTACCTGTTATTATCCAAAGGGCCAAAAAAGATGGGCCTACCCTCCTACTAATGGCGGGCATACACGGTAACGAGGTAAACGGAGTAGAAATAGTAAGGCAACTAATCCGAAAAAAACACAATGTTCCCAAAGCAGGTTCGGTAATCTGCATACCTGTCGTCAATGTTTTTGGGTTCTTAAACATGGCAAGGGAATTTCCTGACGGAAGAGATCTCAATAGAGTATTTCCTGGAACAAAAACGGGTTCATTGGCTTCTCGATTTGCGTATCACATTATGCAAGAAATCATACCGCATGTGGACTATGTTATAGATTTTCATACAGGTGGTGATGAGCGTTTTAATTATTCTCAAATACGCTTAGACGCAATGGATGCAGAGAGTCTGGAACTTGCTATAGTATTTGGTACTCGTTTTATTATGGACTCACAAAACAGGACAAAATCATTCAGAAATTCTGTTACCAAACTAGGTAAAAAAGTTCTATTGTTTGAAGGTGGAAAAACGCTTGATCTGGATAAGAATGTAACCAAGAGTGGTATTTCTGGTACACAACGAGTGATGAACTATCTCGGAATGAGCAACCAAAAGGAAATAGAAATAGCTCCAGAAAATCCTCTGTTACTAAGTAAAACTCAATGGGTACGTGCTTCAAAATCTGGCATGTATAGAAGCCATGTTACTCTTGGAGACTTTGTAATCAAAGGTGAACTTCTAGGCAGTATATCCGATCCATATGGCTCTACTGAGTATAAAATAAAAGCACCAAATGACGGGCATATCATATGTAGCAACCACGCTCCCTTGGTAAATCAAGGAGATGCTTTAATGCATATAAGTGTAGAAAGTAGTCAATTAACGTAGCAGGTTCAACATCTTACCAAGGACCAATAAGTATTGGTATAGGCAAAACACACACTAATAGAACCTATACGAAAGCATTGTTCCTGATGTTATAACTCGACGCCCATCTCTGCAAGTACGACATCCGCCTCTCCAAAATACTTCATTACGTAAAGTACGTAGCGTATATCTACACCAATAGAACGGCTATAGCTTTCATTCCAAGCATAATCATTGATAGTAGCAGTATATGCTCTATCAAAATTAATACCTACAATTCGGCCTTTGCTATCCATTATAGGACTACCACTATTCCCGCCAGTAGTATCCATATTATATAATAAACCTACTACTACCTCATTGTTATCCGGATGACGAAGAACGTCTGCCGGTTCTATGTTTTTTAACTTATCGAGAAATTCTGGTTGTAAGAAGTAATCAGGATTATCTGTCCCTTCTGCTTTTTCGATAATGCCTTGTATGGTGGTAAATGGATTAAGAACAACTGCATCTTCAGGCTCGTATCCTTTCACATATCCGTATGTAAAACGCAGTGTGCTATTGGCATCCGGGACGAAACTACCTCCATTTATTTCCATTTCTAAATCATTAAATCTAGGAATAATCTCATCTATTTCCGCATTTATCTGACTCATCTCTGCCTGCATAGTGCCAAATATGGCATTCACATCTCTACCCATCTCAACCAACGCTCCTTTTACTTTTAAAAATTTTGGGATGTTAGAATCTATTAGTTTACTGTTTTTCGTCACATCATTTAGTTTTGACTTATTCCAAAGCTGTGCTGCATAGGCTTTTATCGAGGCTTCATCTTGTCTAATAGTTGGTGAGGTGAAAACCTTTTTTATAGACTCTAGTTTACTTTGAGATAGTCGGTAATACAACTCTGTAAAAAGTTTTACATCCATAGATTCTGTGTTGGCTACACCTCTATACGAACCGAGTGATTTTCTAATCTCCGACTCGTGCCCCGTGAGGTATATATTTTTATCTACTCCCTCTGCTTTCATCCTATCACTATGCAAAGCCGCATACGCTGCTCCTGCAAAGATCCCATTACCATACAACTGGTTCAAGTATAGATAGTCACGACTCAGCTCAAATTTTCGTGCATACAACTCCTTATTCTTTTTGAAAAGAGGTACATAGTACTTCAACTCAGGGTTGTTATTCGCATACTCTAAGAGGTAGTCTTGGTCTTTAAATGTTTGTTCTATGACATCGGTACGCTGCAAACCTTGCATTTTACCTTTGAAGTTTTTAGTAACATTACTAAGACTAGCCAATCTTCCACTATATGCCAATTGCATATCTACATCATCACCTACATATTCTTCAATTGCATTAATTCTATAGTCAAACCAATCTGAAATTATCGGAAGAACATAGTTGTTTTGGTACTGTAAAAACTCCGCAGTTTGATTTCTATACGTTCTACCAGGATATCCCAAGATGAAAGTGAAATCTCCGTCTCTAGTACCTGAAGGGTTTACTTCTAAGTGAGCTTCAGGCTCATAAGGAACTCCATTTTCATAGGCTCTCACTACCGAAAAATCTCCGTTGTGTCTAGGCCACTCCCAATTGTCCGTCTCGCCTCCAAATTTTCCTATGTTCTTTGGTGGAACGTATACCAAGCGTACGTCGTCGAGTGTCTTGTATCTGAACAGTGTATATGACTTACCCACTAGCATTTCAGATATTTCAATGGCCAAGTTAGGATAGGATTCTTTTTCCTTAGCTATGATGGCTTCTATTTTTTCTTGTATTAATTTCTTCTTTTCCAAAGCTCCTACTCCTATCTCCATATCTCCCAATATTTCGTCGGATACATCTTTATACGACTGTGTTATTTTACATGGTAGACTTGTTTTTATTTCTTTGGACTCAGAATCTGCATAAAAACCATTTTCTAAATAGTTATTCTCTGAAGAACTAACACTAGCTACCGAGCTGAATACGCAGTGGTGGTTAGTAATAATTAAACCTTTCTCCGATATAAAAGACCCAGTACATCCACCTAATCTTACAAGTGCATTCACCAAAGCAGGCTTAGACTCATTGTATATTTCATCTATTTCTATTTCTAATCCAGCTTTTTTCAAATCCAAAGAATTGAGATGACTCATAGGAAAAATCCCTTCTTCGTCTCTGGTAGTTTTAAAGGCAAATAATAGCGTGGTAATACAAAGTATTATTAATGTTTTTTTCATTCTTAAATCTTATTTTATTTAAATTGAGATGCTTTAATAAAGCGTGTAAGCTTTTCATTCCCAGAATTTTCAATTTCCTTCACTTTCCCACTCCATTCATTGTTTCCTTCGTATATGAAAAGTACGTCATCCCCTATGTCGAATACCGTTTTCATATCGTGAGTATTTATTATTGTTGTGATATCAAATTCTTCGGTAATACTCTTTAGTAACTCATCTATCAAACGAGAAGTTACGGGATCTAGACCCGAGTTTGGCTCATCGCAAAACAAATATTTAATATCTAAAGCTATAGCTCGAGCTATACCTACACGTTTCTTCATACCACCACTTATCTCTGCAGGAAATTTTGTGTTAATGCCTGGCATATCTACTTGCTCTAAGCAAAAGTTCACCCGATCTTTTCTTTCGGCAGCAGTCATAGTGGTAAACATCTTTAATGTGAAAGCCACGTTTTCTTCTATAGTCAAGGAATCAAATAAAGCGGTACCTTGAAAAAGCATACCAATTTCTTTACGCACTTCACGCAGTTGAGCATACTCTAAGTTCGTAAAATCTCTATCATCATAAAACACATTTCCAGAGGTAGGTGTAAGCAGGCCTACCATGCATTTCATCATTACGCTTTTACCGTGACCACTAGCTCCAATTACCAGATTTACTTTTCCAGTTTCAAATTTTGTAGAAATTCCTTTTAAAATTTCTACCCCATCAAAGGATTTGCGAATATCTTTTAATTCTATCATAACAATAATTGAGCTAGAATGTAATCTGCAAATAAAATGGCGACAGCACTATAAACTACGGCTTTTGTGCTACTGGCTCCTACTTCTAATGCTCCACCACTCGTTGTATATCCTTGAAAACTAGACACTGTAGTTATGATAAAAGCATACGTCACTGCTTTTATTAGAGCAAAAAACAAATTAAAAGGTATGAAGGATTCTCTGGCTCCTTGTAGATACTCTTCTCTAGTCAATATACCAGATGCTTCACCGGCGAGTACACCGCCGAGATTACTTAAGAAAATAGATATCACTACTAACATGGGAATCATAACCAAACCCGCTATTATTTTAGGCAAAGCCAAATATCCACTTGAGTTTATACCCATAACCTCAAGAGCGTCTATCTGCTCGCTCACACGCATGGTTCCTATCTCAGAGGCTATATGTGAGCCCACTTTACCTGCAAGCACCAAACACGTAATGGTAGGTGCCAATTCCAACATCGATGAATCACTCACTATAGAACCAATTACAGGCTTTGCGATAAGTGGTGAAATCAGCTGATATGCAATTTGAAGCGTGGTAACAGCGCCCTGAAAAATAGCAATAATGACTACAATAGCCAGAGAACCTACTCCGATGTTGTTCATCTCAGTAATGGTTCTGTCTACATACACCCAAAATTTTTCAGGCTTAGAAAACATTCCTCTCAAAAAGAGTAGGTATCTTCCGAACTGTGTAAAAAAGTTCATTTCGGGGGTAAAGATAAGTACATCTCATTTTTTGGCTAAATAAATAGTCCACATCATGTCCAATTTAAATTTATAGCATTTGAAAAA
>JAOLBX010000052.1 GCA_028339355.1 Bacteroidia bacterium
TCCAAACCACGATAACAAATGACCAATCGCCCATCTTTGATTAAAAGGTGTATCACTTAGATGATAGATAAATAAATCATTAGTATACAAATCCGAATTTTGAATCTTTAAAGCATATGGCAGAATTTCTACCTGATCTCCACTACCATATTGATAGCCCCACCTTAAAAATAACATCAAGAAGGTAATTAAGAACAATCCAACAAAATGGAGTCTTCCTGACATCTTCAGAAGTTGAGCTATTTTTTTTATTGCTGAGGACAATGAACCAAACTATTTGATAGCAAACTTATGCCAAATAGAGCAAATAAATTATCGTACTCAACTCCTTAGAATCCTACATCATTTAGTTTATTGATATTTTTACTAATTTTATCTGTAGAGTTAGAAATAAACATTACTTTTGCAGAACTTTTTTAAAAGAACGAATGGCAAATCATAAAAGCACGCTTAAGAGAATAAGAAGCAACGAAGCAAAAACTGCAAGAAACAAGTATCAGCACAAAACTGCTAGAACTTGGATAAAAAAAGTACGTTTATCTGAAGATAAAAGTGAAGCAGAAACTATCATGCGTGATACTTTTTCTAAGATAGATAAACTAGTGAAGAAAAACATCATACACAAAAACAAAGCAGCTAACGTGAAAAGCAAACTTGCTAAGCACGTAGCTAAGTTAGGATAGTTCCTAATTTTAAAAGCATATTTTTAAAGCCTTTCCACATAAGTGGAAGGGCTTTTTATATTAAAAAATAATTGGCAGATTATATCTCTATTAAAAACTGGGCAGAAGACGACAAGCCCCGCGAAAAACTCGCAGCCAATGGCCGCGAGACACTTAGCAATGCCGAACTATTGGGTATTTTGTTGGGTAATGGCACTCGCAACAAGTCTGCCGTAGATCTCGCCAGAGATATACTCAAGCTTGCTAACAATGACATCAGCAAACTAGCTCAATTGAGCATAAAAGACCTGTGCTCTGTAAGCGGAATAGGTCCGGCAAAAGCCATTACCATAATAGCTGCAATAGAGCTGGGAGGTCGCAGAAAAAAATCTATGACTGTCACAGAATTTATTAAAAGCAGCAACGACGCATACTCTTTCTTTGAGCATATGTTGCAAGACAAACAGTATGAAGAGTTTTGGGTATTGTTTCTGAAACAAAACAACCAAATAATCAAACCTTACAAAGTAAGCGAAGGCGGGGTAACAGGCACTGTAGCGGACCCCAAGCGTATATACAAAGCTGCTTTAGAAAACAATGCCGCCAACATCATACTTTGCCACAATCACCCGAGTGACAACCTTACACCCAGCCTACAAGACATCAAAATCACAGAAAAACTAGTAAACGCAGGAAAACAGCTTGACATAGCTGTACTGGACCACATTATAGTGGCTAGCTCCGGCTATTATTCCTTTGCAGATGAAGGCAAAATCAGTTAAAACAACTTCAATTGTTTTTTTAGCTTAGTAGGCATCAAACCATTGAGATCTAGCACAAAGGTGATTCTATCTGCAAATCCACCAATATTACTCGGATAATTAACACCTTCTTGATACTCTGTAACATCCTTACTCTGAGCTAGATTAAAGAATATTTCTAAACGATTAGGAATTACTTCTAACTCCAAACCTACGTTATAGATCATTTTAGCCCCAGATTTATTCCAAGATTCCTTACCTAGGTCTTCGTACATCAAAAACTCCGCATAAGGTTTGATTGGTATTTTGCCGGGAAGAGGTACACTTATGTTTGTGCTCACGAGCCATGATTCGTTGTCTACAAGTAGCCCGACAAATTTTGAGAAATCTCGTCGGTTTGGTATTTGATTTTGAAAAAGGCCATACTCAGCATTTCTATGCATCAAGTAGTCATCAAACCGATAGTCGTAATACCCTGCCTTATCCGAACTCCCTATCGTATTTTGATACTGAGCCTCACCATCTAGATTTTTAAAAGTATATGCTCCAAATAATCGAATTTCCAAAGGTTTGTCTTTGATACCAATGTCCATCTTGTACTTGAATATAGATGACAACCTAAACATGTCTTTGCTACTTTTCTCTTTCCCTAAAAATGGGAAAAATGAAATAGTGTCTTGAACTGCACCTGTAGAATCATATATATAATATCGATCCTGCGGGTTATTCAAGTCTCCGAGAATTCCATTTTTAGTCACTTGACCATACTCCGCAAGTACCTGCCATGAGTAGCCATTTATCTTCTTGTTATTGGCATACTTGTACTCCAGTGTAGTAAAGTTTCGACTGTGCTCAAAAGTACTTATAGGTCCGCTTAGTGTATCTCTTTCTAATTCAAACTGAGGGGATAAGGCAATAAAATCATATTGCAACTTAAAACTACGCTCTATCAAGCTACGCTGTTCCTTTTTAGGTAAATGGTATGAAACACTTGGTGCTACTTTGAGATATTTATATGGATTCCTTCGACCTCGTTCCTCATAGTTAAAACTTTTTGCATCTATTCCCATTTCTAGATACTCAGCTGATCGTTTAAGAGGCTTTGTATACATTAATCCTGCAGTTCCATTCAGCGATTTCTGCTCAAACGAGTACATGGGAAATAGATGATACTGGAGAGGCTTATTTGCAATAGCATAGTTGTGTATACCAAGGCCAAGCATCGTTCTATCGTATACATTCCATCCAAAAGTAGGTACTACATAAACTTCTTTAACTCCGGGCTTATCTACACCTGTGCCAAATTTAAATTTGATAGGATCCGAACTTGCATTGTTTCCAATATTCATATCCAGAGAAATTTTATTGGGATCAATAACAGCTAACCTATCCGATGCACTCGATGGTATAGTCATATTTTCCTTTGATTTTAGCTGATACCATTCTGTATTACTTAGACCATTCTCTGTTATCTCTATAGGCACAGGTGCTGACACGTTAGACTTATTCTTCAGTACAAACCCATCCTTGCTCTTGCAAACACTATAGTCCAACTTTGTATCAGACTGAAGCATCTCGTCAAAAAACCATGACAAACTTTTGCCACTTGTAGCTTCCCAAGATTTTTTCATATTGTCTGGAAGTGGATGCTTAAACTTCCATTCATCATAGTATGTAGTCATACACTTCAGGAACATACTATCTCCCAGATACCCTTTCAGATACCCAAAAGCTGAAGCACCCACTCCATATACACTCATGCCGTAGTTTCCATTCGTCAGCTCTTCAGACGAAGTTGCTATAGCCTGATGTTCATTTCGGAGTAAATTATCATTTACCATGGCATTCATAAAATCGCTATTAAAATTTGACTCATTTGAATCTCCACTCATGGCTTGACCCTCATAGTAGCTATTAATCGACTCATCCATCCATGGGTATATGCGTTCATTATTAGCCAATATGCCATAGAACCAGTTATGACCCACCTCATGCACTATCACTTCTTCGCTCATATAGTCGCATAGCGTAATCATAGGGTACTCCATTCCGCCTCCGGCCTTGAGCTCTCCATGCACCACTGTAGCGTGGCTATAAGGATATGGACCTACGTTATCTGAATAATAGGTTATCGCAGTTTTTATATGCTCCAAATTTTTCTCTTTAGGATTTGCTCCCACTACTCTAGTAAGCACGGTCTTATCTCCTACAGTAATCTCCTTGGTCACATAGCCCCATCTTTTGCTAGCAAACCAAGCAAAGTCAAGCACGTCCGATGCAGTAAAACGTACCGTTTTTCTCTCTGTGCTGCTTATTAGATCATCTTCAGGAGTAGTGCCGCTCTTTTGTGCTTTGAGTTCACCTTTTGTTTTACATTCCCCGGTAGCCACTATAGTATAGTTCTTGGGGAGAGACACGCTCACATCGAAACTACCGAACTCAGAATAAAACTCACCCATATTGAGATACGGCATAGGGTTCCATCCATTCACATCATACACAGCAGGTTTTGGATACCATTGAGTAATAAAATAGTCTTGATTCTCATGCCCCAGCCTAGAGAACACTTTTGGCACTTTTACCTTAAAAGGTGTACTTATTGTCACTTTTTGTCCGCTTTTAACTGGAGATGTCAGTAGCAATTTAATGACATCTATATTGTCATCTACTATTTCTACATTCACATTATCCCCATCTACTTTAAATGCTAATCCATCAATAGACCCCTTCTCTTCAGGCTTCGAATAGTAAAAATCCATTTCACCGTTTTCTTGCATTTGCTTGGCAAATGCTGTGTTAAGGTTCTGATAACCATTGGGCCACAAGTGCAAGTAGATTACTCCTAATTCATTGGGACTATTATTGGTATATACCATTTCGATATCTCCTGTAAGCACATGATTTATGTCATCAAGAGATACAGCTACTGTGTAGTCGACTTGTTGCTGCCATTGAGACTGCGATTTAGACTGACAAATGGCACTATAATTGATAAGTAAGGTCAAAAGAACTAATATATTTCTTTGCATTTAAGTGACGATAAGATGTTTGCAAAATAAAGAGTTAAAAGCAACAGTTTACTAGAAATGTCAATGAAGTATGTTTAGTTTTGGATAAAGTGAAATAGGGAATGATGGAGAATGATGATTTTATTAATGAAGAAGGCATGTATGAAAGAGCTCAAACCTTTGAGCGTCTTCTAAACAGTGGAGATAGTTTTTTTTATGATAATGATGAATTGAGTCAAATCATTGACTATTACATCGATTTTGAAGAAATAAAAAAAGCCAATAAAGCCATTGCTTATGCAGAAACGATATATCCGTTTGAGACATATTACAAAATAAAAAAAGCTGAAGTATATATAGCCGAAAGAAACATAAGCGGGGCAGTTAAACTTTTAGAAAAATACAGAAATATTGAACCCCTAAATATAGAAATAGCGAGACTTCTAGGAGACTGCTATGCCATAACATTGCAGTTCAAGAGAGCACTGGAATGTTACCTATTTGCTCTAAACCAAGAGCCACAAAACGACGAGTTGCTTCTAAGGCTTGCCCGTGTAAATTTTGCCCTGGGCAATAACAAGAAAGCTATGTCATATCTACAAGCTTTTCCCAAAGACTACACCTACGACGAGCTAAGCATACAGGAATTTGTCAGATTATTTATGGACTACAATCAATACGATGACGCCATAGAGTTTTTGGATAAAGTTATAAATGAGGACCCGTTTAATTATAGTGCGTGGTACTTCAAAGGCCTTGTATATCAAAGAGAGGAAAAATATAAAAAAGCAATAGACTCGTACGAGTTCTGTATAGCAATAGATGACACAAACAC
>JAOLBX010000053.1 GCA_028339355.1 Bacteroidia bacterium
GGGGTAAAACATTAATGATGCTTACAGGTTTGCATGGTGATGTTACTTATGATGATGAAAGTATAAATAAGAATAAGACGTACATTTTCACTCCAAATCATTTTTCATATTTCGATATTGTTTCTGTGAATACACAGATGCCATTCTTTTTTAGTTTTATGGCAAAGAAGGAGTTAGCTAGCATTCCAATGTTTAAGATGTTTTTCAGATCGCTGGATATGCCTGTAGACAGAAGATCTAAGGAAGGAGCAAAAAGAGCATACTATCTGGCAAATAAAAAACTGAATGACGGAATTAGCCTTCTGAATTTTCCTGAAGGCGGTATAGGCCCACAGGTTCCTCAAATGAGAGATTTTAAATTGGGGCCTTTTAAAATGGCTATAGACCACAGTATAGAAATAGTTCCAATAACATTGCCAGATAATTGGAAACGTCTCCCTTGCGGAGAATTTATACCCGCAGGAACACCTGGTAAAATGAGAATGCACGTTCATCGACCTATTTGTACAAAGAATCTAAAACTTGGAGATGAAGTAGCCTTGGCAGAGCAAGTATATCGTATTATTGAATCTAAGTTTAATGAAATGAATGGATTATGATCATTGATAATAAAAAAGTTAAGGATTTAGCACATCTGGCTAGACTAGAGTTTGATGAAGCTGCAAACGAAACTATAAAAAGTGATCTTGAAAAAATCATAGACTTTTGTGATAAACTGCGTAAATTAGATACATCCGGTGTAGAGCCTTTGATATATATGAGCGACGAGCATAATATTTTGAGAGATGACGTTTCCAAAGAAGGTTTACCAAAGGCTGAAGCTCTGAAAAATGCTCCATCTGCTGATTCAGATTATTTCAAGGTACCTAAAGTAATTACCAAGTAATGGCTTTAATTGAACTGCATGACATATATAAAATATATCAAATGGGCTCTACACAGATAAATGCACTTGATGGGCTAGAATGCACGATTCAAAAAGGAGAGTATGTTGCATTAATGGGGCCTTCTGGCTCGGGTAAATCTACACTTATGAATGTCATAGGCTGTTTAGATTCGCCTACCTCTGGAACTTATATGCTCAATAACAAGAATGTGAGTATGATGTCTGATGATGATTTAGCGACCATTAGAAATATAGAAATAGGGTTTGTTTTTCAATCTTTTAATCTTCTTCCACGTACCTCCGCACTTGAGAATGTAGCACTTCCTTTAGTGTATGCTGGTGTTAGTAAAAAAGAGCGATTAGAAAGAGCTCAAGTAGTACTTAAAAAAGTAGGCTTAGGAGATAGGGGAGATCATAAGCCAAATGAACTTAGTGGAGGCCAGAGACAAAGAGTAGCAATAGCTCGAGCCTTGGTAAATAATCCTTCCATCGTATTAGCAGACGAACCTACAGGCAACTTGGATAGTAAAAGTAGCCAAGAAATAATGACACTTTTTAATGAAATACACTCAGAAGGAAATACTGTAGTAATGGTGACTCATGAAGAAGATATTGCAAAGTACACTAAAAGAACGATTAGAATGATAGATGGTAAACTAGCTTCACAGTTGGCTACTATATAAATATTTGTAAAATGAAAATATACACAAAAACTGGTGATAAAGGTCAAACCTCTTTGGTAGGCGGGACTCGTGTAAGCAAGTCTGATCAGAGAATAGAAGCATATGGAACAGTAGATGAATTAAATTCTGCAATTGGAATTATTGCTTCGACCAATGAAGTGCATGCATCCTTTTTAAAGAGTATTCAGCACAAATTGTTTAACATAGGCAGTATCTTAGCCTCAGAAAGCAATTTATCATTTGAGCTGCCATTGATTTCTGATGCCGATATTGTACTATTAGAAAAAGAAATCGATCGATTGAATCTTGAATTACCAACGCTTAAAAACTTTATTTTACCAGGAGGTTCAGTCCTCAGTGCACATACGCATTTAGCCCGTTGTGTGTGCCGCAGGGCAGAAAGGCGTGTAGTTATTCTAGAAGAAGAAAATTATACAATTCTTGTACAATATTTAAATAGACTCAGTGACTATTTATTTGTTCTAAGCCGAGAGTATCTTCGACTAGAAGGCCAGGATGAGGTGATTTGGGAAAAGTAATTATCTTCTCTGAGACATCATCATTTTTTCTAATTCCATCAACACATATCTAGGCATTTCAAATTGGTCGTATTCTTCTATACTCTGACGTAGATATTTTACAGCAGTATTTACATCTTGTTTTCTTTCTAGTGCATTGTTACCAATAAGGAACAACGTTGCAGCCTTTATTGGCACTTGTTGGCTTACACCCGATACAGGGCCAGGCATCTGCACCAACGTTTTGGCAACCAAGCTGTCATTTGTAGACAAGTCCAAAATTTGATTACTAATGCTGTCAAACAAAATTTGATTTCCATTCTCATATTGAATAACCAGTGTTTGGTAAAGATACTTATGATCTCGGGTGTCCTCGAATAGGTTTGAAACGAACTTTTCAGCTTTTTCAGTTTCACCCACTTGCTGATATGCTAAAGCCATGTTCTCTTTCAGTTTATTGCTTGCATTACCTGAAGAGTAAACTAATTCTGCATATTTTAAGCCTGCCTCGAAATTGCCTGCAGAAATATAAATACGAGAAAGAGAATCTTGATAGGCATGATTGGTACTGTCGTATAATAATATCTGATTCAGAGCCACTTTAGCTAACGCTGCATCATTATTTTCTATACTTTTGGTATATAGTTTTGTTGCATTTTCAAGAGATGTTGGACTTTGATTGCAAGCAGAAATTGTAAATAAAAAAGCTGTGATAATCGAGATATGTGTGATTTTTTTCATGAATTACAAGCGAAAGTATGAATATATATGAAAGTTCAGATATTAAATCTATAATTGATATACTTACTTCTTACTTTTATGAACGTAATCAAGCTTTACTATATCATACTTTTTTATGTGATATCTGTCCAGAGCTTTTCACAATGCTCTAGTTTTCAGATTGTAACAGATAAAACAAGTATCTGTGCTCCTGAAATAATTCAATTTAATATTACAAATCCAATTGCGGGTTCTACTTACGAATGGAATGTAGGTAATGGAGTTGTGAATGGATCTGACACCTTATTCAGTTTTTATTCTTTACCTCAAACTATCAATGCATCCGTTAAAATAACTCTTCCTAGCGGAGGAGTATGCAATGTAGTTAAAAAATCAATAGCAGAAATTAATCCTGAACCGATACCATTATTCGAGATATCAAAGATACTTCTCTGTGAAGGGCCGGACACGATTACACTGAGAGACATTACTCCCAATTCAGCTTCAAGATGTTGGGTTGTGGATGGTACAAACTACAATAATACTTCCAAGACAATAATACACAAATATGTAACCGATGGTAGCAAGAGATTGTCTCTTATCGTAACAGATAGAAATGGTTGTAAAGGGGTTAAGGAATTTATAGATACAATAGTGGTCTTCCCAAAACCTGCGTTCTCGTTTATCGCAGATGCTACGAGCGGTTGCTTACCACAGACAGTAAATTACACATTACTGAGCGATCCCGTTATTCCCAATTTTACTAAAACGTATTTTTGGGGTTTTGATGGAGTGTCTAATTCCAAAGATACTAGTACTAGTCCGGGAGCTAGAGCATACAACAGTTCGGGGGAATTTGATGTTACATTAGATTTAGAGGTTATTAATGGCTGTACATATAAAGTTGAAAAAGAAGGCTACATAAATATTGGAGATACGGTTATTTTAAATCTGAATCCTGCTACTGTATCGAAATGTGAAGGTGAAATAGTACATTTAGTTCAAAGTAATAATCCTTTACCAGGCAAAATAGATTGGACATTTTCGGGTGTTGCGGTCGATGTTTTATCGACAACAAACAGCGATGCAAAATACTAGGAAAAAACATTGGCAACATAAACGTTCATTTATCCCACACTTACAATGGCTGTGTCACTACATCAAATATGAATTCATATATTTACATAAAAGGAGTGAAAGCAGATTTTAATTCTGCAGATAATTTCCATTGTAAAATACCTCATACCGTTCATTTAGATAATAATACTGACTCTTTGGATGCTACTTCGGTAAGCTATAAATGGAGAGTTTTAGATGGGACTACACCGGTATATACTTCTAAAAAAGCTAATCCAAATTTCACATTTAATAGTATTCCTGACTTATATAGTGTTGAGCTCATAGCCACTGGAAATAACGGATGCTTAGATACTTTGACTAGAAGTGATTTCATTTACCAAGATTCTATGAAAGTCCAATTTGATGCAAATCCCAAAATATAAAGATCAAATTTCTGATTTGGTTGTAGGTAAACATATTTTAGAATTGGTATCTAAGAACAGTAACAATTGTAGAGATACATTCAGTCAAAATGTTGAGATTTATTCTAATCCTATGGTTAATTTTAATGCCAAGGATACCATTTGTTTATCTAATATAGAGCAGTATAAAGGTGAAATTCAAAGCGATACACAAATTAGTTTTTTTCAATGGAATTTTGGTGAACCAACAAGTACTGGTAATGTTAATGTAACAGATATAGAGCCTTGGTTTACCTATAATTCGATAGGTCTTAAAACTGTACAGCTAATGGCAGAAACTGTAAATGGTTGTAGAGATAGTGTTGCTCAAGATATAACTATCACAGATGCTACTTCCATAGATAATCCTCAAATAAACTATGTCACATTTGTTGATAATCAAACAATAGAAATAAGTTTCGAAAAATCAAGCATAAATAGATTTGGACAGTATCACGTTACTGACGGCACTAAAAGCTATGATGTACTAGATCAGAATGAAACCACAATTACGATTGACCTAGTGAGTATGCCAGTGAACTCAAATTGCTACGAACTAAAAGTAGAAGACTATTGTCAATTAATTGGGTTACCAAGCGTAGCACATTGCTATATGATATTGTCGGTTAGTTCCACGCAATCTTATGAAAACCAATTGAATTGGACTCCTTATGAATGCTGGTATAGTGTGCTCGAATACGATGTATTCAAGCTTGACGAGAATGGAGTATTTACAAAACTTGCTACTATAGATGGATCAACGACAAGTTATACAGACGATGGCTTGTGTGACCAGAATTATGAGTACTATGTGGAAGCTGTTGATCCGACTGAGACTTTTAGATCTAAAAGTTACAAAGTGTCACAACGTCCAACTTACGT
>JAOLBX010000054.1 GCA_028339355.1 Bacteroidia bacterium
ATCATAGTAACTTGCAATCATTGTCCATATGCAAGAGCGTATTGGCACAGGCTAATCAAACTTTTTAACCAATTTGAAGAGGATAATCTTATGATACTTGCTATCAATTCCAATGACGCAGAGCAGTATCCTGCAGACTCTTTTGAGGCTATGCAAAAACTGAGCGAGGAACTCAAACTTCCTTTCCCATACTTATATGATGAAGATCAAAAAGTAGCAAAAAAACTAGGTGCTACTCGTACTCCTGAAGCATTTGTATTCAATAGCAAACGCCACCTTGTCTACAAAGGAGCCATAGATGATAACTGGGAAAATGAAAACATGGTTACTCGAGTATTCTTAGAAGATGCAATAGAAAATACGCTAGATGGTATGGAACCAGATTATACAGAAATACCAGCAGTAGGTTGTAGTGTTAAATGGAAAAAATAAGATCAAGTGGAAAAGCATAATGGTAAAAATATAATCATTACGGGTGCATCCTCTGGAATAGGAGCTGCACTAGCTCGGTCTGCCACAAAAGTAGGGGCTAATGTAGCTCTAGCTGCACGCTCAATTGACAAACTCTATGACATCAAAGCTGAGTTAGAACAATACGGTACGAATGTAATAGCAGTGCAATGCGATGTGACCAACGAGTTAGATTGTAAAAATCTCATACAACAAACTATCGAGAAACTCGGAGGTATCGATATTCTAATAAACAATGCTGGTATATCCATGCGTGCTCCTTTTGAAGATGTCAAAATAGAAGTACTAAAAGAGGTAATGGAAGTGAACTACTGGGGGACAGTATATTGTACACAAGCAGCCTTACCCGAATTACTGAAAAACAAAGGAAGCCTAGTAGCAGTGTCTTCTGTTTCAGGATTTAAAGGACTACCAGGAAGGTCAGCATATGCGTCTTCTAAATTTGCTATGAATGGGTTATTTGAATCTCTAAGAATGGAATATATGAGCAGAGGATTGCACACACTAATAGCCTGCCCTGGTTTCACAGAGAGCAACATAAGATATAATGCTCTAACCACTAATGGTTCGACACAGGACGATACTCCAGCTGACGAGTCTAAAATGGACAATCCCAATGATGTAGCACGTGACATACTACAAGCTATACGAGACAGAAAAGATTTTATGCTTAACAATAAGCAAGGAAAAATCATCTATTGGATGAATAAATTTTTCCCTAAATATTTGGAAAAACGGATTCATAACGCAATAGCTAAGGAACCAAACTCACCCATAAAAAAGTAATGGATATACTATCAGTACTTACTGAAAAAACACAAGCAGCATTGGCTAGTTTGTACGAAATAAATGACGCTGTAATAAGCTTCGAGAAAACAAATGACAATTTTGCAGGAGATTATACTTTCGTTGTTTTTCCATACCTTAGACATAGCCGTAAAAAACCTGAAAATACTGCTTCAGAAATAGGCGAAATAATAAAAGAAGAGGTCGCACAAGTTTCTGGATACAATGTAGTAAAGGGTTTTCTCAATCTAGAGCTAAGTGATGATTATTGGCTTGCTGTTACGAAAGACAGAGTAGCTGAAGGTGTAACTGTAGACAACATCGGCAACAATCAGAAAATAGTAATAGAATACTCTTCTCCTAACACCAATAAACCGCTTCACTTGGGACATATCCGAAACAATATTTTGGGGGTTTCTATGTGTAATATTTTTAAAGAAAATGGATATGATGTTGTGAGAAATAATCTCATTAATAACCGAGGAATCCACATCTGCAAGAGTATGCTCGCATGGCAACATTGGGGTAACGGGGAAACACCTGAGAGTTCAGGAATAAAAGGGGACCACTTGGTTGGAAAGTATTATGTGAAATTCGAAAAGAAATTTCAGGTAGAGTATTCAGAATGGCTGGCTGGCGAAAACGGACAAGCTCAACTAGAATTATTCAAAACCTCCAAAACAGCAGAAAAGTACATCAAAGAGAATACCGAACTTGACAAAGCATTCAAATCTGAGTATAAAAACACCTACTTCAACACTATAAGCTCCATTGGCATACAAGTAAAAACGATGCTTCAACATTGGGAAGATGGAGACGCGGAAGTACTCGCATTATGGAATAAAATGAATGGCTGGGTCTATGATGGTTTTGATGTCACCTACAAACGACTTGGTGTGAGTTTTGACAAAATATACTATGAATCTGACACCTACCTTCTGGGGAAGGCAATGGTGCAAGAAGGCCTAGAATCTGGCACTTTTTTCACAAAAGAGGACGGTAGTGTATGGATAGATCTCACCGATGAAGGATTGGATGAAAAAATAGTTCAACGAGCAGACGGAACATCCGTATATATTACCCAAGACATAGGTACTGCTGACCTAAAGTATAAGGATTTTAAAATGGACCGATTCATCTACGTAGTAGGAAATGAGCAAGATTATCATTTTAAAGTATTACAACTTATTCTGAAGAAACTTAACAAGCCTTATGCTGACGGACTATATCATCTTAGCTATGGTATGGTGGACTTACCAGAAGGCAAGATGAAAAGCCGTGAGGGTACAGTAGTAGATGCTGATGAACTAATGGAAGAGGTAGTTTCTACGGCTAAGAAACAAACAGAAGAACTAGGGAAAACAGAGGGTATGAGTGCATCTGAGCTTACTGATTTGTATGAGACTCTAGGTATGGGTGCTTTGAAATACTACTTACTCAAGGTAGATGCTAAGAAAAGAATGATGTACGACCCAAAGGAATCTATTGATTTTCAAGGGAATACTGCTCCTTTCATACAATACACGTACACTCGTATCGCATCCCTCCTGAGAGCAGCGGACGAAGTGAAATACGAAACACCAAATGAACTTCACGAATCTGAAAAGGACTTAATAGTTCAAATGAACAGCTATTCAGAAGCGGTAAATGCTGCTGCCAACAATTACAATCCCTCTGAAATCGCAAATGTGATCTATGATTTAGCTAAGTCTTTCAATAAATTCTATCACGAGCATACTATACTGGGTGCCAAAGAAGCTAATGCAAGAAGCTTCCGTCTCTCATTATCTAAAGCAGTAGGTGAAACCATTAAACATGGATTTGGTCTCTTGGGAATAGACGTGCCAGAAAGAATGTAATAGCCTAAGGATTACTTACTAATCCTATAGTTGATAGGTAGCGTATACACAAGATTCAATTTATAGACACCCAATTTGATGTCATCATTGATATACTGGGAATCAAATATAAAATTGATATCCGACATCCTTTCAGATTCTTTCACCGTATTTGAGAAGAATAAATTATACCCTAACTCAAAATCAAATCGACCTCTATCCAATTCAAAGGAGAGTCCGTATATCTTTGATTCATATCTGTACATTTATTAATCTATCCCAAATCTAATCAATCTAGACTAAAAAGTAAGGGCGACTAGGTGCAGTCATTCTCTATAAAATATAATTTGGCTCTACTTTATCTTATAGCTAAACCCTACTTTCACTGTACGGTTAGGGATGAGTTGAGTAAAGACTTGATCTTCGGTTTCATACCCTCTGTACACCTGGAGATTATCATCACCTATTAGATTATCTACTGCCAAGCTCAACTGTGCCTTATTGTTTTTCATGAATCTACAACTCGCTTTAAAATTCAAACTATGGAACGATTCGGTGTATACATCTAGCAAACGACCTATTCCTACTATCGCTAGTTTTGGACCTTGAACGTTGTAAGATAGGTTTGCGTTCAGACCTTTTTCTCTATTCTCATAATTCAGACCCAAGTTGATGATGAACGGTGCTTGACCTTGCATCTCTCTGGTTTCTCCTAGCACTTGACCATTTCTAAGTTCATTAGCCTTACCAAAGATCTCTTGATCAGTCATTTTCACTTCTGAAATAATAAAGGACAGATTTGTACTTACAAAAAAGTTGTTCATCATGATAGTAGATAAAGACTTTTTGAACTCAAACTCTGCACCGAAAACATTCGCACTTGTAGAATTTCTTGGTGTAAAATTGGAAGGTGTCTCAGGTTTGTATACCACTATCTCTATAGGGTTTATGAAGTTTTTGTAGAATCCACTGATTGAAATGAGTTCTCCTCTTTTCATAAATTTCTCAAAACGTAAATCAAGATTGGTCACTTCAGTCTGTTCTAGGTCCAAATTGCCAATAAAAGTACGACCCGTAATTGGATCAAAAATTTGTGCAAGAGATTTCTCTTTAAATGATGGGCGAGCAATCGTACGTGTCGCTGCAATACGTAAATTCATATTTGAAGTAGCTCTGTAGACTAAATTAAGTGAAGGCAACACATTCAATTCATCTAAGACTTTCTCATTGACGTAAGAGACATTCTGAGTGTTTTCTCCAGAATAGAACATATCTGTTTTCTCTACACGCACCCCATATACAGCTGTAAGTCTATTGCTTACCGGATATTCATTCATAGCATATGCACCCATGACATTCAGAGTTGCATTATATTCATTTGCTTTGATTGGCTCACCAAAAACGGTAAATCCTTCTCCAGTTGCAGGGTCGAATAGATATTCATCAAAAATCTGATTTGGATTTCCATTTAGACTAAAATTACCTACTGGTAAATAGATATACTGTAAAACACCGAAGTCTCGATTTTTGATGTTATTAGCCAAGCCAAGCTTCACTTTAGTCTCACGCTTTCCTTTTAATTGATAAGTACGTTCGGCATCCCATTTACCATTTAGGTTAATCTCAAATAAGCTTCTGTAAAGTCGTTTCACTTCTGAACCTGCTCCTACATTAAAGTTATAATCACCTTCTTCGTTGAAAGAAATAGCAGTGATACGCATATCTGGTTCATTATTACTAGATACACTCGGAGATATTTTGGCAATAAAGTTCCAACCGGAATCATTTTTAAGCGTATGCTCAATAAGCAAACTAGTCAGTGTACGTTGGTTATAATACAAAACACTTCTATCTAGTCTAGCTCCTGCATCTCCAAATGGGTTTGCAATGTTCTCATAGTCTAATTGAGATGATTTTTTTACGCCATTCTGAGTGTGAAAAAGAGTTGAAGTTATACTCTGTCTTCCTTTTTTTATAGACCCATTAGCAAGAGCACTCCAAAGAATTTCGTTCTCACCTATGCTCCCATTGTTTTTCTCTGCTAGAATCA
>JAOLBX010000055.1 GCA_028339355.1 Bacteroidia bacterium
ACTAACCGTTAACCACAAATTAGTAACCAAGGAGTCATCGAGCCACTTCCTTCACAATTAGAGGAAGTTTACACTCGTTACTTAAGTGTTTTTGAGGAAGGAGAATTGTATATCGTCCAAGGCGAGTGGATCGTTAAAAAAAGAAATTGTACTGCATCTTTGAATAATAGGGTGAGGGATGTCAAAATCATATTAGTTTAACTTTTCATAATAAGAATCATCAAATTATGAGTGTCGATTAAATCTCTTGGAGTAAAACTAATGTTCGATATTTCAATAGAGTTATCTACTAAAACAATAAAACGGTTATACTTTTATAAAGTGTATCCGTTTTTTTATTTTTACAGCATGTTAAAAAATATTATTTACATCTTTTCCGTGCTTCTGTTTGCCTCGTGTACCAAATCGATTAAGACTTCTTCTATCAAGGTTGTTGGTGAAATGAGAGATGTGATGTGGAAAGGAGATTTAAAAGGTAAGATTGCAACAGATTCATTAAATTACAAAGCAACCTATGGATTAGGACCTATTGAGTTTTTAAAAGGAGAAATAGTAGTATTTGAAGGACAAACATTTGTATCGAAGGTTATTGACAGTGTTTCTCATCAGGTAACTAAAATCCTCTCAGTCAGGGCTCCCTTTTTTGTATACAGCACAAATAGTGATTTAAAAGTTGTTGAATTCAATCGTGAAAATTTTACGTTAAAGGAGCTTGAGGAATATATTAATTCAGTGTACAAAGATTATGATCAACCACTATTAATACGTATCGATGGTTTATTTGATAACATAAAACTTCACAGTGTGAGTCTTCCCGAGGGCAAGAAAGTGTCATCCCCAGATGAAGCGCACCAAGGATTGACTCAATATGATTTCAAAAATATTAGTGGATCTTTGATTGGCTTCTTTTCTCGAAATCATAAGGCTGTTTTTACGCACCACGACAGTTTCTTTCACGCACACTTTATTTCCGATGATCGTAAAGTGTTAGGCCATATCGACGAAACCGATTTTAATTCTTCAAAAGTAACCTTGAAAGTTTCAAAGTAATTCTATATCCATAAATTGGTAATCAATTTTCAACTATCTGAATATTTCAAAATTAGAGTCATTAAATTATGAGTATCAATTAAATCTCTTGCTGTGATACTGATGTTCGATATTTCAATAGAGTTATCTACTCGAAAAAGGACGAAACCTCCAGTGTTTACTGGGGGTTTTGTTGTTTTAGGTTACATATAGGTTACAAGTCTTCTTTCGTTTTCTATTCAATTAGTTATCAGGCGTTTATCTTGTTGATAATTTTCAATCAATTATATCATCCTCACAACTCGCAAAAGGAACTCCAGTATCAATTATATTGACATTAAGTGAGGTATGTTTATCCTCTGATTCTTTATTAACCTCAATAGCTCTTAGTTTAGGTAAAGCAAACTCTGATAGTTTTAAGAGCAATTCTAGTGCAGTCAATTGGTAATATCCTAGATTTAATAATATCTTTACCTCGTGAAATTTACTTCAATCTTATTCTTCTTACTATTCATATTCAACGTTCTTCTTGCACAAGAAAGCTCTTACTATTTATCTGCTCATAACAAGTCCGATGACTCATTGAAGTTTGAACTGAATCAAATAATTAAGAATCATACAGAATTCACGTATACCTCATCATCGACAGATGTATGGGATATCCTAAAGCACACCGACAGAGATACGGCAAATGCAAATAATGTAATCCTACTATATTCAGGGAGAAGTGTAGATGCTGCACAAGAATACAACAGTGCTGCTGGCTGGAGTAGGGAACACGTTTGGGCAAAATCTAGAGGAGACTTTGGCAATGACAATGGTGCTGGAACAGATGTGCATCATTTAAGACCTTGTGATGTTAGTGTTAACTCCACAAGGAATAACAGGAATTTCGATACTTGTATTACCTGTGTAGATGTAATAGATAATGGCTTTAATACAGGGTCTAAACGTGATGCTGATTTATGGACATTTGAACCACCTGATGCAGTTAAAGGAGATGTAGCACGAATGATATTCTATATGGCTGTCAGATACGAAGGAGAGGGCTCTGAGCCTGATTTAGAGTTGACTAATACATTACTTAACAATACTGACCAAAGTCCCTTACAAGCTCGCTTAAACACTCTTCTTCATTGGAATAGAATTGATACAGTTAGTAACTGGGAGCGTAATAGAAATAACATCATCGATAGCTTTTATCAGCACAACCGCAATCCTTTTATTGACCATCCTGAATTAGCTGAATATTTATGGGGCGACAGTATTGGCTTGACTTGGATGCCGACATTGGCGGATACGAGTAATAGTGCCAGTATCGATAAGTATTCTAATATTGAGTTTACGATTTATCCCAATCCTACTACAAGTAGAATAAGTATTAAAGCATCAACTAACTTAATACGAGAAAACATTACAATATATACTAGTACAGGAGTAGAAGTGTTCTCTGATGTGATTGAAGGAGAAGACATAGAAATAAATCTAGAAGGTCTCCCAGATGGAATGTATATCATCAGCATAGGGGATGAAATTAAACAGCACTTTAGGGTGCTTAAAATATAATGAGGATAATAAAGGGAAGGTTAATCAACCACATCCACCTCACAACTCGCAAAAGGAACTCCAGTATCAATTATATTAATATTCAAGGAGGTATGCTTATCCTCTGGCTCATTATTAACCTCAATTGCTCTGAGCTTAGGTAAAGCAAATTCAGATAGTTTTAAGAGTAATTCTAATGCTTTCTGAGGGTTCTTCTCAGCGACTTTATCGAAGAGTTCCTGCACCTTACCCATATTGTCCTCTAAAAGCTCTCTAAAAGCCTCTCTAAGCCTTACTGTTGCTTTGTTAGCTGTTCCTTTTTTCTGCCGCCGTATTTTATCCCAGTGTTATTTGCCATAACTATTATTGCCTTTTATAGTATATACACAAATAGAGGAAAAGGGGCATTTGGATGCATAAAAAAGCCCCTTACGAAGAAGAGGCTTATAGTATTTTAATTAGTCTTTAGGGACAAGTGCCCCATATTGGACAATTCTCAAAACTTAAACCACTTTTATAATTGAAATTTTCCGGCTTTGTCTTAAAATTAGTAACGCACCATTTGGACAAATCTTGATTAAAATTAGCAGCTTGATTAAACATACTACGCATAAACGTTACTTTGCTTACGTCCCAATCACCGATGGGTTGGTTGAAATTTTCTGCACCTTGAAACATCGCTTTCATATCGGTTACATTGCTTACATCCCAATTTCCTAGAGGCTGATTAAAGTTTGCAGCATCACTAAATATAAACTCCATATTAGTAATATTACTTACATCCCAATTGCCAATGGGTTGATTGAAGGATGTAGCTTCAAAAAACATTAAGTTCATATTAGTAACATTACCTACATCCCAATTACCAATATTTTGATTAAATGATGTAGCCCCATAAAACATTCTATCCATACTAGTAACATTATTGACTTCCCAATTGCCTATGTCTTGGTTGAAGGATTCAGCACCACCAAACATACCATCCATATTAGTCACATTACTCACATTCCATTTACTAATATCTTGGTTAAAGGAAGTTCCTCCAAACAAAGCATCCATATTAGTCACATTACTTACATCCCAATATTCTAATGGTTGGTTAAATGATTCACAACCTCGAAAAAGACGTAAACGAGTGAAATTACTAACATCCCAATGACCGATTGGTTGATTGAAAGGCTCTGTATTTTCTAATGCATTACCAAATGCTTGCCCCTCGAATAAAGTAGCTCTGGTAGTGCAATACTTAGTCCAATCTACATTTTTAAGGTAGCTTACATCACTTAGCATTCGATTGTCAGCTACAATATACATTTTACCATCAATATAACCAGTATCTCCAACTTGTGCATTAGGGCAAGCTTTTATGGTCACTCCATTCGCATCTAAATAAACAGCGCCTCCATTGGAGCAATCTAATGTTTCACCTTTGGTTGAATCTGTAGTATTTGTGTTGTTACTATTCGGTGTAGTTACATCATCCTCAGAACAACTACTTAATGTTGTTCCTAACATTACAATTACTGCCAATAAACTTACGATTGATAATACTTTTTTCATTTGGCGAAAGTAAGAATTTTATCAAAAAAAAGGCGGTACTGCTGTAGACACTCTCTAGATGGTCTCGCCTCTTTTGTAATAATAAATCTACCGTGGATGAAACGATAACTCGAGCTGCCGGTTTTTCGGTGGGTAATGCCGATAGTTGTTGGTTGATCGGTGATCAAGAAAATTTGAACGTCTGGTTAAAGTGGTGTGATTTACAGATGAAAGAAGATATAGACGGAATAATGAGTCTTGCGGGGGATTCCATTACTATCGAAGGACTCCATAATGAGATTATACACGGAAAGGCTGAGTTAAAAGAGTTCTTTACCAGATGGTTTCAAAATTATGATGTGATTATCAAGCAAGAATGGGGCATTCCTGTCAATTTTATTGATAAAGACGGGAATAAAGATGATGGCGATTGGATAATTAACGGGCATGAGCTACAGACCATTTCTAGTGAAAAAGTAACCCGAGAAGACAACCAGGCCAATATTTATATAAAAAATAGACAAGTTCAGTTTTTTAAGATTTACAATCACTCAACCACCACCACAAAATTGGTCTCAGCTACTTTTTCAGTAGACATGTCTGGTTACGAAGGAGAATTTAAGAATGTATTTCTAAATGGTGCGTTCAATAATTGGTGTGGATCTTGTAACCTGATGACGGATGAGAATAAAGATGGAGTATATGAAATAACCCTTGATGTTCCTTTAGGAGAAATTGAATATAAATTCACTCTAGACGGCTGGAATACACAGGAAGTGTTCGAAGCAGGTACACCATGCACCAAAACAATCGAACAATTCACCAATAGAGTGGCTAATCTGAAAAGTGGAATATCGCTGCCTGTCGCTTGTTTTAACACTTGTGGCCTATGTCGATAATCAAACAATAATTGCT
>JAOLBX010000056.1 GCA_028339355.1 Bacteroidia bacterium
GCTTGGGTAACAGTGGGTAGTGCAGGTTTCTCTGCTGGATATGTTGATTACACCTCACTAGCTATAGATGACAGCGGAACCCCGTATCTTGGGTACGCAGATGTTACAAATCTTGTTAATAGCCGTAGAGCTACTGTAATGAAATACAATGGATCTGCGTGGGTAACAGTGGGGAATGCAGGTTTGTCTGATGGTAAGGTTTATAACACCTCTCTAGCTATAGATGTCAGCGGAACCCCGTATCTTGGGTACAGGGATGAAGGGAATGGCTATAAAGCTACCGTATATGAATTTTACCCTGGCATTGCTAGCACAGGCTTTGAGGTCACAGACACTTCCCAAATGATTTATCTAACAGCTACTTATCCCAATGGATGTATAGTAAATGCAGACCCAATAAAGGCAAGTGATACAGAGCCGGCAGCTATACCATTCATAGCAGGTACGACCTACCAGAGTAATGCTATTGTAAATGATGGCTCATGGCTACACTACTGTGACTGTGATAATGGCTATAGACTCCTCTCCCTAGATATTACAGGTAGCGGAGCGGTAGTGCCAGCAGATAGTGTATGGCTAAGACTCGGATCCAAGAAAACCCAAAGCTGGACCAATAGTGGCGGTATGGTTACTAACTCTAAGGGAGGAGCTATGATCGTACGCAAGTGGGAAGTAAGCCCGAGTACACAGCCTACTAGTGATGTGGGAGTAAAACACTATTTCACACAAGACGAGTTTTTAGCATTACAAGATACACTGGCTAATCATAATGGAGGAACAAGTGGGTATGCAACCACACTGACTGATCCTACAGATATGCAGATGTATAAGATAACATCGTCAGGTAAGTTTGCTAATCCACACAATAGCGGTGTTACAGGAATAGTATTGGTTAATAACACTACTGCAGGCACTGATAATTGGGTGTATGCTCCTCATAATTCAGGACATAGTGCCGAGTTTAAGGTTAGTACTTTCTCTGGCGGCGGCGGCGGCGGCGGAGCCGGTGGCAACCCACTACCTGTAGAGCTTATCCATTTTGATGCACAAGCAGCAGCCAATCACACAGCAGACCTACACTGGGCAACTGCCAGTGAGATTAACAACAATTACTTTGATGTAGAACGTAGCTATAATGGCGAAACCTTTGAAACCGTAGGTCAAGTAGATGGGAATGGTACTACAAACCAACGCTTAGACTATAACTTCATAGACGAATCAATTCGAACAACGGAAATGAATGTTTTCTACCGATTAAAGCAAGTAGACTTTGATGGGGTATTTGAGTATTCAGATGTTCGTGTAGTACGTTTTGACGGGAAAGTGGAGATGCTAGAGATAGCAGCGTATCCTAATCCATTTAACCAAGAGCTAACCATACGTATAAGTACTGCTGAGCTATACAGTATAGAGGTTACAGACCTTAATGGTCTAGTTATGTTAAACATAGAAAGAGAAGATAAAGGCACGCATAGCTTAGACTTAAGCACATGGGCATCGGGGGTATACATAGTTAATGTAATCTCGACACAAGGCACCAAGCACCTTAAGGTAATGAAACACTAACCATCCACTAACCTGTTACTAGGGTGTCAGTCTAAAGGTTAGATAAGAGTCTCATAGACTCTACCAAAAAAGGGATGAAACCTCCAGTGTTTACTGGGGGTTTTGTTGTTTTAGGTTACATATAGGTTACAAGTCCCCTTTCGTTTTCTATTCAATTAGTTATCAGGCGTTTATTTTGTTGATAATTTTTAATCAACCACGTCAGCCTCACAACTCGCCAAAGGAACACCAGTATCAATTATATTAATATTCAAGGAGGTATGTTTAGCCTCTTCTGACTCATTATTAACCTCTATAGCTCTTAGCTTAGGAAGAACAAACTCTGATAGCTTTAACATCAGTTCTAATGCCTTCTCAGGGTTCTTCTCAACGACTTTATCGAAGAGTTCTTGCACCTTACCTATATTGTCCTCTAAAAGCTCTGTGAAAGCCTCTCTAAGCCTTGCTGTTGCTTTGTTAGGTGTTCCTTTTTGTCTACCTCCGTACTTGATGCCCGTTTTATTTTCCATAACTATTATTGCCTTTTATAGTATATACACAAATAGAGGAAAAGGGGCAATTGAATGGAATAAAATTATATTTAGTACTTTTGATTTAATAAAAATGAAATCTATAAGACAATCATATAACTCCAAAGTGTAAGAGATGAAATATCTGATAATCATACTATTCCTAATACCTCTAACCTCCTATTCTCAAAAGGTGTTCTCAGTTAAGTATTCAAATCAATCTGATGTAAAGGTGTTTGTGGTTGAATATGAAAATCAATGTGATTTAAAGGTATTCAAAGTAGATTATCCTAATCAAGTGGATGGCAATAAAGGGTTGTGGTACTTTGTTGATTACCCTAATCAATCAGATAAGAAGATTCACTTTGTTGATTATCCTAACCAAAGTGATTTGAAGATATTCTTTGTGAAGTATAAAAATCAGTCAGGTTGGAGAGATAAATCCAAACAACATTTGATGTTTTAGGAAACCATCCTCCTCAACAACCCACCAATACTCTTGGTGTTCATCTCTAATATTTTTCGTTTTTTTATTCGTTTGAACTTATTAAGTGTAATATCTGACTTCCTAAGTGTTGGATAATTCCTGAGATATTCGAGTGAAATATTTGAGCTTTTGTATATGTATAACGTCAGCAATAAGTGTACTATTCACGGTTAGGATTTAAGAGAGAGGATTTATGGCAATTAAGAAAAGTGCAAGTTTGTTTGCTGACCTACCATAAGCGTCTCGTGCCTTGTGTAATTAGTTACCCTATAACTGAATGGTACCTTATTACGCACCGTCTTTCTGCTATATCATTTAGCTACGGGTTTTTTTATGCCTCAGGGTATCGATTTAGGTATCGTTTTACAGATAAATCCCCAAAAAAATCCGAACTATTTTCCATATTCAACACCCCCGTACCCTTTAAAAATATCGGTTTCTTATTTACAGCCTTCGCTCAGTATGGTGGTATAGCTCTGTGGTTTGGTTTTACTCAGGACAAGTTCCCCACACGGGATGATTTTCGGGGGACAGTCCGCTTTCATATGAAAAGTTAGTAGGCTCTTTATCAATTTTGGATACGCACCAATTAGTTAAATCTTTATTGAAGGAAGATGCATCAAAAAACATTAAAGTCATATCAGTATGATAATTATGAAATGAATAACTAAATCACCGGCATATCCTCTTCAGTCAGCTCAGCTATCTCAAGTCCTCTTAAGTGTAATTATTGTAAATTTATGGCGTGTAAGGTATTTGTGTAAGAGATTATAAAAATGAAGAGTTTTGGAATGTCTTAACGCATTTCTTAGGTGTTATAATCTCTATAATAGGAATCCCTTTTTTATTAATGATCTAGTTGTTACTATTGCAACACAATCTTTTTAATTTCTATAATATTTGAATTAGCATCCTCAATATATAAAAAATACAAGCCATTGCCATTCCAAGCATTTAGATTTATTGTAAACTGCTGCTGGTTTACCAATGAGCGGAAAACACTTTGTCCTAGACTATTCTTAATTTCCATAGAGTATCCAGCCATACTGCTGAGGTTACCATTGTCAATTGTAATTTGGTCAATTGCTGGATTAGGATACACTTTAACGGTATTCATATTGTTAGGTGCTGAAACACCTGTTAATGTAACATCAATAACTAAAGTATCTTGAACAGTTACGAATGTTGTATCTTGAACAGTTACGAATGTTGTATCTTGAACAGTTACGAATGTTGTATCTGTACAATGGTTTGGGTCAAAAACATAATTTAAATAATGATTAATTACACTATCACAACCACCTATTCGGGTTGTTAAACTATCTGTAAAATCTAAATATATTTGAGGTGCTGCTGCTTGAAATGTAATATCTGAAACTGAATATGTAATAGTGTCATTAATTAATGTATCAGCACAATCTACACTACCCCAAACCTCAATTTCAGCCCAACTAACCCAAGAAGAATTTTGAGTCGTTTTTAATCGAAACCCTTTTGTTGATGTAATTGGAGATGGAAACACATAAGTAATCACATCATGAGTACTTGGAGTGGTCGCATTTAATGCAAGGTTAATTGTTTGATCTAAAACCCAATTTACTCCATCAGTAGTTGTATATATTTCTTGGGTGGTTGTGTTTCCTGGACTTGCTTGATATTCAAAAGTAACACTATCTATTACTGA
The DNA here is from genome assembly GCA_028339355.1 of Bacteroidia bacterium. Classification (GTDB taxonomy): domain Bacteria; phylum Bacteroidota; class Bacteroidia; order NS11-12g; family UBA9320; genus UBA9320. The sequence goes on from JAOLBX010000056.1 coordinate 4,247, forward strand.
AACATCTTGAAAAACTACGTAAATCCATCCTGTATATGCTCGAGATGACCAGCTAGAAGTCCCGTTACCTGTTACACCATCAAAAGCATTAATTGCATTTACTCGATTAGTATTTGCATCATAAGTTTGATTTAATGCAATATTTACTTGTCCGTAAGAAGTAATAGTGCTAGCTAATAGACAAATTAGTAATATTTTTTTCATATCACGAATATATGAATATTATCAAAAACCACTGCTGTCATCACTTAGTAATGATACTATCTCATTAAGTAATGGAGGAGATAAAGTGGCATTAGAAGATATCAATGATTTGATCATAAATAAAGGAGGTGATTTGTCACCTGGTCAAAGTATTTATAAGCTTGGACCTGGGGATGTATTATCATACCGTTATGGATTATATGATGGTATTAATGGAGGATGGGTAAATGAATGGATAATTAGTTATTTTGAATTAGCAAATTAGCTTTATTGTGTGATGTCAGTTGCCTGCTGTAACATTACTGTTTATTTTACAATTTAGTGGTTGCCATTTATTCTATGTATATAATAAATAAACCTTAATATGTTGGACATAAATATACTTGGGGCTTCTCAATAGGAATTATCTAACCAAGTAATTTGATTTGACTAGATCCTCAGTTTAAAGATTCGATAAGAGTCTCAAATACTCTACTCGATGCGATTTATCGAACTGATAAATTTAATTGGTCTAGATTT
>JAOLBX010000057.1 GCA_028339355.1 Bacteroidia bacterium
TTTGCCTTGTGAACTGACGTATCTCTTGCTCAGTTGCAGACCAGGCAGCACCGCATTCTACGAGCCCAGCAGTCCTCCGGCAAGTCTAGCTCTGTTATAGAACAGTTTTACCAGGTTGATTTTGGATTGATTGAGGCTGTTTTTAGCTACCAGTACATTCAGTTGTGCTATCCGCAAATCATTGAAGGTAATGTTGCCAGAGCTGTATAGCAATCGAGCACGTTGCAGTGCGGCATTTGCTACTTCAAGGTTTTTTTCTTGAAAGGTAAGCGTCTGAGTGAGAAATTCTTCGTCTAGCTCGGCAGCGAGCAGTTGATTTTGAACACTGAGCTTTGCTTTTTGCATTTCCAATGCTGCGTTTTTCTCTGAGAGTTCAGCATTTTTGAGTGCCGTCTGCAATTGATTGCCATTGAATATGGGCATACTTAGGTTTATCCCACCACTAAAACCGAGATTACTCTGAGACAATACTATTCCTGCTCCATTTTGGGCATTGTTGTATCCGTAGCTTCCAGTAAGGCCTATTTGAGGTAGTTTTTTTCCTTCAGTGATGCTTTTTTGGTTGGAGGCAAGTGCTTCACTTACTTGTGCTAAGAGTAGCGTCGCATTATTTTGGAGTGCTTTCTCTCGGATGACTTCTGATTTTTGCTGAGCCGGCACATTTACATCCTTAGCGAGGCTAAATTTTGTAGCAGGGTCACGTCCCATTAGTAGGTTGAGCGTGGCCATTTGCTTGGCAATGTTGGTCTGTAGCGTGTAGATGGATAGGCTGTCGTTATTGAGATCTATTTCTGCACTTAGTACATCCAGTTTGCTCTTGTTTCCATTCTTATTTCCGATGGTCACACGCTTCAGGCGGTCTTCGGATACGGCTATGTTATCTATAGCAGCTTGCAGGTTGAGTTTGTTTTGCTGTATGTCCAGGTATCGGTTTACTATATCCAGCACCAGGTTCTCTGCTACCACCTGAGACTGTAGCTCGGTGATTTTCAGATTGTTCATCAGGATTTGGTATGAGTGTACTCTGCCAAAACCATTGAAAATCAAATAATTAAATCCGACTGAAGCATTGTAGGAGATGTTTTTAGCTCCATCTACTTCGACGTCTGGCAGTCCTCCTGCAAAACTTAAGTTGGTGTTGTTTATACTGTAATTGGCCCCTGAGTTCAAATTCACACTTGGCAGATACCCAGCTTGTCCTTTTGTGGCATTATTAGTAGCAGCAGTAGTATTATTGGCGGCTATCGCAAGGTCAAAATTGGCTTGAAGAGCATTTGCTATTATTTGCTCCATAGTCAGTGTATTCTGAGCGTAGCTGATATGTATGGCTCCCGTCATAAGGAGCAGTAGGCTAATTTTCTTCATTGTATTTTTCTGCTTCTAGTTCTTGTATAGCGGGTTCTACCATCTCTGCACTAGGCATAACACCGCCATTCCACGCCCAGCCAAATCCTCGCTTGGTGCTATTCCAAGTGGATAGGAATACAGGTAAAAGAATAAGAGTGAGTGCCGTAGCCAGTCCTATACCGTAGGCTACGGATATAGCCATCGGGATAAGGAATTGTGCCTGAAAACTTTTTTCCATAATAAGTGGAGCAAGTCCTGCTATGGTAGTCATACTGGTGAGGAATATGGCTCTGAATCGTACATAACCGGCTTGATATATTGCGTCATCAAAAGTCATTCCTTGTTTGAGATAACCGTTCATTTTTTCTACGAGTACCAGACTGTCATTTACGATAATACCGATGAGTGCGACGACCCCCAAGAAACTGAGTATGCTAAGCTGCTGTCCGTGTATGTAATGGCCCCATGCTACCCCTATGATACTAAAAGGTACAAGCAATAGGAGTATGATAATAGCTTGACTCAACGACCGGAAAGTGAAGGTGATGATAATGATAATGCAGAAAAGAACAAAGGGGAGAGCAAACTTGGCTGAAGCCTGTGTTTTGGCCGCTTCTCTGTTCTGTCCTTCAAACAATGGCGAAATACCGGGGTGTTTGGCGAGAATACCGGGAACTATATCTTTTTTTATTTTGGCTATCATCTCAGGTGCGGAAACGTCCTTACTGCTCACCTCAGATTCTATAGTTACTTGTTTTTGTGCATCGAGATGGCTTATGCCTACCACGCCTCTTTCTATGGAGAAGGTAGCCAGTTCACGTAGTGGTACTTCTTTACCATCTGTAGTCCGTATTCTGGTGTCTTCCAAGTCGTAAAGCGATGATCGTTGTGCGTCATTGAATCGCACCCATACCTTCACTTCGTCCTTGCCACGCTGCAGTCGCTGTGCTTCATACCCGAAATATCCTTGTCTTATTTGATTGAGTATCTGTGCCTCATTGAAGCCAAGTATGTACGCTTTGTCTTTCAGCTTTAGATTGATTTCCTTGCTTCCTTCTTGCACACTCTCTACCACATCTTTGAGTTGTGGCATCTTGCTCATCGCTACTTTTAGTTCTGCTTTAGCAGCATCTAATTCTGCTTGGTTTTCACCGAGGAATGTTACTGATACCGGTTTACCAAATGCACTTGCATTGCCAAAGGTCAACTTGTCTGCATCGTCCATGGTGCCTACTTCTTCTCTGAATCGAGCGGCTAACTCCATACTGCTAATAGTTCGGAGTTCGCTCCCCACTATATTTGCAGTAATGCTTCCTTCGTGTGTTTTTGGGCCTACTTTTCGTTCTAAATTAGTCACGATAGCATTGCCGCTTTCTTTCTTTATCTGGTCGTTTACTCTCCATATAGCATCCTCTATCATCTCGAGTCGCTCATTGGTCACAGTCTCTCGAGTACCAGCGGGCATCCCTAAGTTGATAGGCACATCATTACGCTCTATCACCGGGAAGAAGGTGAACTTGATGTGTCCTCCTTGTAAGCCTCCTACAGTGATTATTCCCAATGCTACTGCAAAAAGGAAAGCAAATATTTTGTGGTTGAGAGCAAATCGTAAGGTAGGAGCATATAACTTGTCCCTCAGCAAATACATTACCTTATCGGTAAATTTTTCCAGTTTGTTTTTTTGTCCGCCTTCTTGCAGTGCCTTGCTATGAGCCAAGTGAGAAGGTAAGATGACTAAGGCCTCTATGAGCGAAATACTCAAGGTAGCGATAACCACAAAGGCCAACTCACTGAAAAAATCGCCTGCACGTCCGTCTACCATAAAAAAGAAGCTGAATGCCATCATAGTAGTGAGGACTGCACTGATTACAGAAGGTAAGACCTCCATGGTGCCATCTACAGCTGCCTGTAGGGCATTTTTTCCTTTTTCGAAGTGGCTATAGATGTTCTCACTTATAACGATACCATCGTCTACCAATATACCTATCACTACGATCATCCCAAAGAGTGAGATTACATTGATAGTCACTCCAAAATACCATGCAAGTACAAACATTCCGAGGAATGAAATAGGTAGGCCTACTGCTACCCAAAAAGCTATTCGCACATTGAGAAATAACGAAAGGAGTAAAAGTACCAATAACATACCGATTACACCGTTTTCCAGCAGTAGGTCTTTACGCTCCTGGAGTGTTTGAGACTGATCTTTGATGAGGGTAGAGGTGAGTTGTGGGTTGAGCTTCGCAAATTTTTTGAAATACTCACGCACATATTCTGCATTTTTCAGAAGATCTTCATCGTCTGTACTACTTACCAATACTTCGATGGCCGGTTTGCCGTTGATGTATATTCTGTTAGGATCGTCGGCCCATTTGTCCTCTACTCTAGCTACATCTTTTAGTCGCACTACTGCACCCTCTGGTGTTGTTTTTATGACTAAACCTTCCAACTGAGCGGCATAGTATGCTTTGTTTCGGCTACGTATTAGGAGTTCTTCATTCTTTGTTTTTATCGTACCTCCAGTTATATCTATGTTGGCACTGCGTATAAGAGTCCCTGCCTGCTCTATACTTATGTTGTACTTTTTGAGTGCGTCCTCGTCGAGAGATATTTCTATTTCTTCGTTTGGAAAACCAGCCAGTTGTACCTTCGATATTCCGTCGTATGATAGGAGGTCTTTTTCGATGCGTTGTCCATATTCTTTGAGTGCTTTGAGACTAATGGTTTCCCCTGCAACTGCATAGTTTATCGTGAAATTGACATTTTCTTTGAGGGCTACTACCGGTTTTTCCAATCCGCCTGGGAAGCTATTGATGGCATTTACGGCATTTTTTACATCTTCGAGAGCCACCTTGGTGTCGTAGCCTTTCTCTACTTCTATGGTCACTACGGCAGCATTTTCATTGCTCGTAGACGTTATACGTTCTATGCCCGATACTCCTTCTAGTTTTTCTTCTATACGAGAGACTACTCCCTCTTCCATTTCTACAGGAGCAGCACCAGGGTACACGAGCTGCACATTGATGATACGACTATCTATCAGCGGAAAAAAGCTGGCAGTCATATTGGAATAAGCCAAGTACCCAAATATGATAATTATCGCCATCAACGTATTGGTAGAGATGGGATATTTTATGAAATAAGCGATTATTTTTTTCATGCTATTTCAGTAGTGGTTCTATTTTCATACCATCAAAAGCACCACTTATTGTTTTGTTGGGTATAAGCGTGCCGGGTGTTATACCACTTACTATGGCTTTATCCTCTACAAAACTCATTACTTCTACAGGGATCACTTTCAAAGTAGAGTCTGCGGATATGCTATAGATCGCCTTGCCATCTATCAATATGTTTCTATCTATAACTATGGCATTACTGGCTATGCCTCCATCGATTACGGCGTTTAGGTACAAGCCCTCCTTGAGCTCTTTTCCGTTTACCTTGAGAAAGACGCTCACTAGCTGAGTACTTGGGTTTATTATACTGTTAATTCTACTTACAGTTCCTACGAATTCTTTGTCCAACTCCGAGGATTTCAGTT
>JAOLBX010000058.1 GCA_028339355.1 Bacteroidia bacterium
ATTCCACAGGTGAGTTTATATTTACTCCTACAAGTCAAAACTCTATAGGCGTAAGAGTAATAGAAATAGAACAGTGGCGTAGCTCAAACAACGTGAGCTATCTGGCTTCCATTATTCGTAGGGATGTGCTTTCTATAATAAAAACCAATAATGGTAATGGCACCCCACAAATCATAGCAAGCGACAATTATAATCTTTGTGTGGGACAACTCTTTTCTACTAAAATTACCGCTACAGATATTAACCCTACTAACGGAACAATTTCTCAAGATACAGTAATATTTAGTTTAGATAATAAGCTAGATAGCCTTTCTGCAACATCTACAAACTTAACAACAGCACCATACCAAGAGCTATTGCTCGAGTTCACTCCGACTTCAGTAGATATAGGAACTCACTATATACGAGTATCGGCAAGAGACAATAATTGTCCTGAATATGCTCAATCTCACAAAACCATTCGCATAACTGTAAAACCTAAACCTACAGTAAGCTTAGAAGTAGATGACCTGTTTTGTGGTAACAATCTTATTTCATTAACATCTGACCGCAGCACTAATTATAGTGCAAAAATCTCGAATAGTAATGCTATGCTTTATAACGACGCCATTGATAGTGGTTATTCCTTTAAGCACAATAAGCCAGAGATTTTAGATTATAAAGTATATTTTGAAGATGATTTTGGATGTATAGATTCTATTTCACTACAAAAAAATAATCTAGGATCATCGGTGATAGAACCCGCCAGTTTAGCGGGACAAACAATATTGTGCGATGGAGATAGTCTTGAATTAAGCTTGGTTCACTCAAAATTATCTATCTCAGATATTGAGTGGGGATATCATGATTTACATAAAGAAGATATATACACAGAACAGGCAGAGAACGGCAAATTGTATTTTCACTATGATCTAATTCAAGATGACCTAAAATGTCGCATTCTTGATAGTATAGAAATTAATGTTTTGCCAAAACCTACACTTAGTATCGGGCCACTTTCACCAATATGTTTCCGAGAAACATTGGACATGAGTTTGCTAGCAACTTCACCTAAAACCGGTGTATGGATCTATAATAATCAAACTACTACCTCGCTAAATCTTGCGAGCCTAATTCCAAACATGGATACATCAATAATACTCACTTATAAAGTTACTGATGAAAAGACCGGTTGTACTGCTCAAGCAGAAGTAGAACAGAATATACTAGAAGGAGTAGAATTAGAACTAGCCCATCAGAGAATTTGCGGAAATCAAAAAATATTTAGATTAAGTAATAGCATTGTAAACCCATTTTTTGGGAGCTCTGCAAACATCACTTGGAATATGCTGGATAATTATGATGCATTAATAAACACTCCATTTCCTTCTTTAGATATAGCAAACTACGGGTCAAATACTTATACCGTGGAAGGTACACATTCCCTATTCAATGGTTGCACTGCAGTAGACACGGCAATTATCTTGGTAGACTCTAACTTAGTGCTCTCATCTAATGACACTAGGCAAATATGTCAAAGTAATGTAGGCATAGACCTTAATTCACATTTTGAAATAAATGTACCTGGCGGCATATGGCAAATAGATGGCGATTATACATTTTCGGGAGACACTTATGTTCCGGACAATTGTAAAGACCTCATATTTAAATATTTCTACTATAAAAATGATTGTCACGACGAACTAGAAATTCCAATAAATATAATGTGTAAACCTAGTTTTGATCTCGCAATTCCCACTTCAATTTGCAATGACAACCCTACTCTAAATCTTTCGCCACAATACAACTGGTCGCTAAATAACCAAGAGATTAACTCTCTAAATCCTAGAAATAATTCTTTTGGAACTCTCACTTTATTAGCATCAAAAGAAACTGCAGGTTGTACTTTCGACTCTTTAATTTCAATAAGCATAGTAGAACCAATTGCTTATAGTATTAAAAACATTCCTTCTCATATTTGTGAGGGTCAAAACCTAGAACTGGAAGTAGATCGAAAAGATTACACTAATCTAAAAATCGACTTTTGTAGTTCTGTGTTAACTGTAAACAGTGGAGAAAAAATTGCTTACCAACCAACAGCGTGTGATCTAGTTTCAAATAATATATCTGCTACCATCACATCGTACTCAGAAGCTCTTTGCCCTAGTCATACTTCAATAATTAGTATCCCTTATTACAGTGCACCTGAAGTAAACCTTCCAAAGCCTATTTTTGAATGCGAACCTTTCAATATAGATATACAGCTCGAGTTAAAAGAAGGACTAAACCCCGAGATTAACTATACAGTTGAGTCTGCGGATAGCAAACAATCTGGAAATGGTTTACGCATTAAGCATAATAGTTTGCATCACGGTAAATATTCTCTAAGAATGAATACTGAAGATGAAAATGGATGTAATTCTAAGCAGTATTTACCAAATTTTGCCACTATATGGGCTACACCATCTGCAGATTTTTCAATGGCTAATAAACAAAGACTTAGTCTCTCTGAACGAGAGATATATCTTTATAACTACACAAATCTAAGTTCAGGCAACTTTACCAACAAATGGTATTATAAAAATTCGGCGAGTGCTAATCTATTCTCTGATCAGAGTAACCCTACATATAAATTACCTGCTGACACAGGTATATTTAATATAATTTTAGTAGCTAACTCTGAAAATAATTGTACCGATACAGCTATTCAAAACGTTCTAATCGTCCCAGATATTATAGCATTCATTCCGAGTGCATTTACTCCAAATAACAAAGGACCACACGGTAATGAGGTATTTAAAATCACAAGTGATCATGCTGCATCGTTTAATATCGATATATATAATCGGTGGGGGCAGAAAGTGTTTAACTCTAATGATATTAGAGACTCTTGGAATGGCACTTTCAATGGGCAATTTTGTCAAAACGGAGTATACCTATATTCGATAAACTTAATAAACCATACTGGGTTAGAATACACGTATCAGGGAACTGTAAATCTAATACGATAAAAAGGCTCAACATTCCTTTAATATCATAGTCCATTCTTCTATATTCCTTAACTTCGTACTATAGGAAGGAGAGAACAGTGATGGTAGAAAATACAGCAGAAAACAAAGAAATAGCTAGCCGATATCGACAACTACTTAAAGTATCCAAATGGTCTAGAGAGAAGGGTGATGTAAAGCTCATTCGCAAGGCTTTTGATCTAGCCTTAGATGCTCATAAGGATATGCGTCGAAAATCTGGTGAGCCATATATCTATCATCCAATTGCTGTGGCTCGTATAGCGGCTGAGGAGATAGGTTTGGGTACTACATCCATAGTTTGTGCACTCCTGCACGATGTCGTAGAAGATACTGACATCACACTTGAAGATATTAAAACAAGTTTCGGTGAGAAGGTTGCTAACATCATAGATGGGCTCACTAAAATATCTGGAGTATTTGACACCAATTCGCCACAAGCAGAAAATTTTAGAAAGATGCTTCTCACAATGGCGAATGACGTAAGAGTTATTCTTATTAAACTATGTGACCGTCTTCATAATATGCGTACACTCGAGCATATGAGTGATAGAGGACAGCTAAAAATAGCATCTGAAACATCTTACATCTACGCACCGCTAGCACACAGACTAGGCTTATACGCCATCAAAACTGAGTTAGAAGATCTCTCGCTCAAATACACCCAACCAATTCTATATCAAGATCTTAAAACTAAACTAAATACTACCAAAGAGCAGAGAAACAGGTTTATTCGCTCATTCATCAAACCAATCAAGAAAGAACTGGATGAGCTAAATTTAGAATATGAAATAAAAGGGCGACCAAAGTCCATCTTTAGCATCTACAATAAGATGGTCAATAAGAAACTGGAGTTCGAAGACGTCTATGACTTATTTGCTGTACGTATAACTATAAATAGTGATCCTGAAGATGAAAAGATGGATTGTTGGAATGCATATTCCATAGTCACAAGTATCTATAATCCTAATCCAGATCGTCTAAAAGATTGGATATCTATACCTAAAAGTAATGGCTATGAAAGTTTGCATACTACCGTGATGGGGCCAAAAGGTCAATGGGTAGAAGTGCAAATACGAACAACACGAATGGACGAAATAGCTGAAAAAGGCTATGCCGCACATTGGAAGTACAAAGAAAACAACAACAAACCTTCCATTCACGGCTTAGATAACTGGCTTATTCAAATAAGAGAGGTTTTAGAGGATCAAGAAGGCAATGCTTTGGAATTCTTAGATGAGTTTAAGATGAGTTTATACGCCGACGAAGTATTTGCGTTCACTCCCAAGGGAATGCTCAAAAAGCTTCCAAAAGGTTCTACAGCTCTTGATTTTGCATTTGAAATACATACCGAAATAGGAGCAAAATGTCTCGGTGCTAAAGTAAATGGAAAGTTGGTACCACTGAGCTATGAAATCAAAACCGGAGATC
>JAOLBX010000059.1 GCA_028339355.1 Bacteroidia bacterium
TATGCGAGTGAACTTCCATTCAGACTGGAACTAGATGGACGTACCATAGAGAGCATACGTGAGTTTGACCCCGTAAGTCAGTTAAGTACCCGAAAACTTGTTCGTGCTACCATCGTACCAAATGTGCAGGAAACTGCTAAAAATGAAGGAAGTACTGACATATTTGACTACTTGGGCAAGAAACCCATTGTCTGTACTTTTGATCTTCCATACCTTTTTGCGAAGCTAGAAAAAGGTTGGGAAAAAGCGATAGAAAAATCAACTGCAGAGCACAATCCTAAGGACCTCTACTTTGATGAAGAGGAAATCGCCAATCAACTGAATAAAAAACCCGTAATAGAATTTAGCAGTCAAACTTTTTTTAGACCATCAGTCAAGCTAAAGTTTAATCAAGTTCCACAACCTCCTGTAAACAAAAATTTTAACCTACTCATTGACACACTAAAAACTCTTGAAGAAAAAAAATACACAACACTTATTTTTTCTGAAAGTGCCAAACAGATAGAACGACTAGAAAGCATTTTTGATGATTTGGAAGCCGGCTACAGAATACAACCGGTATACAAAAGCCTCAGCGAAGGATTTGTGGACCACGACCTTAAAGTCGCCGCATATACGGAGCACCAAATATTTAACAGATACTATCTTGCCAAATCCGGAAAAACTGTATCTACAGGAGGAGCCATATCGCTCAAAGAGCTGCAAGATCTCAATCCCGGAGACTATGTGGTACATATAGACCATGGGGTAGGCCAGTTTAAAGGCTTGCAGCGAATGGAAATGGGTGGCAAGCTACAAGATGCAGTAAGAATAGAGTATAAAAATGGGGATCTGCTTTATGTGAACATAGGGTCATTGTACAAGATATCAAAGTTTAAGGGGACGGACGGTACAGAGCCAAAGATTAACAAACTAGGAAGTGATGCCTGGAGTAATCTGAAGCGAAAAACCAAAGCTCAAGTAAAAGATATAGCACGAGACTTAATAAAATTATACGCTAAAAGGAAGGCAGAAAAGGGGTTTCAATTTGCACCAGACACCTACTTACAAACTGAGTTAGAAGCTAGCTTTTTGTATGAAGATACTCCTGACCAAGCCAAGGCTACCGAAGACTTCAAGAAAGACATGGAAGGCTCTAATCCTATGGACAGATTGATCTGTGGTGATGTAGGTTTTGGTAAAACAGAAATAGCAGTGCGTGCAGCTTTTAAGGCTGTGACTGACAGTAAGCAAGTAGCAATATTGGTTCCTACCACTATACTTGCCCAGCAGCATTATCATACGTTCAGAGAACGATTATTAGATTTTCCTTGTACGGTAGACTACATCAATAGATTTAGAACATCTGCTCAGCAAACTAAGACGCTTAAAAATCTAGAAGAAGGTAAAGTTGACATCATCATAGGCACACACAAGCTCCTTAGTAAAAAAACAAAGTTTCATGACCTTGGACTATTAATTATAGATGAGGAGCAAAAATTTGGAGTAAGTGCAAAAGAGAGGCTAAAGGAATTCAGAGCCAACGTGGACACTCTTACTCTTACAGCCACACCTATACCACGTACTTTGCATTTTTCTCTAATGGGTGCTCGTGACCTTAGCCTTATACAAACACCACCTCCAAATAGACGTCCTGTGCAAACAGAAGTACAAGTGTGGAATGATGAAATAATCCAAGAATCTATAGCTAATGAGATAGCCAGAGGCGGGCAAGCATTTATGATACACAATCGTGTGAAAGACATAAATGAAGTAGCTCAGCGAATTCGAAATCTTGTGCCACATGCTCGAGTAGTAGTGGGACATGGCCAGATGAAAGGTGACGATTTAGAACAGGTCATGGTACAATTCGTAGAAGGAGAATACGATGTGCTCGTGGCAACGACGATTATAGAAAGTGGACTGGATATACCCAACGCCAATACCATCATCATAAACAATGCTCATATGTTTGGCCTTAGCGATCTACACCAGATGCGAGGCAGAGTGGGACGAAGTAATATAAAGGCGTACTGCTACTTATTAGCACCACCAGTGCATTCATTACCAGAAGATGGTAGAAGAAGACTGCAAGCAATAGAAGAGTACTCTGACTTAGGAAGCGGATTTAATGTGGCAATGAGAGATTTGGACATACGCGGAGCAGGTAACCTCTTGGGAGCTGAACAGAGTGGTTTTATCTCAGAAATTGGTTTTCATATGTTTCACAAGATATTGGATGAAGCAATTAGAGAGCTTCGGGATGATGAGTTTAAGGATGTGCTAGAGGATGGAGAAACTCAATCTCAACAATTGACTGTAACTGCGACGGTAGAGCCCGATTTTGATGCTAGAATAGCAGAAAACTATGTGAGCAACGTTGCCGAAAGGATAAATCTCTACACTCAGCTATCTGATATGGATGATGAGAAAAAGCTGGAGAAATTCACCTTTGAGCTTGTGGACAGATTTGGCGAAATGCCTAAATCGGTACAAAATCTAATATTTAGTGTAAGGCTAAAAATTGCTGCTCAGCATTTGTATTCAGAAAAAGTAAAGACACACGATGAAGAGGTACATTTATACTTTAACAATGACCTGGGCGAACAATTCTATCAAGCGAAGACTTTTACCACTATATTATCTAAGGTAAACACCCTTCCTTCCCATTTCAGTTTTAAGCAAGGTAAGAATCACCTCATCCTTGTTGTCAAAGGATTTAGCAGCTACATAGAGACTCTAGAACAAATTAAACTTCTTAGACAATAGTCCCATTTTGGGATTATTTTTGTTCAATTTGAGATTTTTTACATAATAGTTTGGTTTTGTAATGTGAACCGAGTTTACTTCGCACGAGAAATAAGAAACTACTACGTTTTATTTTCCTTCTTAGAAGTCGTGATGAAGCTTCAAAGACAATTAACCTTAGGAATTGATAAGCCTGAAAGCACTCTTCAATAGAGTGTTCATAGTTAATATAGTTAGTTAAACCCAGCCGGAAGCGGCTGGGTTTTTAGTTTTCCTAAAACGCTTTCAATAACTCCCCAAACTCCCATACATCCATAAATGAATTATACATAGGCACTGGAGCTAGGCGTATCACATTAGGTTCACGCCAATCAGCTATCACATCACGCTCTGCAAGGTAATCAAATAGGGCTTTGCCATTTTCATTGGTCAGCATACTGAGCTGGCAGCCACGCTCTTCTGGAGTGATAATCTCAAACTCAAGTTTATCATTTGATTCTTGTGCATCTAATACTACTTGCTCCAAGAATGCATTAAGTTGTTTTCCTTTAGCAACAAGTGCATCCATTCCTACTTCGTCAAACATTTCAAGTGACGCCTTATGTGCTGCCATAGCAAGCACTGGAGCATTGCTAAGCTGCCATCCAGCAGCTCCTGGTTCTGGTATGTAACCTTTTTTCATTTCAAAACGTTCACTCTCTTTATGACCCCACCACCCTGCAAGACGAGGTGTTTCCGGATTATTGCCATGTTTTTCGTGAACAAATATGCCACTCACTCCGCCAGGGCTACTGTTCAGATATTTATAAGTGCACCAAGCTGCAAAATCTACATTCCAATCGTGCATTTCCATTTTGATATTACCTGCAGCATGTGCACAATCAAACCCTGCAAAAGCTCCTACTTCGTGAGCCACCTCTGTAATCGCTTTCATATTAAAAGCTTGACCAGTATAGTATTGCACTCCACTAAAAAACACTAAAGCACACTCCTCTCCTACTTCTTTTATAGCGGCTAAAATATCCTCAGTACGTAGAGAATGCTCTCCTTCTCTTGGATTTACCTCTATCACAGCTTCAGAATAACTAAAACCATGATGTTTCACTTGGCTTTCTATCACATACATATCACTAGGAAAAGCCCCTCCTTCCATTATTATCTTGTATCGAGACTTAGTAGGTCTATAAAAACTTGCTAGCAGCAAATGAAGATTCACAGTTAAGTTATTCATCACCACTACTTCTTCTGATTTGGCTCCTACTATTTTTGCTTCTTTATCAAAAAAATGATGGTAGCTAAACCAAGGGTTCTTGCCATGAAAATGTCCTTCTACTCCAAATTGTTGCCAATCATCTAACTCTTGTTGTATGTGGTCTTTCACAGATTTAGGTTGCAGACCGAGAGAATTTCCTGTGAAATATAGTTGCTCTGCTCTAGTCTTGCCTGGAGGCATAAAAAACTGGCTTCTGTACTTTGCTAAAGGGTCTTTTTGATCAAGAGTTTGAGCATTTTCTCTACTTGTGGTCATTTGCATGTTGCAAATAAAGTTAGAAAAATACTGAAGTGCCCTCCCCTACCAAAAAAAAGCTAAGTAGACAAAGAGGCCTGTCACTAACAGGAGAATTACAGAAGAAAGAAAGAGAACCGCT
>JAOLBX010000006.1 GCA_028339355.1 Bacteroidia bacterium
GAGCGAATACAAAAGGCTCAAGAGAATAAAGAAGGAGTATTGATATTTGGGGACTACGATGTAGATGGCACTACTTCGGTGGCATTGGCATACTCATTTTTTAAAGACAAGTTTGACAAGATTGATTATTATATACCAGATAGGTATAAAGAAGGATACGGGATAAGCAATGCAGGTATAGGCTATGCCAAATCAAATGGGTTGAGCCTAATTATTGCCTTAGATTGTGGAATTAGGTCTGTAGATATGGTGGAATACGCTACAAGCCTTGGGATAGATTTTATTATATGTGATCATCACCTTCCAGGTAAGGAGATTCCAGCTGCAGCAGCAGTACTGGACCCCAAAAGAGCAGATTGCGAATATCCCTTCAAAGAGCTGGCAGGATGTGGTATTGGGTTGAAACTTGCCCAAGCCTATTCACAGGTGAATGAATTGGACGAACGAGAGTACTTGCAATATTTGGATTTTGCTACCCTAAGCATAGCAAGCGATATAGTACCCATAGTAGACGAGAATAGGATCATTGCACATTATGGATTGAAAATAATCAATCAGCAACCACGCTTAGGTATTAAAAAGCTTATTGAAGTTTCAATAAATAAGGAAGAGCTGAGTATTGGAGATTTGGTCTTCTACTTGGGCCCTAGGATAAATGCAGCAGGCCGTATGGATGATGCCAAGAATGCAGTTAAAATGATGATTGCCGATAATGAAGCTACAGCAAATGAGTTTGCTAAAGAATTGGAAACTCAAAATGCTTCTAGAAAATTGGTTGATCAAAAGATAACAGCTGATTTTCAAGAGATAATAGCAGCGTACCCAAATTTATTAGAAAAGAAGACGCATGTTTTTTTTAAAGAAGATTGGCACAAAGGTGTAGTGGGTATTGCCGCAAGTAGAGCAATAGAGCTATACTATAGACCCACCATTATTTTAACCAAAAGTGGTGAGGGGATGCTGGCTGGAAGTGCTCGCAGTGTCAAAGGATTTGATGTGCATGAGGCGTTAGAAAAATGCAGTGAATATTTAGAGCAGTTTGGGGGGCATATGTATGCTGCAGGTATGACTTTGAAAGCTGAAAACTTGGATGCTTTTAGAGAAGCTTTTGAAAAAGTAGGAGAGGAGATGCTGGACGCAGAAATGCTTACACCCAAAGTGTATTATGATGCTGAATTGGATGTGAATCTAGTCGATGCTAAATTTTTGAACATTATTCAACAAATGGCTCCATTTGGACCGGCTAATATGACTCCAGTATTCTTTGCACAAGGATTGAGAGATGACGGATCAGGGAAAATAATAGGCAAGACTGCTGAACATCTAAGACTTAATGTGCAGAGAGATAATGATGCAATGGCTGCAGTGGCTTTCGGAATGGCTGACAAACTTGAGGAAATCAAAAAAGCAGACTCTTTTGAAGCCTGCTTTCAGATAAATGAAAATATCTTTCGTGGTAATAGAAGTATTCAGCTAATGCTGAAGGACCTCAGAACTACCAACGATGTTTAATATGGTTTCTTTTTGTAAGTCTAAGATCTAAAGCTAAGTACCCTACAGCTGAGAAATTAGATGCTGTACCTAGACGATCATCTGTAAACATGTTAAGCATTCCGTAATTAGCTCGAGTACCTACTACCAATCTGCTTTTACCTTCTCTTATGCTAAAATTTAATCCAAAACCTCCGGTAACACCAACATCAATATTCCTAGGTGTAAGGTCATCGGCTGTAAATGCATCTGACGCTCCCCAAAGTGCTATTATGTCTGGATCATTGTACGTGCTTACAGAAGTACCATACGAAAAATATGGTCCGCCTTCAATGAAAAAGAAGGATTTAGGCTGACCAATTCTATATGGTATGAGTTGTTTTTTCTTAAAGGGGATAATCAATTGAGCAGTTAAAGGTACTTGTATGTACTGAGATGCACCTTCAAAATAAACCATCTTATCGTTAGCATCATACACCCCAGTTTCGTAACTAACAGCTCTAGTATCCAACAGTATGTCTCCCTCGAGAATTAGTCTTTTTGAGATTTGATGTTTATAACCTATTCCACTATTAATCGACACTCCTGGAAGTGTTCCTCCATATCCAGGTACCATTGAGATTCCGCCACCACCTTTGATCGTTAGCCATTGTTGTGCGTTACTCTGAAACGGCAGTGCTCCTAATATGAATAGAGCTAAAAATATTTTTTTCATCGTTTATTTTTAATAATTGTACAAATATACTGTAAAACGGATATTTGTTATTCATTAGTATCTTACTTTTGAAAACGTAATGCGTCTGAGAGCAGAAAATCTAGTTAAACAATACAAAAAGCGGAAGGTGGTGAATGGTATGTCACTCGAAGTGGAGCAAGGAGAGATTGTAGGCTTGCTCGGTCCAAATGGTGCCGGTAAAACCACTACCTTTTATATGGTAGTAGGCCTTGTGCAACCTAATGAGGGGAATGTTTACTTGGATGACGAAAATATCACGAACAAAGCAATGTATCAGCGTGCTCAAAAGGGCGTGGGATATTTGCCTCAAGAGGCTTCAGTTTTCAGGGATTTGACTGTAGAGGATAATATAAGTGCAGTGCTCGAAATGACGAACAAAAGCAAAGAGGAGCAACGTGAAAAAACAGAGTCACTAATAGCAGAATTTGGTCTAGAAAAAGTGCGAAAAAACTTGGGTAAAGTACTGAGTGGCGGAGAACGTAGGAGATGCGAAATAGCTAGAGCATTGGCCACAGATCCTAAGTTTGTACTCCTAGATGAGCCATTTGCAGGTGTTGACCCTATTGCTGTTGAAGATATTCAAGAGATAGTTCAAAAACTTGTGACCAAAAACATTGGGGTACTTATTACTGATCATGACGTGCAAGCAACATTAAATTTGGTAGATCGAGCATATCTTCTTTTCGAAGGCCGATTGCTTAAAAAAGGAACACCAAAAGAACTTGCAGACGATGAAATGGTAAGAAAGGTATACCTGGGTAAAAACTTTGAACTCAGACCGTAATCTAAAACGTTGCTCAAGGTGCCTATTGCTGATTACATCAAAAAACTAACCGATGCTGGTTTTGGAACCATCGAAATAAGAGCACGAAAGCCCTATCGAATAATTGATCCCAAGAATTACGAAACAGAAGGACTAATCTACATAGAATCTATAGAAGTAGCTGCGATTAAAGATCCCATGCCTGCAGATGGACCGTGTATTTTTACCGGTAAGGCAGCTATTTATTATGGAGATAACGAGGTGTTTGATGATCAAAAAGGACATGTTTTACTCAAAAATCAACCACTTGCGATTTGCGACAAAACCGCTGGGTTACTTGCTGCATTAAATAGAGATGATATTTATATTAGTGAATCTACCTTTCATTATGATGGAGGTGGGTGTTGTTAAATTGTAACCTTTAATTAACGAAATATGATTTCAGTTTCAGAAGCACTAGGATATATAAAAGACCATTCCAAAATGAATAAGGTGGTTAGCAAATCCATTGAAAAAGCATTGGGTTTGGTGCTAGCAAGCGATGTATTATCGGCCATTAATATGCCACCTTTTAAGCAGTCGTCCATGGATGGTTATGCTTTTGCTCATTCAGATAAAAACAGCTACAAAGTGGTTGGAGAAATACAAGCTGGGAATGCCAAGGACATAGAGCTAAGCGAAGGTGAAGCAGTTCGTATATTTACTGGGGCTCGTGTTCCAAATCTTGCAAATACTGTTGTGATGCAAGAGCATGTGATTCGTCAAGATGACCAATTGTCTATCGATATTCTTCCAAAAAAATATGCCAATGTGCGTCCACTAGGCGAACAAATTGAAACCGGAGATGTAGCTCTAAGAAAAGGTTCTCTGCTAAATGAAGCTGCTCTTGGTTTTTTAGCGAGCTTAGGTGTCGGTAAGGTGGATGTTTATGAAAGACCCAAAGTGAGCATACTAGTAACGGGCAATGAGCTGCAAAAGCTTGGAGATAAACTGGAACTAGGACAAGTGTATGAGAGTAATTCTGTTACGCTGAAAATGGCTCTTCACCGCATAGGAATTAAGAAGGTGGAAATAGCAAGGGTAGATGATGATTTAAATCAAACTACCAAAGCAATCAAAAAATGTATTAGGAAGTCTGATATCGTATTGATTTCAGGAGGAATATCTGTTGGGGACTATGATTTTGTGAAACAAGCTTTAGAAAATAATGGAGCTGATGAGATTTTTTATAAAGTCAATCAACGTCCCGGGAAACCCTTATGGTTTGGGACAAAAGAAAAAACAAAAGTTTTTGCACTTCCGGGGAACCCTGCTTCAAGTCTTAGCTGTTTTTATCTCTATGTGTTGCCATTACTTAAGGCCCAAATGGGGTTTGCTAATTGTCATCTGCCTAGGCTCATTGCAACTGCTACAGAGGATCTAAAAAACTCTACTGGGAAGACACTTTTTTTGAAAGGGAATGTAATAGATGGAAAAGCAACATTGCTTACTGGGCAGGCTTCGTCTATGCTAAAATCATTTGCCGCATGCAATGCACTTTTAGTGATACCGGAGAATATAGAACTCATAAAGAAGGGAGAAGAATTAACCTATATCCAGTTGTAAAATATGAATGTGCTTCAACCAGAAATATTGCTACCATTTATGGCTATTTTATTGATAGTCTCATTTTTGTATGCCAGTGTAGGGCACGGTGGAGCAAGTGGTTATTTGGCATTGATGGCATTGTTTTCATTTCCCTTACTGGTGCTTAAACCTACGGCTTTACTGCTCAATATATTTGTTTCTGG
Source organism: Bacteroidia bacterium (assembly GCA_028339355.1). GTDB lineage: Bacteria > Bacteroidota > Bacteroidia > NS11-12g > UBA9320 > UBA9320. The sequence continues at coordinate 4,781 of JAOLBX010000006.1, forward strand.
AGTTTCATTTTGGTTTTTTAGAAAGAATAATCATTTCAATTGGAAACTGTTCTATCCTTTTGCTATCACGTCTATACCCATGGCTTTTCTAGGGGGCTACATAGATATAAATGCCATGTTGTACAAACAGATTTTGGGTGTGTTTCTTGCCATTGCAATCTTGCGAATGCTCAATATCTTTGGGAGAGAGAAAAGTAGAGCAGAAAAACTCAATCTTCTGGGGTCTGCAATTATTGGATCAGCTATAGGTTTGTTTTCTGGAATGATAGGAATAGGTGGAGGAATTATTCTGAGCCCTGTTATTATTTTATTGGGTTGGGGAAATATGAAACAAGCTGCAGCTGTTTCGGCATTGTTTATTTTTGTCAATTCTATGTCGGGTATTTCTGGGTTTCTTATCAAAGGTGGGCAGATACCCATGGAGGCCTGGTATTTTATTCCTGTAGCAGTTGTTGGAGGCAGTCTCGGAGCATTGTACGGAAGTCAAAAATTCAACCTGAATACATTGAAATATGTACTGGCAGGAGTATTAGTTATAGCGACAATTAAACTTTTTTTAGTCTAAGTATGAATATAAAATATTTTGGAGAGATAGCAGATGTCATAGGGAAAAAGAGTGAAGATATAGTGCTCAGCAACAATACTTTAGAAGCATTGACAGCACATTTGAAATCGACATATAAACTATCTGTGGATGATGTCTACATAGCGATAAACCATAAAGTAGTGGAGGCTTCTCGAGACATACAAATCACAGAAAAAGATGAAGTGGCTATACTTTCACCATTTGCGGGCGGATAAATGATAGAGGACAGATATACAAGGCAAATAGCACTTCCTCAAGTAGGCATAGACGGGCAAGAAAAGCTTAAGAAAGCTCGTGTGCTGATAGTGGGAGCCGGAGGTCTTGGTAATGCTGTGCTTCCGTATTTAGCATCATCTGGAATAGGTGTCATAGGTGTGATAGATGGAGATGCCATTGCTCTGAGCAATTTGCATCGGCAAGTACTGTTTTCGGAAGAAGATCTGAATTTATCAAAGTCTAAAATCGCATGTGATAAACTAAGCGTCCAATTTCCCGACACCGAGTTTGAACCCTATGCAGAATTTTTGTCAGGACAAAACGCACTAAGGCTATTTGAGAAATATGACTTAATAATCGATGCTACCGATTCGGTGGACGCAAGATATCTTATAAATGACGGTTGCATACTTAAGCAGAAGCCATTTGTACATGCTTCGATTTATCGCTTTCAGTTTCAAGTAGCTGCGTTTAATATTAAAGGTTCTGGTTCTTACCGATGTCTTTACCCTACAGCTCCAAAGAACGTCCAAAGTTGTGCTGAAGCAGGAGTCATGCCTACTACCGTAGCTATGGCAGGGCTGTACCAAGCTAACGAAGTTTTTAAATACTTTTTAGGTATTGGTGACCAGCTCACAAATAAAATGTTACTTATTGATACATTGAGTAATCGTCAAGACCATTTTTCATATACTTCCAAATTACAAGGTTTTATAACACCTGATTACTTCCAAGAAAAGTACGCTCAAGTGAAAAAAATACAATTTACAGAAACTTTGCACGAGGGTGTGTTTTTAGATGTGCGAAATGAGGATGAGGAACCAAGCTCAGAATTGAACAACTCTATAAAAGTGCCACTACCTGTTTTAGAAAATGATCTTTCACTTTTGCCAAAGGATAAACCAATCTATATCTACTGTCAAAGTGGTAAGCGAAGTATACAAGCTTATCATATTCTAAGAAAAAATAATTATAAAAATGTGTATTGCTTACACGAAAATGCGAACGAAATAAACGAGTTAAAAATTAAAGTAGGATAATCGATGTCAAAGAAAAAGAACGTGTTTATAGATGGAGAGATATCTTCAGAATTTATTGGAAATGCGATAGCAAAACATCAGACTAAAAGTGAAATAGGTGCACACAATATTTTCCTAGGTCAAGTACGTAAGGACAAAATAGGAGAACAAACTGTTAGAGCTATTGAGTTTTCTTGCTATGAAGAAATGGCTAATAAAGTGCTGCACACGATACGAGAAGAAATATTCGAAAAATTTGATCTAAGCTGTATGCATATTTATCACAGTCTAGGTGAGGTAAATGTAGGAGAGGTTTGCTTATTTGTTTTTGTCTCTGCACCCCACAGGCCACAAGTATATGAGGCTACAGAATATATCGTGAATAGAGTAAAAGAAGAAGTGCCTATTTTTGGCAAAGAGCTTTTTGAAGAAGGAGATTACCAATGGAAGAAGAATAAATGATAGATATAACCCATAAATCTAACACCCTGCGTGTGGCTACGGCACAGGCCATTGTGAAGGTGAGCAAGTATGAGACTATAGAAGCCATTAACAACAATGCGGTGCCAAAGGGCGATGTCTTTGCTATGAGCAAAGCGGCTGGTCTGCTTGGAATAAAGAAGACCCCAGAATTACTACCCGATTGTCATCCTATGCCGATAGAATATACCGGGGTAGAATATAGTGTAGAGGGCCTAGAAGTGACCATAAGAGTTACCGTAAAAACAATATACAAAACAGGTGTAGAAGTAGAGGCGATGCACGGAGCTAGTATAGTAGCTCTTAATATGTATGATATGCTTAAGCCTATAGATAAGGGAGTAGAAATACATTATATCAAACTTTTAGAAAAGACTGGAGGCAAGAGTTCATACCCTATCGCTAATGTTTCGAAGCTACGAGCTGGAATTGTAGTATGTTCTGACTCGCTATCTGCAGGCAAAGGGAAAGACAACTCAGGTGAAATTATTCAAGAGCGAATGTTGTCATTTGGGTTGGAAAGTGCAGACGTACAGGTTGTAGAAGATGATTTAGAGATGATAGAAAATGCTGTCAAGCAACTAATAGAGAATTATCAAGTCATCATATTAACCGGAGGTACTGGCTTGTCTAACCGAGATGTTACTCCAGAGGCGATACTTCCTTTATTAGATAAACGGCTAATAGGTGCAGAGGAAACTATTCGACGTTTTGGCCAGGAGAGAATGCCGTATGCGATGCTTTCTAGAAGTGTGGTAGGGACCATTGGAAAATCCTTAGTATTGGCATTGCCGGGTTCTAGTAAGGGTGTAGTAGAAAGCTTGGATGCTGTATTTCCAGCTCTGTTTCATAGTTTCAAAGTTTTAGATGGAGAGCGACATTAATGGCAAAAGTTTCCAAAATATTAAGAGATAGTTTTGGGCGTGAGCACAATTATCTTCGAATTTCTCTCACCGAAAAATGTAACTTGAGGTGTACCTATTGTATGCCAGAAAGCGGTGTGGTGCTATCTCCAAGATCTATGCTCATGACTACCGAAGAGGTGATTTATTTTGCTACTTTATTTGTGAAAAATGGGGTAGATAAAATTAGACTAACAGGAGGAGAACCTCTGTTGAGGAAAGATTTTGGGGAAATATTGACGGTCATTTCTAAATTGCCAGTGGAGTTGTCCCTAACCACCAATGCCATTCTGGTAGACAGATACATAGCTACTTTTAGAAGCTGTGGTCTAAAAAACATAAATGTGAGTTTAGATACGTTGAATGCAGAAAAATTTGATGCCATTACCAAGCGAGATCATTTTAGTAAAGCCATTCAGAATATAGAACTGTTGCTACAAGAAGATTTCAATGTGAAACTAAATGTGGTCCTTATGAAAAATTTTAATGAGGATGAAATCATTGATTTTATAAACTACACAAGAGATAAAAATATTACGGTACGTTTTATAGAGTTTATGCCGTTTGACGGAAACGCATGGGATAAATCAAAGTTGGTAGGGTATGATGAAGTCCTAAATATGGCGAAAGCACACTACCCTGAACCTGACCTCGTACACTTACCCAACGAAAAAAACTTCACCGCAAGAAATTTTAAGATAGAGGGATATCAAGGCAGTTTTGGAGTGATTAGTACGGTTACCAATCCGTTTTGTGACGTATGCAATAGAATACGACTAACGGCAAATGGTAAACTAAAAAACTGCTTATTTTCCAACGGCGAAACCGATTTGCTAACCGCTCATAGACAAGGTGAATCAATAGAAACTATAATACACCAAGCAATACAAGACAAGAAGGCTGTACGAGCAGGTATGGCCAAGGAAGAAGACTTTAAAAATATGGATAACCACAATAACCGTAGTATGATAACTATTGGTGGGTAGTCTACTGTACAATCACAAGAATTTGTGATTAGCCTAATCCACGTTTCTCACCGCTAATTCTAGCTCGTAGCTGAAATTGCTAGCTTCATTCACCAAGCAAAGTATTCTTTAACCTTCTTCTGATAGTAGGGCTGTAGCTCAGGAGATACGTTCCGAAGAAGTTCGGTTTCTTTTTTCTTCTCTTCCAGGTATTTTTTTATGCTAGGAGGTATAGGTCGTTCTCTCTCTCTTCCCTCATTCGAGGTGCGTTTGTTGTCTTGTTCTTGCTCTTTTTCAGCTCGCTCGTGTTCGCTTAGTTTTATTTCCATCTGGTTGAGCTTTTGGAACGTTTGACTATTCAGTCGTTTGTTGTACAAATCCTCTTCAAGTTCGTCCATGAGGTCTTCGGTTTTCTTCAAGTCACCGAGGCTACCACCTTTTCCTTCTTTTTTGAGTTGGCTGTTTAGATCTTGTAGTTTTTTTCGTATAGCGGCTTGTTGTTCTGCCATCTGAGCAAATTCCTTACTGCTTGGTTTTCCTTGGCCTTTTTTCTGCCCTTCCTGTAGTTCTTTCATCTGCTTGGCCAGTTGGTCTTGCATTTGCTTCAAAGCTTTTGCATTAGGCTTGCCAGGCTTTTTGCCTTTTTTGCTTCCAGGCTTTTTGCATTCTCCTTTGCTTTCTTTTTGGGCTTTCATCTGATCCTGCATCTGCTTGAGAGCTTCGCTGAGCATAAGGGCAAGGTTGTTATATCCAGTCATTGCATATTGCTGATGTACGATGGCATTGTGCGTGTACCGTTCGCCTAGGTAGCGTAGTGATTTATATAAGTTATCATTTACTTTACCTACTTCATCATTCACAAACGACTGTATTTGAATGTTTCTTTTGCTTAGAGCCAGCAGAGAATCTTCTACCATCTTTGTTTCATCCTTTATTTTTCGTTGTCGCTGGCGGAGTTTTATATACTTAGGGCTGTACTTCATATTCTCCTTAAAACCTTCAATCACCTTCTCTTGATCAAACGAAAGCTGGACTAGATTCTCAAGTATCTGTCGCAGATTATTGTAATCTTCTTCTTGTTGCTCCTCCTGTGAGTCTTCCATCTCTTGCTGGATTTTGTCTGCCATTTCTTGCATTTCTTCTGCGGCATCGTCCATATCTTCTGCAGCGTCTTTGTTTTTTCCTTTGCCTTGTTTTTGAGAGGCATTGTCCATTTTTTCGCTTACACTTTCTTTCTTTTCATCTTGCTTACTCAGTCCCATGGGAGATTCCAAATCCTCATTTTTATTTTGAATGTCATCAAGATCTTTTTTTACATCTTCAAATTCTTTTTTGAGGTCATCTTGTTTTTTCTCCAAGTCTTCGTTTTTGCCTTTCTCTTTTTTAGTCTCTTCGCTTAGTTTCTTTTGTTTTTTGGCAAGTTCATTGAGCTTGTCTATGGTCTCGTTTAGTTTCTTTTCCAGTTCTAGTTCTTTGAAAAGTTCGATCATTCTATCCATTTCTTTGCTCATCTCCTTCTCACTTAGTTTGAATTCGTCGAGTGCTTTCTGTAGCTCATCTTTTTTATTTTCTTCCAGTAGTTTTTGGATTTTATCCATAAGCTCACGCGTCTTCTCATCGAGCACGTCTTCCATTAGCTCTTCTAGTTTTTTCTGCTTTTCGAGCATTTGTTCCTGTATGGGGTTAAATTCTTCTTCTTTCTGGTTTTTTTCGAGGTTTTTATTAATCGAGTTCTTTATTTTTTCCTCGAGCTCTTTTTGCTTGTCTAGGAGGTCTTGGATTTTCTTTTTATCGTTCCAGTCCAAGTTCTTTTTTTCTGTCAGCATTTTTTCAATGCTATTTATTTCTTTCTCCAGTTCTGCTGCGTCAGACTGTGCTCCAGCCATAGATGTTTTTATCTCTTTATTGGCTTCTTCTGTTTGTTCTTTTATTTCTTTCAGAGAAGGAGCTTTGTAAGTGTTTGGTGCAGTTTTGCTAGGCTTGGCTCCATTTACTCCATCGTTGTCCCACACGGTGAAGTAGTATTCTATTTCATCTTCGGGTTGCACGTTGATAGCATCCAAGCTCCAGTAGTGGTAAAAGTTTTGTGAGCTAATGCTACGATCTATTTTGATCGGCAGAGATCCACTTTTACTCTTGTTGTCTGCAGTGTTATATTTGGTAAATCTGTAGTTGAATTGAAGTTTGCTGAATCCATGGTCGTCACTTACATCTCCTAGGAAATAGAATATTTTATTGCTTAAGCTATCGCTTTTTCGTTCTACTGATATTTGTGGAAACTCATCAGGAATAACGTTTATCTGATAAAAAACAGAATCCCCTCTGTCTACGTCCTTGTTTCTAGTCTTCACCTTCACTAGGGTAGATTTCATAAACCTTCTGTTATAGGAAATTTTACTCGCTTTGGGTGTTAGTGTTTTGCCATCTGGAGCTATTTCCATATGCTCTACGTTTCGAGTGTCAAACTTCCACTTGATGTTGGCTCCCTGTGGCACACTGAGTTCGCCAATGTTTCGCACTGTCTCATTGGCTATGCCAAGGTATTTGGGGTACGTAATGGTAGCACTGTATCCTATAAGGCTAGGTTTTAGAGCGATGTCTATGTCGTACTCCTTGCTCTGAAAGCCGCCAGACTCAAAATGTATTTTCTCAGATTTTTGAATATTATTTAGTGTATACCGAAACTCTCCTGTTTCAAAACTCTTCATTTTGTACCTCTGATTGCCAATGTGTACATATGCATCTTTGGGAATCTGGTCACCTTCTAGACGCAGCGGTATTTCGATATTTTGGTTTTGAATCGCTTGAGTCTGATCTAAGTTAGTCACAAAATTGAATGGGGCTTCTATTTCAAAATGCTGATTGAAGTTGACTACTCGTTCGCTACTTTTTTTGAATCCCGGACTCACTACAAGCACAAATAAGAGTGCCAAAGCAGGCAGTAAGGCATATTTTAAATATTTGACATTTTTTTTGAATGGAATAGCTCTGCCAAATGGAATAGGAGATAGCTCTGTTGTACGTTGGTCTATGCTCGCAAGCAAGAGACTATTGGAAGAAGAAACAGACTCTTCTTGTAGTTGTAAAGTATTGAGTAGTTTGTCTTTTACTTTTGGGAAATGATTTCCGATGAGCAATGAGGCTTCTTTTATACCGAATTTTCGATTTACATTGATAAGACCTAAGGTTGGGCGTATAATGTACCATATTAATACAGCTGCAGCTAGAACAAGATAGATGTAAAATAATACGGAACGTGTTCCGGTGCTAAACCTGCCAAAATATTCAAAAAAACTTAGAATAAAAAAGGCGATTGCAATCATAGATACACTCAAAATCACCCCTTTCAAAAGCTGATTTTGGTAATATTTTTTAATGAATGTATCTAATCTGGATATTAGTATGTTCTTCTGCACTATATTTCTTCTCCTTCTTAACGCAAAGATATGGTATTTGTTGCTTTACTCTAATGCCTGCAGTGCCTCTTTGTAAGTCACTATTTTGTCATCTATCCTACCTACGATAAATGCATTATTTATTCCCATGTGTTTTAGGTCGTTCTCAAATAGTAATGCCTTCTTAAATGAACGAAACCTGCCTAGCAAAAACTTGGTTTTACCATCGTGCTTTTCTTGACGAAGGTTGGCTAAATTAGTGTTGTATTGGTCAATGTTAAAATCTGTAAATGAGCCTATTTGTACTTCGAAAAACACACCAATAGGTGGGTCTGAATTTTCTGCAAGTATTTCATTTTCAGTTCTTAGCTTATAAATTATGTTTTCTAAAGAGTCTTTTATCGCCTCAGATTGATTGGCAATGGATTTGGTACCTTCTAATGAATGCTTTAGAGTATTGAATTGTTTGATGTCTGCCTCTTGAGACAGCAGCTTGTATTGGCTTATGGCTCCCCATAAGAATGTAGCACCTAGAAGTACGGATAATATTGCTAAAATAATACGTGGTCTTCGTTGCCTAATTTCTAATTGTTCTTGAATGTATGTAGAGATGGGTTTACCATGAATGGATCCATCCAGAGTAAACTTATTTTTATCGGTTATTTCTGGTTCAGACACTATTTTAGTTTCAATAGAGTGTAAAAATAGTAAAAGGCAGAATAAAACCTTAAGGTTTAAGTTATTTTCGTATCCACAAATGATGAGAGTATTTAAATTGCTAATTTTACTTCCTCTACTGATATCGGCAAATCTGCATGACGGCGGAGGGGATGAAGGCATACAATGGGTAGATTTCAATACTGGTTTTACTCAAGCTCAAAAGGAAGGTAAGCTAGCTATAATAGATTGCTATACAGACTGGTGCGGCTGGTGTAAGGTTATGGATAAAAAGACCTTTACCAATGACACCATCATTCAAAGAATCAAAAGTGACTACATCGCTATCAAGTTTAACCCTGAAAAACCAGGTAAATACGATGTAGGTACGGGAGACTCACTTACAGGAAGACAGTTGTTACTTGCGTTATCAAACAACAAACCTTCAGGTTATCCTACTTTCTTTTATTTTATCCCTCAGTCTAAGAAAATGTTTCAAGTACCTGGATATAAGGATGTGAAAGATTTAAATCAAATACTAGATAACGTAGAGCAGTATCAAAAATCGGTGATGCCGCAAAAACCATAAACAAATTTTGGGAAGAAGAAAAAAGGACAAGCAGATGCATTTTGAAAATGTAGAACTGCTAGCAGCTGGTGGCGAAGGACATGCTCTGGCTAAAATAGAAGGGAAAGTAATATTTGTAAAATATGGTGCCCCAGGAGATGTGGTAGATATACGGATAGTAGGTAGGAAGAAGAAGTTTAGTCTTGCTAAAATTACCAAAATTCATAAAGAATCGAAGTATCGAGTAGAGCCGTTTTGTGAGCATTATGGAGTATGTGGTGGGTGCAAGTGGCAACACATAGATTATAAGTCTCAGCAAGAGCTTAAAGATACATGGGCTCAGGATTGCCTGCAACGTATAGGTAAGGTAGAGGTAGAAGAGATATTACCTATAATAGGTGCTAAGGAACAGCAGTTTTATAGAAACAAGATGGAGTACACCTTTTCCAATAAAAGATGGCTCTATGATGATGAAAAGTTAGAAGATCTTGAGCATACCAATGCACTTGGGTTTCACGCACCAGGCAGATTTGACAAAGTCCTTGCTATCAAAAAATGCTGGCTGCAAGACGATAAAGGAAATGAAATACGAAATTTCGTATTTCAGTTTTGTATAGAGAATGGATATACATTCTATGACCTCAATGACCACACAGGACTTATGCGAAATCTTATGCTTCGCAGTACCAAAGGTGGTGACTGGATGGTGAATGTAATATTTGCGAAAAATGAAGAGGAAAATATCCAAAAGTTGATGGCAGCAGTACGAGAAAAATTTGAGCCTAAAGCTCTCAATTATTGCATCAACGAGAAATTGAATGATAGTACATTCGATCAAGTGTTTATAACCTATAGTGGTACGTTCAACATTCAAGAGGAGCTGTGCGGACTTACATTTAATATATCACCAAAGTCGTTTTTTCAGACCAACCCTGTGCAGGCAGAGAAACTATATGAAGTAGCGATAGAATTTGCAGGCATAGAAGATACCGACGTAGTCTACGACCTTTATTGTGGTACGGGCACTATTACTTGTGTGGCAGCTAAGCAAGCAAAGAAAGCAGTAGGAGTGGAGATAGTAGAAGAGGCCATAGAGGCAGCTATAGAAAATGCGAAGATTAATGGGATAAGTAATACAGAGTTTTTGGCAGGAGACTTGAAAGATGTTTTCAACGAAAAATTCTATACTGAGCACGGTAAGCCAGATATTATTATTACAGATCCACCTCGCAGTGGTATGCACCCTAAAGTAGTAGATTACTTAGCCTATGTAGAAGCTTCTAAAATAGTGTATGTGAGTTGCAATCCATCTACCCAAGCACGTGATCTTGAGATGCTTGATAAAAAATACAAGGTGGTTAAAAGCCAAGCGGTAGACATGTTTCCTCAGACACATCATGCCGAAAATGTAGTGTTGTTGGAGTTGAGATAAGGGAGTGCAGATTCGAGTGTAGGGGCTATGTTTTAGCTCCTTTAAATCGTCTTCATCATCTCATAATCATCCATTATATACCCGTTTCCTATATCAAAAACCACTTCTATAGTATTCGAAAATCCCATTTTTTCGTAAGCTGCTATACTTTTAGTATTGTACTTGTTTACCGTTAGTCGTAGTATTTTTAGTCCAAATTGATTGGCTTGTTTTATGGCAAAACGCATTAATCTGTTTCCATAACCTTTGCCTCTAGAATCTGCTGAAACATATATTTTACTGATGAAAAGAGTATCCCCTTCTTCCTTTATACTAAGGTAGCCTATTGGCTCATCTTGTGCTATAACGAAGTAGTAGTATCCGTCAGCGATTTGTTTTGTGATGGCAGATGGAGACTGAAATTTGTCTAACATATATGCTACTTGTTCAGAGCCTATTATTGGAGTATAGTGTTTCGTCCATATTTCTCTGGCCAAGGAGGCAACTGTGTTTATGTCTTCTGTAGTGAGGACAGATGATATCTCTGGACTATTTAATTCCAAAATTATATCCTAGTCCAAAGCTAACTGGCAGGTAAAATCTTTGTGATTTCCCTTCTCGGTAAAGTGAATAGAATGGACTATCTATATATGTCTCTTTGTAGTAGTTTTGGTCCGTTTCTGGATTATCCTCAGATACATTTACATTGCTCCATCCCATACCAAAACTTACATCAAAGTACAATTTTTCGCCCAGTTTTGATTGTGCTCCAGTTAAGAAGTATATGCCTGTCCGCACCCTGCTGTAGTCATTTAACGATTCTTTGTTCACACCTCCAAAATTTGCGTAGTATTGGTCCAGTTTAGAAAAACTTACATAGCCACCATCTAAGCCTACACCCAGATAAAACCCTTCGGCTCCTAGCTCTGTTCGGTTTCTTCTTCTTTGATAAAATCGTAGCTCAGCCCCGCCTTCTAAACCATAATTCATCTCAATTTCATTTAGACTATTGAATGGTACCGTGAGGTTGAAATTGACCGTAGGTAGGTTGTTCTCGTTTTGCTTCATTGGAGATACCTCATAGCTTAAATGCAATTTTTGTACTCCTAGCCCCATCAGGTTTAGGGCATCCAGCTTTAATATTTTATAATCTCCTTTTTTTATGTCTGCTTCTTCGTTTTGACCGAAAGAAAAATTGAAAAATAGAACGGCTATGAATAGACTGAATATTGATTTTTTCATTTTGTTATTGTACAAATTTAGTGACTTATGATTTACTATTCTTTTGGGATGCTACTGAGTTGAGTTAAACTACCTTGAGAATCTACAGAGAACTGAGTTATTCCTTCAGCAGAAACAACTATAATGTGACCGTCTTTGGCTATCACATCAAAACAACCATCAACCGGCCTAGTAGCTTGATAAACTGGAAGAGCTGGATTAGCAAGATTGAAGGTCCTAAGAGATCCATTGTCGCATACAAATAGATAATCACCAGATATTCCGAGTCCTGATGGTTTTTCCATAGGTCTGCTATGTGCTTCAAGAGGTTGGTGTATATTTTCGATGTTTATTACGTCTAGTAAATTTACTCCTCTACTGCATCTGTTGTTGGTTTGTAGCGTAGAATAGGCGTATTTCCCCTTAGCTACCACAGGATCACAACTTCTAATATGCTGATAGGCAGACATATATACTGGGGTGCTTGGATTTTCTATGGAATAAATGATGACTCCCGTTTGTGTTCCCAGAAATAAATAGTCATTCATAGAGTATATCGTCTCTACGATAGTCCATTGTTGTTGGTTGGAAACAAATTTTGGTTCTGCGGGATTAGCCAATGAGTAGGTGAATATGGAATTTTCGGTAGCTACGTACAAATGTTCTTTTGCTATGGTAAATCTAGCAACTGAGCCACCTTGTCCTGTTCCAGATCCGGACCCTGAATTTTCTGAAGTTCCTCCACTACTAGAATCTCTAGATGGGCTTGTTCCATCTTCTGAACATCCGACCGCTAAGATTATAAACAGTAGTATGATTTTTGATTTGTTCAATAGGTTCATATTCTTAGTTATTTAAGTAGCATTCTGGGTTAGTAAGAGTGGTAGTGGTCCAAGCTACGATTTGACCCTTTGATGCATCTGTGCATTCAAAATATATCTTGCCCGACCCTAGCCGTTCTAGCATAGCAGACGGAGGTCTTTGCTGAAGATTTTGGCTAATATGATTGGTGTCAAAATGTGTTATTTTTAGATGGTCAAGGTTTGAGATGTCAATGGTAGCTAGTCCACTCCCCATGTCTGCATACAGTTTTTGATCTCGTATAGCTATGTCGACATTACCCGGGATACTTATGAACTTTAATTTAGAAGGTTTAGTCGGATCAGAATTGTCAAATATATGAACTCCCTCACCTAGCTCATTCACAAAAAGAAGCCCATTAAATGTGTATATCTTCCCTATCGTTTTTAGTTCTCTTGGTGGAAGTGACGAAACAAGAGATTGCAAATCTGCGACCGTTCCATATATAGGTTTCAACCCTTTAATCGTTTTGTCGGTTTTGGTTTTAGTGCAGCCTGCTAGTAGTATGAGAGAGAAGACTAAGGTCAAAGTTTTAGATAGATTCATTCGTGACTTTATTTTAAATGGTTCTTCGAGATTACGATTTTAAATGTGGATTTTTGCAACCGAATAATAAATATTGATTATTTCTGACAAATAGTAAAATTATGGAAGGTGTTATAAACGAAAAGGAGAAAGAAATTCTACATAATGTAGAAGCAGATATCAAAACACTCAAAAAAGAATTGAACGAAACAGTTAAGGCAATTGTGGACGGAGGATATTCTAAGTTCCCAATATTGCTGGCTCATGAGGAGGATATTGCTATAGCTCAGAAAGTAATAGACAAGGTTGATTATCAATCACACTTTAATTTCTCCGCTAGTACGTTGGAAGAAATGGTGTCCCGAAAAATTATTTTGGAGGATAAAAGGTCTGATTTTGAAAGAAGATATAAGGCAAACAGTGATTCTTTTTGTGTTCTATTGATGCATCCGGATAGTATGAAGTTCATTTTTAGTGCTAAGTAAGATAGATGAAAGATTTTCAGCCCAAAGTCGCAATTGTCATACTTAGCTACAACACAAGATCACTCTTAGAGCGATTCTTGCCAGGTGTGCTAGCTACGGATTATGCTAACAAAGAGGTCTGGGTGGTAGATAATGCTTCTAGTGATGAGTCTGCCAAATATGTGTATGATCACTTTGAAGATGTAAAACTCCTAGAAACAAAGGAAAATATTGGTTATGCTGGTGGTTACAATTGGGCATTGAAACAAATTGAAGCTGATTATTACGTGCTGCTAAATAGTGATGTGCGAGTTCCTGAGAATTGGTTGAGTCCATTAGTAGAACTTGCTATGACCGATAAAAATATCGGAGCTATTCAACCAAAGATAAAAGATGCTAAGGAAACCGATATGTTTGAATATGCCGGTGCTAGTGGAGGTTTTTTGGACAAGTGGGGCTACCCATTTTGTCGAGGTAGAATTTTTGACTCGTTGGAGAAAGATGATGGTCAGTACAATGACCCTATGGAAGTTTTTTGGGCTACAGGTGCGTGTATGTTTGTTAGGGCTGAATCATTTCACAAAGTAGGGATGTTAGATGCTGATTTTTTTGCTCACATGGAAGAAATAGATTTGTGCTGGAGAATGCAACGAATGGGCTACTCTGTTCACGTACAACCTCGTTCGGAAGTATTTCACATCGGTGGAGGGACTCTAGAAGAAGGGTCTGATAGAAAATATTTTTTAAATTTCAGAAACAACCTATTTCTCATTACGAAAAACCACTCATCTCCATTTTGGATGTTGACTGTTCTATGGAGAATGATATTGGACGGTGTTTCAGCTTTTAAATTCTTATTAGATGGCAAAGCGTCTTTGTTTTTTACAGTGATAAAAGCACATAAAGCTTATTGGACTTCATTAGGGTCTGTTTTGAAAAAAAGAGGTCAGGTAAAAAGGTCAGGAAATACACATGTGCCATTGTATCCTAAGTCGATAGTTTGGCAATATTTTGCCAAGGGAAAAAGGAAGTTTAGCGACTTGTAATCTTTTCAGATAAAAGTTTGAATAGCCAGTTTATAGCCATCAAGTCCTAAACCAAATACACCACCTTTAACATATTGCGAAAGCAATTCCATATGACGTTCTTCTTCTCTGTTGTAGATGTTTGAAATATGCACTGAGATAACGTCTGTGACAATCCCAGAAACTGCATCTGCTAATGCTACAGAGGTGTGTGAATAGCCTCCCGCGTTGAGAACTATTCCTGTATAATTTTGTTTGTCTGCTGCGTGAATACGGTCTATCAGTTCTCCCTCTATGTTGCTTTGAAAATAGTCTACTCCCACCGTTGAAAACTGGTTTCTAACTTCGACTAAGTAGTCCTCGAAACTTTGATGACCATATATTTTAGGCTCTCTTTTGCCTAGAAGGTTTAGGTTAGGTCCATTTATAATGAGTATTTTCAATCCAATTGACATTTAAAACACTTCAAAGTTATACATTTGTTTGCTCATTCTCAGTATGAGCGATCCTATAAAACACGAATGTGGTGTAGCCTTGATTAGGCTAAGAAAACCACTAGAATACTACCGCGAAAAGTATGGCACAGAGCTCTACGGGCTCAAGAAACTACAGATGCTCATGAATAAGCAACTGAATAGGGGTCAAGACGGTGCTGGTCTTGCGGTTATTAAACTAGATCCGCAATTTGGACACAGGTATATTGCTCGACAAAGGGCCAAGGGTACAGGAGCTGTTTCGACATTGTTCGAACGAATTAATAAGAAGTATGCAGGTCTTGATGAAAAGAAAGTAACTGATACTGATTGGTTAAAGAAAAATTTTGCTTACGGTGGTGAACTATTGTTAGGTCATCTTAGGTATGCTACTCACGGTAAGAGTAGTGTTGAGAATATTCATCCATTTCTTCGTCAAAATAATTGGATGAGTAGAAATTTAGTGCTCGCTGGAAACTATAATGTGACCAACGTAAAAGAAATGTATCAGCAGCTTATCGACCTTGGACAGCACCCCAAAGAAATAAGTGATAACGTAACAATGCTTGAAAAAATTGGACATTTTTTGGATGAAGAAAATGCGAGACTATATCAAGAATGTAAAGATGCTGATATGGATAGCCTTTCTATTGCTGCACATATCAAGAACAACCTGAACTTAGAGAATGTACTGAAAAGTGCTTTTAAAAGTGTAGACGGAGGTTATAATATGGTTGGGTTAATAGGCGATGGTAATGCCTTTGTGATGCGTGATCCCAATGGTATTCGCCCAAATTATTATTGGTCAAATGATGAGTTTTTGGTGGTAGCTAGTGAGCGACCTGCTATACAAACAGCATTTGATCTTCAAATGGAAGACCTGAAAGAGGTGACTCCGGGAGCTGCTCTTGTCATAGATAGAGATGGTAATTTTGAAGAGAAGCAAATTTTGCCACAGATGGAACGTTTGTCTTGCAGTTTTGAGCGTATTTATTTTTCGAGAGGAAGTGATGGAAAGATACACGAAGAGCGAAAGAGGCTCGGTAGACGGATTTCTAGAGAAATACTAACTAGGCTAGACTACGATATTAGAAGTACGGTTTTCTCATATATTCCAAATACTGCAGCTACTTCATACTACGGTATGATAGATGGTATTTATAAATACTTGGATAAGTGGAAACGGGAGTCGATTTTAAAACTAGGTGCTAATCCTGGTCCCGGTGAAATAGATAAGCTTCTAGCAGTAAAGATTAGACGCGAAAAACTTTTGGTGAAAGATGCCAAAATAAGAACCTTTATTGCTCAAGATGAGGGTAGAGACGATTTAATAGGAAACGGCTATGATGTAACATATGGAGTAGTGAAAGCTACGGATACACTTGTGGTGGTAGACGATAGCATAGTTAGGGGCAATACCCTAAAGAAGAGTATTCTTCGAATCCTAGACAGATTGGGGCCCAAAAAAATAATTGTTGCATCGTCTGCACCTATTATAAAATACCCTGATTGTTATGGTATAGACATGAGTCGGATGAACGAATTTATTGCCTTTCAGGCGGTAAAAAGTTTGTTAGAGAAACAAGGTGATTTAAAGTTTTTGGACGAAGTGCACGAGGCATGTAAGGAGGAATTACTAAAACCTATATCAGAGATGGAAAATAAAGTGAAGATGTTGTATGATAGATTCACCGATAAAGAAATCGAACAGGAGATTGGCCTGTTGGTTACTCCGGATGATATGGTAGCGGATGTAGAAATTGTATATCAAACGATAAAGGGATTGAACAAGGCATGTCCTAATCATCTTGGGGATTGGTATTTTTCCGGAAATTATCCAACACCAGGAGGTAATCAGGTCGTAAATAGGTCGTTTGTCTATTATATGGAAGGAAGCTCTGCTAGAGCGTATTGATTTATAGATGATTAACGTCTTCTTAGGGTAGTTGTAAAATTATCCACACTTTTTCACTTGTATTTTTGTATTTGATTTGAGATGAGGTTACTTCTGCTAGTAACTATACTACTATGACGAATACAAATAATAGAAATATTAGGTGTGTTCTCCAACTGTTTATTGTTTTCTTTTTTCTTTTAAGTATGCCTGCCAATGGCAATAACCCCGCACGGTTAGAATTAGTATTGTTCAATACAACAAACGTTTTTTCGCAAAGAGGATTTATAGATCCCTCGAACTCGGGAAACACAGGTACAGCAACAGGAACTTCCTCAGTAGATTCTGGATTAGATCAGACTCTATCCCTTAAGATAGATTTGTCAGATAATACAGATGACTGGATTTGTGACTACGTGCTTGTAGAATTGGTCAAAAAATAAATTGTCTTAACACAATCTAGCTAAACAATCACACTACCTATCATACTTTCTCCAAACCAATATGGAATGTCTTCTAGTCCATTGGCAGGTTTGGTAATAATGAGATTTGCTTTTTTCCCTACTTGTATACTTCCTACTTCATGTTGCCCCTCCATGGCAAATGAGGCATTGTAAGTAAGAGCATTAAATGCTTCCTCTGGAGTCAGATTCATCTGTGAGCAAGCCAAACCAAAAGCCAAGTTAAGATTGCTACTAGGAGCAGAACCTGGATTGAAATCACTGGCTATAGCTAGCGGAATGTTCTTATCGATTAGCTGTCTTCCGGGTGTATAAGGGATATCAAGGAACAATGAGCAAAGCGGCAATCCTGTTGCGATGGTATTGGAGTTTGCCAATGCCGTGTAATCGCCGTCATTCATCACCTCTAGGTGGTCTACAGATAAGGCTCCCATTTCCGAGGCCATCTTGACTGCACCAAATGTACTAAACTGATTTACGTGTACTTTAGCTTTCAGGCCGTGTTTGTCTCCAGCTTCTATTACTTGCTTGAGATCATCGAGGTCAAAGTATCCCGTCTCACAAAAGATGTCAATGTAATCAGCCAATCCTTCTCCAGCTATGCGTGGAAGCATCTCTTCAGTTACCAGATACATGTAGGCTCCTTTCTTCTTTTTAAACTCAGCAGGCAAAGCATGAGCACCTAAGAATGTGGATTTGATAGGAATAGGGGAAGTTTGTTTCAGCACGCGAATGACACGGAGCATTTTCATCTCATCTTCTATAGTTAAGCCATAACCACTTTTTATTTCAATTGCTCCAGTACCTTGTTTTATTGCAGACTCTAGTCTAGCTAGAGCATCATCATAGAGTTGCTGTTCACTCATCGTGTGCAGCTTGGAGGCACTGTTCAGTATGCCACCGCCTGCTTCTGCTATCTCTTGGTAGCTTTTGCCGTGCAGGCGTTGGTTCATCTCGCCACTTCTACTCTCTGCAAATACCAGATGCGTATGTGAGTCTACGTACATAGGAAGTACAAGTCGCCCGCTGCAGTCATGACTATCCATACTCAGCTCAGGGCAATCGCTCATAGGACCAAAAGACTCAATAAGGTCGTGTCTGATAACCATGTAGGCATTGTCCAATATTTTTACTTCACCTTGTGCTTTCCCTTTTTTTATAGCTTCAGAATTATCGGTGATTCCGACGAGTTGTTTAATGTTTTTGAGAAGTAGGTTCATTGCTGTGTGCAATGTTACTGATAAATGATGTATTCATTTTTAGATGAACATATTTCACAACAAAAAAAATTGAGCCGCTCTCGCAACTCCGTTCTGTTTTTTCTATATAGCTAAAGGGTTAAAGTTTTAATGATTTAATAAGAGCAACTAACATTTTTTGTAATTCAATATTGCTAAAACTATTTCCTTGTTTTCTAGCCGGTAGAGTCGCTTACATAGATTCATTAAAGTTCCTACCTCGTATGAAGATTCTAGTTAGTGTTCTAGATATGTTTTGAAGTGCTTATTCGTCGCTTTTGCAACACCTTCCGAAATATTGATGGAAATAGATGTAACAGAGCGTCTGAACTGATCTTTTAATCCAAACTCTTCAGTTTTAGGAAGTCCATCTTTAAATCGATAAACCTCCTCTGTCAAGTCTAGTGACTTCTGGTATACTTTTAATTCTCTAAAGTTTCTCATAATAACAAAGGTGATAAAATTTACGAGAATATCTCATTATACATTTTATCACCTTTTGGCAAAGCCGCCTTTGGCTTTTATCTCAAAGCTTAATCTGCTAAGAAGATTTACTTCGCGTAATTCACTGCTCTACGTTCACGTATCACAGTTATTTTAATTTGACCAGGGTAGATCATTTCCTTCATTATCTTCTGAGAGATATCAAAAGAAAGTAGATCTGCATTCTTGTCGTCCAATGAGTCACTATCTACTATCACACGGAGTTCTCTACCCGCCTGTATGGCAAATGCTTTTTCTACTCCTTCAAAACCAAGTGCAAGTTTCTCTAAGTCTTGTAGTCGTTTGATGTAGTTCTCACTATCTTCTCTACGAGCTCCAGGTCTAGATCCGCTGATTGCGTCACAAGACTGTACGATGGGTGAGAAGAGATTAGTCATTTCTATCTCATCATGGTGAGCACCTACGGCATTACATACTTCTGGGTGTTCTCCAAACTTTTCACAAAGCTTCATGCCTAAAAGTGCGTGTGGCATTTCGCTATCGGTGTCAGGCACTTTACCTATATCGTGTAACAATCCTGCTCTCTTAGCTCGCTTCGCGTCTAGCCCAAATTCGGCTGCCATAGTAGCACAAAGGTTTGCTACTTCTCTACTGTGTTTTAGTAGATTCTGACCATAAGAACTTCTGAATCTCATACGTCCTACCATACGGATAAGTTCTGGATGAAGGCCATTGATGCCTAAGTCTATTACAGTCTTTTCGCCGTACTCATTTATCTCTTGTTCTACGTCTTTTTTAGTTTTTGCTACTACCTCCTCTATACGTGCGGGATGTATTCTGCCATCAGCTACTAGTCTGTGCAGCGATAGTCTAGCAATCTCTCTACGCACCGGGTCAAAACCAGAGAGTATTATAGCTTCAGGTGTGTCATCTACGATAATCTCTATTCCTGTAGCGGCCTCTAGTGCTCGGATATTACGTCCTTCTCTACCAATTATACGTCCTTTTATATCGTCATTATCTATGTTAAATACGGTTACAGAATTTTCGATAGCTTGCTCTGCTGCAGTCCGCTGTATGGTTTGTAGAATCATACGTTTAGCATCTTTATTGGCAGTAAGCTTAGCTTCCTCTATGATGAGTTTCTGCTGACTAAGAGCTTCTGTGCGTGCATCCTTTGCTACGGCCTCTATCATCTGAGCCTTCGCATCTTCTTTAGATAGACCCGCTATTTTTTCTAATTGAGAAATTTGAGCACTTATCTGGTCTTTAAGCTCTTCTTGCTTTTGTTTTACAATCTCTACCTGACTGCTCAAGTTTTTCTTCACAGCATCCAGCTCTTTCTCTTTATTCGTGTTATGCTGTATTTTAGAGTCTAGACTTTGTTCTTTTCTCTTAACGTCATTGAATCGATTATCCAATTCTTTCTCTTTTTCTCGAGTCGACTGATTGTGGTCGTTTTTGAGTTTGTGGAATTTTTCTTTAGCCTCCAGTTCCCTTTCTCTTTTGTATGAGTCCGCTTTAGACTTGATAGAATCGGCCTTAGAATTTGCGTTAGCTAATATGGAGTCAGCTTTGGCCTCCATTTCTATAGCTTTAGTGCTTGTGGTTTTAGACGCTATGGTCCAGGCTACTCCTCCGCCTACCGCTAGGGCTACGAGTGCTGCTATAATAGTTGTAATCATTTTTTGTTTTTTAGGTATTAAAAAAAATGACCAAATGCAGGAAGAAGAAAGTGTCCTATTGTTTAAATGTCGAGCATCTGCTCTAGTTCTTTCAATTTATTGTTAATGTTTTCTATGTCTATACCTGCAGTAGTTCCGTCTTTGCTGTCAGTTGCAAATTCCAAAGCCACCATAGAAAGAGCATCCTGCTTGTCCTGTAATGATACAGTTTGGATGTAGTATTTTGCTCTTTCATTTATTGTTTTAGCCGCTTTACGTACACCTTCTTCTTCAGATGTATTGATACGTAGCGGATAAAACCGATCACATATATTAACTTTTATGGATATCTCTTGTTCAGACATTTTAGTCTGTTTTGGTTTTTGTATTTATTGTTTTACTATGGTGAGGCATTCGTCTATCTCTTTGATTATCTGCTCTATTTGTTTTTTAAACTCAGAATCATCAGGAGCAACGCTAGCACTCTGTGCAAGTTTACTAATTTTATTGGTTTCTTCTAAATTAAGTAAGTCTTGCGTTTTGGTTTCAATTTGTGTTTTTAAGCTTCGGTTCGAAAGTTTCAATTGCTCACTTTCTATTTCTAGGATATCACACTTAGTTTTAAGCTGTTTTATATGAAATTCTATGTTTTCTAAACGAGCAAATAGTTCCATTATTTTCGAATAATAGCTTTTAGTTTCGTTTCAAAGTTAGCAATTAATTTGGCCATTAAACCATCGATTTCCACATCCTCCATTGTCTTCTTTGGGTTGTACAAGAAATAAGCCACTGAGAAAGATTTCTGATCTGCTTCCAGTGGTTTACCCTCATAAACATCAAATAACAGGATGTCTGTCAAGTTTTGTTGGAGTGTTTGTTTGGTAATCTTTTGTACCTCTGCATAGGTCACAGCTTTGTCTAGTACGAGTGACAGGTCTCTGCGTACGATAGGGAATACAGGGATTTCTTTTAAAGACACCTTGTCGCTTGCCATCTGAATGCACGCATCCCAATCGATAGCTAGAGTCACACACTCTTGTTTTAGGCCGTGGGTTTTCATTTGAGCCTTAGAAACAGAGCTTATTTGTGTTATTCTCTCCAATTGTTTTGGAGCAATATTTAGTTTCACAAGAATATTTGCAGCTACAGCTTTTAGCTCATCTTCGTTAGCTTTGGCTGCCTTAGTGCTCCAGTGTTCTGGATGTCTATTTCCGCTAAAAGTAAGTTGAAGCACTTCTTTTTCAGAATACTTACCATCTATTTTGAAGTATGTTTTTCCGAATTCGTAAAACTTCAAATTCGAATTTTTACGATTCACATTGTAAGCTACTGCAGTTAGTGCTGAGTTTACGAGCTCCAAACGCATTACATTCATATCTTGACTTAGAGGATTTAGCATATGCACAGCTTCTGCTAGCTCATCTTCTGTATAATACTTACTAGCCACTAATGAGTTGTTCATAATTTCATTAAACCCGATGTCTGACAAATAGTTGCTGATTTTAGATTTAATTTTATTTGGAGTGTTCTTAGCTATTACCGAAGGGATATAATTTACCTTTTGAGGAATAGGAATATTGTCAAACCCATAGACTCTAAGTATTTCTTCGTAGATATCCACTGGTCGCTCTACGTCTGGTCTGTATCGTGGTACTTCTAGATTTAGATTCTGATTATTGTGAGCCAATATTTTAATCTCTAAGCTATTCAATATTTTGGTAGCTACTTCTTCAGGTATTTCGTGACCTATGAACTTGTTAAGTTCTTCGAGCTTTATTTCTACTTGAAGCGGCTCTATAGCTTCTGGGTAGACGTCTACTACTTCCGAAGCAATTTCTCCGCCTGCTATTTCTTGAATCAGATTCACAGCTCGTATCAAGGCAAAATTGACCATTTCAGGGTCCGTACCTCGTTCAAACCGGTAACTCGAGTCTGTGTTTAAACCAAAACTTTTCGCTGTTTTTCTAACTGCCGCAGGGTTGAAATAAGCACTTTCTATAAAAATAGAAGTGGTGTTGTCCGAAACCCCAGACTCATGTCCTCCGAGCACACCCGCAAGAGCAAGTGGTTTGTTCGCATCGCATATTAAGAGATGGTCAGAAGTTAGTTTTCTTTCTACTTCGTCTAGTGTAGTCAGAGTCTCACCCTCTTTAGCAAATCGAGCTACTATTTTGTGGCCACCTATTTTGGCATAGTCGAATGCATGCAGCGGCTGTCCTATTTCGTATTGGATGAAATTAGTTACATCCACTACGTTGTTGATTGGTTTAAGATCTATAGACTGCAATCTTTTCTTTAACCAATTTGGAGATTCAGCTATCGAAACTCCTGTTAAGGTGATTCCACTGTATCTTGGTGCAGCTTTGATATCATCTATAGCTACATCCACACGCATTTGTCCGCGTGCGTCTATGCTTTCTAATGAGGGTTTTTTATACTTAGCACCTGTAAGTGCTTGTAGCTCACGTGCTACACCCATATGAGATATTGCATCTCCTCGATTTGGGATAATCGCTATCTCTATCTGGTGGTCTGTTTCTACTTCGTAAATATCATTGAGAGGAGTTCCTGGAGCCAGAGCATCGTCCAATATCATAATGCCATCGTGACTGCTTCCTAGTCCTATCTCATCTTCAGCACATATCATCCCCTCAGATACTTCGCCTCGTATTTTGGATTTTTTTATCTCAAAACTGCCATCGTCCATGTTGATAGTGGTGCCTACAGGAGCCACTACTACTTTTTGACCAGCAGCCACATTAGCAGCACCGCATACTATGTCTAGTATAGTGCCGTTTCCTATATCTACTGTAGTTTTATTTAGCTTGTCTGCATTGGGGTGTTTCTCTTTGGTCAGCACTTGGCCCACTACCAATTTTTTTAAACCTCCTTTTATGGATTCAGTTTTTAAAATATGCTCTACCTCAAGCCCACTCATAGTGAGTTTTTCGCAAATTTCTTCGAGGGGTAAATCTATATTGATAAAACGTTTTAACCAGTTGTATGATATCTTCATGATAAAAGCAAGGGCGAAGATAATTTTGTATTTCTATTCTCTGACGCTAGATGCTTCTTTTTATTCAGATTTTATTAATCTTGCCCCAATATATGAATGATATAAACCTAGAAGCATTGGTGAGATATGGCAAAGATACAATGACGGAATATCTGCCTGGTATAGCTGCTGCTATCGTTACACTAATTGTAGGCTGGTGGGCCATCGGAAAAATAAATCAACTTTTCAAGAGGTTCTTAGAGCTTAGAGAAGTGGAAATAACCTTGGTTCCATTTTTATCTAGCTTGGTCAATTTTGGTTTGAAAATAATGTTGCTCGTAAGCGTGGCCGCCATGCTCGGTATAGCTACAACTAGTTTTGTTACGGTATTAGGTGCAGCGGGTTTAGCGATTGGTTTAGCCTTGCAAGGCAGTCTTTCCAATTTTGCAGGTGGAGTACTTATTCTTCTTTTTAAACCGTTCAAAGTGGGTGATCTCATAGAATCGGATGGTGTACTAGGAGTGGTGCAAAGCATCACAGTGCTGAATACAATACTTACTACTCCCGCAGACAATACCGCTATATTACCCAATGGTCAGGTGGCAAATTCCAAGGTCTTAAATTACACAAAAGAGAATAATCGTCGGGTTGACTTAACTGTAGGTATAGGATATGCTGAAGATGTAGAGAAGGCCAAGAAAGTGCTGGTAGAGGCGATGAAAAAAGTGCCTAAGGTGCTAGAGCATCCAGCACCGTTTGTTGGCGTATTAGGGTTTGGAGATAGTTCCGTTGATTTAGCAGTAAGGCCACATGCTCTATCTACTGATTACTGGGATGTGTATTTTGCTGCGAATGAAGCAATCAAGGTAGCCTTGGATGAGAATAATATTGAGATTCCATATCCGCATCAAGTGGAGATTAGGAAGTAGGGGTTAGTGAATAGTTGACTCATTGATTTGTTTGGTATTTCTTCGATTGTACACTGTGTATTTCCATTGTTGTACATTACAGAGATAACTAACTCCCTTCTCTACTATTACTCTATCAAAGTAAACCTAGAACCAACTCGGGAGGTCTGCATACCACAGCTGTGTCTTCAGTTTCTAAGATTGGTCGTTCTATTAGCTTGGGATTGGCAACCATTGCTTCTATGATTTCTGCATCGGTTAGCTCTTTTCCTTTATAATTTTCTTTCCATATTGCTTCTCCTTTGCGGATAAGCTGCATAGGGGTAATCCCTACCTTCTTTATCAAAGCACTCAGTTCTGCTTTGTTCAATGGATTTTTGATGTAATTAATTATCTCAACGCCTCCTTTTGGCAGTAGAGCCAAGCATTGTCTGCTCTTGGAGCATCTATTATTGTGGTAAATTTTCATTAATAATTAACCCTTGATGATTTACAATTAAGAACCCGGTGCACCCATTACAGTCGTATATTTCAAAACCAGTTTCTTGTCAGGGAAAATTCGCCTGTAGCACGCTTGAGTAGCGATAGTCGCCTCATGAAATCCACAAAGTATAAGTTTCAATTTCCCTTCGTATTGGTTTATGTCTCCTATAGCAAAAATGCCAGGTACATTGGTAGAGTAATCTACCGTGTTTACCAAGATGGCTTCCTTGCCGAGGTCTAATCCCCATTCTTTAATAGGACCTAGTTTTGGGCTAAGCCCAAAGAGAGGAATGAAATTATCGGTATCTATCTCGTGTAACTCTCCACTGTTTTCAGTTACCGTCACTTTGCTAAGTTCATCTCCACCATCCAGTGCAGAAATTTGAGCTTCGGTGATGAGTTTTATTTTTCCCGATTTGTCTAGGTTTTCTACTTTTTCTACAGAGTCTAGAGCTCCTCTAAAAGACTTTCTTCTGTGAACCAAGGTAACCTCACTTGCTACGTCTGCTAAGAATATAGCCCAATCCAATGCACTGTCTCCGCCTCCAGCGATTACTATTTTCTTATCCCTGAATTTTTCAGGGTCTTTGATGATGTAGTCTACTCCCTTGTCTTCAAATTTCACTAAGTTTTCTAGTTCGGGTTTTCTTGGAGCAAAACAGCCTAAACCGCCCGCTATCATGACGTTTTTAGCCTTATGTTGTGTCCCTCTGTCGGTAGTTACAATGAAGCTGTCGTCGTCAGTTTTTTCTATGCTTTCTGCTCGTTCACCCAGAGTGAAACCTGGGTTGAAAGGTTTAGCTTGTTCCATCAGATTGTCGATCAATTCGCCGGCCAATATGCTAGGGAATCCCGGTATATCATAGATTGGTTTCTTAGGATATATTTCTGCCAATTGTCCTCCTGGTTGTGGGAGGTAGTCCATCAAATGACATTTAAGTTTTAATAATCCTGCCTCAAAAATGGCAAATAATCCAGTAGGTCCTGCACCTATTATTATGATGTCTGTTT
This sequence comes from Bacteroidia bacterium, assembly GCA_028339355.1. GTDB lineage: Bacteria > Bacteroidota > Bacteroidia > NS11-12g > UBA9320 > UBA9320. The sequence goes on from JAOLBX010000006.1 coordinate 30,647, forward strand.
CTATCATGGTGCGAATTTAGTTGTTAGGTAACTAGTTAAAAAGTTAATTAGTTAGTGACTACCATAAAATTTTATTTTGTAATGCGGAAGAAGGTCATAATGCTATACCAATAGTTGCGTTTTGGTGTTAATGTACGAACACCGAAATGAATAATAATAGGATAACAAATTAACAAGTCAACCAATTTACTAATTTTACACCCTTGAATTGGAATATCTCCATATCGTACCCTTGGTGGTTTGTGCTATTATGCATTGTAGTAGGAGCATTATATGCAGCCGTACTCTATTATAAGTCAAAAGATAACGAACGATTTTCGGATTATAGATGGGTGCAGATTCTGCTGCCTATTCTTCGTTTTTTTCTTGGCACTCTACTAGCTTTCTTATTGCTTGGTCCGGTGCTAAAGTATGCTGGATTTATTACTCAGAAACCAATAGTTGCTTTATTAGTTGATGATTCTAAATCGTTAGTGCAAGGAGAGCTGAACTCTACGTCTATCTCAAATTCTGTAACAGAATTGCAAAATAATCTTGCAGACAAATACGATGTGAATTTGATTTCGTTCAGCAATGTAGCTCAATTCTCTACTGCAGATAAGCTTTTGGCTAACGGCTCAGAAACCAATTTTTCTCAAGCACTGAGATATACAAAAGATCAGTACGTTAATCAGAATCTCGGAGCAGTAGTATTGCTCACAGATGGTATATACAATGGTGGGAGTAACCCAAAATATATAGCAGAAAGCTATAAAGTCCCAATCTATACAATAGGAGTAGGGGATACTACGGTATATGCAGATTTTGGGGTGAATAATGTATCGCACAACTCACTTGCTTATTTGGGCAATGATTTTCCATTGCGAATAGAAGTGAAAGGAATCAAATTAGCAGGCAAACAAGCCAACTTGCAAGTCTTGCTGAATGGAAAAACGATAGAGCAAAAATCGTTGATAATAGACAAGGACGATTACTATTATGAAACAGACGTAGTAGCAAAAGCACAACGACTGGGTCAGAACAAGGTGGAGGTGCGGTTATCTGCTTTTGACAATGAAAAGAATAAAGCGAACAATAGCTATACATTCTATGTAGACATAATAGATGGCAAAAAGAAAGTGGCGATATGGGCAGGTGCTCCCCACCCAGATCTCGGCATGCTAAGGTCAGCTATCAATACAAATGAAAAATATGAAGCGTCTATAACGCTAAATTCTTATACGGTTAGCCCTGATTTTGACTTGGTGATATTACACGATTGGTTTAGCTCACAAGCACAGCTCAATCTTTATGAGAAGCTAAGAAGCAGCGGCATCCCGATGTTGTTGGTTGTAGGAGATAATTTTGATAGTAAATTATTCAACAGAGGCAGTCAAGATATAAAGTTTAGTCCTTCTGGAAGCGGAACCAATGCAGCACTGCCGCTTACTAATAGTAGTTTTGAGTATTTCGAATTGGATCCTACCGTGACGGCAAGTGTCAAAAAATGGCCACCACTGCGAGCAGCCTTTGGAAAATTCAAAGGATACTTGCCAAGTGATGTGCTCATGTATCAGCAGATAGGTTCTGTAACTACACAAGAACCCCTAGTCTTGCTCAATACGGCAAACAAGCAGAGACTTGGTATAGTGACAGGTACAGGAATGTGGCAATGGAGATTGGCAGATTTTGAGCAATCAGAAAATCATGAAAGTGTAAACTCCGTAGTGAGTAAAATGGTGCAGTATCTTGCCGTTAAAGAAGAGAAGAAACTCCTAAAAGTATATCCAAGTGCAAAGCAATATGGAGTAGGAGAGGATGTTACACTGCTAGGAGAATTGTACAATCAGAGTCTCGATGCGATAGCCGGACAAGAAATAAATGTGCAGTTAAAGAATGCAGAAGGTGAAGTGTATAAGCATACGATGACCGCATCCGGTAGTCATTACAGGCTAGTGCTTCAGAGTCTGTCTCCAGGAGCGTATCAGTATAGTGCTAGGGCTAAAGTAGGAGGGGTATCCCTTTCAGATAAAGGTTATTTTACGATAGTGGGTCAACAAAAAGAATTGGCAAATCTTACCGCCGATTTTGATTTGCTTCGTCAATTATCAGAATCTACAGAAGGTGAATTTGTATTTTTCGAGAATATGAATGGCCTAGGGCAAAACCTATCGGCCAATGAAAGTCTAAAATCCGTAATAGCAGAAGAAAACAAACTCGAAGACCTCATTAACTTCCAATGGATCTTTTGGCTGCTAATGTCACTACTAAGTCTGGAGTGGTTTGTGAGAAAGTGGGCCGGAGGGGACTAGGAATTAATATTAGTGATTAATAACTAATAATTAATAAGAAATTGTACTTTTGCAGGCCATAAATAGAAATATTTAAAGTTAGATGATAAAATTAACAGCAGAAAAAAAATCAGAAATTGTTGCAGAATACGGCGGAGACGCTAAAAACACTGGACATGCTGAAGCTCAAGTAGCAATATTTACTCATAGAATAAAGCACCTTACTGAGCATCTTAAAAAGAATAAAAAAGACTTCTCTACAGAGCTCACTTTGGTAAAACTAGTAGGTAAAAGAAGATCTTTACTAAAATATATTGCTGCTAAAGATATTGTTCACTATCGTGAGCTTATCAAGCAATTAGGCATCAGAAAGTAATTTGCCTTTTCATTCGCCTCGGCGAATGGATAAAACCTTTCTGGAAAAAGTCCCGTTTGTATAGTTGAGAAACTAGCATGTACCAATGCATTGACTTAGGTCGGTGTTTTTGTGCATATACACTTTTGGTTTACGAAAGTCGAATAATTTTTAGCATACCATCTACATGGAATAGCTTCTAATTTCAACAATGTAGAGCAAAAAATATTAAATCATTGGCGTTGGGTCGATGACTATGTAGATTAAATGAATAAGATGTGTTTATAATTTTTGTAGATTTTCTTAAGAATTGAGGCAGAGAATAAAGACCTAGCCGTATTTAAGTCAAGGTACTCTATCGATAATAATTAAAAAAATAACTGAAATTAGAGCATTATATTATTCGCTTAAGCTGCATTAACATTTTTTAAACATTGGCGGAAGAACCGCAACATTATGAACGTATTTACACAAACACTATCGTATGGTGATGGCAAGGATGTCACACTAGAAACGGGTAAATTAGCAAGACAAGCACACGGTGCTGTAGTGCTTTCCCAAGGAAGACTCAAATTGTTGGCTACAGTAGTATCTAACAAAGAAGCAAGAGACGGAGTAGATTTTCTACCTATGTCTGTTGACTATCAAGAAAAATTTGCGGCTGGTGGCCGTATCCCTGGTGGATTTCTTAGAAGAGAAGGAAGACTGTCAAACTCAGAAATTCTAGTATGTAGAATTGTTGACAGAACACTTCGTCCTCTTTTTCCAAGTGATTACCACGCAGAGACTCAAGTGATGATTCAGCTTATATCTGCAGATGCAGATGTATTGCCAGATGCACTTGTAGCACTTGCAGCTTCTGCTGCTCTTACTATTTCAGATATCCCTTATGAGGGACCTATATCTGCTCCTAGAGTAGGTAGAATAGATGGCGAGTGGGTGATTAACCCTACGGCTACTGAGATGGAAAATTCTGACGTTGATCTTTTAGTAGCGGGTACTGCTGCTGACATCAATATGGTGGAAGGTGAGATGAACGGAATCTCTGAAAAAGACATGGTTGCAGCATTGAAATTTGCTCATACCTTTATCAAACAAGATTGTGCAGCACAGCTTGCTCTTTGCGACCAAATGGGTGGCAGAAAAGCACCTCGTGAGTACAGTCATGAGACTAATTCTGAAGAACTAGCGGCTACTGTAAAAGAAGCTACTTACCAGCAGTTCTATGATGCTGCTATAGTTCCTTCTGAAAAAGATGAACGTGCTGAAAAATTCAGTGCTATCAATAAAGCATACATCGAATCTTTACCTGAAGATACAGATGGTGAGACTAAGACTATGGTCAAAAGATACCTAGCTAAGTCTAAAAAAGAAGCTGTCCGTAATATGATGCTTGACAACAAGCAACGTCTTGATGGTAGAGCACTAAATGAAGTAAGACAAATCTGGTCTGAGGTAGATTATCTACCTTCAGTGCACGGTTCTGCTCTATTTACTAGAGGAGAGACTCAATCACTTACATCTGTAACATTGGGTTCTAAACTAGATCAGCAAATGATAGACAACTATCAGGCAAAATCATTCAGTAAATTAATGCTGCACTACAACTTCCCTTCATTCTCCGTAGGAGAAGCTAGACCAAATAGAGGTCCAGGTAGAAGAGAGATAGGTCACGGTGCATTGGCAGAAAGAGGTATCAAGAGAATGATTCCAGATGACTTCCCATACACACTTCGTGTCGTATCAGACATACTAGAAAGTAACGGAAGTAGCTCTATGGCTACGGTATGTGCTGCTAGTATGGCAATGATGGATGCTGGTATTCAAGTGAAATCAGGAGCTTCTGGTATCGCAATGGGTATGGTTGCAGACAAAGAAGGTCGTTATGCTATTCTTTCAGATATCTTGGGAGATGAAGATCACCTAGGAGATATGGACTTCAAAGTAGTAGGTAACGCTGACGGTATATATGCTGTTCAGATGGATATGAAAGTAGAAGGTCTTTCTTACGATGTGTTAGAAGAAGCTCTAGTGCAAGCCAGAGAAGGTAGAATGCACATTCTAGGAGAGATGGAGAAAACTATCTCAATACCAAATACTGGACTTAAAGATCACGCTCCTCAGATAGAGGTGATGATTATACCTAAAGATAAAATCGGTGCTTGCATTGGTTCTGGTGGTAAAGTAATACAAGAGATACAAGCAGAAACTGGTGCTATCATTACTATAGAAGAAGAAGGAGACACAGGACGTGTTGAGATTTCTGGTATAGGTAGTGGCCCAATAGAAGCAGCAAAAGAATGGATAACAGGTATCATCACTGATCCTGAGCCAGGAACTGAATACACAGGTAAGATTACTAAGATAATGGACTTCGGTGCATTCGTAGAAATACTTCCTGGTAAAGAAGGACTGCTTCACATTTCTGAGATTTCTTGGGAACGCATAGAGACTATGGATAAAGCTCCACTTTCTGAAGGGCAAGAAGTAACTGTGAAGTTGCTGGCTGTAGACGAGAGAAGTGGTAAGCTTAAGCTAAGTATGAAAGTACTTACTGAAAAGCCAGAAGGATACGTAGAGCGTCCACCAAGAGAGCGTAGAGACAACGATAGACGTGGAGGAAACGACCGTAGAGGTGGTAGAGACAATCGAGGCGGCGGTAGAGATAGAAGAGATAACCGTGGCGGAGATCGCAGAGATAACCGAAACGACAATCGAGATAGTAAACCAGCTGCAGACTCTAACGAGGACGTAGGATAGTCTTTAGTCACATTGAGCGATAGTCGAAATGTGAACTAAAGAGTGGAATTCAATAACTAAATGAAAGGCGAGCCGTGAGGCTCGCCTTTTTTGTTATAATCTATTCATATGGATTGAAGATAGTGTGTTTTGAGAGGGTTCATAAACCTGGTTCTTCAGTAATTGTTAGCCGTCAATGGACCACACAAAAAAGCCCCCTACCAAATGGCAGAGGGCTCATGTTTTATGGATGAAAACTATTTCTAGTTTTTGATGATTCTAAAGTTCTGACTACTCGCTTCTGTGTTGATATTCAAAATATAAATACCAGCACTCAAGTCAGCCATATCGAGTTTTTGTAGCTCTAGATGATCGCTTACTTCTAGCTGCATTATCTCCGCTCCATTCATCGAAGATACGGTTAGTATGTAGCTATGCAGATTATTAGTAGAAATATAGACCTCGTTTTTAAACGGATTTGGATAAATATTTAAGCCTTTGGATACTAAACCTGTGTTTAGGCCATTGACTTCAGATACTTTCACTGGCATTTGTTGTATACTCTTTGATATCTGAGTATTTAGGTCAAAATAAGTTATTTGAATACTGTCCTCAAAAACTTCAGAGGGTTGAAGCAATAAACCATATCGTTCTCCAGGATACATTTCTAAAGTGTCTGTGTCATAAGCTGCTGGTAGTGGGCGACCATCTGATGAAATAACTTTTGCGTTTAAGCCTTCAGGCAGGGATATACGATTACCATAATACCCAATATTGACTAATCTCAAGTAAACAGTTTCATCTATTTTTGAAATAATAGAATTGTCGGGTCCTTTTAGCTGTTTTTCTGATTTTCCATTGATCAAAAAATACTGAGGATTGTAATCCAAAATTGGAGTTCCATTTGTATGCTCATGCTGTCCTTCCATGTGGATATAGTTATACTGGTGCCAAAAAGAATCCAATTCAGACATCATCCACGTGTTTTCCGAGTCGTAAGCATACCCTCCTTCCCAGGTTGTATTGCTTCCGTCTGGAGGGTTAACGATAATTACCCCATACATTCCAGCCTGCACATGTATGGTAGATATTACGTGACAATGGTAAAGATAGGTCCCGGCATGGGGAGCTTTAAAAATGTATGAGCCGGTACTATCATGAGGAACAGAAAATGATAGATTGGGAACTCCATCAGTTTTTTGATCCACATCTAGTCCATGCAGATGAATGGTGTGGGGAGCAGACTGAGACATGTTTCGTAGCTTTATTTCCACAGAATCACCTTCATTAAAAACCAAAGTAGGGGAAGGCAATGACAGTGGAGTTCCAAATAACTTGGTAAATCCCATAAGCATTACTTCATTTCCATCCCACAATTCGTACTGAGGTCTTACATCCATCTTGGCCACTAAATTAACAACAGTACGCTGTGCACTTATTCGAAGAGTTGCGGAAATGAAAACAATAAAGAAAATGGTCGCTTTAGTCTTCTTCATTCGGTAATCAATATAGTGGTGAACATCCCATTGGGATACGTATTGTTGGCTGATGCCGCTACTAAATTATGGTCATGAACGGGATATTCACCAGGTTTATCCGGGATAATCTGTAGCACCAAACTTTCCAGAGGAAACACTGGGCAGGTATCCTTGGATCGGCCAACATGAGTAGTGTACTTGCTTGAAAATAATACCGTAACGTGATATCCATGAAAGTGGATAGAGTGAATGCTTTGGCCTGTATTGGCAATATACAGAATGAGCGTATCCCCAACCTTTCCGGTAATTCTGGCCTGAGAATCCTCATTAATCATAGGATTGCTCTTGCCGTTAATAGTGAAATACTTTGGGTAATAAGTATCCCAATCTACTTTAGCTCCAGCACGTATGCGAGTATTCCAGAGTTTATCATGTTCTTTTATGTTCCAATAAAAACTAGAATAATTGTGATTTTTAACCGCTATCATACCCGCTAATCCCAAAAATGTATTGGTAGGATAATTCAAAGGATCATAATAAATATAATTTCCAGCCTGCGAAAAAAAATAATCAATATGAATGGAATCAAGACGAGGAATAGAGATTGACGGCTTGTCAATATTTTTAATTGCAAATTGATGTTCAATGGTATCTCGGTTATATACCCATAGGGAAAGTGAATCTCCTAAATTTAGAGTGATAACTGGGTTGTTTTGGGAGAAGCTATCAAACTCATTAAATGAAACATAGGGAATCAATGAATCATTGACAGCTATCAGATTACCTCCGTGGATAAAGAGGCTGCGACTCGTATTAGCACTGTGGCTTGCAAAGTAAAGCAGGGTGCAACAAAAGATTAGTAGTCCTTTTTTCATTACAGAAGTGTTATTTTTTTGACGCCTGTAGGATTCCCTTGGTAATAGGTGATTACCTTGTAAACACCGGAGGATAGAGATGATATATCTACACGAGTTTCTGTGCTAGGAATAGTGAAAGTTTCTTGTACCATCAGACCCAAACTATTAATTACCTTAATACAGTCGATGCGTGTCGAGGATTTTAAATTGTAAGGTCCACGTGTCGGATTCGGATAAATTTCAAGAGTATTCTCATCCATCAACTTTTTAATACCCAATGTATTAGAATTTAACAACCATGTAGCAGTATCACTGTATATAGGCCTATCTATGTCATACACGCGTATTCTTAATTTTGCCTGCTCGGTTCCGTCATATGGATTTATGGTTAGCCTTACAAAACCTTTTTGTTCCCCATGAAGAGGAAGCATAGTATATTTTTCTCTTTCTTCGGGTATTAGTCCTAAGCACAAACCTTGTAAGCAAACCATTCCGTCCCAAGATTCCGGAATATCTTTATGTATGATTTCTACACCCAGATTCAGAGTGTCCGTCGTCAAATTGTTTTGACGCATTTTTAGCTCAGCATATGTGTTTGGTTCCAGTGCAACGCTTATTGTATCTCCAGATACCCAGTCAAAACTCTGACCAGGACTTACCAGTTGTAAAACTGTACAAGCTAAAAGAAATAGTAATACTCTCATGAAACAAACTTAGCTTCTTTTCAAGGGACTAGCAATTGTTTTTTGTACTTACTCATTAGGCCTAGAGTCATAGAAGCCATTGAGTTGAAATTTGAGCAGTATTAAATCCACCCACATTTTCCCCTCGCAGCCTAAAAACACCTCATTTATCCGTCCATAAACGCTAATTCTAGCATTTTGCTGGAATTTATGCCACCATTTATTTAGTTGATTATCAAGTAAATAACATCATTTGTGGAATACTTATGTCAAAAAGTGGGAGATAGTGGGGGAAAGTGGGGAATTTCCTTTTACTTTTGTCACCAACAATTTATTTAACGTGTCTAAACCACTGTACATAGGAGAATTCGAAGTCAAGCTAGACGACAAGGGTCGTGTAGTTTTGCCCGCGGGTCTTAAGAAGCAGCTTCCTAAGGACGCTGTGGGCAAGTTGGTAGTGAACAGGGGTTTTGAGAAATGTCTTACGCTCTATACCCGAAAAGACTGGGACGAAGAGTTGAGGGGGCTAGGTACGCTGAATCACTTCAATAAGAAGCACCGTATGTTTATACGACAGTTTAGCAATGGTGCCACGGAGATTCAGTTAGACAATTCTTCTCGTATGCTCGTGCCTAAAAAATTGTGTGAGTACGCCGAGATAAAAAATGAAGCGATATTCTATGCGTATGGCAATAGAATAGAAATCTGGAGCAAGCATCTGTATGAAGATATGATGGATGTAGATGCGGATGATTTTGCAGATTTAGCCGAAGATGTAATGGGTAGTGTAAATGATGGGGGAAGTGATGAGTAGTTATCATGTACCTGTTATGCTACAGGAGTGCCTGGATGGGTTGAGTATTGACCCCAAAGGGACTTATGTAGATGTGACCTACGGCGGAGGCGGTCATTCTCGTGCTATTTTGGATCTGCTAGATGAAGATGGTACATTATTGGTTTTTGACCAAGATGCAGATGCCGCAAAGAACAGAATAGATGATCCTCGTCTTCATTTCTGTGAGGCAAATTTCAAGTACTTAGCAAATTTTTGTTCCTATTACGGAGTGAGTCAAATCGACGGATTATTGGCAGATTTGGGTGTGAGCTCTCATCATCTCAATGAGAAGGGTAGAGGGTTTTCGTTCCGTTTTGGTGAGGCTGAGCTAGATATGCGTATGAATACTGATGCCGAGGTAACGGCTAAAAATGTTCTCAATACCTATGAGCAGCCGAGACTGGCTAAAGTGCTTCGAAGCTATGGTGAGTTAGACAAGGCTTCTCCTATGGCTAATGCTATTGTGAGTTACCGTGCTGTTAAGCCTATACAAACTACAGAAGACTTGGAGGAGGCAGTAGGTAAGTTCCTGAACGATAAAACAAAAAATAAAACACTTGCTAAAATATATCAAGCTGTACGCATAGAGGTAAATGCTGAGATGAGTGCACTGGAAGAGATGCTCAGTCAGGCTACTGATTTGCTGAAGCCGGCAGGTAGGCTAGTTGTGATGTCATACCATTCGCTGGAAGACAGGATAGTTAAAAACTTAATACAGACGGGGAATACAAGTGGCGATAGAGTAACCGATCATTTTGGCAATATGGCCAAAGTGTACAATGCTGTGAGTCGCAAGCCTATAATGGCATCGAGTGAAGAAATAGTGGCAAATCCCAGAGCCCGTAGTGCCAAATTAAGAATAGCAGAAAAACTCTGATGGCTACTGACAAAAAATCCACTTCGACCAAAGAAATTACCCTAACGACCGAATGGATTTACTACCTCATCTTCTTATTTGGGCTGGCATTGCTGTACATATTTCTTACGCATCGTACAGATAATATTGTACGAGACATAGAGACTACCAAAAGAAATTTAGTAGAACTACGTGCAGAGAATATCACGCTAAAATCTGAAATAATGAAAAATCGTTCAAGAGTAAATCTAGAAGAGCGATTGGCGAGTCGAGGGGTAAAAGAACCCAATAGGGCAGTCAAATTAATCAAGGAACGCCATGTCGACTAACATAAAAAAGAGCATAATGTGGCGTGCAGTCTTTGGCTTGAGTGTGGTAGTAGTTTTTGCCTTGGCTGTGACCTATCAGATGTTTAAGATTCAGATAGTAGAAGGCGAGAAATGGTTAGCGTTATCCGATAGTACGACTATACGTCATCAAGATATTTCTCCTGCCAGAGGAAATATCTATTCGGACGACGGAAGCTTGTTGTCTACCTCTATGCCTATCTATGAGATACGCTGGGATGCTACAGTGGTCAATAATGATACGTTCAAGTCATACGTAAATACTCTGGCCGTAGAGTTGTCTCGATTATATCCAGAGAATACCGCAAGTTTTTATCGCACGATGCTCCGAAAAGCTCGCAGAGATAAGAACAGATACAAGCTAATACGACGTAGGGTCAACTATCACGAGCAGAAAGCGATGCGGAATTTTCCTATTTTCTGCAAAGGAAGATACAAGGGCGGATTTTTGCCGCAGCTCAATACCAAGCGAGTAAAACCTGCAGGCCAACTTGCGTACAGGACCATCGGATATAGCACAGAATATAATCCTGGAGTAGGTCTAGAGAGAAGCTATGACGAAGATCTTGGAGGAGTAAAAGGGAAGCGACTTGTGCAGCGTATATCTGGTGGGTTCAGACCATTGAATGATGAGAACCTCATAGAGCCACAAAATGGTCGTGACGTTCATACTACGATAAATATTGATTTTCAGGAAATAGCTCAGCGAGCTTTAGAGAGGTCATTGGTCCAAAATAGTGCAAAGCACGGTTGTGTTATCGTAATGGAAGTAGCTACAGGTAAGATAAAAGCCATTTCTAATCTCACCGCTAGAAAAGATGGCTCGTATACCGAGCAGTATAATTATGGTGTAGGTGAAAGCTATGAGCCAGGAAGTGTCTGGAAGGTTTATTCTGCTATGGCAGCTTTCGAAGATGGGCTTATCCATCCCGAAGACTCTATGGATATCATGAATGGCGAACGCGAATATTTCGGTAAACCTATGAGAGATTCTGATAAGGGGAGATTTAAGAAGATGAGCTTTACTCAGGCTTTTGCTCGCTCGAGCAACGTGGCTTTTTCTTCTATCATATTCGATAATTATGCTAAAAATCCTAGCCGATACATATCTCACCTTAGAAAACTAAATTTAGATAAACCTACGGGTATCGAAATACTGGGAGAGCCTCAGCCTTTTCTGAATCATCCTGCGAGCAACAGTTGGTCTCAATTGACTCTTCCTTGGCTTGCTATCGGGTATGAAAATCAGCACACACCACTTCAGCTGCTAATGGCATACAACGGTATAATCAATGATGGTATGATGATGAAGCCACGCATAGTAAACGAGGTGACTGATGCAGGTTTGGTAATAAAAGACCACAATGAAGATGTGAAATCTGTACGTGTATGCTCTAAACCTACATCAGATAAAATAAAGAAACTCACCGCAGCGGTGTTTGTAAGCGGCTCTGCCAGCAGACAAAAGTCCAGCGTAGTAGCTATGGCCGGCAAAACAGGGACCGCACAAATAGCGACAAAAGGTGAGTACCAAAAACACAAAAAATACAATGCTAGCTTCATTGGTCATTTTCCAGCAGAAAAGCCTGTGTATAGCATCTATGTATTGGTAAATGAGCCCAGCAATGGTCAGTTTTACGCATCATCAGTGGCGGCTCCAGTTTTTTCTGAGATCGCTAAGAAGGTATATACCATTAGCATAAAACAAGAGGTAGATGTTTCCCGAAAATCTGCTCCGCGATATACCGCAGGATATTATTCTGATTTTCAAGAATTGAACAAAGAGTTGGATGTGAAACTCGCAAATGAAGTAACCAATGAACTAGTGCGAATAGATGCATCTACGGGAGATGCCAAAGGGTTACCACTACCACAAGGAAAAATGCCAAATGTGAAAGGGCTGGGAGCCAAGGATGCCGTGTATCTACTAGAGATGTATGGACTAAAACCAATAATAGCTGGATACGGACGAGTGATGGAACAGAGTCCAGAACCTGGTGTGAGTGTTAACAGAAATCGAAAAGTTTACATACGACTAAATTGAACCAACTAGACGACATATTGATGGCTATCAAGCCTATCGCTACTCACGGGAATAGAGCGGCAGAATTGAGCGGTCTTACACTGGATTCGCGAGCAGTAAAGCCCGGTTTCCTATTTGCAGCTACACGTGGAGCCAATACAGACGGACACCTGTATATAGCAAAAGCCATAGAGCTGGGTGCTGTAGCAGTTTTGTGTGAAAAAATAGAAGAGCGAGTAGAAGGAGTGACGTATGTGGTTGTGGAAAATGCTTCTGAGTCTTTGGGTTTATTGGCTTCAGAATACTACGAAAATCCAAGCAGAAATCTTAAGCTTATAGGAATCACCGGTACCAATGGAAAAACATCCATAGCTACTATGTTGTATCAGTGTTTTATGAACTTGGGTCATCCGTGTGGTCTGCTTTCTACCATAAAATACAGTATAAATGGCACCGATGACGTATCTACCCATACTACGCCAAATAGTGTGCGTATAAACGAGCTGCTCGCAGAGATGGTAAGTGCAGGATGTGAGTACGCTTTTATGGAAGTGAGCTCTCATGCTCTGCACCAATATAGAACCGCAGGTCTCGAGTTTGATGGAGCGGTGTTTACCAATATCACACACGATCATCTGGATTATCACACAGATTTTAAAGAATACCTATATACAAAGAAGAGGCTTTTTGATGGATTGTCCTCCGATGCTTTTGCACTCGTAAATAAGGACGATAAGAATGGAGCTACTATGGTTCAAAACACCAAAGGGACTAGGTATACATATAGCCTCAAGTCTGTAAGTGATTTTAAAACCAAGGTCATAGAAAGTGATTTTGAAGGGATGCTCCTGGATATAGGCGGTATAGAAGTGTGGCTGAGATTAGTGGGTAGGTTCAATGCTTACAATGTGCTAGCAGTTTATTCTGTAGCATTTTTACTGGGCAAAGAACACTTGGATATAGTAACAGCACTCAGTGCCATCAATAGTGTAGACGGAAGATTTCAAAATATAAAAGGTGGCGGAGTGACAGCTATAGTAGACTATGCTCACACTCCAGATGCATTGCAAAATGTAGTGGATACCATCAATGCCATTCGTACCAAAAACGAGCAGTTCATCACTGTAGTAGGATGCGGCGGAGATAGAGACAAGACTAAGCGTCCGGTAATGGCACGCATAGCTTGTGATGCGAGTAGTAGAGTGATTCTTACTTCAGACAATCCTCGTACCGAAGACCCAGACGCTATCATCAATGAAATGATGGAAGGGGTAGAGCCTCAAAATTTTAAGAAAGTACTCAAAATAACGAACAGAGAAGAAGCTATAAAAACGGCCATTAGCCTCAGTGATACTGGAGATGTCATCCTGGTAGCTGGCAAAGGGCATGAGACCTATCAAGAAATCAATGGAGTAAGACAACCATTTGACGATAAAGAAATCATAACTAAGAACCTTAAACTAATCAAAGAGTAATGCTATATCACCTATTCGACTATTTACAAGAAACCTATAACATGCCTGGAGCAGGTGTGTTTCAGTACATCTCTTTTAGAGCATCATTAGCTGTTATCGTTTCTCTACTCATTTCTATGGTTTTTGGGAAGCGACTGATAGACTTGCTACGCAATATGCAAGCAGCGGAGACTATTCGTACCTTGGGTTTACAAGGCGAAGAAGCTAAGAAAGGAACACCTACGATGGGTGGACTTATCATCATAGCAGCTATTCTCATTCCTACGCTACTTTTTGCGAAGCTTAATAACATTTATATCATGCTTATGATATTCAGCACCATCTGGTTAGGTGCTATTGGTTTCATAGATGATTATATCAAAATTTATAAAAAATCAAAAGCTGGATTAGCTGGGAGGTTTAAAATCATAGGTCAAGTAGGTCTAGGTATAATAGTAGCTCTGGTGCTTCATTTCAATGACAATGTAGTAGTGCGTGAGCAGTACAAAATTGATACCGCGGACGAAGCTCCAGCAGACAAAACCGTCAAGGAGATCAACGGTCAACTGATGTATTTCAATGATGTGAAGAGCAATACCACTACGTTACCATTTATCAAAACACACGAGATAGATTACTCTAAATTTTTGTTTTGGATGGATGAGGATGGAGCCAATAAATGGGCGTGGGCAGTGTTTATGTTAGTGGCTATAGTAGTCATCACGGCAGTCTCTAATGGAGCTAACCTCACCGATGGTATAGATGGGCTAGCTGCAGGCAGTTCGGCTATCATAAGCGTAACACTGGCAGTGCTCGCATTTATAAGCGGTAACCTTATTTTTTCTGATTATCTCAATGTCATGTTCATCCCCAACCAGGGAGAACTGGTAATCTATGCTGCCGCTCTTGCAGGAGCTTGCATCGGATTCTTGTGGTACAATAGTTTTCCTGCTCAGGTCTTCATGGGTGATACGGGTAGTTTAGCTCTAGGTGGTGTTATAGCTGTAATGGCTCTCATGATACGCAAAGAGCTGGTACTTCCTATTCTGTGCGGAATCTTCCTAGTAGAAAACCTTAGTGTCATGATGCAGGTGAGCTACTTCAAATACACAAAAAAGAAATACGGTGAAGGTAGACGCATATTTAAAATGTCGCCGCTTCATCACCACTATCAAAAGCTGGGATACGCTGAACCTAAGATCGTTACTCGGTTTTGGATAATCGGAATAATGCTGGCCATATTCACCATAATCACATTCAAGTTGAGATAAAAATTGAGTAATCTAATTTCCATATTAGGTGCCGGCGAAAGCGGTGTAGGCTCTGCCATCTTAGCCCAAACGAAAGGGTACGATGTTTGGGTGTCTGACTATGGCACTATCAAGCCTCAGTACAAAACTGAGCTGGATAAGTATGGAATAAAATACGAAGAAGGTGGACACGATGAGAGTAAAATTCTTTCATCTGTCAAAATAATTAAAAGCCCAGGCATAGCAGATAATGTTCCATTGCTGGTCAAAGCTTCAGAGAATAATATCCAAGTAGTAGGTGAGATAGAATTTGCGGCAGCATATACAGATGCTAAGCTCATCGGTATCACAGGAACGAATGGCAAAACTACAACTACCCTACTTACTCACCATATTCTGCAAAAAGCGGGATTCAATGTTGGCCTGGCAGGTAATGTAGGTTTCAGCTTTGCAAAGCAAGTTGCAGAAAATAATCACGAGTGTTTTGTCCTTGAACTCAGTAGTTTTCAGCTAGACGCCATGCATACTATCGCTCTAGATTATGCAGTACTGCTCAATATCACTCCCGATCATTTAGATCGATACGACTCTATTCAGGGGTACATAGACTCCAAATTTAAGGTGACTCAAAATCAAAACGCTCAGCAGAGATTCATTTACTGTGCTGATGATGAGACGGTAGCCTCACAACTTACGCATCACACTACCGATGCTCAGCTTATTCCATTCACCTACGATGGTGGTCCGTTGGAAGAAGGGGCTTGGGTAGACAATAATCAAATCAATATAAAACTAAACAATCCAAAAACCGAATTCATTATGTCAGTAGAACAACTAACAATCGCAGGAAAGCACAACACGTACAACTCAATGGCGGCTTCTATTATCGCCAATTCATTACTTATCAGAAAAGAGTCTATTCGAGAGAGTCTTTCAGATTTTAAAAACGTAGAACACAGACTAGAGTTTGTGGGCAAGGTGAAAGGTATCAGTTTTGTGAATGACAGTAAAGCAACTAACGTAAATGCAGCCTGGTATGCATTAGAGAGTGTACAGAATCCGATCATTTGGATAGCCGGTGGTGTAGATAAAGGAAATGACTATGAGTCACTTAGCCCACTAGTGAAATCTAAGGTTAGAATAATAGTGTGCTTAGGAAAAAATAATATGAAGCTTCATCACGCATTCAGAAAAGATGTAGATATGATGATAAATGCAAGTTCTGCACAAGAGGCAGTAGACTTGGCGTATGGTCTGGGTGAAAAAGGTGAGACAGTATTGTTGTCTCCAGCTTGTGCATCATTCGATTTATTTGACAACTACCAAGATAGAGGAAACCAGTTTAAGAGAGCTGTAAGAAGTCTGTGAGAGAGTTTTTTGGGAAATATCTCAAAGGCGATCCAGTAATATGGTTCGTGGTCCTAGTGCTTTCCATTTATGGTGTACTGGCAGTGTACTCTTCCTTGGGGTCGCTAGCATATAGCAAAGGAGTAAGTACGGAAGCGTACCTTTTCAAGCACGTCGCATTGTTGATTTTTGGTTTGTTCACAATGTGGCTCACGCACATGATAAATATTCAGTATTTCTCTAGAATAGGTCAATTGATGATTTGGTTGGCTGTCCCGTTACTTGTATATACACTTGTTTTTGGAGTAGAGATAAATGATGCTCGCAGGTGGATAGCTTTACCGGGCATAGGTCTCACGGTGCAAAGTTCAGATTTTGCGAAGCTTGCTCTTGTTACGTTTGTGGCTCGTTTTATGGCTAAACGTCAAGGTGAAGTCCATGATTTTAAGAGAACATTACTGCCTATTCTAGGCGTGATACTACTCGTTTGCTTACTCATATTTCCAGAAGATTTTTCTACGTCAGCAGTGCTTTTTCTAACGAGTATGTTGGTGATGTTTTTAGGTAGAATTCCGCTCAAGCAGCTAGGGATGCTAGTAGGTATAGGAGTTTTTGTGCTTGGAGGTTTGTTTGCTTTTGTGATGAAGTCAGACTCCCAGTTTGGACGATTGGCCACGGTAAAACATAGAATAGAAGCATTTAGCGATGGAAGTGATGATGGAGGTACTTTCCAAAGTAGACAAGCAAAAATAGCTGTAGCTCGAGGTGGGTTCACTGGGCAGGGTCCAGGAAGAAGCCGTCAAAAAAATATCTTACCGTCACCGTTTGCAGATTTTATATATGCTATAATTATAGAAGAATACGGTTCTATATTTGGCGGGGTGGGGCTTTTGATTTTATACATGCTTTTGCTTTATCGCTGTTTTAGAATTGTTTTAAAAACAGAAAATTCATTGGCTGCATTGCTGTCCATAGGATTAGCGTTTAGCCTTGTTGTGCAGGCTTTGATAAATATGGGTGTGGCAGTCAATCTGCTTCCTGTTACGGGTCTTGCTCTTCCTATTGTAAGTAGAGGAGGTACGTCCATACTGTTTGTAAGTATAGCATTTGGGATAATTCTAAGTGCCAGTAGAACTATATATCCAAATCGAGAAGATGCCAAATAAGTTAAGAGTGCTCATATCTGGTGGTGGCACAGGTGGTCATATTTTTCCTGCTATCGCTATTGCAAATGAGATAAAAGATAAATACCCAAACAGTGAAATTGAATTTGTAGGAGCCAAAGGTAAAATGGAGATGGAAAAAGTGCCAGCTGCAGGATACAAAATTCATGGTCTTTGGATAGCTGGATTACAGAGAAGATTAACATCAAAAAATTTAGTTTTACCATTTAAACTCATATCGAGTTTATGGGTGTCTCGAAGAATCATAAAAAAATTCAAGCCTACATTCACTGTGGGAGTAGGAGGGTATGCTAGTGGTCCGCTAAATTATATGGCAAGCAGAATGGGCTTGCCTGTGTATCTTCAAGAACAAAATTCATTTCCAGGCATTACCAATAAATTACTCAAAAACACGGCAAGGAAAATTTGCGTAGCGTATGATGGAATGGATCGATTTTTTCCAAAGGAAAAAATCGTAATGACAGGGAACCCAATACGACAAGATATATTAAATAGTACTTGTACTCGAGATGAAGCTATGGACTATTTCAAATTGGATAAAAGCAAGAATACCGTACTCGTAGTAGGAGGTAGTCTAGGGGCTCGCACGGTCAATGAAGCAATTGAGGCTAATCTCAATGCCATAGAAAAAGAAGGAGTTCAACTCTTGTGGCAAACAGGAAAAAACTTTTCGGGAGAGTTTGGGAGTTTCTCCTGGGGAAATAGGACTGCATTTATACAGCGAATGGAACTAGCATACAAAGCTGCCGATGTAGTAGTGAGCAGAGCAGGAGCTATGTCTGTATCAGAGTTGTCTGCACTTGGTAAGGCTACGATTTTTGTGCCATCTCCATTTGTGGCAGAGGATCACCAGACCAAAAATGCGATGAGTTTAGTAGATAAGAATGCAGCAATACTATGCAAGGATGTAGAAGCCAAAGAGAAACTTGGAGTCTTGGTAATAGATTTACTCAAGGACAACGAAAAGTTAGCTTCTCTGCAAACAGAGATAACAAAACTAGGTCAGCCAAATGCAGCAGAGTCCATAGTCAATGAAATAATAAAAGAACTTGGATAAGCCGAAATACATATACTTCTTAGGAATAGGTGGCATAGGCATGAGTGCACTAGCTCGTTATTTTCACAATGCAGCGTATATAGTTCATGGATACGATAAAACTCCTTCTCCGCTTACCAATACATTAGAGAAAGAAGGGATAGAAATCTCATTTGTAGATGCAGTTTCAGAGATTTCCAAAGAATTTTTGGAAAATAAGGATAATACTTTAGTAGTCTATACTCCTGCGATTTCAAAGGATAATAAGATTCTGAATTATTTTAGAGATAATCGCTACTCGATAAAAAAGAGGGCCGAGGTATTGGGCATAGTTACTGCACAGACGGAAAATCTAAGTGTAGCCGGGACACACGGCAAGACCACTACAAGTTGTATAGTAGCGACCATATTGCAGTATTCAGAAAAACAGTTTTCTGCATTTCTTGGAGGAATTAGTACCAACTTAAGGAGTAATTATTTCTACCACGATGGGGATTCAGAACATCTTAGTATTGCAGAAGCAGATGAGTTTGATCGGTCATTTCTACACCTTAAACCAAATTATGCAGTAGTCACTAGTACGGATGCCGACCATCTCGATATTTATGGAAAGAAGGAAGAGTTAGAGCGATCTTATCGTGATTTTTGTAATCTGTTAGCAGAGGAAGACAATCTGTTTTCAGCATATGGTAATAGTATAATGTTGGGTGGGACTACTTATTCTTCCACAGATAAGAATGCAGATTATCATGCCATCATAAAAAACCAAAGTGGAAAAGGAACTCATTTTAGTATATCCAATAATCTGGGCAAAGAATCGATAAATGATTTATATCTGAATATTCCTGGGATGCACAATCTAGAGAATGCAATAGGTGCAACTCTGATGACGCTAAAAGCAGGAGTTTCGCTAGATGCAGTTCGGAATGGACTTGCCAATTTCAAAGGAATAAAAAGACGATTTGAGTACGTACTTGAAAATGAGAATATTATCTACATAGACGACTACGCTCATCACCCTAGCGAGTTGAGAGCCATTATTTCTTCTGTGAGAGAATTGTATCCCAATAAAAATATAACAGCAGTTTTTCAACCACATTTGTTTTCTCGTACTCAGGATTTTATGGATGACTTTGCTGCAGAATTATCCAAGTTGGATGATTTGCTTTTAGTGCCTATCTATCCAGCTAGGGAGCAGCCGATTGCCGGTGTTACGTCGGAATCTATATTAAAAAAAATCACTTTAAGCTCGGCAGTATGCTTAAAGAAGGAAGTGGTGTTGGACGAATTAAAAAAACGGAATATCGAAGTCCTTTTAACTCTTGGAGCTGGAGATATTGATAGATTGGTATTACCCATAAAAGAGCAATATGGCAACTAGCATGAACCCATATACACGCAAAACATTATACCTAGTATCCTTCCTTCTACTAGTAGCATTATTTGTAGTGCTTGGCAATCAGCAAGCAGATCAAATTTGCGAAAGAATAGATATTAGTATTGATGCACCGATAGAAAAACAACTGATTAGTCAGTCAATAGTGCAGGATAAGCTGGATAAATGGTACAGTGAAGGCCTCTCTGGAGTAGCTAAAAAAGATATATCTCTTTTAGATGTTGAGCAAAGATTAGAAGAACTTCCTGCTGTTAAAAATGCAGAAGTAAGTTTTGATTTGAGAGGAGAACTCAAAATCTATATTGACCAGCGTGTACCGTTGTTGAGAATTATAAGCAAAGGGGGAGAAGCATATTATTTGGCAAAAGATTTTTATAAAATTCCTGTTTCAGGGATAGAAGCTGCTCGAGTACCTATCGCCAATGGTCGATTATCTGCAACTATGATTAAGAAAGTGTACACACTATCCACCTATGTGCAAGAAAACGACTTTATGGAGGCCCTTACAGAGCAGATATTTGTAAACAAAAATAGTGACATTGTGATCGTCCCAAAGTTGAAAAACCAAAAGATAATTATTGGTGATACTACTGATCTCCAAGATAAGTTCCATCGACTCTTAGTTTTTTATAGAGATGGACTCAATCACGTTGGTTGGGAGAAGTACTGCACTATCAATTTAAAATATAAAGACCAAATCGTTTGTAACTAATAAAATGGCTGAATCACAAGAAAAAATAATCGTAGGATTAGATATAGGAACTACAAAAGTATGTGCTATAGTAGGTAGAGCAAATCAGTATGGCAAGGTAGATATACTTGGAATGGGTAAGGTGGCATCTCACGGAGGTGTGACTCGTGGAGTCGTGTCTAATATAGATAAGACGGTAGCTGCTATACAGGAAGCTATAAAAGAAGCAGCCGAAAAATCAAACGTAGATATAAAAAGAGTGCAAGTAGGTATAGCTGGAGCTCATATCAACAGCTTACAGCATAGAGGCATGATTATCAGAAACGATAGAGAGTCTGAGATAAATACAGATGACCTCGAGAAGCTAGAGAATGATATGTTTAAACTAGCGGTGAAACCTGGTGACAGAATTATTCACGTACTTCCTCAAGATTATACAGTAGATGATGAGCCGGGTATTTTAGACCCTGTGGGCATGGCTGGTGTTAAATTAGAAGGTAATTTTCATATTATCACTGGTCAAATATCTGCTGCTAAAAATATTTATAAGTGCGTAGAAAAATCGGCACTTAAAGTTTCTGAACTTGCACTTGAACCACTAGCCTCCGCAGAGGCGGTTCTCAGTCAAGAGGAAATGGAAGCGGGAGTAGTACTTGTGGATATAGGAGGTGGAACCACAGATGTAGCGATATTTCATGATAATATTATTCGTCATACAGCTATTATCCCATATGGTGGCAACATCATAACAGAGGATATAAAAGAAGGCTGTAATGTTATGAAGGCTCACGCGGAGCTACTGAAGACAAAATTTGGTAGTGCTTTGGCTAATGAACTAAGCGAAAACGAAATTGTAAGTATCCCTGGAATACGCGGAAGAGAAGCAAGAGAGATTTCAATCAAAAACTTGTCAAAAATAATCCAAGCCAGAATAGAAGAAATAATGGAGTTCGTGTACTATGAAATAAAAGCAAGTAACATGGAGAAGAAACTAGCTGGAGGTATAGTGCTTACAGGTGGAGGCTCTCAGCTTAAGCATATCGCACAGCTAGCAGAGTTTGTTACTGGATTAGACGCTCGTATAGGATATCCAAATGAGCACCTTGCCAAAGGAATGGTGGATGAGGTGAAGAGTCCGATATATGCTACAAGTGTAGGTCTTGTGCTTAGAGGGCTAACAGATGAGAGGGAAACTATGAGTTTGAGTGGCGAGCAATTGTTCGAACAAAAAAAGAAAGGTGCTTTCTTTGATAGAATTAAAGATTGGTTAAAAGATGAAGTAGACGTAGCAGATTATAAATAAGAAAAATTATGAGTTTCACAGTAGAATTACCAAAGGATAAATCATCTATAATAAAAGTAGTAGGTGTAGGTGGAGGAGGCGGAAACGCTGTCAATCATATGTACCGTGAAGGTATTAAGGGAGTTGATTTTTTTATCTGTAATACAGATGCTCAGGCTCTTGAAAACAGTCCAATACCCAATAAAATTCGGATAGGAAATGCACTCACCGAAGGTAGAGGTGCGGGTTCCAATCCAGAAGTTGGTAGAAAAGCAGCAGAAGAAAATATTCAAGAAATCATAGAATCTCTAGGGGTAAATACTCAGATGGTATTTGTAACCGCCGGAATGGGTGGAGGTACTGGTACAGGTGCTGCACCTGTTATAGCTAGAGCGGCCAAGGATATGGGGATACTTACCGTAGGTATTGTTACTACTCCTTTCATGTTTGAAGGAAATAGAAGATGCGATGCAGCGTTTCATGGCATTGAAGAAATAAGAGAGAGTGTAGATTCTCTTCTAGTCATTTCCAATGATAGAATCAAAGAAATCTATGGCAACTTACCCATTAGCAAAGCTTTTGGATATGCTGACAATGTATTGACTACCGCAGCCAAAGGAATAGCTGAGATTATTACCATAGCAGGTAGTATAAATGTAGATTTTGAAGATGTAAAAACTGCTATGCGAGATAGTGGTGTGTCGATAATGGGGATGGGTATGAGCGAAGGAGATGATAGAGCTATGCGTGCTGTCAATCAAGCTCTTAACTCACCTTTGCTAGATGATAATAAGATACAAGGAGCTGGAGATTTATTGGTAAATATCTCTTATGGAGATGAAGAAGCTACTATGGATGAGTATGCTGCTATCAACGAATTTTTGCAAAATGAAGCAGGAAGAGATGCTACATTGAAATGTGGGTTATGCTATGACGAAAACTTGGGTAGAGCAATATCGGTAACGGTAATAGCTACAGGTTTCAATAGAGCTGAAAATAAGTATAAAACAAACTTTGAGGTAAACGAAGAAGTAGAGTTTGATCTTGGATCTGTAAATGTGAATGAAACTCCATCGGAAGAGGAAGTAACTGCCAAGAAGCAAACTACCATATTTGATAAATTGGAGGGGTTTGAAGAGACTGAGACTTCTGCGGCTAATCGCAAGATTGAGCAAATGAAGCAACGTATGAAGTACTTGAGAGAACTTAATGATACGGCCAAAAAAGAAAACGGAATTGAAGAACTTGAAGGTGTGCCTGCTTACAAAAGAAAGGGTGTAACTTTAGAAGATGTACCACACAGTAGTGAGTTTGATATCTCTAGAACTAGCCTAATCGAAGAACCTGATAAAAAACCTGAATTACGCACCAATAATTCTTTTCTACACGACAACGTAGATTAACGGTATTGTAATCCTGAGTACTTCCGCTACGCTCAGCACTGGCTTCGTCGGAGGCTGCATAATACAGATAGGAGACAAGGAAACATTAAGTTCTTTTCATAAATAACTGTAAAAGAATCCGCGAAAGCGGATTTTTTTTGAATAAGCTTATCAAGTAGCCCATAATCCAACGTAGCTATTAGTCTATCATAGGTTGAAAATACAAATGATTGGGATGTATAAAAAATCCCCAAGTTCACACTTGAGGATTTTTCTGACCATTAATGGTCAGAAAGCTAATTATTTTTAGAACAAGTCAAAAATACTTGGGGTCTTATGTTTTTGTATGTTGTATCGCAGTCCCACGGTAAACTCGCCAGCTTTAAAACCGGAAGCACTACCGCCTAATACTTGCTCAAACCCTCCACCTGCTTTTAGTTCCATATTCGTTTCAAGGTGCCTAAACCACTTAAGACTAACACCAAATGGGATGTATGCACGAGTGTACACCACAGACTTTCCTTTGTAAGTGTTTTGAGCAGTGTTTGGTCCAGCTTCAGAGAAATCATTGATAACTCCTGTTTCTACATTGTAGTTATCAAAAACCAATAAGCTATTGTCAAATGAGGTAGAAGCATTTATTCCTGCTCCCGTATAAAAAGTAAACCTGGATTCGTCTCCTATTCTGAATAGGATGTCTGAACCTACTTTTAAGTCATTCTCTACAAAGCAGTACATGATACTTGTGTTTCCGTTGTGTCCTTTTATCATACTCTATCAGAGATTCTTTCATAAGGGTAATCGAGGCTCCAGATCTCCATTCTGTTGCTACTGCTTCGTTGCTGAGCGTTGGAATACTATAGCTCAGATTTACACCAGTATTTAGCCCTAAGGAACTATACATTGGCGTATCTCTAATATCCTTGGTTGCATCTTTGTAATCAGGCTTGCTCTGTGTCCTTTCTGCTATTTTTTCCATACTCATGTCCCTGTATTTATCCCAAGAAGCACCAGTAGTAAACTGAAATGACTTTAGTTTGAGTGGTTACTTTGTAGCTTCTGTTGTGGTTGTCAGAGTTTGTGCTTGAGCTGAATTCACAACAAATAAAGCGATGATTGTAATAAATATTTTTGTTCCGTTCATAACAAATGATTTGAAAGATTTTTACATCCAAATAGGCTTAAAAAGCCAAATAAATCATTGTAAATGTAAGGTTTTAATGTGTTTTAGTCAAGCGTTTGTTATTTCATCTTGTTTGATTACTGTTGTTTCTGTCTAATATTAGTGAGTGGATAATCGGACCAGATCATACGTAAATAGTCGCAATATATTTGGATAATAAAGAAGGTAAAGATTTTTTTCGAAGGCTAATTCTGCCTGTGGCTACTATGCAAGTAAATGAGTTTCGTGAACAAATGAAATTTACCTATTTAAGCAAATACATCTAGTCTAAGAATGACTCTTCAAAAAGAAGAACATTATTCAAAGTACCCGTACTTCGGATACAAAAATTCTGAACCAGTTATCTTGCCAAGTCCTTCGGCGTAATGACGCATAGCCTCTACTAATCCAGGGATTAAGATATGATTTTCGTGACTGTCTATAGGGAAAAGAGCCTTCCATCCATTGAAAGTACCGAGACTGAGGTCGAAACGCTCCAGCTGCTCATACAGGCCTGTGATTCTTCCGCAGTAAGCTAGTAAACCGCTTGTGTTGTAATGAAAGTTTTCATTGAGGTTTCTTTCATTTCTTAGCTTTAGGTTAGTGATGGCCTTTCTGAATTCTTTCTGATTTTCAATGATTCGAATATGGTCAGTTAAACCGCCATTGAAAGACTTAGCGGTATTTAAAACTGCATTTGGTCTTAGGTCCACAAACCCATTGTTGCAAACCAACCAATTGATAAATTCTTCTCTATCAAGTCTATGTTCTTTGCAGATGGTATCTATGCACTCTATTAGGGAATAGTTCGATGTGAGTATTAGGTCTAAGGGAGCAAAATAGGGTCCTGCTAGTATTTCTTCTTTTCCTTCTTTATTTTCAAAAATAATCGGAGTGCCGAGTGAAGTAATAGCACGTACAGTATTAGTTAATACATTATACAGGTTGTTGTAAAATGTTTTTGTAAAACCTTTGAGCTCTCCTTTAAATCCACTGTATCTTGCTAGGTCTTCAGTAGAATTTATACTCAAAAGTTCCGTAAAGTTCTGAGCAAGTTTGTTGATGTCTTTCCCATACTCTACCACATCTTCCAATAGTAGTTTTGGAGTATTGGTGTCTACAAATTCTTTTACTTCTTGTTCCCTGTACTTTGAAGTAATTTGCTTTGCTATGTGCTTAGGATTTAAGTTCTTCAACTTATGCATGAGAATGAATAAGCCATGGGTATGAAGTTCTGCTTGATGTTTGCTGCTTCCTAGTTCTTGAAATGCCTTGATGCTAAAAGCACTGGTTTGATATCTTCTAAACTCCTTACGATTGTTTAATAATGCAAATACCAAACTAGAATTATCAGTTTGAGTGTAGTAGCATATCCCATGTTTATCAAACCATGGTTTTTGTTTATCGTCTCCTAAGAGTGCATTGCTTACCAAGACATGTGCAAGTTCCTCCTGAGATGCTATCTTCATATTAAGATAAAGTGCATAAGCATTATCTAGAGAGAAGAGTCCATTCTCGCCGCTTCTCAAAGCATAGTTTACGTTGAGATTTGGTATATTATCTTTAGCGTTTCCGAAGTTAAAAGTGCTTTTTTCAGTGGCATTTCCTTTTGCGTCTACTACAGGATGACTAGTAGATATTGTCTTAATTGGGAAAATTTTATTTAATAAACGTTCGCCTTTTTTGTCTTGAGTGAGTTTAAGGTCAAAAGGTAAGGTGCCACCTTCTGAAGCGTGTCTAAATTTACGAGAAACTCCGCTGCTTAATGGAAGAGTGCTGCTAGCATAAATATAGTCTATACCAATAGCACTTGCTGTTACCAAGCTCTTTAGGTTAAAGTTTGAATAATGAATGGTTAACTCATTAGCATAAAACTGTTTTTCTTTGAGTAGATCACCAAGTGAAGAATGGGCATAACCAAGTTTAATGACTGGTTCCCCTCCGATTATTTGATACATGCCCCCTACAGAAGTGGTGTGAGCCATAAGTACCTCTTCAGAGTGCTTACTTTTTATATCTCCGAAGTCCTCTGCTAGTCCTTTTAATATCTCTTTTTTAATAGAGCGTTCGATACTCTTTTCGGTATCTCCATCTGATAGACCATGTTTGTCTAACAGTTTATCTATATTCTCAAAATGGTATGTAGCTACACTGGGTACTGGTATGCCACTGAATACAGCTCTCAACTTATCAGCTTGCCCTAAGCCAAAATCTTTTTTAATTTCTTGTATAAATGCCTCGAAAGGAGACGTGGTTTTAGAAGCTTCACTTACTAGATACGCTATTTTTTCTTCCTTAGTTTCGATTGAAGATAAAGCTTTTTCCAAGTCTACTCTGAACTTTGGAACAGCCATCAGTGTTTTGAAGTGGAGTTCTACGAAATCGTCAAATACTAAAACTGATTCATCCCCTTTTTCTTCTATCTTTATAAATTTTTGTTTCCCAAATACTTGAAAGAGTTTACTGCAAAACTGCTCAATTTGAGCCTTGTTTATGCCTGTAATAATTAAGCTGGGTTTAGAAGAAGGTACAACTGTACTAGCGTTTCTCATGTAAACGTAAGATTCCAATACTTCTATTACGGCTTGTCCTCCAACTGCTCCTGTTCCACCAAAAAATACCATTTTGTACTCAAATGGATTTGGGGTCTTAGAAGATGATAACTCTTTGAGTTTGAGGAAGAAAGATTGATGTTTATATTGCTGAAAATCGTCTTTGTTTAGCATTGTATCTATATCCTATAAAAGGTCAAAGATAGCAAAACACTTGTCTTTAGGATTAAGAGGTCTTGTTTAGACAGATGAAAAATATATTTTAAGAATGGCGGAACAATTATGCCGCACTTTTAAAATATTCTAAGAGTAGTTTTTTTAATTCTGAAGCTTTAGGTGGCTTAGCGATATAGTGGTTTATTCCACTCTTCGCTAAATCCAGTTCAATTTCTTCATAAGGCATGCTAGTGAGAGCTATTATTGGAATGTGACTGTTGGTTTTACGTATTTCTCTACTTACCTCAAGTCCATTCAAATCAGCCATTTGAATGTCTATTAAGACCATGTCAAAATACTCACGATTGTATTCTTCTAATGCGTCTTTGCCAGCATTAACGCAAACATTTTCTATCCCAATGTTGGATAAGATTTTTGCAATTATTGTAGCTAGAATTGGGTCGTCTTCTGCTATTAATACTTTGTAGTTATACATGGGTGTTTCTACTTATTCCCATTCAATTTATAGACCATAAAACCTATTTTGCCATAAAGTTTTAGTAATAAGAGTTTTGCGAGTTGTTCGGGTGAATAATAGGTGCGAAAAATTTTCTATAATTGAGAAAGTAATTCCATATTGGAACTAATGAAATTTTTCAAGGGAGAGTACATTTGTTTTTTCTCCTCACTGGTCTTGAGTGTAAGTATGTCAGGTGAGATAATTAGGTTGTCATGAGCCATCGATCGAATGGATTTTTCCTCAGCTAAGTTTAGACCTATACACCAAACACATTCGTAATTGTGTATGTCTATTTTGTTTTCAAATGCTTGTAAATGCTTGCTAGCTTGTGGGATATTAAGTGCACTTGTTATTTTGAAGAAGCTGCTTCCTGTTTCCAAGTATGGCTCCTTAAGATCGCCTTTAATTAGAATAGCAAAAGGATTTTTCTTAATTACGTATTTAGTGTCAGGATCACTAGCGGAGTTCGTGAGACTAGACTCTGCTTTGGTTTCAATAGGTTTTTCAGGTGCTGAAGTAGTAGGAAATTTCTGAGTTTCTATTTTGTCTGTAGGTAGTATTACTAAGCTTTTAAACAATAGAGATATATCAGTTTGGTCCAATTGATTCACTTAGCAAAGCAAAGCATTTTGTTTAGATATTTTATGAATTGGGTTAAGAAAATCTTTGAACACGGGGTTTGGTCGCTATACCTTCCCAACTTGTCGCCACCTGTGTAGCATTATGACGAGTTTCTATTTACTTTGCAGAGCAAATGAGGATAAAAGAAGTAAAGGATTCGGCCATTGAGAATGTAGATTTTAATAATTTAGATTTTGGTAAGACCTTCACAGACTGCATGTTGGTGTCAGATTTTGATGGTGAGTCTTGGAGTGAATATAGTATAGAGCCACTAGGTAACTTAAGTCTTCATCCAGCTACCGCAGTTTTGCATTATGGACAGGCTATTTTCGAAGGTCTAAAGGCTTATAAAAATTCTGACAATGAAGTTAATATTTTCAGACTTAGAGATAATATAAAGAGGCTAAATCGATCAGCCGATCGTATGTGCATGGCACAGGTTAATGAAGAAGATGCCTTGGCCGGTATTAAGAAATTTGTTGAATTGCAGAAGGAATGGGTGCCTAGCCAGGAGCAAGGTTCTCTTTATGTTCGCCCGTTTATTATATCTACTGATGATACTCTTAGAGCACAGGTAAGCACGGGTTATCGTTTTATAGTTATAGCTTGTCCTGTGGGTTTTTATTACAGTGTGCCACTGAATATTTATGTGGAGCAGAACTACCGCAGGGCTGCTAAAGGTGGAGTTGGCTACGCTAAAGCTGCCGGGAATTATGCCGCTTCATTTTATCCCACCAACGCTGCAAAAAAGAAAGGTTTTGATCAGATACTTTGGACAGATATTAATAATGATTACGCTCTAGAAGAGTTGGGTAGTGCCAATTTTTTCTTTGTAAAAGATAATGTCTTATTTACACCTGAATTACACGATAGTATATTGGAAGGAATAACTAGAGATACAGTCATCCAGCTCGCTAAGCAGTCAGGTATGGAGGTTATAGAAACGAAAATTACTGTTGCTGATTTGGAGGAATATCTTAAAGCGGGAAGTGTTCAATGTTTGTTTGCGACAGGAACTGCTGCTGCAGTTACCTATATTAATTCTATAACGATAGGTGAAAATGCCTATTCAGTAGAGTCCAATTCGTTTGAACGGGTTTTAAATATTAAAGCAGCACTAGATAATTCAAAGTTTTTAGCTGACCGTTCCAATTCACAATGGAACGTAGTTGTAGACTAGAATCTACATTCTAGATGCGGTCTACTTTTATAAGAATTGTCAATTG
Organism: Bacteroidia bacterium; assembly: GCA_028339355.1. GTDB lineage: Bacteria > Bacteroidota > Bacteroidia > NS11-12g > UBA9320 > UBA9320. Next base: position 60,349 of record JAOLBX010000006.1, read on the forward strand.
TCATCCCAAAATGGGAGTGTTTTTTGAAATATAATTAAGAATTTAGGGATTTCCTAATTCTGACTTGTAAGGCTGTTTTAGTGCTTATTTCAGTAGTTTTTTAGATTTATATTTCGAGATATTTGTTTAACGTAAAAGCTTAAATTTGCTTGTATTATAAGGCTGTAGGGTTTAGCTTTACTCTACTTTATTCTTTTCATTCTCCGGTGCTTTTGGGTTTTCTGACTTATTACTAGGTGTTTCCAAAGTAGAATTACGTCCTCCATTAATTAGTTTCATAGCTTCTTTTCTCGTTTTTAGAATTATTTGTCTCTAAATGAATCTTAGGGTCTTCGATGAATTTTTAAACGTCTGATAATCAGTAGTAATTAGTTTGGCACGGTGTTAGCTTCAATGGTTTTTGTACTGAAGAGTACATATGGTTAATAATTTTCATCATAAGTAGTAGTTTAGTATTTTATCTTTGAAATTTAAGTCCCAATCTATATGGTTGGGACTTTTTTTGCGTTTTACTTTTACATTCGTCACTTGAACAGAACAATCCATATCTACCGGTACCTAACAACATTGATACTTTGTTGTTTCAGTATTATTTCTTTTTCACAACTTTACTCACTCACAAGTGCGGATTACTTTATTTATTTTGAATCGGATAGTTATGAAATTTCTAAGAATCAGCAGAAATTGCTAACAGATAAAATATTAGTGATAGGTGGAACTAATATAAAAGAGATATACGTAGAGGGTCACACGGATAGTTTTGCTAGTGCAGAGCATAACTTAGTTCTTGCTGCCAATAGGGCTAATTCTACGGTTGCTGTTTTAGAACAAATTGGTGTGCCTTCTAAATTTATTAAAACTGAGAACTTTGGAGAGTCTCAGCTTATTTCTGAAGAGCATAAAAACAATAGAAGGGCCAAGGTCTTTTTTGTATACGAAACGGATAAAAAATCTATACTAAACCCTCCAAAGTTTATTGTAATAAAAACAATAGATAAGAAAACTAAAAAGCCAGTTAAGGCTAGTATTGGGTTTGACTATATGGATAAGGAAATGCGTTTTATCTCAACGGGGCTTAGTGGTGTCTCTGCGACATTTGATATGCTAGGGGAGGATCTCATAGTCTCAGCATCTGCTCGCAACTATCTTAGTGAATACCTAGTTGTACCAACAGAAGATATTTATAAGCCTATTGATACATTGGTTTATACTTTAGAGCTTCGAAAAGTAAAGATTACAGGTAAATTTACATTTAATAATATTTTCTTCTTCACAGATAGTGATGAAATACGCCCAGAATCAGAGCCTGAATTACACAAACTACTTGCCGTAATGAAGCGTAATGAAACCGCGTATATAGAGATACAAGGTCATATGAACTACCCCATAGATAGACCTATGAATAGTGTACAGAATCGTTACAATATGGAGCTCAGTTTTAAGCGAGCTAAGGCTATAAATGATTATCTCATAGTAAGTGGCATAGACCAAAAGAGGCTTACATATAAAGGAATGAGCAATACTCGAATGAAGTATAAATTACCTGCAAGCAGAGCACAAGAAGATCAGAATAAAAGGGTAGAAATTTATACACTCAAAGAAATTTAATTATTCAAATCCCAGCGAATATTGAGTCTCATATTACGAGGCATAAGCGGGTATCCAGGGGAGCTATAATAGTCGTTGCCCAACCACCCTTGCTGAATGTGGAAGTATTCAATTCCAAAACAGAAACTTTTTACTTTAGCGTTTGCATAAACGTTGATTGGAGCGTACATGTTAAATTCTGTACCTGTATTGTGCCATTGTCTAGTATATACGTTGTACTGCGGACTAACAAATGAACTAAACCAATGAGTACGTGCTCCAAGTTGTATACCAAGATGCTTTTTGAACAAAAGAAACTGACCATAAATGTTGGTACTGATAGCCGTAGCCGGTCGAGGCAGTACTTGTTGATTAGATGAGTTTTGAAAAGTAGCTAATAAGTGCCCGCCTATATGCGAGGAGCTGTAGCTGTAGCCTACTTTAGTCATTAGCAATGTTACAAAATCAGTTTCTTGTTTTATGTCATCCACTCCTGTGAAATAAATGAGTCCGTTACTAGTTTCTGCGAATACACTACCTGATATTCTATGCTTTTTATAGGATATATTGGCATTACCAAAAAGCTGATTAACACTAACTTTAGAGAAACTATTGTTCCAAGAAACTGCTTGGCTCTCAAATACTTTGTGTGTGTAGCTCGGCTCAACCAGCTGTGAAAGTATACCTGCGGATACATTAATATGATTAAAATTTGTTTTAGCACTAGCCTTTAGGTGATAGTCGGCGACATTGTATCCGAGTATCCCAAAATTAGCCTCAGCATTTATTTCAAATTGCTTTACACCAAATCGACCATTGCCATTGATATAGACATTCTGAAAAGAACGATTGTTACCATTCATATATAATTTGTCAAAAGAATGCTGGATACTCGCTGCAAGCGTTACAGGTTTTAGAGTGAAAAGGTAACCTATCTCGTTACTCAGTGAGCGGTGGTATATAGAGTCTTTGTATGCTTCTAAGTTTACGCCATAATTCGAACTGTCCGGGCTACGATCTTCGAACTCTAACCTCTTGTTATCTTGCTGTGTAGTTAGAAAAAACTGACTCTTGAACTGGCTCAGTGAATAATCTAACGTACTATCTGTTGCCAATCCCCCCGGTCTATAATATTGTACTACTTTAAATGAATTTTGTGCTTGGGTGCTATTTGCTGCGGTGAATTTTGCAGAGCTGTTGTCAATTTTATTTCTTCCACTTTGTGAGTTGAATATAGAATCTGAAGCTATACCCCCACTCTCTATATTCCAAGATTTATTCCACAGATAGGATACTAATATTTCATATTTTCTGTCCTTCGAGAAATATCCAGTATAGAATTTCGTGTTAAATAGGTTGTTCATTCTAACCCTATCGATATTCTCAATATCTGAGAAGTAAAAACTTTGATTTTTTATTCGTCTATAATCAACCCCAAAAGTAAGCCTCTCCGAAATTTGCTGAGCATGTGTTAGCTCCATATGTATCATTTCATTGGCACCTTGTGAGTAGTTTACGCGTGTGAGTGGTTTCTCTAACTGATATTTATGAATTTCATCATCAAAGAATAATGGAGCTAAGTTCGTGTACCCAGTATTTAATTTTAGCTCTCGCTCATTTGTAGTACTCAGACAGAGTAGTGAAGATGCCTCAAGTCCTTGGTCTACGAATGGAAATGATATTTTGTATGCAGGGTAATAGTTGTAAAATAAATTGAATGAGGTATCTAGAAAAGTAGAATCTAGTGCCAAAAATAGAATGTCACTTTCTTGAATGAAGTGGACATTTAGTGGCTTATGATTGTGAGCCTCAGAAGTGTCTAGAATTTGAGCATACGAGGATAATGAGAATAAGTGAAACAGAATAAATAGCCCAATGCTTTTTCTCATTTTCAATTATTTCGTTGTAAATGAAATAAGGTCGTAATTGTTGTTTCCTACAGCATCATTGCAACTGACAAATAGTTCGTGAACTGTACTGTCTTTAGAAGGTATTGTAAAATCTCCTTTGTATACAAAAACAGAATCGCCGGTTAGGGTCTCGTAGGTATATTCTTCAAGGCCAGTTAGTTCGTTACGTATTATCAGTTTGAATGAACCAAGAAAATAGTTGTCTGTAACCTCTATGTGTATTGGGACAATGGAGTCATTAGTGGAAATAGCTCTATTCGATGGCGATACTATCGTAACCTCAGGTGAATCACCATCCACATACGAATTTGTTTCAGGTATGTTAAACTCATCCTTGCAGGATAATAGAGTAAAGGAAAGTAAACAAATACTGAGCATTTTTTTCATTGTGCAAATAACATAAATATTTGGCAGACTATCTTTGCCTTAAATGTCGGAAGCGGTGGATTTTCTTATAGTAGGTGGTGGTATTTCTGGACGGTTGCTTCAGTTAGAATTAGAACATAGGGGCGTTTCTACTCTAGTGTATGATAATGCTAAAGGCAATAGCAGCTCAATAGTAGCTGCAGGGCTGGCTAATCCTTTGGTGGGTAAGTTCTTTACCATAGGTTGGAGGGCAACTGAGTTTTTTGCAGACTTGGATGGTTATTACTCAGAAATAGAAAATCGATTAGAATCAAGCTTTTTTAGACCTTGTGCAATGAACCGGATTATATCTTCGGCAGGAGAGCAAAATATATGGCTGAGCAAAGCACATCAAGGCAAGTATGTCGGTTTTTGTCATTTTGTAGATAAGACTATTGAGGGTATACGGAGTCCTTTTGGTATGCTCGAAGTGCAAAAAGGAGGAGAGTTAAATACTGTTAATTTTCTTAGTGCTTGTGCCAATAAGCTTTCAACCGTCGATGATGTTTTCCAGATAAGTGAGCTTAATCCAAGTACCAAAACGTACAAAGACATTCATTACGACAAAATAGTCTTCTGTGAAGGTATTGAGGTGTCAGATAATCCTTTGTTCAGAGATGTCATAGAAGTAGTGCCAACAAAAGGAGAGTTATTAGAGATAGAAACTGATCTGCAGCCGAATGGTGATATTTATTTGGGAGGCGTTTTTATGCAACATTTGTATGACAAGCGATGGAGAATAGGGTCCACATATCAAGTAAACGATCGCACGCTTAATCCTACGGAAATGATGCGTGAGGATTTGACCGTTAAACTCGAAAGAACCCTTGACCTGCCTTACCAAGTGGTAAATCAAGTGGTTGGAATACGTCCAGCTTCCTTAGACAGAAAGCCTATTTTGGGAGAGCACCCAAACATTAAGGATGTATATATAGTAAACGGAATGGGGAGCAAAGCTGTAAGTTTAGCACCATTATTGACTAAAGAAATGTGTGATTTTATGTTAAATGACACTCCTTTGCACACAGAGATAGATATTAATAGGTTTTGATAAAAACAGTTAAATATTTTTTAAGAATCACAGTTTTTTGGCTGTTGTTCTTTATGGTGGTAAAGTTTTATTTCTTGCTAATTAATGCAGAGTTTATTGGAACTGACCTGGCATCATTCCCTGAAATATGGTGGGAAGGTCTACAAATGGATGTTTCTATTGTCGGTTATTTCAGCATTATTCCTTTGCTCTTGCTGCTAATTAATAATTGGTGGCCAAAGACTTTGTCCGTGATTACTAAAGTCTATTGGGGAGTTGTTTGGTTATTTGCCATACTAACAGTGGCTGTAGATCCTTATTTTTTTAAATACTGGGGACAAAAGACAAATTTGGGTTTTACTCAGTTTCTGGGTAAGGAAAATGCGGGCCTTCTTTCTATAGAGTGGACAACATATGCGGTGGCTTTAGGGTTTATGATTATAACTACGATTTGGTTTTTTAGAAGAGGCATATCCCACCTTAGTGTACCAGAAAAGTCAAATTGGCTAATTGCAATAGTGCTAATCGCAATCAGTGGTCTTATGCTGAGAGGTAGTGTAGATAAGGTTCCTATAAATGTGTCTAGTGCGTACTTTAGTAGCAATAATTTATATAACAATACTGCCGTAAATTCTATTTGGAGTTTTCTAGCTACAGAATTTGAAAGAGGCAGCCAAGAAGCATTGTCGTTTTTTGAAACACGAGAAGAGGCAGAAAAAATTCTTCAGGAAAATACTGTTGAAGCAAGTGCAGATTTTTCAAAATTGATAAAGGACACAAAAGAAAAGAATGTGATTTTAATTATTTTGGAAAGCTTTAGTGCTAAAACTGTAGGGTTTCTAAGTGGTGAAAAATATGGCTCTACTCCAAAATTAGATAATATCTTGGAAAATGGTATAGCTTATACCAATGTATATGCTGCTAGCTTTAGATCGGACAAAGGGTTGCTTGCCCTTACCACCGGAATACCGAGTAGTGCGAGGCAGACGCTAACTAATTTCCCAGAAAAACTTGCTCATAAACCAAACATTTTTGAAGTCCTTGCCGATGACTATACTACTGGTTTTTACTACGGTGGGAATATGGAGTTTGCTAATATCAAGGTTCTATTTAAAGATGCAGATGTTAGAAAAGGTCAAGATGATTTTGGGTCAACCAAAGCGAATGCGTGGGGCGTCCATGATGAAGAGGTTTTTGATGTGTTCACAAAAGATTTTTTAAGAGAATCGAAGCCCCAATTCAAAATGCTCTTTTCACTGAGTAGTCATGAGCCATTTGACGTGCCCAATTTTAAAAAGAAAAATAGTCCCTATCTCAATAGTATAGCTTACACAGATAGTTGCTTAGGGGTAATGATGTCTGCACTGAGAGCTTCAGAAAAATGGAAGAACACACTGGTAATCATAACAGCCGACCATGGTAGCATTCTACCAGATAAAGCACCCATATTTGATACAGCAAATTTCAAAATTCCGCTTGTACTAACAGGTGGTGTGGTTCAGAGAGATACTGTTATCACTGATATAGTAAGTCAATCCGATATAGCAGCTACCATATCACAGTATGCAATAGGAGAAAATGTTTTCCCGCAAAAAACCTTGTTTACCCCAAGTAATAAAGCATACTATTCGTATCATAATGGGTTGACATACGTTTCGGATACATGCGTTCAGTCTTACAATTTGGATTACAAAAAATACATGAATCCTGAGTGCACCCAGCCTTTTGAAAAAGCCTATTATCAGTTAGCCAATGATGACTTTTTTAATCACTAGTTTTTTATAAATCTTAAACTCTTTTTGTTCAATAGAACATAATAACATCCACTTCCTAAATCAGAAATACGGATTGAAGTTTTCTTGCCGGTTGTCATACCACTAGCGACTTGTGATCCCAAAGTATTGATAACGGTATATTTCATTATCTGTGTCGATTCTGTTTCAAGTGTAATGGTTTCACTACTTATGGTAGGGTATACTTTGGATGATAAACCTGTTATTGATTCCGGCACATTTGCTAGTTGTCCTTTCATTCCATTTATCTCTTCTACGACTCCCAAACTTAAATTTATATAACTACCACTTCCTGTCATAGTTTCTTTAACGGTACGTACCATATAATGATTGGTGCCGTCATAAGGTGATACGTCCTTATAGATAAGGTCAGTCGTAGGAGTGGCATTTAGTAAGATGTAGCCGCCGTGTGATTTGTGACTTCGGTATATGTGATAACCTAAAATGCCAGACTCAGAAGAGGCCGTCCATGAAAGGTTTGTCTCTGTTTTTTCATTGCTAGCCTCTAATGTAAGTGGTCCAGATGCTGCTAACATATCGTGTCTTAAGCTTGGGTCTCCCAATAGAGCCATATGCGTTCCGTTTTGGTAATAATTGGCATCATAATCTAACCAGTTGTTTTGAGAATGTTTGGTTACGTCTCCATAGTTTTCTCCTAGACCCAGAGTATGTGTAACCCATTTTGGTCTACCGCTCCACATACAAGTCAATCCCATTTTTTCTGATGCTAAGCTTGTTCGCATGAAATTATTTTTGATATCGTAATCACCGAAGAAACTACCGAATATATGATTGAATGCTGCTGCATTTTTGGTGTTGAAATTTGCAGAAACTCCTACGCCTGAGCAGGAGGTGTAGGAACCAGCTCCGCTAGCATAGGATAATAGGTAGTCGCCATCTTGTGTTGTAGTGAAAATGTCATTAAACACAATTCCGTTTTTACCGCAAATAGCTGTAAAATCTCTAATAGCTCCAGATCCAAAACCTTCTGCATAAGCACCAAAATTATCTTCTATTATTCCCTTTTTTATAACTTGAATTTTAGCAGTTTTAAAATCGTGGACCTTATTTAGATATTGACGAGTGAGCTCTGTTTCAGACTTGTCTATTATCGGCAGATCATAAAAATCTACTCTACCTACTGCTATGGTCACAGGTGCTGGTATTCTTATATTGTCAAATTTTCCATCACCTATTGCATTGTTGTTCTCAGATCGCTTAGCAAGAGAAGTGGAGTCTTTGTCTGTCCAGTCACCACCTATTACACCGTAGTATACATCAGCAGCCCAAGCACCACAATGCGAGTTGGGGTCAGTCTTTGCGTGCCCATCTGGCGGGTATGCGTACTGTGGGTTTTCACAGTAAAGACCGGAGTAGGGTACGGGTACATGCCCCAAAAGATATACTGCATCACAACCAAGTGTACTTTTTTTAGATTCTATTAGTGCCTTTACCTCAGGTACGTCATCACTTGCTTTGAGTATGTGTGCATTGGCATCCCATCCGTCTGCAGCTAAATCTTTTACCAACGTGGCAATCTCTGTTTGCAGACTATCCCCGATATTTTTCGCCACTATAACCCAAAGCACTCCGTTTTCGTGCTTGGCAGGTTTTTCTATAGCCGCAGATACATATCCATATCCGGTAATGTTGCTAGACCCGCTCAAGTCATCAACGGTATTCGTTAGTTTTTCTAATCGGTATTCATAAACTGTTCCCAAACTTATGTCAGAATCGGTGTAGAAAGTATCTTCGGTTGCGGTACGTGTTGCTATTGCTGTACCCCAATTCGCACTTCCTGGACTTCTTCTATAGAGTTTTGCACTTACAGCATTGGCTGTCAACTCCCAATGCAAAGTGATAGACGGAGTAGATTTATTAATTTCTGCATACATGGCCACAGCTCGGCTCTCTGCAGTAGTCTGTGCATTTAGAAAAGTAGTAGATAGGAAAATACTAAGGGTAATAAGTTTGAAGATAAGTTTCATCATTGTATTTACTTTTATATTCGTACAAAAATAGAAATAAATGAGTTTGAGATTAGTATGGATATTGTCATTAGTTCTGATAGGTAGCTTGAATAGTAAAGCCCAAAAATTTTGTCAGCACATGCGTTTGAAAAATCAAATGACGACTCAAAATACTTTCGATGCTAGGGCAGATACCTTTAATGTGTTGAGCTATGAGATAAATGCAGAGTTTTTGAATTACCAAAGTGCAAAACGTATAAATGCAAATACCACTTTAAAAACAGTCTTAAAAGTAGCCAATACTGGAAGTATGCGACTTGATTTGTTAAGGCTAGATGTTTCTGATGTGAAAATAGATGGTGTAACTGCAATTTATAACTACAGTAGTCCAAATCTCATGGTTATGCTGCCTCCTATGAACGAGAATGACACTTTTGATGTTACAGTATTTTATAATGGTAATCCGCAAACAGATCCACAGTGGGGAGGCTTTTATTTTACGGGTGAATATGCCTTTAATCTCGGAGTAGGATTCGCATCAGATCCACATAACTTTGGCAGAGTATGGTTTCCTTGTTTTGATAATTTTACAGATAGAGCGTTGTACTACACCAATATTACGGTAGACTCAGGATATAAGGCCTATGCCAATGGATACTTGACAAATGTAGAGAATAATGGAAACGCTACACAAACGTATAAATGGATAATGGATGAATCTATTCCTACTTATCTGGCTTCTGTAGCCATAGCTCGATATGAAGAAGTGAATATGATGGTGGATGGCATACCTGTGCAACTTACTTCCTTGGCTGAGGATACGGCTAATTTGAGAAGCAGCTTTGAAAATATCCCAGCGTGCATTCGCAAGTATGAAGCGGCTTACGGAGATCATACATTTGATAGAATTGGATTTAATATAGTACCGTTCAACTCAGGAGCTATGGAACATGCTACTAATATAGCATATCCGCTATATGCAATAGCCGGCGGTGCCAAAACTTCAGAGACACTATATGCTCATGAGCTTGCCCATCATTGGTGGGGAAATACGATAACTTGTAGTACTCAGGAAGACATGTGGCTCAATGAAGGGTGGGCATCATACTCAGAGAGTCTTTTTATAGAGGCAGTGTATGGCAAGGATGCATATGATGAAAACATAGAGAACAATCATAGAGATGTATTGCAGTTTGCCCATGTAAGAGATGAGGCCATTTTGCCAGTGAGCGGTATAGGTCATGCCAATACATACGGCAATCACGTGTACAATAAGGGAGCGGATATGGCACACTCACTCAGAGGTATAATGGGTGATGAAGATTTTTTTTCTGCCTGCAAAAGCTTTCAATCTACATTCAAATTTAAAGATGTAAGTACCGACGATATGAAGAATCATTATCAGAAGTTTACCACTCTTAATCTTGATGGTTTTTTTGATCAATGGATAAAGAAAGCAGGTTTTGCTCATTTCGACTTGATTCAGGTGATTGATAGAGGTGAAAACTATGATGTTCGCATAAAACAGACACCAAGGTTCAACGAGGAGATTTACAAAGGAGTGAGAGTATCTATAAGTGCATTTGACTCAGATTTTTCTAGGTATGATCAAGACATAGTTATTAATAATGCTGATGAGTTTTTTACGATTAATTGTCCGTTTGAACCAGTGTATTGGGCTCTTGATTTTGATGATAAGATTAGCGATGCTGTTACCACAGATTGGGCAGTTTTGAAAGATGCCGCACAGATAGATATGCCTCAAGGGATGATGAAAAAAATCACAGCCAATTTCGCAGAAGGAGATTCGCTTTTGCTACGCATAGAGCATCATTGGGCACCTGCAGACGGTAGTTTTGGAAAGCCAAGTGGAGCAGAGTTGAGTAAACAACGGTATTGGACAGTAGATGGCATTTGGGACGACAATATTGCGATTAGTTCGGAGATCATATACAGTGGATTGCTTGCCAATTCAGCAGATTTCGGGTACTTGGATAATGAGCTGATACAAATCACAGAAGATAGCCTTACTTTACTGTATAGACCAAATGCTGGAACTGCTTGGACCGTGGCTATAGATTATTCAAAAAAAACAGGGTCGCTGTTTGACAAGCGAGGAACCATTACTATCTCTAACCTCAAAAGAGGTCAATATACACTAGCTATGTACGATGGTAACTTAGCATCGATCACCAGAAAAGTAAAGGCTCGTACTTCTTTCAAAGTTTTTCCTAATCCAGCGGCTGATGAACTCAATGTTGAATTTGCAGACAAGCATGATTGCTGTATACTTGAAATTACAAATCTTAGTGGTCAAGTAGTATTGTCTCAAAAATTAAGAGGAAAGACCAAAGAAAAGAAATTAGATATATCATCGCTGACGCCTGGTACCTATTTCGTAGGAGTAGTTACAGATAACTTGGCTTATGATATAAAGCGGTTTGTGGTGGAATAGGGGGCTTTCTATTTTCCTATTTGCTGAGCTATCCAATTCCCGAGAGTTTCGATACCGATTTTTGTATTGGCACTCGTTTCGAAAGTTACTGGCAATTCAGCAAAATACTTTACCAATTCGTTTTCGAAAGCCTTCATATTGGCTTCAGTTTGTTTTGGTTTTTTCTTGTCCGTCTTAGTAAATACGATGCCTAAAGGTACCCGATGTACACCGCACCATTCCATAAATTCTAGATCAATCCGTTGAGGAGGTATGGCCGCATCTATAAGTACAAAGACTATAAAGAGATTCTCGCTTCTCAATAAATAATCGGTGATGATTCCTTCAAATTGCTCCCGTAGTTTTTTTGAGACTTTGGCATATCCGTAGCCAGGTAAATCCACTAAACTTAGATCACTCTCAATGTCAAAAAAGTTTATTAGTTGAGTTTTCCCAGGTTTGGCACTTGTTTTTGCCATGTCTTTTTTCATAGTAAGAGCATTGATTAGTGAGCTTTTCCCCACGTTACTTCTACCTATGAAAGCAAACTGAGGAGTCTTAGAGTCCACAATTTGTTGTACTGCACCATAGCTCCTTTTAAATTTTGCCTTGCCGAAATTCACGGTGCAAAGGTATGATTAAGTTTAAGTCTAAAACCAGGTAATCTATGTGTCTGCTTGCTTTGGACGAATGGGTGGTGCCACGCTAGTAAGTAAAGACTACTTTTTAACCTTGAACATAAACATTGCCTTACTCATAATTGTTATCTTTGCAACGCAAAAAATAATGGGTACCAAAGTAAAACCATACCAAACTGAAGGTTCTAAAAAAGAGCAGGTGCAGCAGATGTTTGATAATATAGCACATCGCTATGATTTTCTAAATCGTTTTCTATCTATGGGCATTGACATAGGATGGCGAAAAAAAGCCATTAAAATGTTGGCAGAGCATAAGCCTAAACGAATTTTGGATGTGGCCACAGGAACTGGAGACTTTGCCATTGCTACCTTAGCGATTGATCCAGAGGAAGTAATAGGGATAGATATCTCAGAAGGTATGCTAGACGTAGGCCGTAAGAAAATTATAGATCAGGGAATAAAAAAGATAAGACTGGAAAACGGAGATAGTGAGAATCTTCAGTTTGAAGATGCCAGTTTTGACGCAGTTATAGTTGCTTTCGGGGTGCGAAATTTCGAAAATTTAGAAAAGGGCCTTGCAGAGATCAAAAGAGTTCTAAAACCAGGAGGTGTTGCTATGATACTCGAGTTTTCTAAACCAACAGGATTGTTTGGAGTAATATTTAGCATTTATAACAAGACATTATTGCCGCTTTGGGGTAAGCTATTCTCTGGAGACAATGCAGCTTACAAATACTTACCGGAATCTGTTGCAGCCTTTCCTGAAGGAGATGAGTTTAAAGATATAATGAAAGGTCTATCATACAATAAAGTGGCAGACCGACGTTTAACATTTGGAATATGTTCTATATACACAGGATTAAAATAGTAGCACTTGTTACTTTCTTAATGCTTGGACTTGGATTACAAGCTCAAGAACTCAACCCACTGTACGACAGAAAACCTGTTCGTTTTGGGTTCGGGATAATGGCAAATAATGCCAAACTAAAGTACACGGTAAAAGACAATAATTTGAACTATGATTCGCTGAAACTGATAGAGTCTGTAAACTATCCAGGATTTGGTCTTGGAGGATTAGTAAATTTTCGGGTTGCTGATCATTGGGATTTTAAAACAATGATAAATATTCAGTTTGCACGAAGGGACATGAATTATTATTTCAATAAAAATGTGTTGAAAACGGCAGAAATGGAGGCGACGTATATGGAGCTTCCGCTCACATTCGAGTATAAGAGTAAGCGTCATAAAAACATTAGAATGTATGTACTAGGTGGTACCACCTTCAGATTTGATTTTACGAGTGATGAGAGTACAGACAGAAGTGATACTAAACCTATTGTTGCTTTGTATCCCAATACGTTTAGTTACGACATAGGTTTAGGTCTCGATATTTATTACGATTTTTTTAAGTTTAGCCCTGAGATAAAATTAAGCAATGGACTTGGTAACCAACTGGTGCCAGATGACTTTGTATATGCCAGTAGTCTGAGTAGAGTGTCTCCCAAGTTATTGCAGTTTAGCTTAATTTTTCAATAGTGTTTTTCGATTTACAGCACACAGACAAAGATACTAAGGCAAGAGCTGGACTTATCACCACAGAGCACGGAGATATTCCTACGCCTATTTTTATGCCTGTAGGTACTCAAGGTACCGTAAAGGCTGTCGATCAGTCCTTATTAAAAAACACCATAGATGCGAAAATAATTCTTGGAAACACCTATCACCTTTATCTCCGGCCAGGATTAGATATTATAAAAGGTGCAGGAGGCCTGCATAAGTTTATCAATTGGGATAGACCTATGCTTACAGACAGTGGTGGATTTCAGGTGTATTCTATTTCGGACCAAAGAAAGATAACTGAAGAAGGTGTTATATTTAGAAGTCATATAGACGGGCATAAACTTCTGTTTACACCAGAGAATGTAATGGATACGCAACGTATAATAGGTGCAGATATAATAATGGCTTTTGATGAATGTACACCTTATCCTGCGACTAGAGAGTATGCTACAAATTCAATGCATACTACCCATAGATGGCTCGATAGATGTATCACTCGTTTTAATGAGACAAAGACTATATATGAATATTCACAGCAGCTCTTTCCCATAATTCAAGGTAGTGTATTCCCAGATCTCAGACTACAAAGCACGGAATACTGCTTGAGCAAAGATACGGATGGCATCGCTATAGGTGGTCTCTCGGTAGGAGAGCCGCACGAAGATATGTATGCCATAACTGATCAGATATGCAATATCATTCCTAAAGACAAGCCTCGATATCTGATGGGAGTAGGCACCCCAAGCAATTTGTTGGAGTGCATACATCTGGGTGTAGACATGTTTGACTGTGTTATGCCTACTCGAAATGCTCGTAATGCGATGCTATTCACAAAAGATGGCACTATGAATATGCGAAATAAAAAGTGGGAAGATGATTACAGCCCAGTAGATGATGATCTTACCCCTCAGTATAGCAAGGCATACCTTAAGCATCTGTTCAAAGCTAAAGAATATTTGGGTGCTCAGATAGCAAGTGAGCACAATCTCAAATTTTACTTATGGTTAGTGACAGAAGCACGAAAGCAAATATTAGCAGATACATTTCTACCTTGGAAAGATAAAATGGTAGCAAAACTAGATCGAAGATTATGATAGATGATATATACAAAAGAGCTAAGGTGCTTAGCAAAACATGTCTCAAAATAGCACTGGTATTGCCTACAGAAATAGCGATGTGTAACATAGTGCGAGGTCATCTTATAGAACGTGCAGCAGATATGGCTATCAAATCTAAAGGGCTTATGGCTACTCAGAATCCTGATTTTTTTCTGAAGAAACTGGGAGATGCTAAAGAAGCAACAGACGGATGCCAATATTGGCTTGAGCTTATCAAAGAAGAAAACTATCTTGATTCCGGTATCATTAATCCAATCTTGGAAGAAAGTGTAGCTATTTCGCATTTATTTGCAATGGCTATTCAAAAAGTAAAACCGAGTTATTAACTCAGTAACTGTTGATGGGCTAAGAGACCTAAGTAGTGAAGCTAACCAAAATAGATTTTTATATTATCAAGCGTTTCCTGGGGGCATTCTTATTGGCCTTAGGGTTGTTTACGGTTATTATTATCGTATTTGACCTCTCAGAAAAAATTGATGATTTTCTGAATAATAATGCTTCGTTTAGCGGTGTTATATTTAATTATTACGCCAATTGGGTGCCATTTCTTCTCAACCTATTTAGCCCTGTATTTGTATTTATCTCAGTAATATTTTTTACCTCCAAGATGGCACAGAAATCTGAGATTATTGCCATTTTAGCTAGTGGTGTATCTTATGGAAGGTTAATGGTCCCATATATCATTTCATCCGCGTTGTTAGCATTGATTTCATTTATCATGTTTGCGTGGGTGATTCCACATACAGATAAGACTAGAGTTGATTTTGAAAACACGTATATAAGAGACCGTACTCACTACTCTGCGTCGCAAATCAAAACTCAGATAGCTCCGGGTATGATTATGAGTATTGGTAATTTTAATTTTTCGGATAGTGCCGGATTCAAAATTAGCATAGAGCAAGTAGAAGGTGGTAAGCTAGTATCAAAATTATATGCAGATAGATTAATCTGGAACGAGAATACAAAGAAGTGGAAGCTTACAAAATGGTGGACCCGTGAGTTTATTGACGGTATGGAAATATTAAACAGAGGGGCAGCTATGGACACATTGATACCCTTCAATCCAGAGGATTTTTTCAGAAAAAATGATGATGTTCAAATGTTTAATCTCAAGGAACTGGACGAGATGATACGGTTAGAAGACATGCGGGGTACAGGAAATACTTTTTTCTATACCACAGAAAAATACAAGCGTTTTGCAATGCCTTTTGCGATGATCATACTGACTATTATAGGCGTCAGCGTATCCTCCAAAAAATCTAGGGGAGGTATCGGCTTAAACCTAGGTGTGGGATTACTTATTAGTTTTACATTTTTAATGGTGTTCCAGTTTTTCTTAGCATATGGGTCGAGTGGGGCTATGCATCCATTGTTGTCCGTTTGGATTCCCAATCTAATATTTGCAGGAATAGCGGCTATCTTATATAAATTTGCCCAGAAGTGAGCGAGATTAGCATAGAAGAAGGCGGTTTTTTATTAATCAATAAACCAAGAGAATGGACAAGTTTTGATGTAGTGAAGAAACTCAGAAACATTTCTCGTATCAAGAAGATCGGTCATGCAGGCACTTTAGACCCTTTAGCCACGGGACTCTTGATAGTTTGCTATGGCAAGTACACTAAAAAAATTGAAGATCTTCAGGCACAGAAAAAAGAGTACACTGGGACTTTTGAGGTAGGAAAGACTACACCTTCCTATGACTTAGAAACAGCCGTAGATAAAGAGTTTCCAATAGAGCATATAACGACAGTATTTCTAGAAGAAAAGCTAGAGGTGTTTAGAGGGGATATAAAACAAGTACCACCTCAGTTTTCGGCAGTGAAGGTAAACGGGAAGAGAGCCTATGAATACGCTAGAAAAGGAGAAGAAGTGAAACTCAAAGTAAGAGAGGCTCATATATCGAGATATGACGTAGATAACTCTGCATTTCCTACTCTTTCATTTGTCATAGAATGCAGCAAAGGAACTTATATTAGGTCACTTGCACGAGACTTAGGATTAGCACTGGACAGTGGAGCATATATGTCATCCCTAATTCGTACAATGATCGGAGATTATCATGTGAACGAAGCCGTGGACATGGCAGATATCAAAACGCAAGAAGATTTCTTCAAAAACGCAAGGCAATTCCCGGAATGAAAGTCATTCACGACATAAGAGGATTTGAGCCAAAAGGAAAAGTAGTCCTTACCCAAGGGACTTTTGACGGGGTTCATTTTGGGCATAAAAAAATACTAAAACAAGTAGTTTCAGAAGCCGAAAAAATAGGAGGGGAGAGTGTTTTACTTACTTTCTATCCGCATCCACGCTTGGTGCTGTATCCAGATGACAACGATCTAAAACTACTCACTACTATAGAAGAAAAAGTAGAGTTAGTTCAGGCTCTTGGTATTGATTATCTTATTATTCTTCCCTTTACCAAAGAGCTTAGTCGTATACCAGCAGGAGAGTTTGTGCGTGATATACTAGTAGAGCAGTTGTATGTTTCGAAATTGATAATAGGCTATGATCACCGGTTTGGCAGAAACAGAGAAGGAGGCCTGGCCGAAATGATGAACTATTCAAAAGTGTTTAATTTCGAAGTTCAAGAAATTTTTGCTCAAGATATAGAAGAAAGTATCGTAAGTAGCACCAAGATTCGAAAGGCTCTATTGAATGGTAATGTTCATCTTGCTAATAATTATTTGGAGACAAATTACGTTATAAGTGGAAAGGTAGAAGAAGGTCTTCAGCGAGGTACTAGTATTGGGTTTCCTACGGCAAATGTTCGCGTGAATAGTAGTTTTAAACTAATTCCAAAAAACGGTGTGTACGCAGTGTGGGTATATATAGAGGAAAAAAAGCACGCAGGCATGCTCAATATAGGTTACAATCCTACTTTTGAAGACAAGAAATGGAGTGTTGAAGTACACATTTTTGATTTCAGTCAAAATGTATATCACAAAGATATTTCTATTGAGTTTGTAGCACGTATGAGAGATGAGCAAAAATTTAATGGATCGGAAGCACTTGTTACCCAATTAAGAGAGGATGAGAAAGAGATTAGAGCAATATTGGAAATTTAGCATAGTACTGCTTTTTTGTATTGTAAGTAGTGATTCACGTGCACAGGATACGTGTAACCTAGTGCAAGAAATAAAACCTATTGAATACTGGAATTTCGATAAAAACTTAGTGCCAGCACAAAGTATCTATGGCACTAGTTGGAGCGAGGACCATGTGGATAGCCCTGCGTACAATGCAGAGCACATGAAATGGGGATACTTAATCGACCTAGTAGAAGATGATTGTGGCTACGTGCATCCATTTAAAGGTGTCATCACCTCAAACTATGGATGGAGAAGAAGTAGATGGCACAAGGGGATAGACATAGATTTAGAGATTGGAGACCCTGTGTATGCAGCGTTTGACGGTGTGGTCCGTATACAACGTTACAATGCAGGAGGATTTGGTACCTATGTGATGATCAGGCATTACAATGGATTAGAAACCATATATGGCCATTTGTCAGAGGCAATTGTTAAAAGAAATCAAACAGTCCGTGCAGGGCAGATAATTGGTTTTGGAGGGAGTACAGGTAGAAGTTCTGGATCGCACCTGCATTTCGAAACTCGACTCATGGGACAAGCTTTCAATCCGGCTAAGATTATTGATTTCAAAACATTTA
This sequence comes from Bacteroidia bacterium, assembly GCA_028339355.1. GTDB lineage: Bacteria > Bacteroidota > Bacteroidia > NS11-12g > UBA9320 > UBA9320. The sequence continues at coordinate 78,461 of JAOLBX010000006.1, forward strand.
CACTGAAGCAGAATCAAGCATTTATCAACAATACGTGGTTTCCGTATATTAAGGGGGCAAATACAAGAGCCAATGTACAACCCGCAAATAGCAAACGCTATCATAAAATAAGACGAGGAGATACCTTATACGGTCTAGCCCGAAAATACGGCACTACAGTCAATACCATCTGCAGGCTCAATAGAATAAGTAGAAATACTACACTTAGATTGGGAAGGACCTTGAGGGTGAGGTAGGTTTTTTAAGTAGCAAGTTATTAAATAGCTAAGTTCTATCCATTTGACCGGCACATATATCTTAGGTACGTTTAATTTTTTCCTATTTCTCAAACGTAGCGTTTATAATAAAGAAGAATGAGAAGAAGTGTTCAGGAGATTGATTTGTTATCTACTCTTTAAACCTAAACGTCACTATACTCCTCATTATATCTTCATTTAGAAAATGATAAATAGGAAGAACACTATCACGTTTAGTGTTCTTATTGAAATAGAATGAACCTCTAAAAAAGTTCTCTTTTCCATCTGTAATATAGAAGTTGAATGGAGTAGCAGTTTTACCTTCAAGGTCGTATATCATCCCAAATAATCCTGTAGTGCTATCGCTTATTTCTCTCTCGATTATCTCTTCTGCACGCTGCAAGTGTGGTTTAAACACCATTCTGTAAGCATCTTCAGCCAAACTGTCTAAGTCTGCAGTACTGTTTATAGGCACATAGCTCAGATGTAGCGTGGCATCAAAAGGAGTATACTCCAGATTATACCAACAATTGTTCTCACTGCCATAAGGAACTAGTTTACTGTAAACTGGTGTTTCAAATGTGAATGGACAGTCAGAAATAGTTTGCATATACTCTTTTATCGGGTATACTACTCTAGGATATGCATGAGGTTTTGGCAAGTAGTCTTGACAAGCTGAAAACAATACTATTATACACATTAGTGTTCCGATTTTAATCTTCATTGGATGTTTCACTTGCTATGTTAAGATGTAACTTCACTCGTTTTATACGTCTATTATCCGCCGACTCTATGATAAATGAAATGTCGTCCACTACTATTTTGTCACCTATAGT
>JAOLBX010000060.1 GCA_028339355.1 Bacteroidia bacterium
CACAGTACCTTGGAAAATCTGAATTCTTTCTTTTTCTCCCTCACGAATTTTGTAGTGTACAGAAACATTGTCTCCTGATGCAAAATTAGGATGATTTGTTCTGATTTGGCTCGATTCTATATGTTTGACTAAGTCCATTGTTTTAAAAGTGGGTGCAAATGTAATAAAAAGTATTATGCGTTGTTAACATTTTTATAAATAATGTTAAGATTTTTAAAAGAAAAATTATTCGTGATATATTGGTTTTATAAAATTAGTTTTACCTTTGCGGTTCTTAAAAAAACGATGTACGCGATAGTAGAAATAGCAGGGAAGCAATTTAAGGTGGAGAAAGACCAGAAATTGTATGTTCACAGATTAGCAGAAGATGAAGGCAAATCTGTAGATTTTGATAATGTAATGCTTGTAGATAATGCAGGTAAAGTGAATGTAGGAACACCTGGTATTACAGGTGCATCTGTAAAAGCTAAAGTATTGCAACATCTTAAAGGAGATAAAGTAATTGTTTTCAAAAAGAAAAGAAGAAAAGGTTATAAAGTAAGAAATGGTCACAGACAGTTTCTTACACAAATACAAATAGAAAGTATAAAAGGATAATTCAATGGCACACAAAAAAGGAGCAGGTAGTAGTAAGAACGGTAGAGAGTCGCATAGTAAACGACTTGGTGTTAAAATATTTGGTGGTCAAACTTGCATAGCAGGTAATATCATCGTAAGACAAAGAGGTACAGTACATCATCCTGGTGAGAATGTAGGTATAGGTAAAGACCATACTTTATTTGCACTGACAGATGGCAAGGTGGAATTTAAGAGAAAATCAAATAATCGCTCATTTGTGAGTATTGTAGATTAAAAGACCTTGGGCGTTCAGCCCAAGATTTAGAGTTTTCATAGTCAATTGAGAAGGCTTCCGCAAGGAGGCCTTCTCTTATTTACGACTATTTGAAACTTAAGCGTTAAATATTTTACTACCTACACGTATCATTGTGCTACCGCTGCCTATTGCAAGGTTATAATCACCGCTCATACCCATAGATAGAGTATTCCAATTGTGTGATTCTCGGTAACGGTTAAAAATGGAAGAAAGCGACTTGAATTCGCTAATAACTTGAGCTTTGTTAACCGTATTGGATGCCATCCCCATTAAACCGTCGCATTTTATATTTTTTAGCTCCAAGAATTCGTCTGAAGAAAGTATGCCATCTAACTCCTTTGGAGATAATCCAAACTTTGTTTCTTCTTGGGCTATGAAAAGTTGAAACAAGAACGAAATGGTTCTTCCGCATTTTTTAGCTTCCTTGTTTACTGCTTTGAGGAGTTTCATACTATCTATAGAATGGATTAGATGTACAAATGGTGCGATATACTTTATTTTATTAGACTGCAGATGTCCTATGACATGCCAATGGATGTCATCAGGAAGATTTTTTTGCTTTTCTACCAGCTCTTGAACCCTGTTTTCTCCAAAGTGACGATGGCCACAAGTGTACACTTCTCTTAGTTCATCTAAGCTTCTATACTTGGAAACTACAACTAATTGCGTATTTCCTATTTCTAGCTCTATTTCTTTGATATTTTCGCAGACAGAATGGGTCATAAATTGAAAACAAAAATACTGCTCTTATCCTTTATAGCTATAGTTTCTTCTTGTAGTGACACAATTGAACAAATGCCGGATGGTATATTGGATGAAGCAGGTATGATAAGTGTAATCATTGATATTCAAATCTTAGATGCAGCACAGAAATCATTACCCCTCTCCGGTGATAAGCAAAAAGCAATGCAGGACACTACATATACCATTATTTACAATAAACATGGCACTACTCATGCGGAGTTTGATAGTAGTATGCGTGTCTACTCGCATTATCCCGAGAAAATGGGTGCAATAATGGAAGAGGTTGCAAAAAGAATAAATAAGTCAAAATAGTGCTATACCCTAAGTCAATAGCTAATAAGCTTGGTTTTGATCAAGTGATCACTGCTGCAATGAATCATTGCCAAACTCAAAAAGGAATCGCTCATTTTAATAGAATAAAATGCAGCGGTAACGAAGAGCTTATCAAATTGTGGTTGATGCAGACTGCGGAACTTAAAGAAATTATAGAGAAAGGTGAGCTCGCAGTATCATTGGAAATAGATTTTGACTTTCATCTAGAATCTGCGAGAATCGAAGGTTTCTTTTATGAAATAGATACCATCAACGAAATTCAAGATTTACTCTATGCTTTACAAAAAGTTTGTGATTATACTCAAAGTCATAATGAAGAGTACCCCTTACTTCGTGAACTTTTTAAGTCCATCGATATTGATTTTGAACTGATTGAGGATATAGACGCAATAATTGGATTAGATAATGAGATAAAATCTGATGCTAGCCCTGGTCTCAAAAAAATAGTATCTGCCATTACTAGAGCGGAAAAGAATATTATAAAAAGCTCAAATTCTTTATTTACTGCCGCTAAAGAAAAAGGGTTTTTAGGAGATACAGAGTTAGGTATAAAGAACGGCAGAGTAGTGCTACCAGTATTGTCAGAGTATAAACGAAAAATTGGTGGAGTTCTTATAGATCAGTCAGGTACAGGGAAAATTTCATATATAGAACCCTTGGAATTGGTGGGTCTCAATAATGAACTCTCAGAACTCCAGATAAAGAAGCGACAAGAGATAATTGCGATTCTAAAAAATATCACAAAAAAAATAGTAGTCTACATAGAAGATATCCGACGTGGCGTTCAAAAATTAGCAGTTTTCGATTTTATACGAGCGAAAGCAAGACTTGCATCTGATTGGAACTGTATTTTACCCGCATTGGGAAGTGATACAAAGGTCTTTGATGCTAAGCACCCTTTATTGAGAGAGAGACTGGTTTCTGAGGATAAAGAGATTGTTTCATTGAACTACATTCTGGACAGTGATCAACAGATAATTGTAATCTCAGGGCCGAATGCCGGCGGAAAGTCGGTGTCACTAAAGACCATTGGTTTGATGCAGTTTATGCTGCAATCAGGTTTCTTGGTGCCTTGTCTTAGCACGAGTGTTTTTAGGGTTTTTGAGAACATATTTGTGGATATAGGTGATGATCAAAGTATAGAGTCTGACTTGAGTACCTATAGTTCGCATCTTAAGGCAGCTAAGCATATCATTAATTTTAGTGATAGCGAAACACTAGTAATGATGGATGAAATAGGGACGGGTACCGACCCTATGTTTGGTGGACCTATGGCAGAGGCTATCCTAGAGGCAATACACAAGAAAGGAGCCTTTGGTGTTATCACAACTCACTTTAGCAATATAAAAGCCAAAGCAGATAAACTCAAAGGTTTGGTAAACGCTGCCATGATGTTTGATATAGAGAATCTTGTGCCTCTTTATAAGCTGCAAGTAGGGCAGCCAGGTAGTTCGTTTGTATATGAAGTAGCGTCAAATATTGGATTAAATAAAAAACTGATAAAACGAGCAAAGCAACTAACGAACACAAAACAATACGACCTTGATGCTCTTTTAGCAGAAGTGCAAACGAAGCAAGAAGCCCTGGATGTGGAACGAAGTGCACTAGCTGAAAAGCTTAAAAATGCGAGTCTTGTAGAAGCTGAATACAAGGAACTTAAAAATATATTAAGTACAACAAAGAAGGAAATACTAGACCAAGCGAAAGGTGAGGCTCAAAAATTAATAAAAGATGCAAATAAGGACATCGAAAGGACAATACGAGTTATCAAAGAAACCAAGGCTGATAAAGAGAAGACGAAAAAGATAAGGGAAGACTTAGAACAAAAAATAGAAGACGATCCAATTGATAAAATCGAGGAGAATCAAACTAGTTTCAAAGTAGGTGATCAAGTACAGCTTATAAGTACTAATAGCATTGGTGAAATATTGGAATTAAAGAAAAATAAGGCAATACTTCAGGTAGGGTCATTGACAACTAAAACGAATATTTATAATCTGGAAAGAGTAGGAGTGAAAACCGAAAAGGCGGTTAAGAAATATATTAGTACATCTTCTTACAGTAGTAAACAAGCTAGCTTTCGAGCAGAGAAAGATATACGAGGTATGCGTACCTATGATGCTATGAATGAGATAGATACATGGATAGATTCTGCAGTAATGCTAGATGTAGGATCACTGAGAGTATTGCACGGCAAAGGAAATGGGATACTGAAAACTGAACTCAGAAGGCATCTCAAAGGACATCCGTCTATCAAAAGTATATCCTATGAACGAGTGGATTTAGGTGGAGAAGGTATTAGCATTATAGAACTTCGCTAGATGGCAACTACAGTTAGGGTTTGGCATTTTCTAGGTCTTTTTATTCCTGTAGTTATATATCACGTTTATGGAGTTGGTTTTTACATTAAAACAATC
>JAOLBX010000061.1 GCA_028339355.1 Bacteroidia bacterium
ATAGGAACTGGAGGGCACGGACACACATTCCCAGGAGCTACAGTACCTTTTGGAATGGTGCAACTGAGCCCAGATACACGGATAGATGGAAGTTGGGATGGATGTAGCGGGTATCACTATTCTGATTCATTTATCTATGGATTTTCGCATACTCATTTGAGCGGTACAGGAGTAAGTGACTATGGAGATATTTTACTGCTTCCATCTGTAAATACCATCTCGTTTGAACCAGAGGAGTACAAAACAAAGTTTAGGCATGAAGAGGAAGTAGTCACGGCCAATTACTACGAAGTGAATTTGCCTGATAATGGAGTAAGAGCAAAATTAACAACTGCTCTGAGAAGTGGATTACACCAATATGTTTTTGATAAAAACGCTGGATATGTTTTGTTGGATTTGAAACACAGAGATAAAACTCTTGATTTTAAGATTGAGGAAGTGGGAAAGCAAGGCGTTTTAGGATTTAGAGTAAGTGAAGGTTGGGCTAAAGAACAGCACTGTTATTTTTATTTAGAGTTTGATCAAGGTTTTGAATCGATGAGATACAATTCTGATAGCAGTAAAGCGGTGTTCTACTTTGAAAATTTAAAAAATAACACACTCGGGTGCTCAGTAGGATTGTCTTTTACAGGCAGTTTGGCAGCTTATTACAATCTGTACCACGATAGCCAAAGTACCTACAAACTAGCAAAGTTTGATGTGATTATGGAGAAGGGCAAGAAGCTCTGGGACAAAGAACTCTCTAAGATTGAAGTGTTTACTGAAGACGAAAACAAGAAACACGTTTTCTATACGGCATTGTATCACTGCATGATACATCCCAATATAGCCGAAGATGTAGATGGCAAGTACCGTGGACATGACGGTAAGATTCACGATAGCCCAAACCATACCCAATACACCGTCTTTTCGCTGTGGGATACGTATAGAGCACTGCATCCGCTGATGACCATTATAGATGAGCAACGAACTACGGACTTTATCAATAGCTTCTTAGAAATATATAAGCAAAGTGGTAGACTGCCTGTATGGGAATTGGCGAGCAACGAGACCGATTGTATGATCGGCTATCATAGCGTAAGTGTAATTGCAGATGCTTATATGAAAGGTATAATAGGGTTTGATACTACGCTTGCTCTCGAGGCTATGGTGGCCAGTGCCAATGAAGATATTTTTGGTTTGCCTAGCTATCGCAAATATGGATTTGTGCGAGCAGAAGACGAATCTGAAAGTGTGAGTAAGACCTTAGAATATGCCTATGATGATTGGTGCATAGCCCAGATGGCAAATAGAATGGGAGAGGATAGTGTTGCAAATGTATTTTACAGAAGAGCAGAATCTTGGCGAAACATCATAAATCTAGAAACGGGTTTTGCTACACCACGACTCAATGGAGATTGGCTGCTAAACTTTGACCCAAAAGAAGTGAATCTGCATTTCACGGAAGCCAATAGCTGGCAGTATAGTTTTGTGCAGCATGAACCGGGGAGATTGAGTTCGTCAGAAGATTTAGAAAAACGCCTAGACGCATTATTCTCTGAGAAGGAACAGACTACAGGAAGAACGCAGTCGGACATTACCGGATTAATAGGGCAGTATGCCCATGGTAATGAGCCGAGTCATCATATTGCATACTTGTACAACTATACTAAGCATCCTGAAAAGGGACAAAAGATTATAAAACACATATGTGATTCATTTTATACCAACTCTCCTGATGGACTAATAGGCAATGAGGATTGTGGGCAGATGAGTGCTTGGTATGTGATGAGTTCTAGTGGATTTTACTCGGTTTATCCAGGGTCTAACATCTATTCTATTGGTCAATGTGAGTTCGATTCAGTAGTTTACAACCTTAACAATGACAATAGGATTACTATCATTGGTTCAAATAGAATAGGGAACGGAGCTTGCAAAGAATTTACTTCATATGATATAAGAGATGGCTTGTATCTCAATTTTTCAGACTGCGACTATGGAGATAGTTTTTCTGATGAGGGGTGGGCCATGAGTAAAATCACTCTTACTCCAATTATTTCTGGAGAGAAAATTTTTTCAAAGCAAACGGAGATTACGTTGACAGGTCTAAATCCTCTAGATGAAATTTACTATCGTATTGAGAGTGAAGATTCGTATAAGAAGTACTCAAAGCCCTTTTTAATTGAGAAAACTTCCTTCATAGAGGCTTATGCTCAATCCATTAGACGAACTAGCCCCATCATCTCAGCCACTTTCTACAAAAAACCAAACAACTGGTCGTGCACACCGAGCATACAGCCCAACAAACAATACACTGGCGGTGGGGAAGATGCACTCACAGATGGTATCAGAGGAACTACCAACTGGCAAGCTGGTCGTTGGCAAGGGTATCAGAATGAGGAGGTAACATTTGACCTAGAATTTAAAGACACTAAAAAGGTGAGCCTAGTGTCAGCTAGCTTTGTTCAAGATGCTCGCTCCTGGATACTGATGCCCAGCAAAGTAGAAATATATTGTGAGGGAAAATTGGTGGGTTCTAAGTCATATGCCGTAGACGCTTTCACTGACGGGAATTTCTTAGAAACGCTCTCTGTAAAATTGAAAAGGGTAATCAATACGGATAATTTGCAAGTGAAAATATACTCTGCCGGCAAACTTCCCAAAGGACATCAAGGCCATTCGATGGGTGGTGATGGGTTTTTCTTTGTGGATGAGATCTCTATTAGAGAATAGTAAGGAGTGACTATAGACTAGTTGATATCGAAGGATGGCCTATTGGATTTTACCAATTTTCAAGGTTGTGATTTTAGTCACATCGAGCACTTCGACTTCGGTCAGTACAGGCTTCATCGAAATGTAGACTAAAAACGTCCATTATAGACTCTTTACCGCTCACTTTTCACTTGTCCCATCATATACTCACCATAGTAAGCCAAATACGCAAAACAAACTACACCTACCCAGTAGCTGTTTCTAATGCCGATACTTGGGATATCTGATAAGTAACCTTGAAAAACGCTGACAAATCCGCCTCCCATTATCATCATAATGAGGAATGCACTTCCTTGACTTTTAAATTTTCCAAGTCTGCTAGTAGCTAAGTCAAACACACACGGCCAGAGTGTACTACAAAACAACCCTACGCTAATAAATCCAAAGATGCTTAGCATCCCAGAAGTAAACATTCCAATCAAAAGGCTTACTATACCCAGTCCTCCAAACAATTGTAACTGTTTGGCAGGTTTGTTAGAGGTGATATGTGCTCCAATTAATAAGATAGCAATAGGTATGAGGTATGGGAAAAAGATTGTTACATCAGTAGATTCTTTAAGTGAATTTACCGCTAAGAACAAGCCAAATGCCAACAACGGTCCAAGAATACGAAGCAAATTTTCAGTCGCTTTAGGAACATTAAATGCACCCACAGATGCAGCCCATCTGCCTATCATCAGACTTCCCCAAAAAAGAGAAATAAATGGTGCCACAGCATCTTCTGGTTTGTTGTATTCTATTTTTAAATATTCTGAAAGGTTGGCAGCTGTACTGACTTCGACTCCTACATAAACAAAAATACCAATCATCCCCATCCAGAGGCTAGGATAGTCTGTTATTCGAAGTCTTTCAGTATCAGAGGTGTCTTCATCTCCTCCTAGCTGGTTGGGTATTTTTGAGAATTTAATTGCAAAGGCAACCACAATAAATGCTGCACAAAGTATAAGGTATGGTATCTTCACAGACTCGAGGCTTAGAACCGTATTTTCTGCTGTTCCTGTACTTCCGAAAATAGCATAGCTTAGAATTACCGGAGCAATAGTGGTCCCTACATTATTGATACCTCCTGCCATACTTAGGCGGCTGCTTCCAGTTTCTTTAGTGCCAAGGCTTATAGCCAAAGGATTAGCTGCCGTTTGTTGTAATGAGAATCCTATCCCTACTATGAACAAGCCTGTGAGCATAAGTGGAAAAGACTCATAGCTCGCAGCAGGTAAGAATAAAAAGGCTCCGAGAGCACTAATTAGTAGGCCGTAAATAAGTCCATTTTTATATCCAATGGTATTGAGCACGTCCTTACCTCGAACTCTGCCAATTATGTAATAACCGAGAGCTCCTACAGCATAAGCCACATAGAAACAAAACTCTATAAGCTGAGCTTGCCATTGCTGCAAGTCAAGACTTTTTTTGAAAACAGGAATTAATATTGTATTCCCTGCGGCAACAAAACCCCAAAAGAAAAAAACGCTTACCAGCATAGCGAGTGCTGAGTTGTAATTTTTACTCATAAATCGAATATACGTTACTCAATCAAAAGAACAAGAAATAAAGAAAATACATGTCTCGAAAACTAAAATTGAGTTTAGGCTAGAGCAACATTTAGGAAGAGAAATACA
>JAOLBX010000062.1 GCA_028339355.1 Bacteroidia bacterium
ATTTTGGGTTCGATAAAGTATTTTTTCTCGATCCACTACTATTCCTTTTGGGTAGAGTGTTTTTACAAGTAGCTTCCTTCCCATTAAATCTTGTTTATCCCACATTGTCAGCAAGTTACTTAAGTTAGTGACAGCACTTACCACCATTTTTTCATGGTTCGATAATTGAAAAACACCTTTGGCCAACTCTACACGTAATGGATCCATATTTTGATGTATGTCTGATAGTACACGTGTATAGATTTCCTCTGTTATTTTTCCTAGAGCGTAGTTTGTTTCCACAGTCTTAATTTGAGCTTTATACTCTTCTACTTGTTTAGTAATCGCTTGCCGATCCTTTTCATAATTATCCTTTTCCTTGTCTAGTGTTTGTAGGAAGTTATGTGTTATAGGTACAATAAACTTTAGATCTAGCTGAAGACCAGTTAAAGTGCTTTGCCAGTGCTGGTGTATCTTAGTTGCACTTATGTTTTGCTTACATCCGTGCGTATTGCACTTGTAATACCATAGATTTTTTGCTTTGACTAAATACGCAGTCAAATTAGATGAGCATTTAGCACACTTGAGATGCCCTTTAAGCGGAACGGCTGGAATATTGCTTTTATTGACCTTTTTTCTGTCTGTAAATCGTGCCTTCAAAAGATCATTGAGAGCTAAGAACTCCTTTTTGGTAATGATACCTTGATGATTGCCAACCACAACCTCTCCATTTAAAGCAGTGTGTGACATATACCCGCAGTAAAATACATTTCTAGCGATGATAGATAGTTGCTTATTGGATACATAAAGTCCCTTAGCCTTTAGCCACTCACTTAATTCTTTAAAAGTTAAATCGGTTTTTAATTTCTTCTTCAATCCTCGTCCCAGTAACTTTCCTTTCTCATTGATGACTATGGTTCGTTTACCGTTAATCTTGAGGGTATCATAACCTAGTGGTGGTCTAGTAGGCCAGTCCCCATTGGTGAGCATCTGCCGAATACCAGCCATGCACTTCTCACGTCGTTGTTGATTGTCATACTGAGCAAATATGAACTGTATGTTCTGTTGTAACTCTCCTGATGAGGTAGTTGCATCCACAGGTTGTGTCACAGAGACTACTTGGACGTTGTTTGATTTTAACTGATCAGTGATATACACTGCATTGGCTCCAGACCTAGAAAACCGATCAAATGAGTAGACTAAGATTAATCCGATGTTATGCTTTTTAACATAGGCCATCATCTGTTTAAACTCTGCTCGCTCATCGGTTCTAGCGGACTCAAATGTTCCTCCGAACTGTTCAATAATCTTAATACCTTGCCTTTGGGCATACTGTTGGATTTGATTGGACTGAGTTGTTAAACTCTGATTATTATCTGCTTGCTCTTTAGTAGATACCCTGGTATAGGCTACTGCTGTATTGGACTGGTAAAGATTGCTAGTCTTTCCTTTTGCAAATGCGTGTAATCTGTCATTCATCTTATTTTATTTTTTTTAATACTGAATACTATCTTGTTTTAATTTCATCCTCTTACCAGGATACTTTCTTATTTTCACTACTGTTATTTAGCTATCTAATGTTAAGGCTATGAAGAAGCTCTGTCATGATTTGAATAAATTTTAGTGCTTCCTCTAGTTCTGTTTTTGTAAGCTCTTTAAACCCGTCCATCCTGCTGAGTTCCTCCAGGGTAATGCCTGTTGATCTTTTCTTTCGCATAATCGATTATGATTGTGCCGATGAGCAGTGTTTCTGATTCTCATAAGCGGATGATTGGATAGGCTTGGGTTATTCAATGCCATAATTATTAATTCTTTATTCGTTTGCGGTTTTGATACTCATATTGGACAGTTTTCCCGTCATTGGATTTCATGGACAGTGATACGTGCTTTTTACCCAAAAATTGGTTTAAGACATTTTCCATATCCTCTTGTTTGATTGATTTTTTCCAAGTGTAGGTAAGATCTTGATGATCCCCTTTTGGATCAAAGGTTATCACTAGTTCTTTGAGTTTATTTTGTCTCATTGCCATAACAACTTCTAATTCTACTTCATTGAGTAATCCCAGCTGCTGTGCCGTGGATACTTGAGTGGGTTCTGACATGAGCATATAGACATACCGTTTTAGAGAGAGTATAACTAGTGGGCCCGTTTTAATGGCCTCCAATACGTAATTCCCTATCTCAAGATCTTCTTGTATAAAACCCACTTCGCCGTCTTTATCGATAGTTAGTTTAATATCAGCGTGATCTAGAAGTACGCTGATTACAATACCATAGAAAAGTGGGACGGAGGCATTTAGAAATGAAGACACATTTTCATCATCTCTGTTATTAATCATATCAGATTTAATTTGTTCATATTCCTGTTCTGAAATAATACCTGCACTTTGTCTTAAAACATCATCCCGGAAATCACCCTTTTCGTCAAAAAAGACTTCTCTTAAAGTTAAATTAAAAAATAATTGATCTTTTACCTTTTCTATCAACTTTAATGGTAGACCCAAAGCTCTAAAATCTTTGATGATTTGGATCCAGAAGTACTCAAAGAGATTTAGTCTTACCCACTGTCTTTCATCCACCTTCGGTATGATGTTTTTAATCTTCCAGTTTGAAAAGACTCGTGATGTAACACCCAGATCGGATATCTTAAAATGTTCTTGACCGAGTATCTCCATGAGTTTATCTCTATTCTCAGGAGATGGATCGGCATAATATTGATCTATTTCTGGGTACTTCATTACTCACAAATATACAAACTAATTAATTAAAACACATATGTGTATTATAATAGTATACTTATTAAGCATAAACGTTGAAAATACCCCTGCAACCCAACAAGAATCGAACCTGATGTATATAGGTGCTCGTATTTTCGGGTTTTGATTAATTGATTATGTTAAGATCAAGCAATAACTGGCCTTTAGGAGCTATATTGTAACGTTATAACGTTACAACTTACAGGTTCGATAATTTGACGTAAAACGATATGATATTTTGAAAATTAGTACTGTAAAACATTGTTTTATTATCACAGTTCCTTTTTAGGAAGTGGTAGGATAAAATCCTCTACCAGTTTTTACTGGGGTTGAGAAGCAGAAATATATTAATACATTAATATATTATGCTTGTTCGATAAAAAGGGTTTAACTGATTCTTGCTACCAGAGCGGAATAGTTGAATTTAGTTTCTTTTCTTAGCACTGATAAGTCATTTTGTTCAAATAAATTCAATAGAAAGTGGCATATTTGCATCACATTAAGATTAGACATTTACTTTTAAACCATTCGAAATTAACACTTACATAAATGAAATTTACAATCAAATTTTTATTCTTCACTACCCTTCTAATGGCAAGTATCTCTTCTTATGCTCAATGTGTTAGGATAGTTGGAGCAGGAGACACTGCTGTGAACGGAAACTACGAGATAGTAGCAGGCCAAACCTATTACAAACATATTACTGCCAATTATTGGATGGACAAAAATACCAATGGGTATTGGGCTATTTTTAGTCAGGTCAATGCTCCTGGTAGTAGCTGTGGTTGCGGCCACTACTATTCAGATAATAGTGGTTCGGATCCTGCCACTTCTGGAACATCTTGGTCAACAGCAAGTGGCGGCTCCAGTCCAGTGCCAACAAGCGGAGATTGTTTGCCTGATGATTCGTGTGAACTATCGACAAGCCAAGATACCGTATGTTTTGGTAATAGCACTACTTTATCAATAATTACAGGTTCTAAGCTAGTGAATGGTAGCAATTGGTATTGGTACCGAGACTCACTGAATACTACCCCTATAGACTCTAGTGCCAGCATAGTGGTGACCCCGCCTAACGCTAATACCACGTACTATTGTAGGTCAGAAAGTAGCAGCACCTCTTTCACCGGAGATAGTAGTCTAATCACGATTATCATAAAAAATACATCTGGTAAACCTATAATAAGTGGATGCGGCAATAGTAACGATACTATAACTCTGGCTAAAGATAGTAATTCACTCGCTACATACTTTTGGGGTGTTTCTAAACCTGGAAATATTTGGGATACATTAGGTAGTGCAGGTTTCTCTGCTGGTCAAGCTGGTTACACCTCACTAGCTATGGATACCATTGGAACGCCTTATGTATTATATATGGATGGGGGAAATAGTAATAAAGCTACCGTAATGAAATACAACGGGACTGCATGGGTAACAGTTGGAAATGCGGGTTTCTCTTCTGGCATGGCTCTGTATACCTCGCTTGCTATAGATGCAAGCGGAACTCCATATGCAGCTTATAGAGATGCTGCGAATAGTGATAAAGCTACCGTAATGAAATACAATGGAACTGC
>JAOLBX010000063.1 GCA_028339355.1 Bacteroidia bacterium
CACTATCCGCCACACTTGCTACGTAGTATGTAGGAAAGTAATAGTAGTCTGCGTAGGCATAAATAAACTTACCACTTTCTTTAAATTCTTCAAGCTTGTTTCTGACTTCTGTAAGTTTTGCGTATCCAGCTGAAAACGATGTCAAATCAAGTATAATACCATTGATGTTATCATCTGTTTTGGCCTCATCTATACCTTGCAGTATATCATTAAGACCGACAGACAACTGCTGAGTGGGGTCAAGAGCAGCCATAATAGCTGTGGCACCGTCATCTACATTTCTATCATTGAGCTGATAATTGAGCTTCATATTCAGCACCCCGTTTGACGGTATATGCACTTCTGGTTTTGCACTTTTAGCAATTCCTGCTATTATGAAGAAAAATAATCCGAAAATGACTACTGCAGCCAATATATAACCCAAGGCTGAGGCCAATACTACTTTAAAAAAACGCATAATAAAATTTACTTCTGTTTAGTGTTAATAAACTAAGAATCGGGAGGTAAAGACCTCCGTCTTAGTTTTAATAACAACGAAGTAAACACCTTGACCGTGACCCCTGAATGGAATATCGGTAAATGAAGAGTATATCTCGTCCAATAGAATTTGCTTTCCTCCGCTTGTATAAATTTCGATATTTTCCACATCCTCTGGCATATCGTTAAAAGATAAGTGCTGACGCAATGGTGAGTAATGCGATTTAATTCTCTTAACTACCACATTCTCTACATCTACCAACCCAATAGTATATGTCACAGGAATAATAATTATTTTGCCGGCTTGAGAAGATAAGTTCAGAGTCAGATTATCGGTATACGTGCCCTCTGCAGTTTCTGTGAATCCAACAGTAATTTTTATTGCTTCACCAGCTGCCGCGGAAGCATCTGTGGATATTATATTAATTCTTCCAGAACTATTAGTCGCATTAGACGCCCCAGTCCAATCTACATTTCCAGTATTTACTATATAAATATCTCTCTTATCTGCAGGAGCTACGGATTTGAAATTAACGGCGGTTTGGGTGGTCTCTGCTTGCTTAATAGTAGGCTTCACATCTGTAGAACCTATTTTATTAATCCGCTCTATAAATTCTGGATGGTCAACAAAAGGATTTCTGTTTTTCTGATATGTGTATATTTTATTGTTTCGCTGAACGTCCCGTGCACTTGGCCCATGGTCTATGTGCCATTGTTTCAGAACAGCTTCTTGTCCGTCTATGAAATTGCTATAATCCTGGTATCGTAGAGCAAAGTACATCATAGCTCTCGCAGTGGCTCCTTTTTGCTCGTCTCTCGGCTCAAATAATCCGCCACCTAACTTGCTACCGCCTTCTGACCAGTTTGCACTACTCACAATGCCGAATGGGTAACTTCCTCTCCTACCATTGGCAGGGTTATCCGTAGGAAAAAGGTGATGAATATCGGCTCTCTCTGGCTCAGATTTGTTAAACAAACTCTGTGGCCATGTATGCTCGCAGTTAAAATTATTGGAATTGGCTCCACTTCTCGTATTGAACGTAGCGACTCTTCCTGTATAGACACAGGTTACTTTACCATCTACATTATCTATATCTGAGTACATTTTATCTCTAGCACCGCTGTAACCTAAATTTGTGTATCCCGCAGAGATTATAGACTTCAACGCTGATTTTAGATCTTCGTGACTTTTATTGAATGTAGCGTTATAGTATGAATCTTCAAATCGACCATTTCCAACAAGGTCAATTCTATGCTCCGAGCCATCGCTTAATACAAATATTAATTCTGAGTTGTAGGCTAAATTATGTTTTGGCTTGAAGGTAACCCTTACTTTTTTAGTAGCACCAGCAGCTAATGTAGCAGAAGGCACTGAATAAGAAAAGTCCGTGTGAAACACTTTAACCTTATCTATTTCTAAGGTATTGCTGGTAGTATTAGTTACATTCACTGCTAGCTCTTTATCTGCGGTGGTATAAACATCTCCAAAATCAAGTTGAGCAGATGATAGGTTCACCTGGGCTTGAGACCAAGCTGCTATGAATAGAAGTAAAAATGTGCTAATTCTCATTGTTACAAAGGTAGGCAGAATTGTGCACTAAATTGAGCACTTCAAGTGTCACAAGTTTTAAACAATTTTATTCTCAATCAAAGCTAGTCGCTGCTATAGATTTACCTTTGCACACATGTTATCACAACTATCTGCAATAAGCCCAATAGACGGGCGATATAGAGGAAAAGTTCAAGAATTGGCTCCTTATTTTTCGGAATATGGCCTTTTCAAATACCGGACATGGGTCGAAATAGAATATTTTATTGCACTATCTAATCTAGAATTGGAGCAATTCCCTGCCATTTCAGCCAGCGATGTTTCTTTCTTACAAGACATTTATCTGCAGTTTAGCGAAGCGGATGCACAAGAAATAAAAGACATAGAAAAAACTACCAACCACGATGTAAAAGCGGTAGAATACTTTATAAAAAACAAGCTAAAAGGCACATCACTTGAAGAGTATATTGAATTTGTGCACTTTGGCTTGACAAGTCAAGACATAAACAACACCGCTATCCCTTTTAGTCTGCAATTGGGTATTGATGAAGTTATCACACCTAGTTTCAAGAGCATTTACCAGAGTCTTTCCGATTTTGCAGAAGAATGGAAGCATGTACCATTGCTGAGTAGAACGCACGGACAAGCAGCCACACCAACCACTGTGGGAAAAGAGTTTGCGGTATTTGCGGAACGACTTAGAATACAGTTAGAAACTTTAATAAACACGCCAATAAGTGCCAAATTTGGAGGAGCCACGGGGGCTTTTAATGCTCACAGGCTTGCATTTCCAAATGTCAACTGGCCAGAATTTGGAGATAACCTAGTCTCTGATCTAGGACTTATACGAAGCTATCCTTCCACACAAATAGATCACTACGACCAATTGGCTGCCGTTTTTGATGCCCTTCGAAGAATAGATGTAATACTAATGGATTTTGCCAAAGATGTATGGCAATACATCAGTATGGATTTTTTCAAGCAAAGAATAATAGTGGGAGAAGTAGGCAGCAGTGCTATGCCTCACAAGGTTAATCCTATCGATTTTGAAAATGCGGAAGGAAATCTAGGTATAGCAAACGCTTTATTGGACCACTTGAGCAATAAACTACCTATTAGTAGATTACAACGAGACTTGACAGACAGCACAGTACTGCGAAACTTAGGCGTGCCACTCTCACATATCCTTATAGCTTTGAAAAGCCTTGAAAAGGGAATGAGCAAACTCATATTAAACGAAGATGCAATACATGCGGACCTTAATAGAAACTGGGCTGTAACTGCAGAGGCTATACAGACTATACTGCGTAGAGAAAAAGTATCTGGTGCCTACGAACTGTTGAAAGAGCTTACCCGAACCAATGATGGAATAAATGAGCAATCTATTGCAGAGTTTGTAACAAAACTTGACGTGTCTGATGCTGTAAAAATCGAGATAAGTAACATTACTCCGTTCAATTATCTGGGCTATGCAGCAGAGTAAAAAAACACTAATCATAGGAGCGACGCATAACCCTTCTAGGTACGCATACATAGCTACTGAGATGCTATTAGATTACAAACATGAGGTAGTCTTATATGGAATTAAAAAAGGAAGCGTCTTAGAAATTCCGATATTGAATGATTGGCCAAGCGAAGAAGAGATAGACACCATAACGATGTACGTAAATCCTCTAATTCAAGAGGCCATGTACCTAGATATTCTTGCACTGAAGCCGAGTAGAATTATATTCAATCCTGGCACCGAAAACAAGAAGTTAGCTGATCTGGCTCTCTCACAAAATATAGCGACACAAAATGAGTGTACATTAGTACTTTTGCGTACGAACCAATATTAACAATCACGATGAAACATATAGTATTATATCTTTTTATAGCCTTAGGCTTTATAGCCTGTACAAAAAGTAAGGAAGCTAAACTTTCTGAAATTCAAGAATTTGAAAAATCAGAAAAAACAGGCACTTCAGATGGACTCGCTGAACTAGCCAAACTCCACGAATCTTATGGAAAGGAGTACGAAGACGAGACAGCTAACAACTATCTCTATGCTGCTGCACAATATTATTTTTATGAAAATAAAAATACTGAAGCTACCCCCTTACTAAGCGAATACATAAGCAGAGATGACAGCTCCGAGAGATTTAGAAATGCCGCTATTAATCTAGCTATGCTTCATGGCAAGGCTACTGAGTTTGATAAAGCTGATGAGCTTATTTCTGAGGTGTTAGACAAAGACCTTCCAACTGCAGCACAATGGCAAGACGTTATCGGCCTCTATGAA
>JAOLBX010000065.1 GCA_028339355.1 Bacteroidia bacterium
TTACTCCATACATCTGGAGGGGTAGGGTTACTGTGCCCATTAATCTGTTCCTTTAGCAGATTTTCAAAATCAGATATATTTTCAAACTTCTTCATTTATTTGAACCAGTCTTTTAACCAAACTTGCAGTTGTTTGCGAGCTTTAAATAATTGAGATTTAGACGTATTTTCATTAATGCCTAAGTACTCACTAATTTCTTTGTGAGAATAACCATCTACAACGAACATATTAAAAACGGTACGATAACCCATTGGCAACTGCTGCACAAGAAGCATCATTTTTTCCGCATCCATAGTTCCAGTTTCTATTTTTGATGTTAGCTTTATTTCATTAGTGTTCAGTTCGGATACATCTAAGTGAGCTCTTCTTTTTCGTATAAGCTCTATACTGGTATTTACAAAAATTCGTTTCATCCACCCTTCAAAACTCCCTGAAAACGAAAACTTGCCAATGTTTTTAAACACTTTGATAAAACCTTCTTGTAAAGCATCTTTAGCTTCGTCTTCGTTGGTCATATATCGTAGGCAGATGCTGTACATTATTCCTGAGTGCTTATCGTATATCTTTTTAAATGCTTTATTGTCTCCGTTGCTGCAAGCCTTAATCAATGATATTTCATTGTATTGTTCATTCGTGCTCATTGCGACAGATGTTAAGTAGATGTAATCAGGTTTAAATAGGTTGCCTATTGATTAAATCTTTTTTACGTGATATTTTTCAGCCAGATACTCCTTTAGGTTTTCGGCATAATATCCAACGGCTTCCAGTGGTTCTATTATCTCTGTTTCGTTGATACCTTCAAGTACACGCTTGAATTGGATACTTACTATACGTTGCTCCGAGTTAGCTATGAACTTGGCTGAAAATAGATGGAAATTAAGATGTGCCAGCTCTTCCATGAACATACCAAGATGTTCGTCAGCAGGGTACTCGCATACAGGTGCAACAATTTGGAATATGCCAGCTATATTATTTCTATCAAAATATTGCCATTGTGTAGATTCCTTAGGTTGCCATATGTCAATGTAGAGTTCGGTGGCGTCGCCTCGCTTCACTATGTACTCACCTTCATTCTCACAGCGAGTTTGTTCTGGCTTGAGTTGCAAATGCTTTTCTACCACATTTTCAAAAAGACCGATTGCATCTTTTACGTCCATAATTTAATGTACAAAAAATAAGCTTAGTTGTAGCATAAGAAACCACTATTATTCATTTTCCAATTTATTGAACTATCAGCGTTCTCTTCTTCGTTTCTGTACTAGTTTCTATAGACACTTCGTAAGTTCCCTTGTTTGGATAATACTTATCTAATGTCCCCTTTAATAAGGAGCCTGATTTGTTTTCTTGAAATTCTAAAGAAACGGTTGCTTTGTTGTATCCTTTTTTGCCATTTACCAATTTAGTCAGCAAAATATTATGCTCAGAATCAACTATTTGAATCTTAACCTCTTCTCGTTTTGATAGAAAGAATACAAAATATTTGGATGGTTTTTGTGTGCTCCAATCATACTTTAGTTTTCCCCAATTGGCATTATACTTGAGTGCATCCATTTCTAAGAATACAAAATTTGAATCCAAATAAGTGCTTGATTGATAAACGGGTTCTAGCTGTATTTTGTAAATGCTTCTGCCGTGAGTTCCGACGATTAAATCGCGATTATCTTTTTGAATCACTAAGTCATGAACTGCCACGGGTGGTAGTTTACTAAAAGCCTCAAAATCTTCGCCTTTGTTGGTGCTGATGTACACTCCAGCATCTGAGGCTAAATACAAGATGTCTTCGTTCGTTGGGTCTTCGATTAATGAATTTAGCGATTCATTGGGTAGTTTTCTTCCTATTTGACTCCAAGTATTGCCATAGTCTTCAGACGAATAGATGTACGAGTTGTAATGATCCCAAGTATGACCGCTTAGGACAACAAATACACGCTTTTTTTTATGCATACTAGAAATGACCTCAGTGACCCATAAATGCTTGGGCAGTTTAGATGAGATTTTGGACCAAGTTTCTCCTCCATCTTTCGTAACTTGGATATTTCCGTCATCTGTACCGGCATAGATTAATCCAAATTTGAATGGGCTCTCCGATATGCAAGAAATAGTACCATAGCTTACATCACCTTTTTTTGCTCCATTGCTTAAATCAGGACTTATTACTTTGAAAGTTTTTCCCTTATTCATGCTTCGATGTAGCTTATTGCTTCCCATATACAGAATGTCTTGATTATGACTTGAAAGTAATATGGGTGTTTGCCAATTCCATCGAAGTTTCTCTGTTTTTAAGTCGTGCATAGGATGGAAGTAGTGGTACTTGCCATCAGGGCTAATTCTGTAATAATGCCCAAACTGCGAACCTGTATAAACTGTATTGTCTCTGCTGTCTATTTGTATTTGCATGCCATCACCGCCGGCAATCCGTTGGTAAGGATATTTTCCTTCTTGATGCCACCGGGTAGAGTAGGAGTAATTATTTGGTCCTTTCCAAACACCATTGTCCTGCAGACCGCCAAACACATTATAGTTTTTCTTGTTGTCAACTGCTACAGTATAAAATTGTCCAACCGCAGGGGAATTGCATTTTGTCCAGTTCACGCCGCCATCGTAACTAATGTTTACTCCACCATCGTTACCATTTATCAGGTGATTTACATTGTCGGGATTTACCCATATATAATGGTGGTCTACGTGCACATTATCTCCCGCTGCAAAGGTGAAGGTCTTACCACTGTCTGTAGATTGCAGAAGAGGAACCCCTGCAATGAATACTTGGCGTACTTGACTTGGATTGGTATAGACCACTCCGAAGTAATATCCATAGGAATAGCAAACATTCTCGAGTACGCCTTGATGTGTTTTAGCCCATGTCCTGCCGCCATCAGTGCTGCGGTGAAGTTCTGCCCCCTTTACTGGGTCTTCGAACATTGTTGCATTTTCGTCGTGCAGATATTCGTACAAGTCGAATGGCTTTAACTCACCTTTTCTAACCATCTTTTGGATGTCCTTCGCTTTGTACTTCTCTGGGAAACGGTTTTGCTTTAGGAACTCGTTTAGTATAGAGTCACTCAAATTTTTGAAGGAGTCGAGCGACATAGTCTGAAACGATTTCTTAGTCAATTCGTCGCTAGGAGTAGCTTCTTTTTTATATTGCCCTTGGTTATCTATTAAAGCGTAAATAGTGTTACCACTTACAGATAGACCTATACGACCTATATTTTTGCTAGTAGGAAAACCTTTCGATTTAGTCCACGTTTCACCTCCATCTTCTGAAATATGAACTCCACTGTTTAAACCTCCTTCCCAAAGATTCCAAGCTCGACGGCTCTTTTGCCACATGGCAGCGTAGAGTCTTTTCGGATTTTTTGGGTCTATTTCTAGATCCACAGCACTAGTGTTGTTGTCTATATAAAGTGTTTGTTTCCAGGTATTTCCGCCGTCTATCGTTTTATATACGCCTCTATCTTTATTGGGAGAAAAAAGACTGCCCATTGTAGCTACGTATATGGTTTTATTATCTGTTGGACTTAGAACTATACGACTTATGTGTTGAGTAGAGGCAAGTCCGATGTTTTCCCAATTCTTCCATAACTGAGGGTCAGCTATACTAAAATCACACTTAAACACTCCATACCCTGGGTAACTAGATCGACTAGAATTAGCCTCTCCAGTACCAACATAGATTATTTTTTCTATCCAGTTTACTGCAAGTGCTCCACAATGTATGGTGTATTTGTTAGCGTCGAACACAGGAATAAAACTCTGTCCGTTGTTCTTTGTTTCCCATACTCCGCCGGTGGCGTAGGCTACGAAAAAGTGCCGAGTATCATACTGGTCTATCGCCATGTCGACTACTCGACCGCTCATTATGGTTGGGCCTATGCTCGTAGCTTCTATGCCAAGGTAAGAAGAGGTAGTTTGTAGCTCAGCTCTTCGCTCTACTGCTGCTAGTCGTTCTTTTTCGGAGGATGGTTTTACTGGATTCGTGGGGTATTGAGCATTAGAGGCAATGCTCAATAGAAGTAAAAGTACAAATGCCATTAGTTGTCTAAGCATTTGGCGAATTTAAATAAAACTAAAAGATTTGAAATTTAATGGGTATCTGCCATCTCATAGGTACTTTTTACCATTTTCTGAAGCTGGCAGCCATCTGGAAACTCCGTT
>JAOLBX010000064.1 GCA_028339355.1 Bacteroidia bacterium
TTGGAAGTTTTGCGTTTCCACCTACCGTAGAGTTGTGATTTGAAAATGCTGGTATATTTAATGATAGTGCATTTTTGTTGTTATATGGCGAACTTAAATCGTCTACCAAAAGTGGATCTTCAGATAATGACAAAACACCTAAATCTTTCAAATTCAATACTTGAAAATCATAAGAAATAATCTCATCGTTTATATGCAGTAAAGCATATTGTTTGCTTAATTCCGTTAATCCATCTTCAGATAGCCAATTTGCAGGACTATTAAAATGTGTACTGTAATCATTTGGTCCTGAAAACATAATTACTCTTTCGACCAATCTTTTCTTGCCTAAATAGCAAGCGTGGCCTGCACCTTGAGAGTGTCCTGCTACGACAATTTTTTCCCAATCTATATTGTTGGATGGCATTAAATACTGATTCCAATTTTGCTCCGGGTATGTACTTTCTAAATATTGAATTAATTTTATGATTCTTCTATTGATACTGTTTAAAATGTCAACTTCAACATCATTGCTAACTTGATTACCAAAGCATATTTCATCTCGATAATTATCAAATGCAAATTGGTTGCTACTCGAAGCTAAAGAAGCAGCAGGGACATTATTTGGATATGAAATACTGATTACATCAAACCCTATTGAAGCAGAGTGTTCAGAGATAAAGGTGTAGTCTTGTGGCGAACTAAAGCTTCCACCAATAAAGAGCATTAATTTATTTAAATGATTTTTAGTATTCCTAACTATAAAATGACTTTTGTCGGTAGTCGAGTAATTAGCATCTGTCTGTCTGGGGTGAACTAATATACTTACATTCTCGCCTATTGAATTATCTGACAAAATATCTTCATCTTTTCCACACGAGATAAGCACAGTTACCAACAGTAATTTTATCAGTATTTTCATTTTATATCTGTTTCTTTTTCTAATGACCGCCAACGGTTAATACATGTCGCGTTTTAATGCGCCATATACAGTGTTGTAGTATGTGTTTTCAATGCCTTTACAAATATTATAATTGAAAGTCCTATAATTAGTCGTTTTCAACAAAAAGAGGAAGATAAAACAAATCTTTTAATCCACCTATATCAATACGTTTAGCTTTCATAATTGTCTTTTCATTCGTTGAAAGTCTTTTAATCATAATGCCAACACCATCTAATTCTTTTGCAGCCCTGTATTGTTTCAATAATGCAAGGTTATATTCCTTATCTTCTGTTTTAAAAGAGTATTCTATATCCTCAAGACTAATTGAATCTACTCGGTTTTGGAAAATAGTATATTCATAATCTGAGATCTGAAAAGTTAATGAGGTCATATCGTATTGCTTTTCTGTCCAGCGCTCTAATGAGGGCTCCCAATCCCAAGAGTACTTGAACTTACTGGTATCTTTTTCTGTGACCTTATATATTAATTCAATATTTTCAGGGGTACCATAACGATAACTTAAATAACTAAAATCCTCTGCAAGTACTAATGAAACTTTTTTGTCGGAGTTTGTTGTGAAAGAAAGTATGATCTTTTCATTTGCCTGGAGCAATAAATTTTCTTTCTCCTTTGGGGGCACTGAATAGCCAAGTGGAATGTAACCTGTATTTGTAACAGAAGTATATAATGTTTTATAGCTTATGTCATCCCTGTCATAGGCGTATTGCCAGTTATATGTTTTTGTACTGCCATTTTGGTATACCCAAGTCCACCGATTATTTTTTTGTAAAAAACATTCCACTCTATTTATAACTTTACCAGACTCAGGTCCCGCACCTATATAGAAATCGTATTCAAAGACGAGATCTTCTTTTCCGTCAGAATCGATGTCTTTGTAATAAAGTCCTACAGGATTCCTCTCAGTTTTAGAAACTATTCCACTAATTAAGTCATCCAAGTTTTTACCATATTTGTCTTGAAAATTTCTTATTTCTATCACCTGCTTATTTTCATCAAGGAGTTTAGTGTATAACTGCTTATTTTCATTAAGGAGAAGATGAATTTCAACTTCACCATAAATTATTGATTTACAATCTTGACTGAAAATGATATCTCCTTTCTGCTCATTTTGGCCGAAAAGTAAAAATGTATAATTGAAAAAGATGATTAATAAATAAATTGATTTCATTTATCTCAAAGTTATTAACCTATAATTTTTACAAAAAACATGGCATTGAAATCTATTAATAATATAAACATATACTACAACTCGTTATATGGAGAACAAACTCCTTGTTTATAGATCTCCGTTTCCGGATAACAGGAACTTATGTTCCTGTTTATCATTTTAATTCAAATATAATGAAATAGACTATAAAGATGCATTAAACTTTTTTTCAATACTATTTTGGACTGGTCTTATAATCACTGGGAGATCTTATCTTAATCTTTGAGGGTGTTTGAACGAAGTCTTTTAATTAAAAAATGGCTACACTATAAAAGTATAACCACTGCATCCAATACTTTTCTTTCGATGGTAAACGGAACATTTGTGGGTGATGCAGAAGAAACAAGGAGACAACTATTAGAGTACTGTAAGTTAGACACCTATGCAATGGTCAAAATTCTGGAGAAACTTTGTCAAGTATAAAAGTTACCTCAGTGTAAAAAATTGGGAAAATTTTTAAAATTGAGTTTTAGACTTTTTCAAGTTTCACTAAAAAATCTGCCAAAATTCTCAGACGACTCTGAGAGGGTAATTTGTGTCATATATATGTATATATTAAGACAGGATGTATGGCAGGGGTTCCTACAGGGGGGACCCCCTACATTCTATACCAATGTGCGACTAACAATGATTCTGATCAACCCGTGACCGTGATACTTCACTAAATATTATCCGCACACAAAAAGTGTCTCAAAACAATTATTGTAGCAAAAATTTAGCATTTATTATTCCGGAACCCCATTAATCCGCTGTATCATAGCCTCATAGAAACCCAAAGGATTAAAATGATACGATATGATTAAGACTGTAATTTACTCAAGAGTTAGTTCAGAGTCAGAGAGACAGGACACAGAGAGACAAACAAAGGAACTACAACAATATGCTAAGAGAATGAACTATGAGGTAGTTGAAGTTTTTGAAGAAAAGGTAAGTGGATTCAAAAAGAACGATCAAAGACCAGTTTTTTCCAAGATGTTGGAACTGGCGAAAGAGGGATCAATTGATAAAATATTAGTTTGGGAGTTAAGTCGAATAGGAAGGTCGGTACTTCAGTCCCTTCAAAACATACAACTCCTTCATGATTTAAAAGTCGGACTTTATATAAAGAATTTTAATCTTGATACGCTCAACGGGGATAAGACACCAAATAGTTTATCAATGTTTATGGTTCAAATATTGTTCAGCGTTGCAAATATGGAAAGTAAGATGACGCTATCTCGATTACAGTCAGGTTACCGCAATCATATCAAGAAAAATGGAAAGAAAAGTGTAGGAAGAAAAAAAGGAGATACTGATTGTGATGAAAAAATATTAAATCGTCACTCAGATGTTGTGCGGTTAATAAAGAGGGGGTTGTCAATCAGAAATATTAGTGCAATAACGAATAAGTCAACGAACACAGTATTAAAAGTGAAGAGGATTATATGATGGGGTTATTTCTGATTATTACTGGAGTTGTTTTGATGTATCGAGTTGAGACTATTATCAAGCGACCACAATACAATTTAAAGATACCTATAGAAGACTTCTTAGAAGACATAACGGAATGGGTCAGGATTATGTACCCGACACGGAGAAAGTCTCCCAGTGTGGTTGTTTCGATCTTAAAATCAGACGCGGCAGGGGATTTCAATTATCATACGAATGAGATAACTATCTACCTTAAAAATAATCCAACTATTGAGATTCTTGTGGATACCCAGATTCATGAGTCTATACACCATTTATGGACCGATACGAAACAAAAGCAGCTACAGTTTGAGAAACAACTGGAAGAGTATGGTTATTGGGATCATCCGAGTGAAATATTGTGCAGAAGTTTGTCAAAATCACTTACTGAGAGGTATATGAAGTCAAGATTTCAAAAAAATTGGGTTTGGCTTTAAAAGGAGTCCAATCCCTACAGAATAAATCTGGGGTTATTGTAATACAAGTTCTTTGAAATTTATTGGATTGGGTATCTAACAGGGTACGAGTCTTTGTACTTTTTGTCATTTTAAGGAATTTTAGAACTATTGATTTTTTTACGACAAATTCCTTTTATTACTTCTTCTAATTTTCTGTAGCTGGCGTTGAATGGATTCTCTAATGAACTCTGATTTATTCATT
>JAOLBX010000066.1 GCA_028339355.1 Bacteroidia bacterium
ACAGAACTTCCAGATAGATCACCAGCCGCTTCTCCATCGATATCTGAGCCAATAATAACCATGGAAGTCAACTGTCTGGTGCCTCCTATAAAATTAACCCAATCCGCCCCATTATAAATTTGAATTTCACCACTTGCACCACAATCTGTGCACCATATCATTAACCCTGCAATGGGTGAGCTGATTGTATTTCTTTGCAAAGCAGTCATACGCGGCGGTAAAAAACCTTTGCTGGTAGAGGTTACGTCTAGTATAGACGAGGCATCTGGACTAGCAGTCCCTATACCTACCTGTGCTTGAGTAATTGTCGCTGCACATAGCAACGTAAGAATGAGTATTGTTTGTTTCATTGTAAGATTGGTTTTAGTTGTTGGTTATTATTGGTTCTTTTTTGGTTATAGTTTGATCACCTTGTGACTGGTGGTTTTTGTTTGTAGTAGATACGTCCCCTTGGGCAAGAAGCTCACGTCTATGGTGTGGCTACCGGCTACTAGGTGCTTTTGCCAGTGCAGCTGGCCGAGCATAGAGTACAAGGCTATGTCTTGGTCTACAGGTGTTGCTATAGACAACTCGTTTGACTGTATGGGATTGCCCAGTATTTGTATAGCGTATGCCGCCGTACCGGTACTGAATTTCACTTTTCTTACCTCACTGTATGTACTTTCTCCATCAAAATCCCGCTGAAGTATGCGGTAGTAGTTGTATCCTACAACAGGTGCAGTATGTACGTAGTTATATTCTTGGATTGTACGGCTGTTTCCTGCTGCTGCTTGAGTAGCAATGTCATCAAACACTTCACCGTCTATACTATGCTGCACTACAAAATCCTGCGTATTCATCTCTTGAGCGGTACTCCACTCCAGTAGTACATCGTTTTGTTGTTTGATAGCGGTAAAATCTAACCACTCTACAGGCAATGGCGATGCTGAGGATGCCAATGTAATCTCACGCAAAATGGTACTGGTGAGTGTAGTGGTAAGCACATAGTTATTGGTAGCGTCATTGGTAGCACTCGTCACCTGTGTCCATATACTGCCATCGTAGTTGTTTGTCTCTAAAGTGCTTTCTGTGAGTCCATTCAGCTCACCATCGAGATAGTCTATCTGCACCGTACCGCTGTACGCTGGGCTATTGGCACTAAACAAGTAACACCGCGATATGGCCGTAGCTCCAGAAGTTGCCGCGTTGGCCAATGTAGTGTTTTTGGTAATGGACAAGCCGTCTAGGTCAAACGCCGCAGAAGGGGTGAGTGTTAGTCCATTGGTATGAAAAGTTTCATTGGCAGCAATTTTGAAAGTGGTACCCGAGGTCACAAATAGGTCTTGTGCATTAGCTGGCAAGCAGGCTATGCTGGAGAGTAAAACAAAGAGTAGTGTGGTTTTATGGTTCATGGTTTGGTCAGCAAAAGATGGAAATGTTCCTTTAAAGATGCAATTTATACTAAATAAGGAGGACTATGCAATATAGTTTCGTTCTGTGCGTGAGGTGTATTGTAATAGGCTCTTTTTGAGATATGTACAGGTACGATAAGTACTTTACATAATGCGATTTATCGAACTGATAAATTTAATTGGTCTAAATTTCAGACTAAAGATTCGATAACAGTCTCAAAGACTTTACCAGAGCGAAATAGTTGAATTTTAGTTCACTATTCCGCTTTTTTGTTTATTCGAAATCACCCGTCACATCTTGGATGTGCTTAACAAATACACTTTGTTTTTGGGTTCGATAGCGTATTTTTTTAATCAAAACTGCAGAGGAGCGTTACTTAGATTTGATAAAGGTTAAACCTGAACTTTCATTAAAAATACTGCAATACATGGTTGCTTCCTATTTAGGAATCACTCCGGAAGGATTAAGCCGAATTAAAAAAAGAATTTCCTAAGAGATAATTAGCATCTTTTAACCCTGATCAATGCATACGTTGAATTAATTGTGGAAACTTGCCTCCTCAATAATGTATAATCAGTATCGTGAAAAGTAATTCGTTACGTCAAATCTTAGTTCTTTTCCTTATAATTCCGCTGTCAAAAGTAAATTTTGCTCAATCAAATAGTAGTAAACGAATCAATGCACCAGGAATATTTAATTTTAACACAGTAAATTCTATCGTAGGGAATAGAACAAGGTTTGAAAGAGATTCTGATGCAGACGGTACAACAGATCATATTTATACGTACACCTATGATGCCAATGGAAATCAAATAAGGAAGGAGGTTGATAACGATGCAGACGGTACAGCAGATGACATTAATACGTACACCTATGATGCCAACGGAAATCGAATAAGGCGAGAGATTGATTATGATGCAGACGGCACAGCAGACGAGATTGAAAAGTACACCTATACCTATGATGCCAACGGAAATATAATAAGGCGAGAGGGTGATAGTGATGCAGATGGTACGGTAGATAACATTAATACGTATGATTACTTCAATACAGTGCTTTGTCCTAATCTAGCAAAGGGACTTGTTCATAAGCTTACGGTTGATATTCCAGAGAGTGGTGTTTGGCGATTTTCTTTATGTGGTTCCGATTTTCAGAATGTATTGGCATTGAGTTCGACAGAGCATTGCGATTCTAATTTGTTTTATGCCAATAATGGTTGTTTTAATGATGATGCAACGGCGGATGTAAGACTAGAGGAAGCAGGGACTTACTACCTTACTGTTGCAGGTAGATGGAATAAAGACAATGGTAACTATAATTTAGAAATTACACGCCTGCAAGGATTAGATGTGCCATCAATTAAAGAGAATCTACTATCTATATACCCTAATCCAGCAAAAGATCACATTACTGTTAACTCAAGTATGAAAATGGACTCCTATCAAATCTTTAATGCGTTAGGGGAAAAAGTGCTAAGCGGTAATTTGACTAATCCAACTGTTCAAACTGAATCGCTTCATTCAGGTAGTTATTTTATTGTATTGGAAGAAACAAGTACCCATCTGACTTATCGTAAGAAATTTATTAAGTAGAAAATTTTCATTTAATATTTTGTCTAAAGATTCGATAAGAGTCTAATAGCCTCTACCCTCTAATCACATACCCAAACTCCAGATATCTCCGTGCTTATATAAAGCCGCATATCCAAAAGCCGCAGTTTTTATATTAATTATATCTTTTAGACCAGGTATTTTCAATGGAAATTTTGAATCTGGTACAGATTCGGGTTGTCCTAATGCTCCGTGATAATTTCTTCCCGCAGCGTAAACGTCATTATCCTCAGTAACTTGCTGACTATGAACTACTACATAGTAGAATCAAATCCTCGCGCATTTAAAAGAGTATCGTTCCTAGTTCTGTCGTAAATATGTGTTCCTACAACATATACTTCACTATAGCATAGTATAATTTCCTAGTTGAAATAGGACGGATCTCCTTCAGTAATTATGGTCGTAACTATAGGATCACATCCAGTCATACTAACTAATGTGTCAGAATAAACTCCTGCGGAGCATTAACAAGAGTATTTTGTTAACGGCTGAGATTCTAAAACAGTGAGTAATACTAATCCTTGCATATTACAAATCAATCTGTGTAGAAAGGCTTGAACATTGGTAATGATATATATATATATATATTCGTGCGGATATGAAGAAAAATATTTATTTAATTACGTTACTGACATTAATACTTAGTTCTTGTGGTTCACTTACCCGAATGAGTAGAGAAAAAGTTGATGCTCCAATCATTTATTCGACTAGAGATGACATTTCAGTTACTGATGACTTAGAATCAAAAGGAAATGTAAAGACTGTATCTGTACTATTTGTTAATTTTTACAAATGGAATGAGGACAAGCGACAGCTTAAAATAGGACCTTTCAGGTTTCTAGACCGGGATTATAAAGAAGGTGAATTTATTGGGTATAATGGTCTCAAATCTACGTTCGATGAGCGACTAGCTACGTACAATTTTATTTCAGAGAATCCTGAGATAGATTATGTAACGAATATCCGCTTTAAGAAAAAATATGTTCGAAAACCCTTTTATTGGAGAGCACTAAACATCGGTGCTAGAGAGACCGAGAC
>JAOLBX010000067.1 GCA_028339355.1 Bacteroidia bacterium
CCGCCTAAACTCCTAGACTTGTCATTTTTGGTTTCACTATCCATCATTGATATTTTTACTCCCATACCTATAGTACATCTCAATAATTTTCCTATCCGTTTTATCAAGCTAAGAATTTCTTAAGTGGACTTAGAATGTAGAGAATAAAGTAAAGCTATCGTTAAGATTTCATAAAGAAAAAACAACCTTTGCAGTATAATGACAGACCAAACAACCATTATTTCTGCTTTTGTCCATTTGGCTACGCAATTTACTGATGAGAACGAAGAGCTTTCTACCTCTATTTCTAAAACGTATGTAGAGAACAACTGGCTAACGAAAGAGAATTATTGGAATGCTTTATTTGACTGGAAAACTTCTTTTACGAAAGAAAAGTTAGAAAACTTTGCAAAGAACTATACGTACACAAAACACCCAAAAAAAGTTGGTATAATAATGGCAGGAAATATTCCTATGGTTGGTTTCCACGACTTACTGTGCACCTTATTATCTGGGAACATAGCAGTAATAAAGCCTAGCAGTGATGACAAATACGTAATGTTATATGTCTCCAAATGGTTATCTAGCAATGGGCTATCAGACAAGATAGAGATAGTAGAGCGTTTGAACAAGATTGATGCTGTAATAGCTACAGGTAGCAACAACTCGCATAGATACTTTGAACAATATTTCAAAAATATTCCAAATCTGCTTCGCAAAAACCGTAAATCAATGGCTGTTTTAACTGGGCATGAAACAGATAACGACTTAGATAATCTTGCAATTGATGTGTTTCAGTACTTTGGTTTAGGATGTAGAAATGTCAGTTTTATTTTATTACCAAAATCAATGGACATAACAAGGGTATTGGACCATTTTATGAGTCACAAGTACCTGGAAAACCATAATAAATACTCGAATAACTACACCTACCACAGAGCATTACTTCTTATGAATAGTGAACAGCACCTAGATACTGGATTTGCACTTTGCAAGGAGCGTAAAGATCTATTAGCACCACTAGCGTGTATTCATTATGCATACTATGAAAAGGAAGACGAAGTGTCAACTTTTATTAAAAACAATGAAGGAAATATCCAATGTGTTGTGGGTAACTATTCGCAAGGCAAGAGTGTCGCATTCGGCCAAACTCAAAAACCTGAATTACAAGACTTTGCAGACAAGAGAGACACAATGCACTTCTTAGAATCCATTGCAAATTGAAGTGCAGTTGAAGTCTTAAAACATATTTTATATTTTTGAATTCGATATCTTATGACAGAAATTCAAATAGACAGCTTAGTGTCTACCAATTTTTTCTTCAAAAATCAGGCAGATTTTTTAAGAGGAAAAGTGAGAGATGTATATTTTTTAGGTGAAGATGACGTAGTTCTTATAGCAACTGACCGGATTTCTGCATTTGATCATGTACTACCAAATGCCATACCATATAAAGGACAAGTTTTAAATCAGATAGCGTCTAAGTTTTTAGATGATACAAGACATATAGTACCCAATTGGAAATTGGCGGAACCTGACCCGCATGCAACTGCAGGCTATAAATGCACTCCATATCCAGTAGAATTCGTAGTAAGAGGATATCTTGCTGGGCACGCTTGGCGAGAATATTCCAGCGGCAAACGAGAAGTATGCGGTGTGTCTCTACCCGAAGGCTTAAATCAGAATGATAAGCTCCCTACACCTATTCTTACTCCAACTACTAAGGCAGAAAGTGGTCATGACCTAGATATCAGCTATGATGAAATCATAACTCAAAAACTAATTAAAAAAGGTGAATTATCAAAGCTTAAAGCCTATGCCCTTGCACTATTTGAGTACGGAACTCAACACGCAGATAAACAGGGATTGATTTTAGTTGACACAAAATATGAATTTGGAAAAAGGAATAATGAAATAACACTTATTGATGAAATTCATACTCCTGATTCTTCAAGGTATTTCTACGCAGAGGGTTATCAAGATAGACAATCCGCCGGCGAAGAGCAGCGACAGTTGTCTAAGGAGTTTGTCAGACAATGGCTAATCTCCGAAGGGTTTCAAGGAAAAGAGGGACAACAAATTCCTGAAATGTCCAACGAAATGGTGAAAAGCGTTTCAGACAGATACATAGAGTTATTTGAACGAATAACAGGCGAAAAATTTTTAAAACGAGAATACATTAACATTGAACAAAACATTGAAGACGCAATAAATAGTTACTTAGCTTCTTCTTAAATTATTAAACACCAAATTATGAAAAAAACACTTCTACTTCTGATAACCTTCGCATTTACATACGTTAGTTCAGCTCAAACTGTGGTAACGTTTGCAGGTAAAGCAAACGATGATGCTTACAACAAGTATGAATCGGGCTCTGGCGTTGCACTAAACAACACTTTCTTTAGTTTACCAGAGGGGTTATGCTTCGACCCAAATGGGAAGATGTATATATCTGAAAAAAGTAAGATACGAGCCGTAATCAATAATAAGCTATACATAAGAACGGGCAGTTTACAGTCTCCTACTTTTGCTGAAGGGTATAAAAATGGAACAGGAACTCAGGCTAAATTTAGAAATCCTGGAGGAATGGTATCTAATTCGAATGGCGACATTTTCGTGGCAGACATAGACAATCACTGTATTCGAAAAGTTAATGCATATACTGCTATAGGTACAGGCCAGTCCGTTTCTACTTTTGCAGGAGCAAATCCGACACCTGGCTTACCTGGAAATGGTACTAGTGGAAGTTCCAACGGTACAGGTTCTGCAGCTAAGTTTAATCGCCCGATGGACATTACTATGGATGCTGACGGAAACTTCTATGTTACTGACAGTGAAAACTATACAATTAGAAAAATTTCACCAACAGGCGTTGTTACTACTCTTGCAGGTACTGCGGGTTCAGAAGGTACGACAGATGGTACAGGTTCTGCGGCAAGGTTCAGTACTCCTTGGGGTGTTGCGATGTACAATAGCAATACTATAGTAGTAACGGATGCATGGAATACGAACATCAGAAAAATAAATATATATACTGGTGTAACCACTACACTAACTGGTTCTACTACTGGTCCAGACCCAAGACAAGTAGATGGTACTCTTAGCTCTGCAAGATTCAAATCTCCTAAAGGAATAACAGTGGTAGATGGTATAATCTATGTGACTGATCAAAATATCGTTAGGGCCATTGACGAGGCCAACAATTCGGTTACCACATTTGCAGGAAATAAGTCTTCATTCTCTATAACTGATGGAGTGGGAAGTGCTGCAGCTTTTACGGAAATGAGTGATATTCAGGCTGATGGATTGGGTAATTTGTTTGTTACGGAAAACAGCAGTGCTGTGGCTAGTAGTGTAATTAGAAAAATTACTATTGATAACCTAGCACCGATTGCAGATTTTGAAGCCACTAAAACAAATATTATTACAAATGAAGAAGTAACGCTAACCAACAAATCTAGAGGACAAGCGGCTACAGCTATAAATTGGATAATCTCACCGGTAGATTACACCATTAAGAACGGAACTCTTACAAGCAAAAACATTGATCTTAGCTTCAACAGTGCAGGATTTTACACTGTAAAATTATCGATCACAAATAGCTATGGAACAGACGCCAAAACTGTAGAAAACTTCTTTGTAGTTTCAACTACGGGTAGTATTTCACGTAGATATTCATCTTCAAACTTAATGACAGTATACCCTAATCCAGCAAACAACTCAATTACGTTAGATTGGAATCAGAGCTTACAAATCGAGAGCTCGAACGTATCCTTATTCAATATAAACGGAATGAAAATAATGGAGATAGACCCATTGCAGGCAATTAATACCACTGA
>JAOLBX010000068.1 GCA_028339355.1 Bacteroidia bacterium
GATAAGTAAAGCCAACCCGCTGATAATGAGTATATGGTAAAAGTACTTCTCAAAGTCTTTGTGAAAGAAGTAAAAGCAAACTAAAAGTAGAGAAAGCCCAAGTATGTCCGGTAAGAAGTTGTACCCATAGTAAAGTAAAATTGGTGAACTGATTAGCCCAAGAAAAATAAAGATTCGATATAGTATTTTCTCTTTGTCAAGAACATTAAATAGCAAAAGAAAGAACGAGCTAAAAAATATGCTAAACGTCAACAACCTATAAATAATAAAAAGATAGTCTTGACTAACTCCCATCCTTATGATTTGAGCAATAATATACTGATAGCCAGAAAACTCAACACCTGTATTGCCATCAGTTGTTTTCATGGATAGAGTTGCTGGATCATTTAAGGATTTCCCCTCAATGAAACGCATGCATATTGCTATTCTGTCTGATTGTGCCCACTGATGAATACCACGCGGACCATCATTGGAATAAGGTAAATAAGTAAATAGGTATATGAAGCCAAATAATATGACAAAACTAAGAAGCAACCATTTGGCTTTGTTACGGGTCATATAGGTGTGTTAGTTATATTTGTGAAGTTTTGCAAACAGTCAAGGTATTAATATGCATAGTTGGCTTACTGTTGAATATTTCTTCTGACGCCAAAAATAAACACGATGGCGAGTTATTATCTAAAAAAGATGAAATAGCTGAAAAATTGGAATCACAAATTTCAACAACTGATGCATTATTTGAAAGAAACAATGGACAATTTGAGGCTGATTTTCAGTATAGATTTTCAAGTAAGTCTGCTTGTGTAGACTTTTACAGGGACAAGGTTTTATTTAGTCTGAGAAAGGTTAAACGTGATTTTAATCCGCAGAAAGTAGATGAACCCATGTTATTTGAATATGTGTCTTGGCATATTGAGCTCTCAAATACTAATTTGGTAACGATTGAATCCGTTTGTCACACAATACAGTCTAACGTTAACTACTTTTCGAAAAATGGAAAGAACATTAAGAAAGTGTCTTCTAGTTCAATTAAATATGAGGGTATTTACCCAAATATTGATTTGGTGTTTTACAAAAGTGAAAATGATGAGCTGAAATATGACTTCATACTTCACCCCGGAGCTAGATTGTCAGACATAGCACTCACTTACAATGGAGTTGAGAATTTAGAAATTGACGATTTAGGTAATTTAGTATACAGTACTCCTTGGGGAAGCA
Organism: Bacteroidia bacterium; assembly: GCA_028339355.1. Taxonomy (GTDB): domain Bacteria; phylum Bacteroidota; class Bacteroidia; order NS11-12g; family UBA9320; genus UBA9320. The sequence continues at coordinate 1,219 of JAOLBX010000068.1, forward strand.
TAAAAGAGGAGGTGCCATATTCATACAAGCAGAACTCAAAGCAGGAGGTTGATATCCAATATTCTCTTTCAGAAAATAAGTTAGAATTTAGTGCAGAATTTGATTTAGTAACAGAAGAAATAATCCTTGATCCTATCTACGTCGATTGGAGTAGCTACTTTTATGGTACGGGTAATAATGGGACTACTTGGGCATATACCTGGGTGTATGATTTGGATATGGATAGTGATGACAATGTATATTTAGCGGGCATTACAAATGATAAGTTCCCTGGACTTGTAAATTCTTATGACACAAGTACAAATGGTTATTACGATGCCTTTGTATGCAAGATGTCTCCTAGAGGCGATAGTATTGTATGGATATCGTATCTTGGAGGCTCTAGTTATGAGTATTGTTTTACGCTTGCTGTGAACAACAATCAAGAACCAGTTGTATCAGGGTTTACTTGGAGTACAGATTTCCCTATTACTAAAGGAGCTTTTGATAGTACCTCGAACATAACTAATGGCTCAATCAATTATTATGCAGGATATGTGACAAAATTTTCAAAAGATGGGGATTCATTACTATTCTCAACCTATTTGAGCGGTAATGGATCAGATTTGATACAGTCAATGGTTCTAGACGAGTCTGACAATATTTACCTGACTGGTCAGACAAATTCTACAGACTTTCAAGTTACCACAGGGGCATATCAAACAACATACGCGGGAGGTTCTGGGAGTGGCGGATGGTACAACTCTGGAGATGCTTTCCTTACAAAGATGAAACCAGATGGCTCAGGGTTAGTGTTTTCAACCTATTTCGGTGGTATTTACGATGATGTAGCATATGAAGTAGCAATTAGCCCAAACAAGGATATTTATATTGTTGGGAAAACAAACTCTACTAATTTTCCTACTACACCAGGTTCTAGTATATTTAATTACAATGTAGTCGGAACAACTGACGGATTTATTGCTAAGTTCAATCCTTCAGGAAGTAGCTTGCAATACTCCAAAATGATGGGAGGAAGCGGTGAGGACTGGTTTGAAGGGGTGTACGTAAATGAGAGAGACGAAGCTTATGTGGCTGGTATTTCCAGATCTTCAGATTTTTTTACATCGAGTAACGCGTATCAAAAAAATTCTGGAGGAGGAGCAGATGCTGTTGTTGTTAAGTTTAATCCTGGCGGCCAAAATGTCTACTATTCTACCTATTTAGGTGGTAGTGGAGACGAACTCTATTATAGCGGATTTATATATAATAGTAATGTTCGAATAGCGGCAAATGTGAGAGAAGAACCCATAATTTGTGGTATTACAAGATCCAATAATTTTCCAATAACACCGGATGCTATTCGAACCACAAACCCAGGTGCTATAGGGTCTGGTTGGTGGAATACCTCTGCTACTTTAACCAAACTAAACTATTTTGGAGATAAACTTTTGTATGGCACATACTATGGAGGGTCTAGCTATGAGGTGCCTGGGGCGAATAAACTTAAACGAATAAGTTGCTATACCAATATTTTGTATGGTGGTTTTACTGCCTCTAGTGATTATCCAACAACCGCAGGTGTCTATAAGGAGAATAAAAACACAGCAAGTACAGGTTTTTTTTGGACTGGGTTTATCTCCAAATTCCGAGATACACTTTACACAGATGATATAGAATTTAGTCTAGAAGATACCTTAATCAAGTGCGATAAGGTATTTGATATTTTAGATGTAAAAAACGTTGGAGCAGATGTTCTATGGTCTACAGGAAATACACAACAATATCAGATTGTAGAAGATACTGGGATGGTTTGGGTTCAAGCTACCTATGGGTGCGACACCGTACGTGATTCTATTCACTTTGTTTTAGAGTATTCTCCTAAGATTCCTGTGCTGCCGGCTGATAGTACCTATTGTGACACTTATAATCCTATAGTTCTAGATGCAAAGAACGATACAGTTTTAGCTACCTATAAATGGAGCACCAATGACGTTTCAGATACAATTATTGCAAATGTACCAACGGATTACTGGGTAGATATAATTACACCTCATTGTGGAACTAAACGGGATAATTTGAGTTTTAATTTTCTGAAAAAACCTGATCCATTTTTCCCAGAGGACAGCACTTTTTGTAATGCAGTAGATATGGTTTTACAAGTAGGCGATAGCATTGTAAATGAAGAGTCTTATGCTTGGAGTACTGGAGATTCCTCAAGTTATATAAGTATAGATAGTGTAGGTGTTTATCAAGTTGTAGTGAGCAATGAATGCGGAGTAGACTCTGCTGCTATTATTATTGAATTGCTTCATACTCCAGAAATTGACTTGCCATTGGATTCAGAGTTTTGTGACGATATTAATTTAGAAATTCAATACGGAGACGTTGATAATGAAGAGAGCTACGGTTTTGCCAACAGTACGAATGGGAAGGGATTCAATACTACAGAAGTCACTCATACCTTTACAGAAGTAGGTATTCATGAACTTACTATTTCAAATAAATGTGCGACCGTTAGTGACACAATTGTTTTGTCTCTGTTAAAATCACCGTCAGCTA
>JAOLBX010000069.1 GCA_028339355.1 Bacteroidia bacterium
TGTATTAAATCACTTTTCTTATTCATCCTGTCACTTACCAAGTAAATGGTAATCGCCAATATAGGCAAAGGAATAAGTACATAAATGGTAATTTCCGCATTCACGTAAAACATAGTTCCAACGACCAGAAGAATCATACAGGTAAGATTCAGTGAATACATAATCGCTGGTCCAGTAAACATTCTTACTCTAGAAACATCATCGCTTATTCTATTCATTAGATCACCCGTATAATTTCTTGAGTAGAAATCTTGTCCCATTTTTTGATAATGTTTGAAAATTTCGTTTTTCTGATCGTACTCTATATTTCTTGACATAATGATCAAAGTCATTCTCATGAAATACAGACAAACTCCCTTCAATAAGGCAAATCCTAAAATAAGTAATCCTGCTAAGACAGCCAAGCCACCTGTGCTTCTGAAAATGCTAGGAACCGAATTGATAAACTCTGGAAGCCTATTTTCATTAAGCACCATCAAGATACCGTCGATAGCTTGCCTCACTATCGGTGGGATAGCTATCGCAAATAAATTTGATAAAACAATAAAGATGAACCCAAGTACTAAGGATTGCTTATACTTTACAAAGTACTTTTTTAGAGATAACAGAGCTTTCAATTGTGAAGACTATTCTAAGTTAATTTTAATTCTACTTTTGCAACAAAGTTAATAGACTTTTTTCTTCAAAATTTTAAAAAAATATGAGCACAACTTCTTTCGTTTCTATTCAAAATACTGAGCTAAATCTTTTTGCTGATATCAAAACAACAAACCATGAGCAAATAGTGTTTTGTAACGATAATGCTAGCGGCCTTAAGGCAATAATAGCCATACACAATACAGTACTAGGCCCAGGATTAGGCGGAACACGAATGTGGAGTTATTCCACGGAAGCAGAAGCATTAAACGATGTTTTGAGACTGTCAAGAGGTATGACTTACAAAGCAGCAATATCAGGCTTAAATCTGGGAGGTGCCAAGGCTGTCATTATTGGAGATGCAAAAAAAGACAAGTCTGAAGCTCTGATGCGAAAATTCGGAAAATTCATTGAAAACCTAAATGGTAAATATATAACTGCCGAAGATGTAGGAACGACTACAAAAGACATGGAGTATGTGAACATGCAAACAGATCACGTAGCCGGTTTGCCAGAAAGCATGGGTGGTGGTGGAGATCCTTCTCCGGTCACTGCATACGGTGTATACGTAGGTATGAAAGCAAGTGCAAAAGAAGCCTATGGTAGTGATAGCTTGAAAGGTAAAAAAATTGCAGTACAAGGTATCGGAAAAGTAGGGATGCACCTAGTAGATTTAATTAGCAAAGAAGGTGCCCAGGCGTTTGTGAGTGATATCAATAAAAACAGCTTAGCACACGCGTCTGCGGAATATGGTGCTACTGTGGTGGAAGGTGACGATATATATGGATTAGATATAGATATTTTCGCCCCATGTGCTCTCGGTGCTGTACTAAACACACCCAATATCAATGCGTTGAACTGCGATATAGTAGCTGGGGCTGCCAACAACCAGCTTGCAAATGAAGATGAGCATGGTATGCTTCTGAATGAAAGAGGAATATTGTACGCACCAGATTTCTTAATAAATGCTGGTGGCTTAATCAATGTATACTCTGAAGTGATAGGATACAATAAAGAGAATGCGATGAGGGACACCGAAAAAATATACGATACCACATTGAATATTTTTAAAGTAGCCAAAGAGCAAAACATACACGCACAGCAAGCTGCCATTGTTCTTGCTCAAAAAAGGATAGACGATATTCTTAGTGTTCAGTCAACATACTAAGACTCAATAGTGTTAGATTTTCTCCAAAAATATCAGGGAATTCTTCTGACATTATTTGGTGGATTGGTTGCTATTTTCTTACTTTTTATACACAATATATCTCCTGGAATAGAAGGGGGTATGGATTCATACAACCATTATCTCATAGCAAAAAACACTTGGAAACATCCTGAGTTATTTTTAGACCAATGGGGTAAACCAATTTACAATATCCTGGCTTCTCCATTTGCACAATTTGGTATAATTGGAATGGTAGTACTAAATATCGTTAGCCTATTACTTTGTGCCTATTTAGCTTGGGCTATTGCTGAAATTTTAGAACTGAAGTATGCATTCATCGCTTTTGTTCTTACTCTTCTAAGTCCTATTTTTTTAGATAACACAATAAGTTCGCTCACGGAGCCACTCTGTGCACTACTGGTGGTGGTTACCATATATTTACTCATCAAAAACCAGTTAGTAGCTGGAGCTATTCTAGCGGGATTTTTACCCTATGCACGGTCAGAGGGCTTCATCATTCTTTTTGTTGTTGCCCTATATATAGTCATAATAAAAAAGCAGTATTGGACTTTTTTCTATTTGCTCGCTGGAAGTATAGTATTCAATATATTGGGATGGATCATAGAAGGTGAGCCGCTTTGGGTCATTACACAAAACCCTTATATCAATTTTGAACTTTCGGGAAGGAATGTGTGTGGCTCCGGAGGATTAACCCATTACTTTTATGCAGGACACTATACGTTTGGACTCATTACTTGTATTTTATTAGTGATTGGTTGCTTTGCTATATTGTACAACATAATGAAAAAGCAGCGTTTGAAGACCGTCCGCAAAATGAGTCTAATTATCCTATCATTCGCATTATTCTTTTTTTCTCACATTGTAATTTGGTGGCAGGGAATGATGGGCAGTTGCGGTTATGTGCGTGTCATGGTCGTAATAGCCCCGTTAGCGGCCATAATTGGAGTGTATGCTCTCAATTTTATTCACAACACAATACGAAGAATACTTCCTAAGCGGGGCCATCGCTTGATGACTTTAGGTATAATATTCATTCTTATGAATGCTTTATATGTTCCTTATAAATATTACAATTACAAATATCCATTGTCTATTTCGGCAGAGCAAGAACAGTATACGAAATTGGCCAAATGGTACAAAAAGAAAAACTTTGAAAAACGAACCAAACTGTACTTGTACCCCTATTTTTCTTTGATTGCAGATATAGATCCATACAATCAAAAGGAGCACCTTGATCTCTGGGCTAGTAGCTTACAATTTACTAAAAAAGGAGACATCCTGATATGGGATAGTCACTTTGGTCCAAATGAGAGTGGAATTCCTCTAAATCAATTGATTACCGATAAAGAATGGGTGGAAATTAAGCAAATCATTCCAACGGAAACAATAGTAACTTTAAACGATGCTAAATTCGAAATACATGTATTTGAAAAAATACAATAGTATTCTAATAAAGTTGTTCTATTGAAACTAAAAAATACGTAGGTTTGTCCCCTTATTTTGTTCAATGTTAAATAGACGTCTTATAAGAATCAAAGCCTTCCAAGCACTCTTTGGAGAGTTTGGTCAAGAGAATTCGCGACCTACAGTAATAGCCTCTAATGTAAAGAAATCAATTCGAGGAATGGGTCAGAACTTATTAGGAGTTTTGAGTTTTGGTCCAGAGCTAAGTCACCTTATGACTTCTGAGCATGACCCTTCAGAGTTTAAATATCAACCTTCTGAAGAAGATATTGCTATTTTTAACATTATTGCCAAAAACAAATTCATAGAAGATCTTATCGAAGACGATCAATTATCTGCATACCGTGAAAGACCTAGTCTTGACTGGCAGACAGAGAAAGATATGATGTTCCTAATCT
>JAOLBX010000007.1 GCA_028339355.1 Bacteroidia bacterium
AGATTAACCGACCTTTTAGAAATATGGATTTAGCTACAGAGTATAAATCAGGCGTATTCTTGTTTGTAATTCTTAGTATGTTGTTAAGCCTATTACTCTATTTGGAAATAAAAAATGTGTGGTTTGGGTTTGAGTGGGAAGGAGAACTATTAAAGGAATTGGTACAAGAGGGTACCTACATACTTATTTTTGCAATTCTTATTTCTATGGGAGTTACGATTTATTATTTCCGTAGAAATCTCAATTTTTATTCGAAAAACAAAGTGCTAAAAACATTGGCTTATCTATGGATAGGATTGAATGCATTGTTGGTTATTTCTGTCTTTGTTAGGAATGCTTATTACATCGAATACTTTGGTCTTGCATACAAAAGAACTGGAGTTATATTTTTCTTGGTCCTTTGCATAGTGGGTCTAGTCACCTTAATGATAAAAATCAGAAAGGTCAAGAGTACTTACTATGTACTTAGAGTAAATGCGTTAGCCGCTTATATTACACTTATTTCTATGTGTATGTTTAACTGGGATGGTATCATAGCTAAATACAATTTTGCACATTACAAGACTGCTTTTATTCATCTACCTTTTATGTCCGATCTGAGTGACAAAACATTGCCTTATCTGCAACTTACGGACGAGGAGATAGAAGAAATAGAAAATAAGCAAACAGAAAAAATATCCTTTGCACGCAAAGGATATTTCAAAGACGTAGACTATAAGAATAAAATAGATAAGCGTATCCAAAAGTTTAGGTCAGATTATGAAACTAGGCATTGGCTAGAGAGTGTTTGGGCGGAGGATAAAGCATTTAGATTATTAAGTTTGAACGAATAGTAAGGGAGGTATATTCTTTTCACCATTATTCACTAAACTTGCAGCCAAGTTAGAAAAAATGGCATTACAGTGTGGTATAGTGGGCTTGCCCAACGTAGGAAAATCAACTCTTTTTAATTGCTTAAGCAGTGCGAAAGCAGAAAGTGCAAACTATCCGTTTTGTACTATAGAACCCAATATAGGAATAATTACGGTTCCGGATAAGCGTCTACAGAGTATATCGGATATTGTAAATCCGCAAAAAATACAACCTACTACAGTAGAGATCGTAGATATCGCGGGTCTTGTAAAAGGTGCCAGTAAAGGGGAAGGTCTTGGTAATCAGTTTCTTGGTAATATAAGAAATACCAACGCTATACTTCATGTGGTTCGTTGTTTTGACGATGAAAACATCACTCATGTAGATGGTAGCATCAATCCCGTACGAGATAAGGAGATAATAGATACGGAACTTCAAATTAAGGACCTTGAAGCTATAGATGGAAAGATAACCAAGGTTCAGAAGCTTGCAAAATCAGGTAACAAAGAGGCTAATGCAATTTTAGATGTTGCTAATAATATAAAAGAAGTCCTAGAGCAAGGAAAATCGGTGCGTACCATCGAGATGGAAGAATCTAAGTGGGAATTGGTTAAAGATTTGAATTTGATTACCGCTAAGCCTGTACTTTATGTATGTAATGTAGATGATGCAAGTGTAGTAACCGGAAATGCTCACACCGCTGCGTTTATTGAGTCAGTGAAAGATGAAAATGCTCAGGTGATGTTTGTTTCTGCTGAGATAGAATCAGATATGATTGATATGGAAGCTGAGGATAGAGATATGTTCTTAGAGGATATGGGACTTACCGAAAGTGGTGCAGATAGGATAATTCAAGCAGCTTATACATTATTGAACTATGCAACCTATTTCACAGCAGGAGAAAAAGAAGTGCGAGCTTGGACTATTACTGCAGGAGATACCGCACCACAAGCTGCTGGAGTGATTCATACAGATTTCGAAAAAGGATTTATACGTGCAGAGGTTATGGCTTATAATGATTTTATAGAATTGGGTTCTGAAGCTAAGTGCCGGGAAGCCGGAAAATTAAGAGTGGAAGGCAAGGAGTATGTTGTAAAAGATGGCGATATAATGCATTTCAGGTTCAACGTCTAATAGCAAGTAGTTAATCTATTTCAGGAATTAGAAACTACAGTTTTACTTTCTTATATTTGCTGAATCATGAACAAATTATTCATCCTAAGCCTAGCACTTTTTTGTATGACTTTTACAGCGTGTGAAGAGGATTTGTTAGACGTAAATTTTGACATGGATGGTGGTGATATCACTTTTGTCGTGTCTAAAGAAGATGTAGTAAATTCAAATGGGCAGCCTGTTGTTGTAACTACCCCTCGGCAAAGCACTTCTGGTGAAGAGCTAGGAGCTAACAAAACAAGTTTAGACAAATTGAAATCTGCTAAGGTTAAATCTTGTGTAGTTACTATCACTGCTCCTGCAGGTGAAGATTTTTCTTTTGTAAATGAAGTGAAATTTTCTTTAAGTGGTCAAGGTATTCCTATGACATTAGTAGCATCTAAATCAGACATTGATGCAACCGCAACAAGCGTGACTCTAGATGTCGAAGACGTAGAGTTAGTTGAGTTCTTGCAGTCTGGTGAAGTTTCTTCAGAAATCAGTTTCACAACGGATGAAACAATTGACGAAGACATAACAATGAAAGCTGTAATAACCTATGCTGTAACAGCAGGACTATAATCCAATCACGAAAAAGAATAAAATAGAATAAATGAAAAACATCATCAAATTATTAAGTTTTGTATTTGTACTTAGTTTCACTCTAGCAGCCTGTGGCGATAAGAAAGCTGAATGCAAAGAAGGTGACAAGAAGGAATGCTGCGACAAAAAAGATAAAAAAAAATGTAGCACAGAAGAAAAGAAAGCTTGTAAAAAGAAGTGTGCAGAAGAAGGAAAAAAATGTGATAAAGAGGTTGAATCTTGTGAGCCAGGATGTGAAAAACCTTGCTGTGCAAAAGAATCTGCTGATTCATCGTCTGCAACTACTGAAGTGGCGGGAGATGAGCAAGCTCATGTGTGCTCTAACACTTGTGCAGAGGATCTACATAGTTGTCCAAATCACGTTCATTAAAATAGTTTAAACTAATAAATTACTGAAATCCTGACGATTATAATATTGTCAGGATTTTTTTATGAAAGAACCATCCAAAATATCTGCGGTAATTATCACCCTGAACGAAGAAGATTACATAGAAGAATGTATTCAATCTCTAATGCCAGTAGTGGACGAAGTTGTGGTGGTAGATTCTTACAGTACGGATAAGACCAAAGAAATCTGTAAAAATCTTGGAGTAGAGTGGTATGAGCATAAATGGATGGGTTATGCTGACACTAAAAACTGGGCCAATTACCAAGCAAGTAACGATTGGGTATTGGCCATAGATGCGGATGAGGTTCTTACTCCTTTGCTTGCTAGTAGTATCCAAGAAGCGAAAATTGTTGGGCTATCTGAGAGTAAAGTATATTCGTTCAACAGGCTGAATAACTATTGCGGTGTATGGCTCAAATATGCAGGATGGTACCCAGATGTTAAGGTTAGACTTTTCGTAAAGAATAACGCCAAATGGGAGGGGAGCGTACATGAAAAATTGGTTTTTAACAGAAGTGTGAGCCAATTTAATCTGAAAGGTGATTTATTGCACTACAGTATAAAAGACAAGGAAGATCATATAGCTAGGGTCAAAAAATATTGCAAACTCGAAAATCCTTATCCGAATAAGTTGCTCGCGTTTTTAGCAGCGACCAATACATTCATTCGTAGCTATATTCTAAAGAGAGGCTTTATGGCAGGACGCATCGGTTATCAGGTATCCATAATTTCGGCCAAAGCAAAATTTTGGCGAGGTCAGACATAAAAAAATACAACAAGAATGCTTGTGATGTTTAATTTTTTTTTTGAGAAATATTATTATTTCTTCAGTTCTTTAATATGATCCTCTAGTTCGTATTCGTCACCTTCTACATATCCTGTATGAGTATAAACAATCTTTCCATTCTCATCTACAAGAAAAGTCACTGGTGGGTTTGCGACGTTCATAGCTCTTTGTAGATCACCATTAGGATCCATCAAGACATCAAAATCCCAATTAAGAGCATTCACCATAGGCTTTACTTTAACAGCATTTCTGCTGTCATCCACACTCACTGCTACTAGCTCTAAATCATATTCTTCTTGCCACTCTTCTAAAAGATCATTTACGTTTTTTAGCTCTTTTATACACGGCTTGCACCAAGTCGCCCAAAATGAGATAACGGTAATCTTTCCATTTCTGCCATAATCTGATAGGAGGATGTCCTCGCCATCTATGTTTTTCACTGTAAGGTCAGGTAATGTAGCTGTGCTATCAGACTGAGCGTAGGTGAAGGCAGCAGAGCAAAGAAGTAATAGTGTAAATATTTTTTTCATGATGTATTATTATCTATATGCGATATTAAGTTCAAAACTTGTACCAATAAAAGAAAGTGTAATGTTTATATTCATATACATCCTTAATTCGGATACGATAAGTTTTAATACGCTAGTAGTCATTTGAATAGTTGTTTTATGTTTTTGGTGAAATAATTTTATTTATGTAAATTGTTTTGGTAATGTGTCTGTATAAGAGTACACATTTGTATCGTTATTTGTGATGAAATCATAAAATCGGATTCAAGTACGTTGAATATGAGACGTCCTTAATTCAAATGTAAGATTAGAATGTATATTGCGTCTCTTTATAGAAAGTAATAAGAGTAAGATTTCTAAATGAAAAAAATCGCTATTAATCTAGGAATAATGATTGCCATTATAGTGGTATTAGCCTTTGGTGCGTTATCGTTTCTAGGCGTATATACAAAGCATGGTAGTCCGCTAGTAGAAGTGGAAAATTTAGAAGGGGTAAGGGCTCATATGGCAATAAGCAGTTTAGCAGAAATGGGTCTAGAAGGGATTGTAACAGATACAGTTTATAAAGATGGTGTAAAAAAACTAGCAGTAATTAATCAAAATCCTTATGCCGGACAGAATGTGAAAAAAGGGAGGAAAGTATATTTAGTTATAAATACCGAGAAGGTGCCAATGGTGGAGGTACCAGACTTGGCAGAGAAGACTTCTCTACCTCAAGCTACCAATATATTATTGCGAAAGCACCTCAAAGTGGGCAAGATCATAAAGCAGGTAAATGCCTCAGTTAAAACAAGAAATGATGAGCCTGTGTTGGCTCAGTATGAGGCTGGTACGACAACGAAAATTGCACCTGGAACTAAAATAGAACGTAATTCATCAATAGATTTGGTAGTCGGAATTTCTTTTGATTACTATATCCCAGATACCACAGCTACACAGCAGTCACCCGAAATACAATAATTACGAAATGACTACACTATCACACACTTTGTTTCGTTTAGACATGATGAGGAGAGAACTACAATTGCTATTATTTATTTCTTTGTTTTTATTTCTATCGACAATGCAATCGTCAGCTCAGGTGGTTACTTATCCGATAGGTACGAATGGAACTCTAGGAAATTTTCAATTGTCTAATCCAGAGTATAAATTTCAAGCAAATTCTAAAAACAAATTTGGGAATAAGGATACACTTGTTTTACCTTTTTTTGATGATTTTTCAGAAAGTAAACTGTATCCAGACAGTACAAAATGGCTTAATAATCAAGTGTATGTGAATAACCAATTTCCTATTGAACCGCCCACTTTTAATGTTGCTACATTTGATGCTCTAGACAGTGATGGCAAACCTTATAGAAATACTATCAATAAAGATTTGAGTGCAGCTGGGGATAGTCTTATTAGTCAACCAGTCAATTTAAAAGATTCGATGGGTATTCCATATACTCTTTCAGATTCTATTATGTTAAGTTTCTTCTATCAACCCAATGGTAATGGATATCATCTGAATGGGGAGGATTCTTTAAGACTCTATTTCAAAGCAGATAATAACGCATGGATATTGGTTTGGAGTGCAGGAGGACAAGCATTAAGTAAGAAGTTTGAGCATATTATAATACCTTTAAAAGATGCCAATTACCTTCATGCTGATTTTCAATTTATGTTTACTACGTTCACTCGCCAGGTGGGTAATGCAAATCATTGGCACGTCGATTATGTATATTTAGATAACAGAAGAAGGAGCAATGTAGATTATTATAATGATTATGCTGTTCAAAGTACGCCTACATCCTTGCTTAAAAATTACGCTTCTATGCCTTACGCTCATTTTGAAGTAAATGCGGCAGCGAATATGCAGGATGCAGTGTATTTCAAAGCCTCTAATCTATATAATATTGGCAAAAATATAGAGGTGAAACTTGAAGCTTATTATGATGGCAATCAATTGACTGAAACTGAATACCCGGCAAACAGTAATAATATTTTAGCACAGTCCAATGCTCTAAGAAACCTTCCTATTTATAACATCAGCGGTCTATCAGGAAATAATCCTATCGTAATAAACAGAGTTATAAGTATTCGAGAAAATGGCATTGTAAATGATTACAAGGCCAATGATGTATTTGTTACCAATCAGGTGTTCCATGATTATTATGCTTATGATGACGGCACTGCTGAGCGAGGTTTTGGTTTTGACCAAAATACAAGTCCTAGTAATATAGAAGGGCAGGTAGCATATGGATTTGATATTGCGAAGGAGGATACATTATTTGCTATTGCTACCTATTTTAACGAGGCAGTATATGACGTGTCTGGTCGTCGATTTAAGTATAGAATATGGAAAGACCTCAGTGGTGTAAATAGTGCAACCAAAGATGAAATGATATATGAATCAGAAGATGAAGTTCCCGGATACAACATTGCCAATGGAGAGCGTACTTTTAGTACACATTATCTTGACACAAGCTTAGTGCTTTCTCCAGGTAAATATTATATCGGGTGGTGGCAGCAAAACATGTACAATCTGAATGTGGGTTGGGATATGAATTTTGGAAATGACAAGGACGCTAATCGTTCAAACTCAAATCTTTATTATAAGGCTTTTAATGATTGGAGGAACACCGATTTGCCTAATGGTACCCTTATGATGCGACCTCATTTTGGTTCTCAGAGAGAATTGTATGCATCTATTCATAGACTAGAGTCCAAAGATACTAAGCCGTCGGTATATCCTAATCCAGCTGTGAATATTGTAAAGTTTGGAAGAGATTACGAATCTGCAAGCATTTATAATATGAATGGGGAAATTGTAGTGCACGGAGAGGACACCGATAGCCTTAGTCTCATTAACGTAAGAAGTGGAATGTATTATGTTGTTTTGGTATCCGAGCAAGGAAAGCAGTTTACTTCGAAACTTATTATACTTGCACATTAAATTATTATAAATTTTAATGACTGATATAACTGTCGAGCAGCTAAAAGCTAAACTAGATAATAAAGAGGAGGTTTTACTCATAGATGTCCGTGAGGCATGGGAATATGAGGAGTTTAATATAGGAGCCAAGCTTATCCCACTAGGAGAACTTCAAGGTGCTGTGGATGATCTTGATGATTGGATTGAAAAAGAAGTTGTAGTTTATTGTAAATCAGGAGCTAGAAGTGCAGCTGCAAAAGATTATATGATTAAGCAAGGTTTTAAAAACGTACGGAACCTCATAGGAGGAATGATAGCGTGGCAAGCCCAATTTTCATAAATAAGTATTTTTCACCAAAGATAATCGGGTTCTTAGGAGTCCTTTCTTTCTTAATTATTCTATCGTTTTATTCTAGTTGTTCATTAGAATCTAATGGAGATACATTTCTAAACCATGATGCCAATGTGGCTTATGTGGGTATGGATAAATGTGCTAGTTGTCATGAAGACAAGCACAGTACCTTTATACATACGGGTATGGGCCTATCTTTTGATACAGCTTCCCGTTCAAAGTCTTCGGCAAAGTTTGGTCCCAATCATGTTGTTTTCGATACATTAAACGATATGTACTATTATCCTTATTGGAAATCAGACAAATTATTTATTAGAGAATTTAGATTAGGGAATAAGGATACGACACACGTTTTGGATGTCGAGATAGATTATATTGTAGGCAGCGGCCAACATACTAATTCACACTTGTTTCAAACCGATGGATATGTCTATCAAGCACCTATTACTTTCTACGTGCAAAAGGATCAGTGGGACTTAGCACCAGGTTTTGAAAAAGGAAACAATTCAAGGTTTAGTAGAATATTAAATTCAGAATGCATAAGCTGTCATAATTCTATGCCAGCTTTAGCAGAATCGTCAGATTATAAGTTTGAGTCAATAGGGAATGGTATAGACTGCGAACGATGCCACGGTCCAGGTGAGTTGCATGTGAAAGAACGTCTCGCTGGTGAAGGTGTTAATGTATCTAATGAAATAGATCCAACTATAGTAAATCCAAGAAAATTATCTTGGGAAAGGCAAATAGACTTGTGCCAGCGTTGTCATCTGCAGGGGCTCAATGTACTGAAAGAAGGTAAAACTTTTATGGATTTCAAACCTGGAATGAAATTGAGCGAGACCTTTGAAATTTATCTTCCACAGTACGAAGGAAATCAATCGCAATTTGATATGGCTAATCATTCACAGCGATTTCAGATGAGTCAGTGTTTTATTCAAGGCAATAAGAATGAATTAAGTTTTACCTGTATTAGCTGCCATAACCCGCATGTTAGCGTGAATATGACCAATACGGAAGTTTATAATAGTGCTTGCACGGGATGTCACAAAGAAAAAACGTGTACAGAAAGCGAGATTAATCAGCAGAGAGTAAAGAATAATTGCGTGAGTTGTCATATGCCGCACAATGGGTCTGAAGATATACCGCACGTAAGCGTTCACGACCATTATATACGTGTGCCCACAAAAGGAAAAAGCATAGATGAGATGCAGAAGCTTGTAGGCCTCTATGCCGTGAATAATCCTTCTCCAAGCAAAGAATATCACATAAGAGCTTATCTAGAATATTGGGAGAAATTTGACAAGAATCCTTTTTATCTATCTAAGGCTAAAGAGTTACTTCAAGCCAATAGCTTCAAAAGGCTGTGGCTTAAATATTACTATTTAAATGAGGAGTACTCTGAAGCAATAAGTTTAAGACTAGATGAGGCAGACCTAAATCAATGGGAGTTATTCATGTTAGGTGTTTGTTACTCAAAAGAAAATCGAAAAAGTCAAAGCATTTACTTTATCCAAAAAGCGTATACCAAAGATAAAACCCAAAGAATGGTAGGTACAGAATTGCTTAAAAAATATGTGGGGAATGGTTCGCTAGACAAAGCACTTTATTTGGGTCAAGAATTAGAAAAAGAATTTCCAATAGACGGGACAATAATTAATCAAATCGGAAAAATTTATGTTTTAACAAATAAGCTAAATTTAGCAAAGCCATATATAGATAAGGCTCTGAAATTAGAGCCGGACAACATGGATGTTTGGATGACACATCTAAATTTTTATGCTAAGAAAAGAATTAAGAAAAATTTCAAATATTGGGCAACTAAAATTTTAGAAAAGAATCCAAAGTTGCTGGATAAGGACGATGTAAAGGTTTTATTAGACGGTATGAGCTAATTCTGCTTTAAAATGTGATTATATTCATTCAAAAAAGATTTCCTTTGCAGGCATAATGGCAATCATTATTACAGACGAATGTATAAATTGTGGGGCATGTGAACCGGAGTGTCCTAATACTGCGATATATGAAGCAGGAGCAGAGTGGAAAGTAGTAGACGGTACTGGTGTGAAAGGAAGCTATTCTTTGGAATCAGGAAAAGAGGTGTCAGTAGATGCGATCCAACAACCTATATCGGATGAAATATACTATATAGTTCCAGATAAATGTACAGAGTGCAAGGGTTTTCATGAAGAACCGCAGTGTGCTGCCGTTTGTCCGGTAGACTGCTGTGTGCCAGATCCAGATAGAGAGGAATCAGAGGAGCAGCTTCTTGCTCGAAAAACAAGATTACACATCTAAATGAAACGGGGGATTTGCCACGTTTCTCAAATTCCACTAAGAGGTGCACCCAGAAGTAGTGCGGAAATGGTGTCTCAATTACTTTTTGGAGAGACATATACTATTCTTGAAAAAGAGGACGATTGGTTCTTAATTAAGATGGATTTTGATGGCTACGAAGGTTGGCTTAGTGATTCTAGCATTTGTGAATACTCAGAACGAAGTACAAACGTACAAACTCAATTATTTTCATCTCAAATCAATGATATAAGAGTAGGAGAGATCATCACTTCAATGGGGTCAGAGATAAGTATAGAAGGAGTAGAGACTAAATTGTTTATCGGAAAACTAGCATTACAGTTTTTAGGTTCACCATATTTATGGGGAGGGAGGCATTTTAGCGGAATAGATTGCTCAGGATTTGTGCAGGTACTCTACAAGTGTCTAAAAGTTAGGTTGCCTCGAGATGCATCTCAACAACAAAAAATAGGTAAACCTATAGCTTTCGAAAATTTATATGAAGGAGATTTAGTGTTTTTTCATAAAAATGAGAGAATTGGTCATGTAGGCATTGCTCTCGGTTCTGGAAAAATAGTTCACTCACACGGAATGGTACGAGTAGACAACCTAACTAAAGAAGGAATATTTAATTCTGATACAGGAGTTCAAAGTCATTTCTTTCATTCGGCAAAGCGACTCCGATAAAATTTGCCCTTTCGGTAATTTTTAAGATATTGCACGCAATATGCGAGCAACAAAATTGTACCCAAGATTAGGTAGCACAATCTTTATTATCCTATCATTTATCTCTAGTGTTTTAGCACAAGGAGTAAAAGGTTTAGACGAGAAAGTAAATGAATGGTTTTCTCCTATATCGAATGCGTGGGCTGGTTTTGTGTTTTCATCGATTAAGCTGACTGATACTGTAAGTATGCCCATAGTGATAATATGGCTTCTTGTTGCAGGGTTGATATTTACCATTGTTTTCAAACTAGTAAATATTAGATTATTTCCAACTTCTATAAATATAGTACGTGGGAAATACGATGACTTGGACCATGTTGTGGCAGAACCACTTTATGGAGATCCTACTCCTGGAGGAGATGCTATAGAAACAATAAGAGTAGAAGGGCATCACGGTGAAGTTTCTCACTTTCAGGCACTTACTGCTGCGTTGTCTGGCACTGTAGGGCTTGGTAATATTGCAGGTGTTGCCATAGCGATTTCATTAGGTGGTCCTGGAGCTACATTTTGGATGATCGTCGCAGGATTATTAGGTATGTCGTCCAAGTTTGTAGAATGTACGCTTGGAGTAAAATATAGAGATGTAGGTCCAGATGGAACAATTTACGGAGGACCAATGTATTATCTTAAAAAAGGTCTTGCAGAAATAGGACAAGGTAAATTAGGCAAGGTCCTGGCAGTCATTTTTGCTATAATGTGTGTGGGTGGTTCGTTCGGTGGAGGAAATATGTTTCAAGCTAATCAAGCTGCTCAACAGTTTAATAGCATGCTAGGTGCAGATTCTACTTCTGCTGGATTAGTCTTCGGTGTTATTATGGCTGTAATCGTAGGATTAGTAATAATAGGTGGTATCAAACGTATTGGAGTAATTACAGAGAAGGTTGTACCATTTATGGTTGGTATCTATTTTTTAGCTGCTTTGGTAATCCTAGGAATGAATATTAGTAGTATAGGTGATGCATTTGTACAAATATTTGATGGTGCGTTTAATGCAAAGGGCATTACGGGTGGTTTATTAGGAGTTTTAATCATTGGTTTTCAGAGAGCTGCATTTAGTAATGAAGCTGGAGTAGGGTCCGCTGCTATTGCACACTCTGCTGTTCGTACTAAGTATCCGGCATCCGAAGGACTTGTAGCACTCCTAGAACCATTCATAGATACCGTAGTAGTTTGTACTATGACTGCTCTAGTTATTATTATCACAAATGGAGACGGAAGTATAATGACCTACGGAGTGAAATCTCCAGATGGTGTATTGGCAACATCGCAGGCATTTGCCTCTGTTATTCCTTGGTTTCCATATGTTCTTACATTAGCAGTTGTATTATTTGCATTTTCTACAATGTTATCTTGGTCTTACTATGGTTTACAGAGTTGGTTATTCTTGTTTGGTAAGTCAAAAGCTTCTGATTACACTTTCAAGATAATTTTTTGTCTATTTATTGTAGTTGGTTCTGCAGCCAGTTTAGGAGCAGTTACTGATTTTTCTGATGCTATGATATTTGCAATGTCAGTTCCCAATGTAATTGGATTGTTTTTATTATTTCCTAAAGTTAGAGAGGAATTAAATAGATATTTAAAAGCAATTAAAGCATCGAAGAAGTAGCGTATTTTAGTTAAAGAATTAACACATTTAAATAGTTAGAATGTTAGCACAGCATATTGCACTGATAATACTTCAAGACACTAATCAAAAACTGCCGAATGTAGCTCCTGAGAGTTCATTTACTTTTTGGTTTGTAACTCAAGTAGTAGTTACACTCATTGTCTTCATTGGAGTTTATTATATAATGAAGCCGGTCTTTGGTAAAAAGAAAGATGAGTAGTCAGATTTTTATGGATTTATTTTGTAATTCTACGCCACCATCGTTTTAGGAAGCACTCTTTTTTAATAGATCGACCATCTGTATTAGTTTCAGAGAGATCTACTGAAACTACTCCTCCGCCAGTGTAAGGGATATCTAGCTCCCTTAGCAGACTAGATGGAGTCTTTTGACCGAGAAGTCTTCGTTGCACTTCGCCATTAGCATTAATGATAAGTATAGTAGGAAGTACACCTACATTGTATTCTTCTTTTATATCCATTCCAACAAAGTAGTCTAAATTCACTTGTATTGGAATAAATTTAGAATGTATTGCATTTCCAACTTCAGGATCAGAGAAAGTTTCTTTTGCCATGGCGATACACGGCTTACACCAGTCTGCTCTGAAATCTATAAATATGTTTTTTCTAGAAGTACTAGCTAAGTTTTTAGCTTCATCTAGCGTGATGTCTTGAAACTTTATTTGAGATATGACCGTGTTGGCTAGGGATAAGTGTAAAAGGAGAAATAATATATATCTATAGCTTAGCATACTGCATATGAACGAAAAAAGGACACGCTAAGCGTGTCCTTTTTATCAACAAATATTTTAAGTGTAGACTATTAGTATCCTTTGATACCTAAGTGTTTCATTGTTTCAACGTTCGTGTTTCCTACTGGAAGACCGTTGTCTTTTTGATATTTGATAAGTGCAGCTCTAGTATCTTTACCTAAAACGTTATCAGTACCAGCTGGACTAACAGTATAACCCTTAGCTAAAAGTGCTCTTTGTACTTGTCTAACTAATTGGCTAGTGATGTTTTTAGAACAAACAACTTCTCTGTACTCAGAAAAACTACCTGCTTTTACTAAAACTCTTTTAGTAACAGTTTTGTATTCTGCAGGGATATCTATTTCTCTTAAAGAAGCAGGTACATCAACCACAGTTTTAGTGATAGTTTGGTATTGAGCTGGAACATCGTTCTCAATAATCTTTGGAGCTGCTGTCATTACAGTTTTGTATACTGCAGGGATAGTTTCTTCTCTAGTTACTGGAGAAGAAACCATAACTCTTTTAGTAACAGTTTTAGATTTTCCTAGGATAGTAACTTCTATAGAAGAAGCAGCAGATGCTAAAACTCTTTTGGATACAGTTTTGTATTGTGCAGGAACTTCTACAAGACACCAGACCATACAGTCGTTAGAATTAGCAGCTTGACACATTGTTTTATCCACTTCGTAGAAGCAGCTTCTACCATTACAGTCTCAGTTTCTGTTTTGTACCTTGCTGGTATAGCTTCGATTCTTGTAGAAGGAGCTATTACTTCTACAGTTTCAGTTCTAGTTTCATACTTTGAAGGAGAAACAATAACAATTCGTTTTCCTTCCTCTTTAGATAAAACTCTCTCAGTTCTTGTTTCATATTTAGCTGGAATTACTTTTACATTTTTCCCTGCTTCTTTACTTAACATAGTTTCAGTAACAGTTTTGTACTTAGCTGGGATAGTTTGAATTTTTTTACTTGCTTATTTAGACAGCACAGTTTCAGTTTCTGTTTTCCACTGATCTGCGATGTAACATTTAGCGTAGCATTTTCCTGGTTTTGCATTTGTTGGTAATCCGTCTTGTGCAAGCATAGCTGAAGCAAATGCGAAAACGAATACTAATTTTAGTGACAGTTTTTTTATATGTGATTTTGATTTAGTTATTATTATTTTAAATTTTTATTACTCTATACTCATTAGACGAAAGAGTTACATAAAGGTCACAAAAAAAATAGTATAAAAAAAAAGTTATTTATTTCCTATGACTTATCATCACTCTCAAGAGTAAATAAAGTACTTCTAAATGCGATAATTGTAAAGACACCTATACTTATTGCCGCATCAGCTATATTGAATACTGGTCTGAAAAATTGCAATCTGGAACCACCAAAGTATGGTATCCAGTCGGGCCAAAAGGTATCAATTAATGGAAAATACAGCATATCTACTACCTTGCCCATAAAGAATGGAGCGTATCCCCCTTCTTCAGGGAAATAGTTGGCGACCTGATGAAAAGTACTCTCATTAAACAATTGACCATAGAACAATGAATCCAAAATGTTCCCTACTGCACCAGCAAATATGAGCGATACCAAAACTATCATCATAGTTTTAGCACCTTCTATAATTAGTGACCTTATATAGTATAAAATGATTCCTGAAGCGATAAGTCTAAAAACAGTAAGAACTATTTTGCCCCATTTGCCTCCTAAGGTAAGACCAAAGGCCATCCCTGGATTTTCTGTAAAATGCAGCTCAAACCAATTGCCAAAGATCATTTTACTCTGACCCAAAGTGAAATTTGTTTTAATGTAAAACTTTAACCATTGATCTAAAACTAGAACCACAATCACCGTAAGTAGTACTAATAGGAGTTGGTTCCTTTTTTTAAGAATATTTATTTTTTCCAAAGTAGAGCTACCTATTTATACTGATTTTTTTTGGCTTCTATACTTTGTGTAGTATGAGGTACTGCCTTCAATCTTTCTTTACTTATTAGCTTCCCTGTCACTTTACAAATACCGTAAGTCTTATTTTCTATTCGTACCAATGCCGTTTCAAGATTGTCAATAAATTTTTGTTGTCTTCCAGCAAGCTTTCCTGCATTTTCTTTTTGTTGAGAAGCACTTCCGTCGTCTATTGATACATATGCACTTGCGGTATCATCTGTTCCGTTTTCGTTTTCAGATCTAATCTGGTTCAAAAGGTATTTGTATTCTGTTTTAGCACTTTCTAGTTTTTTAAGGATATTCTCCTTAAACTCAGCCAAATCTACTTCACTATATCTTAAAGTTGGTTGCATATTATTTATTTTGATAAGTTGATTTTAATATTATTTGAATCTACATCTATTGTATCTGTCCCTTCGATAACACTGCTTAATACTATCTCTGAGGCTAAAATTTCTCCGCAAATATATCGATTAAACGTCTTTATCGCATCTGTGGTATAAACGTGTTCCTCTATTTTGACATTGATTTTGTCGGTCACTTCAAAGTCTTTATCTTTTCTTAGATTCTGGATTTTGTTTACAAGTTCTCTTGCAACTCCTTCTGTTTTTAATTCTGGTGTAAGTTCCAAATCTAGAGCTACAGTGTAATTAGCATCAGAAATTATTTGCCATCCTGGAATGTCTGCCGTTTTTACTTCTATATCACCTATGCCTATTTCATAATTATTTCCATTAGCTTCTATTGCTATAGTCTTTCCACTTTCTAGCAGGGCAATATCATCGTTGGTAAACGCAAAAATAGGACCAGTAACTGCTTTCATGTCTTTACCCACTTTACTACCTAAAACTTTGAAATTAGGTTTGCACGATTTTTTGATAACAGAAGAGTTTTTATCTATTATCACTATCTCTTTTATGTTTACCTCGGACTTAATTACTTCTTCAACTCTCTTAAGGTTTATAGCAAATTCATCATTTAATGCTGGTACAATAACTTTACTTAGTGGCTGACGCACCTTTATGCCTTCTAATTTTCTAATTCGAAGAATAAGCGATGTTATTCTTTGAGAAATTTCAATTTGCTTCTCTAGCTCTACATTTATTAGAGCTTCGTCTGCTTTAGGAAAATCTTGTAGATGTATAGATTCATCAGAAAAAGATAAATCTCTAAATAGATTGTCAGAATAGAATGGGCTGAAACTACACATAAGCTTGGCCACAGTTTCTAAACAAGTGCTTAGGGTCTGGTACGCTGCTATTTTATCTGTACTCAGTTCCCCTTTCCAGAAACGTCTTCTATTCAATCGAACATACCAATTACTTAAGTCATCAATCACGTAACTTTGAATAGCTCTTGTAGCTTTGGTAGGTTCGTAGTCGTCCATAGCCTCTTCTACAAGCTTAGCAAGTGAATGAAGCTTAGATAAAATCCATCGGTCAAGCTCTTGTCTCTCCGCTATGGGTACAATTGGATAATCATTTGTAAACTCATCTATGTTAGCGTACAAGGCATAAAATCCATAGGTATTATGCAAAGTTCCAAAGAACTTTCGCTGTGTTTCTGCTAACCCTTCTAAGTCAAACTTAAGATTGTCCCAAGGCGATGCATTGCTAAGCATATACCATCTAATGACATCAGCACCATATTTGTCTACAGCCATAAATGGATCTATCGTGTTACCAAGACGTTTTGACATTTTGTTGCCATTTTTGTCTAATATAAGACCATTTGCCACCACGTTCTTATATGCGACACTGTCATTAAGCATTACAGAGATAGCGTGAAGTGTAAAAAACCATCCCCGGGTTTGGTCTACGCCTTCTGCTATGAAATCTGCTGGATAATTTGTTCTGTTATCTACTTGGTCCTTGTTTTCAAAAGGATAGTGCTGCTGTGCATAAGGCATAGCTCCTGAGTCAAACCATACGTCAATAAGGTCAGTTTCTCTTTGCATAGCCTTTCCCGATGAAGACACTAGTATTACATCATCAATAAAAGGTCTGTGTAAATCGAAATCATCATTTATAACATTTTTAGGCATGAAACCAGCATTTACAGATTTTAGGACTTCGTCTCGAAGTTCTGCAATCGATCCTATGCATTTTTCTTCTTCCCCATCGGCTGTTTTCCAAATTGGAAGAGGAGTTCCCCAGTATCTCGATCTACTTAGATTCCAATCTACCAAGTTTTCTAACCAATTTCCAAAACGGCCTTCACCAGTGGAAGCAGGCTTCCAATTGATTGTTTTGTTAAGCTCAATTAGCCTGTCTTTTACGGCTGTGGTTTTAACAAACCAACTTTCTAGCGGATAATATAATATAGGTTTATCTGTACGCCAGCAGTGTGGGTAGCTGTGCTCATATTTTTCTACTTTAAATGCTTTGTTATCTGTTTTTAGTCGAATAGCAATCTTTACATCTGTAGATAAATATCCATCCGCACTTTCGTCTTCATCCTTATAGTTCTTGACAAAAAGTCCTGAGAATTCTCCTACGTCATCAATAAATTTACCTTGTCTGTCTACAAGTGTTAGAGACCCTATTCCATTTTGCTTAGCAGCTATATAATCATCGCTACCAAAACTAGGAGCTAGATGCACTATACCCGTACCGTCTTCTGTAGTTACAAAATTGGCAGCTATAAGTTCAAATGCTTTTCCGTCTTCGGGTTGCTGATACGGCATAAGTTGCTCATATTTTTGACCAACGAGTTCAGTACCTTTTATCTCCTTTACTATTTCAAAAGGAATGGCCTTGTCACCTGGAGCATATTCGCTTAACGAAATTCCTGCATTTTTTTCAGAGAAATACTTGCCGACTAGTTTTGAAGCTAGTATGACTGTAATTTTTTCAAATGTGTACTGATTGTATGTTTTTACAGTAGAGTAGTCAATTTTAGGTCCTATACCTAATGCAGTGTTACTTGGCAGGGTCCAAGGTGTGGTAGTCCACGCAATACAATAAGTTGCACCCCAACCCAAGTCTAAATTTACACTTGCAGCATTTGACAATTTGAACTGTGCAACAATTGTAGTGTCTTTAACATTTTTATATGTACCAGGTTGATTTAGTTCGTGTGAGCTAAGTCCCGTGCCCGCTGCAGGTGAGAAAGGTTGGATTGTATGTCCTTTGTACAAGAAACCTTTATCGTGTAACCTTTTTAATAAATTCCAAACTGACTCTATATACTTATTTTCGTATGTAACATAAGGGTCGTCCAAGTCTACCCAATATCCTATCTTTTCGGTAAGTTCATCCCATTTGTCTTTAAACTTTAGTACATCCTCTCTACAGGCGGCATTGTATTCCTCTACACTTATAGATTTACCGATGTCTTCTTTAGTGATTCCAAGTTTCTTTTCTACCTGTAGTTCTACTGGTAGGCCGTGTGTATCCCAGCCGGCTTTTCTGTTAACTTGGTACCCTTGTAGCGTCTTGTACCTGCAAAAAACATCCTTTATACTTCTACTTATAACATGATGAATGCCTGGCATACCGTTAGCAGATGGAGGCCCTTCATAAAAAACAAAAGACTCAGCACCATCACGGTTGCTCACACTCTTTTTAAAGACATTGTTTTCTTTCCAATATTGAAGTACTTCTTTTTCAGTAGATGGTACATCAAGTTGTTTGTATTGTTGGTATTTATTGCCGTTGGCCTTGGATGACATTAGCTTATTCAAATAAAGTGTGCAAAGGTAATAAATATGAACGCTTATTTGTTGATTGCCCTCAATATGAAGATCATAGTTTAAGCAAACGGTGGATTGGGTAATAGAATGAGGGTCTTGGCATCTTGTATAGCACTGAGTCAGCGGCTCCGAAATGAGGTGCAGGAGCTGTAGATTAATAACAGTGCTTTGAATTGTGCATTTAGTATGTTGTTTGAACCCATTGAAGAAATTATAATTAGAGATGAAAGCTACATCCTCAAATGGAATAAGTTATATAACCGAATAAGATATAACCGTCTGAATGCTGATTTTAAATCTTATTAAATTCAATTCTCAGAAGCCGAAATTATAAGACTCAGAGAAATGAAGACAGACTTAGTGAAACTGATAAGAGATACAAATACGGTATATATTGATACTTGTCAGCAGTTTTATGGAGACGAGAGTTTCATAAGTTACTTAAAGCCGATAGATGAACTACAAGAAAAGTTGAATGAGAGATTGAGTACTATAGGCACAAAATAATTTATAGGAGTACACATAAGGAGAGGAGATAATGAGATTTCCTGTGAAGTAAGTACCTCTTGCGAATTTGTGTCAAATATCAATGATTTATTAATAAAAAAGAAAAGACTAATTTATCTCTGTACCGATGACAACAAAGAAGTTCAAAGGATGAAACAGGTTTTTGGTAAGAGTATTTGTTATTTTCCTGTTGCATTACAAAGAAATAAACCAAAGGCTATTCAAATGGCTTTGCTCGATCTACTTACCTTATCCAGAGCCAATGTAATTTTAGGAAGCTATTGGAGTAGCTTTAGTGAGGTAGCCTCGTATTATGGGGGAGTTGAGTTGCTGAAAGCAGGTATTCAAGATTAGTTTTCAGCTATAAATGCTAATAGTCGAGCCTCATCTAGATAACCTACATTTCTACTTATTACATTTCCTTCACTATCTAATATGAGCTGGGTTGGAAAACCCTCAAGATTGTATTTTGAGTATAATGTTTTACCATCACCCACTTCTCCATTCATACTCACAGAAACAAATTTTGTATTCAATGCATTTATCACAGAAGGTAATGTGTAGACATTCTTTTTCATCTTTTTACAGTACCCACACCAAGAAGCGGAAACATCTACAAATAGTCGCAAATTTTCCTTAGTAGATTTGGCGTGCATGTCGTCTATACTCGCAGGCGTATACCATTGAACGGAACTGTTTATAGTTTTAGAGGTAGAATCACTACCGCTAGCTTTGGATGTTGTTTTACAAGCTGTAAAGATTAGGACTATATAGCTAAGTAGTAGTAATGTGTTTTTCATGATTTTGTTTGATATAATAAACGAAGGTTTCTCAGAACACTTAGAGCTAAATTATCGTAGAGCCTGAAGTATTTTTTCTCGTTGAGCAGCGGTAAGCGACATATTTTGTTCTTTACGTTGTTCTAATATTTTTAAAACAGCTTGGTCTATTAGCTTATTGTCAATACTTAAGCTTTTACTTGCCGTACACATTTTAGCGTGCATTTTTAATTTTATACTTTCAACAATAGACAAATTTACCAACTCTTGCTTTTCGCTAAGAATCGAGGACTGCTTGCAAGATAGCATTGCTATTTTCATTAATCCCTTCATATCAATTGTCTTTCCAGTTTTGGTCTAAACATGTTTTTAATTGCAGTTTGGCTCTATGAGCCATCTGCCACAAATTAGACGAAGTGATTCCTAAATCCTTACTAATTTCACTACCTTTTTTGTGATGGAAGTATTTTCCGAGGATTACATTACGCCAATTAGGGGGTAGAGCATTTATACAATTACTTAGTATATCATTGAATTCAGAGTTGTCTAAGAGATGCTCTTCTGTATTTCCCCAAAGAGGATCTTGAACCTTAGCAAAAATTCCGTTGGA
Source organism: Bacteroidia bacterium (assembly GCA_028339355.1). Taxonomy (GTDB): domain Bacteria; phylum Bacteroidota; class Bacteroidia; order NS11-12g; family UBA9320; genus UBA9320. The sequence goes on from JAOLBX010000007.1 coordinate 20,462, forward strand.
ATCATACTTGTATCCTTCTAAAGAGTTACCTATAAGTGAGGTTTCGTTAATGGATTTACTGGTATTGCTAGCTCTGTAGTAGTCTATTATTTTATTATTTAAAATAGTATAGAGCCAAGTTTTAGGATTAGTCCCTGATTTGTATTTTTCAAATGATTTATAAGCAGACACCATACTGTCCTGAACCAAATCTTCAGCTGTTTCTTTACTCGATGTTTTATAATATGCCCAGGAATACATGTCGTCACCGTACTTATTAAGCCATTTGATGATTTCTTGATGTGAGTTGCTTGTACTTTTAGCAGTCACACTATACAATGATACTACTAATTAATTATTTGCAAAACGAGAAATTTACGAACGCTTTTCCTTGGCAATATCGTAGGATAATAGCAAGGAGGGGAGTAAAAGCAAGTTCGATAATAATGCGATTAGCAAAGTAAGAGCTGTAAATAACCCCAATGCAATAGTTCCTCCGAAATCTGAGAAAACGAAGATGATAAACCCAAAGAAAAGAATGATGGCAGTATATATCATACTTGTGCTTATTTCCTTTTGCACATTACTGACAGCTTCTGCTATGGTTTTTGAGTTTTGCAACTCCATCTTATATTTAGTTAGAAAATGTATTGAAAAATCTACTGCAATTCCAAATGCAACACTAAATACAAGAACTGTGCTTGGCTTGAAGTTAACACCAAAAAATCCCATAATACCAGCTGTGAATAGCAGTGGGATTAGGTTAGGAATAATGGAGATAACAATCATTCGCATAGACTTGAAAATACTGGCCATGAGTAACGATATAATAACAAAAGCGATAAGTAAACTCATTAGTAGATTACTTATGAGGTAGTCATTTCCTTTTAGGAAAATAATGCTTGTGCCAGTAATAGATAAGTCCATTTTCCTACTGCTATCAAGTTCTGTGTAAGAAATATTCTTGTACGAAAAGTAAGTTGTGTCTAGTTGGTTAGTACTAGAGTCTATTATTGAAACATCTATTATAGAATCTGTAAAAATATCTTCAGTGTTCTTTCTGAAATTAAATATAGTGTCTGCGATAAGAGCTACTTCAGATTGTAACTCTTTTATCCTTACGCTTCCTACATCAGCCATTTGAACACTTATACGAGCTTTGCTGTTATCTTTATTCACAAGGCTATTTATCATTCCTTCATCAGTCTCACTTTTTGGTACGGCAGACATAATATTACCAAGGTCTAGTACACTCGGTGGTCTATACCTGCGTGGGTCACCGTCATAATAAGCCTGATTAAGAAATTTCATCGTTTGAGAGATGGAAACTGGCTTTGAAAATTCTGGAAAATCTTGCAACTTTCTTTCTAATAAATCAATGTTTAAAAGTGTACGAACGTTTGAAACGCCTTGAGGTTTCTTGGTGTCTACTACTATTTCAAACGGCATTACACCATTTACGTTACTCTCAAAAAATTTAAGGTCTGTATAGAGTCTATCTGTTTTAGAAATATCATCAACCATGTAACCTACATTTTTCAGTAACGTCATGCCTAATACTGATAATGTAACTATCCCAATGGACACAGCGTATACAGCTTTTCTATGATTTAAAACTATGCCTGATATCTTGTCAATCAGTTTGTTTAGAAATTTGTAGTCCAAATGCTTAGTGTGTCTTGTTTTTGGAGCGGGTAGATAGCTGAATAATACAGGTATCAAGATGAGTGAGATAAGGAAAACCGCCATAATCGCTAAGAATGCGGTCAGACCAAACTCTTGCAGTACTTTACTTCCCGTGAGTGTAAACACTCCAAAACCTACCGCAGTAGTCAAGTTTGTAAATAGTACGGCTCTTCCTACTTTGGATATTACTCTTTGAAGTGCTTTTATTTTGTTGTTGTGACTTCTATACTCTTCATGGTATTTGTTCAATAGATATATGCAATTGGCTATTCCTATTACCACAATGAGGGGAGGTAGAAGACCAATAAACATTGTAATTTTATAACCCAATAAAACTAGGATACCCATACACCAAATGACTCCGACAATGACCGTGAGCAGACTAAATGCAAGTGTTGGTAAGCTCCTGAAAAAGAAAAGCAAAATGAGTGCAGTAAGAACCATCGATACTAGTGTAAAACGCACCAGCTCTTGCTTTATCATTTGCGACATTTTCGTCCTTATAAAAGGTAGCCCTGAAAAATGAACGTCTATATTGTGCTTCGCACAAACTGCTTCTATTTTTTCTTTCACACCAAAGACAAAAGGGACACGTGCTTTTGTGTCAAGTATGGATTTCTCTAAAGTAATTGCCATTAAAGAAAACTCAGAGCTATCTTTGAAGAGTAATCCTTCATAGAAACGTAAATCCTTCAAACCCTCAAAAACACTATCTAACTCAGCTTGAGTCTCAGGTCTGTTTTGAACATAATTGCCGGCGTGCAAACTTATCTTCTCGTATTTTTCACCTTCGAAACTATCAAGAACAGTCTTCTTATTAAGTTCTTTAAGGTTGGTAATGGATAAGACTTGTTTTATGTTCTTGGTGTTATTTAATTCGGACGTTAGGTCATACCAATCATTGAAAAAATCTAAGTCTCGAAGTTTGGCATCATTTATTCCTACTACCATCACGCTACCATCATCACCAAAAGTTTTCTTAAACTCTTGGTAAGCACGCATGTCTATATCGTCATCAGGAATGAATTTTGGATTATCATAAGCCAATTGCACCTGAGTAGCTTTGTACAACATGAGTGCTGTGGTAAGCACTAGAAAAATGATTAGTGCTAATCTATTACGGAGTATCGTATTTGCTATTTTTTCCCACATACAAAAAGGGCTGCAAAATTAGTAATTTAGGGTGCAATAGCAACATGGGTTGCTTGCTCGTTAAATATAGCTTTTTAACTTTATTCTATAATGATTTTAGTCTGTGAGAGCAGCCCTTCATTATTGAACAATTCTATGTAGTAAAGACCTGCCTGCACTTGCAAGTTGAAAAGCCCATTTTCTGGAAATATTCCTTCTTGCGAAACCCTTCCATCATTTATTTTAAGAACAAATGAGGATACCTGAGCGTCATCTTCTATCATTACATAAAATCTTCCCGTACTTGGATTTGGATAGACTAACTGCTTATATTTTTTATTTCTCTTTACTATGGATACTACACCATCACATTCGTCTATGGTCTTTTGAACTCTAAATCTAATACTATCTAATAGCAGTGCAACACTGTCTCCAGGGCAGGCAGTCGGACATCCTGCACGGTGCATAGTAATGGTAGCTAAATCATCACTTAGAGAATTGGGGTGAGGATAGCTGTCCCAAGGCGATATTGCTTCTTTTTTCAGCTTCCAAGCTAGTAAGTTGGTTAGGCTTTTTTGTAAAGCTACGGAAGGTGTGGTGTCATTGAAATTACCAAGTAAGCAAATTCCCATAGTGCCACCGTTTTTTGAGCAAAAATGGGCCCCTTGTACATTGTCTTCATCGGCTATACCGTCAGAATCTCTTCCTGAAAATATAGTCCCATCTGGAGCAATAACAAAGTTGTAGCCAATATCGTCCCAGCCATTACTTTGGGTATGATAGAGGTATATGTTTCTTAAAGTATTAACGTAGTTAGTGTCAATATTACTTCCCGCAGAGTGATGGATAACGCAATGATTTACGACGGTAGATATTCTTCCCGGAATTGGGTCAGGCAGTCCTTCTCTCCAAATTTTTTGTGAAATTGTTTGAGGTTTTTCGCAGTCGAATTTTTTATACTTCATACTAGGTATGCTAGCTGAAATAGGAGAAGCATAAAAAAGTTCAAGAGTAATTTCTGTATCTGTGTTACTCTGCAAAATGAAATTCCCGGTTGGAGATTGAAATACAACAAACGAAGGAGGCATGTCAATATTTTTATCTGTATTCAACCCACCAAAACTAAGTGTTTCAATTTTGCTTTTAACTGTAATAATAGCTTCAGGATGTGCAGAGGAGTAGAGTTTAATACTTGTGTATTTTTGTCCTAAGTCAATGTGGTATTGATTATCTGCAACTATGATTAGAACCTTTTTTGTATAAAAGAGAAAGTCTTCTTGCTCTTCATAATTAGTATCGATCTCGACCTGTGGAGTCTCTAAATTTACACTTCTATCTCTGCTTACAATAAACGAGCTTGTAAGAAAACCAAGGATACATATAAGTGTAAATTTGATGTGCATTAAATTAAAACTGTGGAGCACTGCGAATGTAGAGTATCGATTGCAGGAGTTTTGCCCTATAAAACACTTTTTAGTCTAAGATGACTTAAGTCGTAGCCATTCAGAAAGTCTTTGATCATCATCTGCCGTTTTCCTTGAAGTTTGATGTCTTCCAAATAAATAATACCATCTTTCACATAAACACCGAGATAATTCTTACCATCTGATACATGTTCACCTAGATAATTTGAATGTACGGTTTCTTCAAAACGGACACCGTACAGTTTTAGCATTTTGTTATCAAAAACTTTGTGAGCAGTTGGGAAGGGGCTTAATCCTCTGACCAAATTTACGATACTTTTACCATTATTCGACCAATTAATCTCAGTGTTTTCGGTAAACAACTTAGGTGCGGGTTTAGAAACCTGAGATTCATCCTGTGGTATTTCGATTATTTTCTCACTTACGACTTGATTCAATGTTTCTATGATGGCATTAGCTCCGAGATGCATTAGTTTATCGTGCAGCGTACCTGCAGTGTCGGTTTGTGTTATTTCGCATGTGCTCTGAACTAAAAGATTACCCGTATCTATTTCATGCTTGAGTTTGAATGTGCTAACACCAGTTTTGGTTTCACCATTTATAATGGCCCAATTGATAGGAGCTGCACCCCTATACTGAGGAAGGAGTGAGGCATGAAGGTTGAATGTGCCAAGTTCTGGCATGTCCCACACTACTAACGGTAGCATTCTAAAAGCGATCACAATTTGAAGGTCAGCATTGTATGATTTTAACTCGGCTAAGAAATCTGTATTCTTCAAATTCTTAGGCTGCAAACAAGGTATGTTTTGTTCGCGTGCATAGGTAGTAACGGGAGTAGAAAAAAGTTTCATTCCTCTACCTGCAGGTCTATCCGGTGCAGATATTACTGCCACTACATTAAAACCTTCACTAATAATTCTTTCTAGATGATACCGAGCGAACTCCGGGTTACCTAAAAATATTATTTGTAGATCTTTCTTATTCCTTGGCACTAGTGTATTCTGTTGAATAATCTTCTCCAGCGAATTCTGCTAAGCAGGTTTTTACGACGACCACCATAGATTTTGTCTTGCTCGATACTCATCCAGATAAATAAAGCTTTGCCGACTATATGATCTTCTGGCACAAAGCCCCAATAGCGAGAGTCTGCACTTCTATGTCTATTGTCTCCCATCATAAAGTAATAGTTCATTTTCACTTCATATTCTGAGATTACATTACCATCTATCATCGGTTTGCCATCTATGATGCGATATGAGTTTTCTTCATATTTTTCTATAAGTTCTTTATATAGCCACATCGTTGCAGAATCCAATTTTAGAATATCTCCTTTTTTAGGCACATAGACAGAACCGTAATTGTCTCTACTCCAAGGCAATACATCTGGAATGTGTGGGTAGATTTCTGGATATTTTCCTGGTTTATCAATTCTAGGTAGAATCTCAACTATACCGGGTAGTTTGGCAAGTTCTTCCTGATTTTTCTTAGTCATCCACATTTCATATCCGCCTGCGTATTCATTGTAGCCATATTCGGATATATCAATTTTTTCAAGAGTCTTTCGGTCTATTACAGAGCTGGTAGTTACTTGATAACTCATCTGCCCGTGCACGGCTACATCAGCTTTTTTACCATTGATATACACCCATCCATCTTCCACTTTAAGATTATCACCAGGTATAGCAACACAACGCTTTATGTAATTGGTTTTCTTGTCTACAGGAAAGTCATCTTCTCCAGGATAATTAAAAACTACAATATCGTTATTTTTGATTTTCTGGATGCCAGGAAGTCTATAATAAGGTAATTTTAGTGCCTCTGAATATGCCTTCCCACCAGTTACTGGCAGCTGTTGATGAACAAATGGAAAAGATATAGGAGTCAAAGGCACTCTGGCACCGTAGTTCATTTTACTTACAAAAAGAAAATCGCCTCTCAAAAGTGATTTTTCCATAGATGAGGTGGGAATTTGATAAGCCTCTATAAAGAATGTACGAATGAGAGTAGCAGCTATTATCGCAAACATACCTGCATCTATCCACTCACCACCAGATGCTTTTTTTCTGTACTTGTACCTGAACATGTAGTATACCCATATAGCCGCTTGCCAAAAGATAAAATATATCAGTGGTGAGATGAATCCTGCATCGGTCTGTGTTACAAGTAATATGAAGGTAATAAGATTGATAATGCTGAACACTATATAAAATATAGCTGCTCGTTTACTTAGTAATTTCCAATCCTCTTTTAAGTTAAATTTCATGCGTTATTTTTTCTTTATTTAATCAAAGTTTAAGAGGTCATTCATCCCAAAAACTCCTGTTTTATTTTTCATCCACTCAGCGGCTCTTACTGCTCCTTGTGCAAAACCAAGCCTATTTTTAGCATTATGACTGATTACTATTTCGTCTATGTCACTCTCATAGGTTACCTTGTGAAAACCAGGGACATCAGGTTCCCTTGTGCTTATTATCTGTAAATCAAACGCACTACCGTCCTTAGTTTGTCCTTCCAGCAGACCAATGTATTTGTTTTTTCTATCAAGCGAATTTATAATGCCCTCGGCCAATGTTGCAGCAGTGCCACTAGGGTGATCTAGTTTTTGTAAATGATGTGTTTCATCCATTTGTACCTCATATTCCGGAAAATCATTCATTATTGAAGCAAGCTTACTATTTAGATGAAACAAAATATTTACTCCAATACTAAAATTGGTTGCTGTAAAAAGTCCTTTCCCGTTTGATTTAGCTATTACGGATAATTCATCATAGCTATCATACCATGAAGTAGTGCCCACTACTACTGGCACGTTGGCATCAAAACATTTCTTTATGTTTCCTGCAGCGGCATCTGGCTGAGTGAATTCTATGGCAACATCAGCATCTTTTATTTCGGATGGGTCAAAATCGGAGGTATCAATGGCAGCCACTATGGTGTGACCTCTCTCTACTGCCACTTTTTCGATGGTTTTACCCATTTTTCCGTACCCTATTAATGCTATCTTCATCGTAAAGTGGGCAAAATTAAACCATAACTTCACTTACTTTGCATCTACAATTTTAAGATTTGAACAAAAAACAACGAAAATATATTGGAGTCTTATTGGTGTTAGGACTTTTGGCAGCATTGGCAACATATTTTGTGCTCTTTTTAGGAAATACGAAATCAAGTGACGGAGAATATTTTTACGTAAGACACGATGATAGTTATGCTGAACTTAGGCAGAATTTAATAGATAGCAAAATAGTAGAGAATATTGCCACTTTTGATCTCGTAGCAGGGCAAATGAATCTTGCAAATACTTATAAGGCAGGACGTTACAAAATTGGAAAAGGAGTATCTAACGTTAATTTAATTAGAAAAATACGAAGTGGAAAATGGAAAAAAGTGGTCATAAAGCTGATGCCGGAAATGACAAGAGACGGCGTGCTGGAGTACCTGGCAGAAAACTTGGAAGCAGAAAAGTCAGCTCTTCAAAAGGCAATGAATGCGGAATGGGTCACTAGCAGTGGATTTACAGATGAAAATAAGTGGAGTATATTTTTGCCAGATCATTATCATTTTAACTGGGCTACTTCTGCGGATAAAGCAATAACGAGATTTGTAGATGAGTACAATAAATTTTGGACTACCGCTCGCAAGAAAAAAGCAAAATATCAAGGACTCACAACAAAAGAAGCTTGTGTACTTGCGAGTATAGTAGATGGCGAAGCGATACACGTAGACGAAATGTCCATGATAGCGGGGTTGTATCTGAACAGATTGAATAAGGGGCAGCTTTTGCAGGCGGATCCTACCATTTTATATGTAGTAGGGAGAGAGGGTAGGAGAAGAGTGCTTAATAAAGATTTGAAAAGAGAGGATCCGTACAATACATATCTGAACGGTGGATTGCCTCCGGGGCCAATATTCTTGCCCGACAAAAGAGCCATAAATGCGGTTATCAATCCCAAAACCCATAACTATATTTTTATGTGTGCCAAGCCTGACGGCTCCTACAGACACAATTTTACTGCGAGTATGGCAGAGCATAATAGAAATGCTGCCGCTTATAGACGTAGCTTAAATAGGCAAGGAGTAATGCGATAAAAATAACGCCATAAAAAAAGCAGCTAAAGGAAACCATAGCTGCTTTTTTCGGTTAAATGTTATTGTTGTTATCTTCTAGTTCGGCGTTTGGCTCCGTGACTTCCACCACTTCTCTCTCGGCTTCCGCCTCTGTAGCCGCCGCCATCACGTCCACCACTATCTCTTCCGCCTCTATATCCGCCTCTGTCACCACCTCTATCTTTTCTCTCGCCTCGGTCTCTTCCTCCTCCTTTTGGTTTCGGAGAACTTTCTTCTATCGATATTTCTCTACCGTTAAACTCCATCTGTTTGGCAGCTCGTTGCAAGTCAGCTGTATGACCACTTTCCATTTCGAAGAAAGAGAACATTTTCATTATCTCAATTTGTCCTATTTCAGGAGTAGCACCACCTAGGTGAGAGTTAATCATCCCCATCAGTAGTTTAGGGCTAAATCCGTCTTTCTTACCTTGGTTTATGAAATAACGAGTCATGTTAGACGCAGTTTTATGCTCTGGTCTTTCTCTACGCTCTCCTCTATCTCTTCTGTCACCTCGGTCTCTTCTGTCATCGCCTCTTCTGTCGTCTCGGTCTCTGTTTCTATCACGTTCTCTTCTGTCAGAAGTTTTGTTAAGATCTGGAGCATCTCGATAGTATTCTAAGAATTTGTTAAATTCAGTAGATACTATTTTTTTAATTACCTCTTCTTTTGTCATGTCCTCGAACATTTCAAAAATTTGAGGTAAGAAGCTTTCGATGTGACTATTTGCTATCTCAGTTTCTTTGATATTATCTATCAGCGAAAAGAGTTGTTTTTGACAAATTTCTTGTCCATTTGGTATATCAACTTTTTCAAATTTTCTACCAATTTTTCTTTCTAGATATCTCAGTCTACCTTCTTCCTTCGCAGTTAGTAATGATATAGAGTAGCCTTCATTTCCAGCTCTTCCTGTTCTACCACTTCTGTGCACGTATACTGCATCTTCATCCGGAAGTTTAAAGTTTAGGACGTGAGTAAGTTCATTTACGTCAAGTCCACGAGCGGCTACATCTGTAGCTACCAAAAGTTGTAACTGGCGACTACGAAATCTTCCCATTACGTAATCTCGTTGAGCTTGAGAAAGGTCACCATGCAGTGCATCGGTATTGTAACCATCTTCGGCTAGTCTTTCGGCTACTTCTTTGGTCTCGGCTCTGGTTCTACAGAATATAATACCATAAATGTCTGGGGCAAAATCAACAGCTCTTTTCAGTGCTGGGTATCTGTCACGGTTGTTTATTTTGTAGTACTGGTGTGTTACATTTAGATTGGCTTCTTGCTTGCTACCGGCAGATATTTCTACAGGGTCAGTCATATACTTCTTACTCAGTTTCACCATATCTGGTGGCATGGTCGCTGAGAAAAGCAAAGTTTGTTTCTCGGCAGGAGTGTTAGCAAGAATAGCATCTAGGTCTTCCGCAAAACCCATGCTTAGCATCTCATCTGCTTCATCTAGCACAAGGAATTCTACTCCTTCTAGATTTAGTCTGTTTCGTTTGATAAGATCAAGCGTTCTGCCTGGCGTACCTACTACGATATCACAACCACGTTCTATTTTTCTTATTTGGCTAGTGATATCCGCTCCACCATATACAGCTACTACCTTAAATCCAGGTATGTTTTTACTGTACGTCTCTATGTCTGCAGTTATTTGTAAGCCAAGCTCACGGGTAGGGCTCAGTACAATGCACTTTATTCCTTTCTTGCTTGTGTCTATTTGGTTTAAAACTGGTAAACTAAAGGCGGCTGTTTTACCTGTCCCGGTTTGAGCAAATGCAATTAAATCCTGTTTAGACTCTAAAATTTTTGGTATTGCTAGTTCTTGAATTTTTGTAGGATTCACATACCCTAGCTCTTCAATGGCAGACAGAATCTCTGGATTCAGCCCCATTTCTTTAAATGTACTCATATTTTCTTAAATGTTTGTTTAAGCAATAGAGCACATCCCAAATCCTCATTCGACAGAGGATTATTATAACGACAGTGGTGCTCCGCTGCTTGTAATTCAGTGCAAAGGTACAATTAATTATTTAATAATCAGTTTATTGACTTTGGAGGACGGAGTGCAATGAGTTCTATTAAATTCACCTTTGCTATTTTTGTTGAATGAAAATGCTTCTCATTCTCGTATTAGTTGTGCTATTATCGAATCCAGCTTTCGCTCAGTAAAATAAGAAGACAACCTTTTACGCTGGGCTTAGATATAGATCATCTGTTAAATGATGGAATAGGTTCTTATCATCAAAGACTAGGATTCGGTTTTGGAGTGCAGAGAATTTTAGGAAGTCGATATTTCCTTAATCACGTTAAATGCCCAAATGTTGAGTACTCTGATTTTACCAATACAGACCTTATTCTAGACTATAAGATTTGGTTATTCAATCCCACTATTTCGTATCATTCAAATGTGTACAATTCGAATAAGTTAAACTATTGGCTAGTATCGTCTTTTGCGTTCAATGTGCAAGAGAAACGCAAGAAAGAACCATTGGGCCATTTATTGCGTATTGGTATCAGAGTGGAGTTGAAATAATTTGACTAGCCCATCAGTCTCTCACAACATATTGCGGTAGCCATAGCTGCATTAAGACTCTCGGTAGTACCTCTGCCAGGTATTGTAACGGGAGTGTAAGTTATGTTTTTCAAAGTCTCATCATTTATACCATTGGCTTCATTGCCTATTAAGAGGACGCCAGCTTTTGGACTTGGTATTGTTCGTATGTTTTCTCCATCCAAAAGAGTCGCATAGACATGTTTGTCTTTTAGCAGTTCGGGTAAGTCCCCTGAGACCACATTTACTCTGAGAAAAGAACCCATAGTGGACTGTATTACTTTGCTATTGTAAAGATCTACAGTGTTTGCACTACAGTAGATAGTATTAATGCCGTACCAATCCGCTATACGAATGATAGTGCCTAAGTTGCCAGGGTCATTGATGCCGTCTAGTGCTATTTGCCATTCAGATATGGGTTTATCAGTCTGATGTATTTGTGCTATAGCGAGAACTTCTTGTGGGTTGGCCAGTGTAGAAGTAGCCGCAAATTCGTCTGTGCTCACAAGGTCAAATTCGAATTCTATCTGCTCTCCGTATCTTTCCAAAAATGCATGAGTGCACAGTATACACTCCATAGGCCAATCGCTATTGGCTAATTCGTTTACAGATTTTAATCCTTCAACCACAAATAGACCATACTTTTGTCGGAACTTTTTTGAACCTAGCTGTTGGTATTGTTTTAATTTAACTTTACTTGGCACTGGATTATAAATTTGATTGCAAAACTAAAATATTGTCTCATACTTCTGCTTCTAGGAAGTCTCTCTGCTTGTAATATTACACAAGTAGTTCCTGAAGGTAAGCAATTGCTTGTGAAAAATAAAATAGAACGTGGTGATGCTAAGGGTGTAGACTTATCTGACGAAAAATCGAATATGCGTCAAAAACCTAATAGAGAACTTCTTGGTTTTATCAAGTTTCACCTTTGGGCGTATCAGTATGGCAATAAGGGACTAGGGATAAGAAAAAAACAGCCTAGACTTAGACGATTGGCGGAAAAAGTAGGAGAGGCTCCTGTGCTAGTGGATTCCTCGAAAATGGATTTATCCTCTCAAAAGCTTTCTGATTACTATTTCAGCAAAGGCTTCTTGAACAATGATGTGAATTACACTGTCACACCAAAGACGTTGTTAAAAAAGCGTGCTTGTGTCACATACAAAGTTTCTCTGTTTGACTATCATACTATTAGTTCACTCGAGTATAATGTAACCTCTGCAGACATTGACAAATTGCTAAAGAAGACAGCTTCATTGCAAAAAATGAAAGTAGGGCAACGAATAAAGTTTGATAGGATAGAGGCAGAGAGGAATAGAATAACTGAGCTTCTTAGAAATAATGGTTTTTACTATTTCAACACTTCGTTTATTGATTTTCAGATAGATACAAATCAAGTAAAACGAAAGGCAGATGTAGTGGTGAATATTAGAAACGGCAAAAAATTTGTGCCTCATCGTCAGCAGGTTATACGAAAGATAACGGTATTAATAGGTGATACGTCAAAGAGAACTCCTCTACTCTATAAGGGAATCCATTTTATAGAAGGTAGCTATTACATAAAACCAATTGTACTCTCCAAGAATATAATCATACGACCAAATGAGTTGTACGATGCCAGTTTGGTGCAGAAAACATATTCCAATTTGCTGTCCATGGGACTTTTCAATTTTGTGACAATTCGGTTTTCGCCTTCTGCTACAGATAGTCTCAATAGTCTAGATGCTGAGATAATACTTCAAACAGCTCCAAAGCATGATTTTACTTGGGAGCCGCAAACCATATTAACGGATCAGGGAAAAGGAGTAGAGACAGGTTCTGGAAATATTTTTGGAGAAGAGCAAAGCTTTGGTATTGCAAACATTTTTACACTGAATAATAGAAACGTTTTCGGTGGTGCAGAAATTTTTAGCATTAGTTCACTTACAGCATTGGAGATGCAGCTGAAAGGAGATGACCAAAACGCAAACAACAGTTTTAGGCAGAGTGCTAATGCTGAGCTAGTAATTCCATCACTTATCTTTTTGGAGAAACAGAGTTTTAGTGAGGTGTTTGTGAAAAAGAGTACTAAACTAAATGCATCATTTTTATATGATCGAAATGTAAATTTTACAAGAAAAGTAACGCCATTGAGTTTTACCTATGCCTTTTCAAAAGGTAGAACATCTTTTGGTATTACTCCACTAAGACTTAGTGTTAACAAGGCGGATATTGAAAAGTCATTTTTAGGTAGTTTGGACCCTGCAACAAGATATTATACCACTCAATTACTCACAGATAATTTGATTGCTGGACCTACAGCATCTATTTACTGGAGTAATTTAGACCTAAATCAGTATGAATACTGGAAGATACGCTCCAATGCTCTAGAACTTTCTGGAAATCTTACATCTCTTTATTTTAGGTTGTTTACAGACCAGACGGGAATTAATAAAGAAATATTTAATGTAAAATATTCTCAATACGCTAGGTCAGATATAGATGTAGTATATACCAAAATTATTGACGAGAATAATTCTTTTGCATATCGCGGTTATTTTGGAGCAGGATTACCCTATGGTAACACAAGGTTTTTACCATTCGAACGTAGATTTTTTGTAGGAGGAGGAAATAGTCTTCGAGCGTGGAGGCCTAGAACCGTAGGGCCAGGAAGTTATAGCGATTCTGCAAATACGATAAGCATCGAAAAAACAGGTGAATTGATGCTGCAAGCCAATGCAGAATATCGCTTTGATATTATTGATAAGTATTTAGACGGAGCTATATTTATGGATGTAGGAAATATTTGGAATTTCAGAGAAGATGTTAATTATAAGAATGCAGAGTTTAATATAGACCGATTTTATAAAGAAATTGCTCTGAATACTGGATTAGGTCTTCGCTTTGATTTAACCTATATAGTATTCAGAACGGACTGGGGTATAGCCGTGCATGATCCATCTATGTTAGATGGTGATCGCTGGGTGATAAAAGATTTTTTAGAGTCAAAATGGATTAAAGACAATACTGCGATTAATTTTGCCATTGGTTTTCCATTTTAAGAGAACATATACGTTGAATGAATAAAAAAATAAGAACAGCATTTTGGGGAATATTGGTACTGATACTTACCACTTTTTCTGCTTGTAAAGACAAAGCTGGTGGAGGAGGAATCAATTTCTTTTCATTAGAAGATGACAAAACCTTTGGAGCTCAAGTAGCTGGGGAGATAGATGCTGATCCTGCTACTTATCCTGTGCTAGATAGTGCTCAGTATCCAGAAGCTTATACATATCTATACGCCATTAGAGATAGTATACTAAACTCAGGTAAAGTAGTGCACAAAGATGATTTCTCGTGGAGACTTAGAATTATCAATGACGATAGTACACTTAATGCATTTTGTACTCCGGGTGGATACATATACGTGTATACCGGTATTATAAAGTATTTGGATTCTGAAGATCAGTTTGCTGGAGTCCTGGGACATGAGATAGCCCATGCAGATGAGCGACATTCTACAGCGGCTCTCACACAGCAGTATGGTATAGATGTACTATTCAGTGTTTTGCTTGGAGAGAACAAAGGAGCCTTGGCTCAGGTTACTCAAGGGCTATTGGGTCTTAAATATGGAAGAGGCAATGAGTCGGAGTCTGATATGCGCAGTGTAGAGTATCTTTATCCTACAGCTTATGACGGAAGAGGTGCAGCTCGCTTTTTTGAAAAAATAAGTGATAGTGGTGGTTCAAGTGGTCCTGAGTTTTTGAGTACACACCCCAATCCAGACAACAGAGTAGAGGCTATCATAGCCCATTGGGAAAGTTTAGGAGGCAAGGTTGGCCAAACCTTTGTCGGCAGATATGAGCAGTTTCAAAATAGTTTACCTAAGTAATAATTATTAATCAATGAAATTAACCAAACAAGGTTATACCTTGGGAGGAGTTAGCTTGCTAGATGTAGCAAGAGAATTTGACTCACCCGTTTATGTTTACGACGCAGACCAAATCGTAGCTAACTATCATGAGCTGAAAAACGCTTTTAAAGGTTTAGACGTACATCTGAAGTATGCGTGTAAGGCATTGACCAATATTAATGTGTTAAAGCTCCTCCGTAAGGAAGGGGCAGGACTCGATACGGTGTCTATAGAAGAAGCAATGATAGGGTTGAGAGCTGGTTATGAACCTTCAGAAATCTTGTTTACGCCAAACAGTATAGGTTTTTCAGAAATAAAGGAGGCTGTTGAATTAGGATTAGTTATCAATATAGATGAACTAAGTACTTTAGAACGCTTTGGTAATGAATTTGGCAATAAAGTGCCGTGTTGTATACGCCTTAATCCTCATATTATGGCCGGAGGTAATAGTCATATCTCTGTAGGTCACATAGATTCAAAGTTTGGTATCAGCATTTATCAAGTGCCTCATATCAAAAGAATAGTAGACAGCTACGGTATCAGAGTAAACGGGCTACATATGCACACCGGTAGTGATATACTAGATGCTGAGGTGTTTTTACGAGGGGCTAAATTATTGTATGAAGCAGCTAGGTCGTTTGATAATCTAGAGTTTATGGACTTTGGAAGTGGTTTCAAGGTGAAATACAGGGAAGGTGATGTCACTACGGATGTAAATGACATTGGTGCTCAAATCGTAGAGAGTTTCAAAACTTTTTGTGCGGAATATGGTAAGGATTTGCAACTTTGGTTTGAACCGGGGAAATATTTGGTAAGTAACGCAGGTTATCTGCTCGCAGATGTCAATGTAGTTAAACAAACTACATCTACGGTTTTTGCTGGGGTCAATTCTGGTCAAAATCACTTGTTGCGTCCTATGATGTATGATGCATATCACAACATATTAAACATTTCCAATCCGGCAGGTACCGAACGTATATACTCTGTGGTAGGGTATATCTGTGAGTCAGATACTTTTGGGTATGATAGAAAGCTAAACGAAGTGAGAGTGGGTGATATACTTGCTATCTGCAATGCGGGAGCATACGGATTCAGCATGAGTAGTAACTATAACTCAAGGCTACGACCCGCTGAGGTTATGATTTACAAAGGCAAATCTCACCTAATACGCAAAAGAGAAAATCTAGATTATTTGCTTGAAAATCAGGTGGAAATAGATTTATCGTAGAGAGAAACTACCTCTATCTAGTAGCTTATCATCGTGATAGATCTCTACACGGTGTTTGCCTTTTTTGTAAGCAGCTTCTTGGTCATAATAGAAAGTCACGCCTTTTTCTGTGCCGTCATAAGTCAATGATTCCAAAAGTGAGTATAATTCATCGCTATCTGTCAGCTTATCCGTATCCTCTGTCAGTACGGCACCACTTGGCTCTATAATTCGTATGGTCAACTCTTTCTTTTCCTTAGTTGTAAGTTCAGATGCGAGCACAGAGAAGTTTAACTTTATACGTTCAACCTTATTTGCTTTTTCTATAATTTCTTGTTTGCCTTTTCTCTCACGAATTGGTTGTATGGATAGTCCTGCTATAGATAGTACACTAGCTCCGGCTAGTTTCGTTTCTAAAACAGTGTTTATTGAATGTAAACTATCGCTTTTATCCATAAACTTGGAGGCTAGGGAACCGTTTTGGTCTGCAAGATTTTTAGCAAGCACATATTCTTTTTGTGCTCGTTCTACTTTAGCTATGTACTCGGTATTTTTCTGTTTCAATACAGTGATTTCATTTTTAGCAGCAAGCAAACTTTTAGAACTGCCACCTGAGCTGGAGCCGTTACCACCTTGTGCTATAAGTCTTCTTATTCTTCTATATGCTGTAGATAGTGCACTTTTTTTAGCCTCTAGCTGCTTTCTTAGATCATCTTTCAAATCTATCTGTGCTAAGTTTTCATTTATTTTGTCCTGAAGCTGTTGAAGAGCAAAATTTAATTCTAATTGCAGTGAGTCTGCTTTCAAATTTAGTGTCTGATACGCAAGGGTTAACTCTTCATTTTTCTGCTCTATTTGACTAGCATTTTTAACATACTTAAAGAACAAAAATGCACTGAGAGCAAGTGATGCCAAGAATAATAGAATAAAGATGGGTAAGGCTTTATATTTTGTATCGTTTGTGTCGCTATTTGTATTCCTATTGTCCGGCATTGCTTATTGTTTATGGTACAAAAATAATTATAATTATTATGGAGTGTAAGTTTTTGATAGGCAGTTCGTTATTATCTTCGCATTATGCGTATATAGCTGCCTTCATTTGAATAGATTCAGCAATTTTAAATATAAGATAACTCGTTATGAATTTTGGCCTTGGTATCTGATTTATGCCCCGCTAATTCCAATTTACTTTTTTGGTGTTTTGAAAACACGAAGGTTATTATATTTCACTGCAGCTAACCCTGGCATAGATATGGGTGGATTTTTTGGGGAGCATAAAGATGAGATTCTAGATTTAATACCTAAGGAATATACGGTTAAAAGTATTCATATCACCAAAAATCACCATCTAGACGAAATCGAAAATTTACTAGCTAAACATAGTTTGTTATTTCCAGTTGTGCTCAAACCAAATGTAGGCGAACGTGGCGATGGTGTAGTGTTGGTATACAGCAGTCAGGAGATAGTGGATTACTCAGAGACTGATTTTTTAATTCAAGAGTATATTGATTATTCGCTCGAACTAGGAGTGCTCTATGCAAGAGAGCCAAATAAAACTGAAGGTATAGTGACTTCTCTCAGTGAAAAAGAGTTTTTGAGTGTTGTTGGAGATGGTGTCAGTAGGGCAGGGGATCTTATAAAAAAACATGCTAGACATAGAGTGTATTACAACTCCTTAAAGAGGGATTACCCTGAGCGATTAGAAATAGTACCTACTAAAAATACAATCTATACAGTTCATCGTATTGGCAATCACGTGAAAGGAACTCGATTCATAGACGCAAATGAAAACTTGAGTAAACGATTGAATGAGGTGTTTACGGAGCTGAGCTCCAAAGTACAAGGAGTTTACTATGGCAGGTACGACTTGAAAGTGCCAAGCTACAACGATTTGCAGGCAGGGAAGAATATAAAGATTTTTGAACTTAATGGAGTGAGCTCAGAGCCTGGACATATTTATGATCAAAAAAATGTTTTTAAAGCATATAGAGATCTTGCTCATCATTGGTTACTGCTTATTACTATCGCACATCAGAACATAAAAAAAGGAGTGAAAACCACTCCCTTTTTTATTCTTTTAAAGCAGGTAACTGCTCATTTTTTTGGCTAATACTTTTTAATCGTACTTAGTCCAATCAATTTTATTCATAAATTTCGTTTCTAGAGCTGTCCATGTGCTCTCGTCTCTCCATCTACCTCTGCCGTATGCAAATCTTGCTTTTTTCCAAGAGTCGTATTTATTATGCTCGCTCTTCAGATAGTATATAGCCACTTTAAGGTAGTTTCTGCGTGTTTTACCTCCCTTGAGGTCTAACTTGTCGTACCAGTACCAGTAGGTCTGATCTATTACTTGTAAATCACCGTGGTCTGTGCCTCCGTTCGTGTTGCTCACATACCTCCATCCGCTTTCATTTTCGCCTATTTCTTTTACTAATTCAAAAGGAACGCCGGCTTCTTGGCAGATAGAGTCTGCTACTTCAAAGACAGATTTAGATTTTACTGCTTTTTGTTTTTCGGCTTTAGCTTCTATAGCTGCAACCTTTGCTCCATTCTTTTTCGTGTTTTGCCTGTTCACAAAACTGGTATCAACCATCGAAGCAATCAATAGTGCACCCACGATTATGTGTCTGCTCAAATTTTTCATAAGAATTTTTTTTTGCTTTTTTTTAGAGTGCGACCTATTTAGAAGGATATTTATATAAATTTGTCGGTCGCATTATCTTAATTTATACTGCAATGGTAATACCAAAATAAATTGGTTAGCACCGTGTGGTTACCCACATTCTATTCTACAAGCTGGTTTTTGAGTATAAAACCCTACAAAAAAAGGTTTTAGAGTGATTGTCATAAATAAAAAAAAGCTTTCTGTGACCCATTTATGACTAAATGAGTGCACAGAAAGCCTTCAACTTTGCTCAGAAATGATCTCAAAACTTCCATTTATCTGATTTAAATTGATAAAGAGAAAGCAAGATTATACTGTTAATGTGATTTTACATTCCTCTAGCACTTAAATACCTTTCTGCATCTAAGGCAGCCATACAACCAGTACCTGCTGCTGTTACAGCTTGTCTATAGGTGAAATCTTGAGCATCTCCACTCACAAATACACCTGGAATATCAGTTTTAGTACTATCTGGATGTGTTATGATGTATCCAGCATCGTTCATTTTAAGGTATTCTTTAAAAATGTCTGTGTTTGGCTTGTGGCCTATTGCAACAAAGAATCCGTGAATAGGAATTTCTTTCTTTTCACCAGTAACATTATTTACCACACGAACAGCTTCTACAGCATTTTCACCTAGAATTTCATCTGTTTCAGTATTATACAGAACTTCTACATTCTCAAGGCTATTTACTCTATGTTGCATTGCTTTAGAAGCACGCATCTCACCTTTACGTACGAGCATATATACTTTCTTGCATATTTTTGAAAGGTAACTAGCCTCTTCAGCAGCAGTATCTCCAGCACCCACTATTGCTACATCATGTCCTCTGTAGAAAAACCCATCGCATACTGCACAAGCACTTACTCCACTACCGTTTAGTCTTTGCTCACTTGGTATACCTAGCCACTTAGCACTGGCTCCTGTACTTATAATAACAGTTTCTGCTTCTATTTCTGTTTTGCCATCTACAGTAGCAAAGTGATTTCCGCCGTTGCTATCAAATTTTACCGAAGTAACCATCCCAAAACGAACATCTGTACCTAAACGAACAGCTTGCTTTTTGAAATTTTCCATCATTTCAGGACCCATTATACCATCTGGATATCCGGGGTAGTTTTCTACATCTGTAGTGATGGTTAACTGACCACCTGGTTGAAGTCCCTCATATACTACAGGTTTCATGTCTGCACGAGCTGCATATATAGCTGCGGTATACCCTGCTGGTCCGGAGCCTATGATTAAGCATTCTACTTTTTCCATTCTATTTGTTTTGATTTATACTACGGCAAAGTAAAAGCAAACTGACATTTTTGGCTATAAGGTTTAAAAATATGGGTATAAGTTTACGGGCATAAGAAAGATAAAGATGAGAACTGCTTAAGCTTGTTACTGCTGGAGTAGGGTTCCAACTTTATGCATACGACCTCTTTTAGTGTTTGATGATCCGAATGGTGGTTTTATTCCTGAGCTCATCGGTCATTTCTAGAAAGTATGTTCCTGCAGGTTCGGTTATTTCAAATTTACACGACTCTAACGGCTTAAAAGTTTAATGTCGTATAACTTGTCCAGAAATGGATAGTAATCGTAACGATATCGATCCAACTGGTTCGTTGAATTCTATAGAAAGAATTCCTTGAGTTGGGTTTGGGAAAACAGAGATGTGGTCCGATAAAGAAATGTTTTCAATATTTAATGTTCTAATAGAAACGCAAGTAGAAGTATCGACGCAACTATTTTCAGTGAGTTCTACGGCATAATCCAGCATCGCGATTTCTGGATTCTCGTCCAAGAAGTCATACAGTTCTCTATTGCCAATTACAAAAGAAGACACAACCTTTCCAGGATGTGAATGTTTCAGCGAACCGTTTACTATCCCTTTCTCTATAAGCGGAATGAGGCCGTTTGAAAACATCTCAGAATGTATACCAAGATTTTTGTGATTGCTCAAAAAAGAAAGTACCGCATTAGGTATGGCCCCTATGCCCATTTGCAGGTTAGACCCATCCTCGATTAGCCCTGCAATATGCTTTCTAATGTCTTCTTGTGTGGGTGTCAATATAGGGTCGTCGATCTCAGGAATAGCTTCATTGTATTCTACTTTAAAATCAATATCATCAATATGTATGATACCATCTCCTTGTGTGCGAGGCATATTTTCGTTGAGCTGAGCGATGACTATTTTGGCACATTGGGTAGCAGCTAGAGAAATATCTACAGAAGTACCCAGTGAACAAAAGCCTTACTTATCGGGCGGAGATACGGTGATGAGAGCTACGTCAATAGGGATGTTTCCTTTGCGAAATAAATCAGGTATTTCACTAAGAAAAATAGGTATATAACTACCCCCTGTCCGTTTGTATTACTTTGCGTGTGCTAGCTCCTACGAAGAATGCTTTAATGGTAAACGAATCTCGATAATCTATGTGCGAATATGGAGCATAACCTTCAGTGTGTATCTGATATATATATTGACTCCACGCACCTCAGAATGACGCTCTGTCATAGCAGCTATAAGGTGCCGCGGTATGGCAGCAGCTGAATGTACAAAGACATTATCGCCGCTTTTTATCGGTTTTACGGCTTCTTGGGCTGTAGTTGGCATTCAGGGGAAAAGGTAAGTTTTGAGACTAGTTTATCAATTTCTGAATAGATAAATTACCCCAGACTCATCTCAAACTTCTTGGGAGTGACGCCGTACTTCTTTTTGAAAGCGTCAATAAAATGACTCACATTAGTATAGCCCAGTTGGTCTGCTATTTCTGCTATTTGAAACTCTCTCTTCATAATGAGCTCGTGTGCTTTGCTCATTTTATAATCTTTGAGGTAGCTGTGTATTGTTTTGCCATATATTTCTTTAAAGCCCGTTTTTAGATTATGCTCATTGAGTGCTACTTCTTTGGCAAGTTCCTTTATTGTAGGAGCATTGTGAAGGTCCTTTATTAAGAATTCTTTAGCGTCTCTTACTTTTGTTACGTTTTCTTTCTGGTTCAGAAATGGACATTGATACGCCATTTTCCTATTACTATTATTGAAATAATCGTCCAATATGGCGTATTTTTTAGCCTCGCGAAGTAGAAGATTATCAAAGTTCTCGGCTATTTCATGAATACACCTTCTTATATCAGTGGTAGCTGGCTGAAAGTGGTGGTACTGTTCCTTTTCAAAAATAGCTGCCTGAGAAAAATTCAACTCGTCGGTGCCATGAGCTATAATACCGTGAAGGGTGTCGATGGATAATCGTATGACATACAGATTTGCACTTTGCTCTGTGACAAAGGATAGGTCAAAGCTTCTGTTTTGATCATAAAATAAATAAACTGAATGCGGAGGCAGAGGAATGCTCCTTTGTCCCATTGGCATTTCTACTCCTTTTTTATCTGTGATGAATAAGCATATAGAACCATTGGTAAACTGAAAAGCAGTAGGTGAGGAGCTGACATTCAAAATATTAAGATCGATGCTCTGATTGGATATTGGCATTTTTGGGCTATTTATTGTAAAACAAAAATAAGTGTATTTTGCTTTCATTTCATAATGTACTGATTTAGAGCATTTTTTAAAATGACAATAGTCATACGGTATTTTCGTTTTTGGGTATTTTTATTTCGCTATCGGTTATTTTGTCGTAGCGAGTGGGTTCACATTTGCACTTCACAAAAACAAATAAAATGAATAAAATTATTACAAGCCTTTTCTTAATCCTATCTTTTTCAGCTTTTGCTCAAACATCAGATTCTATAATACCAGCAAGTGGTGCGTTAGAGGTGTACTACGATTTTGAAACACAAACCAAAACATCTGTTACAAGAACTTCTTGGGATATAGGTTTGACCACAAACCCTCGAGGAGCAAGTATTATTATAAATGAAATGGTTGGGGTTGAACTCTTTTTATACAGCATGGATATCAATGAGTGGGAAACATTAGATACAAACGGAATGTCTTGGGATAATCTATACAATTCACAATCGACTTGGGATGAAGGTGCTTTTAGCAACCAAGGAACTAGTCATCCAGACTATGGGTGGGGTGTCTACAATATGAATACGCACGACATTGTTGGAAATCGTATTTTCATTATTCGCACAGCTGAAGGGTTTTACCTGAAAATGGTAGTGGAAAAACTAAGTCCATCAGGTGATTACACATTCAAAACAGCCAAATTGGATGGATCAGATCTTAAAAATCACTCGTTTTCGAAAAGTGCCAACGCGGCGAAAAACTTCGGGTTATTGGATCTGTTGACAGGAGACTTTGTTACTACTAATCCTGAACGAAAAGACTGGGATATATTGTTCACTAAGTACATAACTACGGTAATACAAGGTCCAGCTTCAAGAGACATGTTAGTATCTGGTGTGAAGCTAAACGTAAATTGTAGAGTAGCAGAAAGAAGTGGTGATGTTACAAGCGATGACACTACTAATTTAAGCTGGAGCACTAACATCACTGAAATAGGGTACGATTGGAAGGCATTTGATCGAGATAATTATAAATATGATATAACTCCTGACCTTGCCTATTTTGTATCTACCGAAAATGGTGCTATGTATAAAATATGGTTTACCAAGTACACTCTAGGTTCAGGAAACTTCTTTTTCAATACTAAACAACTAAAAGAAGGAGTCTTGAGTACAAACAATATTCAGAAGCTAAATACACAGGTATATCCTAACCCTTCCAATGGCTTGTTGACTATTGCAAATGAAGAAAAAGAGGAGTTGACTGTGAAATTAATAAATATGCACGGTGCTGTCATGGCTACAGAATCAATAGCGGCATTAGCCAATACGCAACTAGTGACTTCAGATTTTGCTAAAGGAATCTACTTCCTTCAACTAAGTACTTCTGCAACTAGCAATACACAAAGAGTAATCTTTGAATAAGAGCTTATACATATTAATAGGAATGATGTTTGTCTCTGCGGCCTCGTGGGGACAAACTACTGTAGCGACTAGTGATACTCTCTTAGTTAAACAAGATTCTGTCTATATATTGAAGGAGACGATCGTCACAGATATTCACTCCAATAAAAACTTAAACAATACAGTACTCAATATCTCTAAAATCTCTGCAAAGAAGATCGAGGAACTAGGAGCTGTAGACCTCAGAGATGCATTGTCTTTTGAGAATAATATACGTATGAGCCGTGATAATGCCATTGGCTCATCCGGAATTACAATGATGGGCATAGGAGGGGATAATGTAAAACTATTGATTGACGGTGTGCCAGTAATCGGTCGCTTGTTTAATCAGCTAGACCTAGAGCAGTTTAATCTAGAAAATGCCAAGCAGATAGAAATAATCAAAGGCCCAATGTCTGTAATATATGGGAGTAATGCTCTTGCAGGAACTATCAATATTGTTACCAATAACACAAATACAAAACCTCGCTTCAATCTTAATGCCAATTACGAGACCGATGGGCAGTATTCACTTACAGGTACGGCATCTAAGTCTGTTAAGAATCATTATTTCACCTTAAGTGGTGGCAGGACGATGTTCACTGGATGGAGTGCTAAGGATGTAGATCGCACATTTGATTGGATACCGAAAGAACAATATACGTGTAGACTACAGTATAGCTACATACACAATAATGCTACTATAAATGTACGTAGTGAATTATTGCGTTCAAATTTACTCGATAGAGGAGCACCCCTATTGCCGTACAAAGAAGCAGCAGTAGATCAGCATTATACCAACCAGCGATTTGACAATAGCCTGAGTTACAATAACAAGATAGGGAAGTCGAGTATCCAAATGATTATTGGAAACAATAATTTTAACAGAATAAAGAACAAATACTACCGCGATTTAGTAAATCTTGAAGATGTTTTAGTGTTGGGTAAAGAGGAGCAAGACACCCAGACTTTTAATGCTTCTGTATTTAAAGCAATTTATGGTTTGGATAAAGGGAAGACTAGAGGGATAGAGACACTTATTGGTTTCGATGGTAACTACGAAATAGGAACAGGAAACCGCATTAAAAACGACAGACAAGAGCAGCTAGACGCAGCGTTATTTGCCAGTGCAGAGAAACAAATCACGGCCTATGCTCTTGTGAGAGGAGGAGTAAGATATGCGTATAATTCAGCTTTTGAATCGTCAGTACTGTACTCTTTACAGACCAGGTTTAATCTCCCTAAGTCTCAAATAATAAAACTTGCCTACGGAAAAGGTTTCCGAGCCCCATCGCTCAAAGAATTGTACCTAGATTTCAATGATAGTCGTCATGAGGTGTTTGGAGATAGCACGCTTAGGTCTGAGACTTCACACTCATTAACAGCAAGTTATGTGAAGTTTTATACAACAGTAAAAACTCAAATGAGTACTGCGATTGATGGATTTTACAATAACATAGATAATAAGATTGAACTTATCGTAACAGGTCCTATACAAGCCAAGTATGGCAATATTGGCAAGTACCACTCTATCGGTGGAGATATCAGCCAGAAGATATTACATAAGGATTTTGGGATAAACGCAACATTCAATTACACAGGAGTTTACAATGGGGTAGAGGGGAGCAAAAAGGAGTTTTTCTTCTCGCCACAAGTGGTCCTAAATCCTACATATGTATGGAAAAAGCAGGACCTATCTGCCAATCTGTTTTTCAACTACTTTGGTGAAGTAGCGAGAGTGTTTAGCAATACAGATAGTGCCAATGTAAATGTACAAGAGCAAGATGCATATTCTATGTTCGATTTTACTCTGAATAAAGGTTTTAATAATAAAAAAGTAAAGGTAACCATCGGAGCTAGAAATATACTAGGTGTGATCAATATCAACGCAAATACAACTGAATTAGGAGCACATACACCAAGCACCAGTTTTATCTCAGTGAGCCCAGGAAGAACCTATTTTTTAAATGTACGCTATGAACTATTTAATAAAGATTAGTTACCTATCTTTAATGCTATTGGCTGCTTGTTTTCCAAAGGAAGATGCAGTAGAACCCACCCTACGTATAGGTAAGTCTGTAGAATTAGATGCAGGTGAGTATAAGAACAAAGTTGCTTTTTATTCTATAGATAATGCAGAAGTAGTAGCAGAAGCAAGTCCCATGGAATGGGACTTTTACATAGATGAAGATGTTATACGATTGAACTACTTCCGTAGTATGCGTGTCGCAAAATTTAATGATACGTGGGATAAGCTAGAAGATACGATTGGTTTAGATTTTAGAAATTTGACCTATGATGTATATGAGAGTATGACTCAGTGGGAACTTGCTGAAGATCAAATTTATGTTGTAGATTTTGGTTTGGATAATGAGTTTAAGTCGATAGGTTTGACATCCGTTCGTTTTGAGCGTACCAACAGCGGTATAAAAATATGGCAAAATGCTATTGGCTCAGACTATGAGGTTTTTGAGGAATTAGTTAAGGCTTCTTTCTACTACAACATAAGAAAAAAGGAAACACTTGACTTGCCTACTGAAAATGAGTATGATATTGCTTTTGGTAAGTATACCGATCTTGTGACAATTGATAATATAACTCAGGATTACTTGATATACGGAGCCATTCAGGGCAAAACATTAAGTTACGAGGTAGACACGCCTTTTGAAGAAGTGAAAGGCGAGAATTTTGACATCATTAGACTTATGCCAGAAAAAGACGTAATCGGTTGGGATTGGAAAAATTTCAATAGATCTAAAAACGCCTACGAGATAGTGGGAGATAAAACCTACCTTATATCTACCAATGCAGGTTTCAAGTGCAAGCTTCGTTTCGTAAACTTCTACAATGCTGCAGGTCAATCGGGTCATACTACTTTTGAGTATCAATTACTTTAATATTGCAGTATAAACTTATAACACAGAAATGAAGAATAGTATACTTCTTATGATTGTCATCCTAGCCTTTGGATGCAAAAAATCTCAAAAACACAGTTATACAGATGGAGCTACAGAGTGGGTAGACTCTTTGCACTATGAAGGCGAAAAACATCTGGCCAACATCAAGCAAATCACATTTGGTGGTGACAATGCTGAAGCCTACTTCTCATTTGCAGGAGATAAGTTGGTGTTTCAAACTAAAAACCCTGCTTGGAATGCACCCTGCGACCAAATATATATTACAGATATAAATCAAACTTGGGAGACCGAAATACCTCAGCGCATAAGTAACGGAAAAGGAAGAACTACGTGTAGCTATTTTATGCCAGGAGATAGCACAATAATCTATGCAAGTACACACGAAGGAGGAGATGCATGTCCTCCAGAGCCACCGCATGGTCCTAAATATGTCTGGCCTATTTATTCCGATTTTGATATATATATAGCAGACCTAGAAGGTAATATGGTCAAGAAGATGACCGATAGGGATGGGTATGATGCTGAAGCTACGGTAAGTCCCAAAGGAGATAAAATTGTGTTTACCAGCACACGCACAGGAGACCTAGAACTTTTTACGATGGATATAGATGGGAGTAATGTGCAGCAAGTGACAAATGAGCTGGGTTATGATGGAGGAGCATTTTTCTCTCCAGACGGTACTAAGCTAATATTCAGATCCAGTAGACCTACTTCTGAAGAAGACGTTAAGGAATACAAAGAATTGCTTGCTCAAAACCTCGTGCAACCTACAGAAATGGAACTCTATGTTTGTAATGTAGATGGTTCTGATTTGAAGAAAATAACTGATTTAGGAAATGCCAATTGGGCACCATTTTTTCACCCAAGCGGGGAGAGAGTTATTTTTTGTAGCAATCACAAAAGCACAAAAGGAGGTAGACCACAGTTTAATTTATTTATGATGAATCTAGACGGAAGCGGACTAGAACAAGTGACTTTTGATAGCGTGTTCGACAGTTTTCCAATGTTCTCACCTGACGGTACCAAATTGGTATTTTCTAGCAATAGAAACAATGGCGGTACTCACGAAACCAATATGTTCATAGCGGACTGGGTGGAGTAAGGTCAGGATAATTGCAGACCATTCAGAAAGGGACTAGCTTGTCGCTATATGCTCTATCAGTTCATAGAAGTATTGATTAAAATTTTTCTCTGAAATGAGGATTGATATTCTACAACACCAACAATCCAAACTCCTTAGCCACATCTATTATTTCACTATACCAAAGTGTTTTTATGTCGTCGTAGTCTTGTTCGAAGGAAGTTTTAAGCTGCTTAAAAGTAACGGTATCTTCAGTAGAGTAATGCATTCTCTCTAACCACGTAGCTATCCAAAGACCGAGGTCTGTGTCCAGCTCTATTGAGTCAGATGCTTTTTTGGAGTGAAAGGCGATTGTGACAAAATCTTCCTCTTGGATTACGGTAGGTAGTGCGTTTATCCAAACAAGTTTGTCTGTACCCCTTGGTAGGTTAGTAGATTCAGAGTCTAAGCAATTTGCTATGTATTCAGGCCTTACAGTAGTGATGGGTACATCAAAATCAAACCAATCTTGCAGCGGTGTATCAAAACAGATGCCGTGCATAAAGTTGTAAAGTGATTTCTTTAGCCCGAAGCTAAACTGGCTGTGATCGATTCCTGTACTGTCTGAAAACTGCACATCGTTATTAGCAAAGGTTATTTTCTCTAAATGGGGAGTAATGCCATATGCATCCGGGTCTAGGCCCACTGGGCTGTGAGCAGTGAGTGCAAACTGATGCCAAAAACCCGATTGGATGACTTCGGCCTGGAAGAGTTGACGAACCAGCTCCAAGCTATCTATAGTTTCCTGTATGGTCTGCGTAGGGTAGCCGTACATTAGGTAGGAGTGCACCATTATGCCGCAATCGGTAAAGTGTCTTGTCACTAGTGCTACTTGCTCTATCGTGACACCTTTGTCTATGAGCTTGAGCAAGCGGTCTGAGGCTACTTCGAGTCCGCCAGACACAGCTATGCATCCACTTGCTTTTAGTAGTTGGCAGAGGTCATTGGTGAAACTTTTTTCGAAGCGAATATTCGTCCACCACGTCACGTCTATTTTCCTCTTGAGTATTTCAAGAGCCAGCTCACGCATTAGAGCAGGTGGTGCGGCTTCATCTACAAAGTGGAAACCACGCTCATTGGTTTGAGCTATGATTTCTTCCATTCTATCTACCAATATACTTGCGGCTATAGGTTCATAACTGCCTATATAGTCCAGCGATATATCGCAAAACGTACATTTGCCCCAGTAGCATCCGTGAGCCATAGTGAGTTTATTCCATCGGCCATCGCTCCATAGACTGTGCATAGGATTGGCTACTTCTATTACGCTGATATATTTATCAAGCAGTAGGTCAGAGTAGTCTGGCGTGCCCAAGTCTGATTGCTTATAATCTTGTCTTATCGAGAAGTTGTTATATGTGACTTCCCCATCTTCCTTTAGAAAAGTACGTTTAAAAAGGAAGTCTTTGCTTGCCTTGTCAGAAGTAGCAAATTCGTGAAGCAACTCTATGGGTAATTCACCGTCATCTAACGTTATGAAGTCTAGAAAGTCAAATACTCTAGGGTCATTCACACAACGCAGTTCTGTATTGGCAAAGCCGCCACCTAGAGCTACTTTGATAGCTGGGTAATGATCTTTGACATACTGGGCACAACGGAAAGCACTGAATAGATTCCCCGGAAAAGGAGCGGAGAGACAGACTAGTTTGGGTTGCTGCTCAGCG
The DNA here is from genome assembly GCA_028339355.1 of Bacteroidia bacterium. GTDB lineage: Bacteria > Bacteroidota > Bacteroidia > NS11-12g > UBA9320 > UBA9320. The sequence continues at coordinate 49,709 of JAOLBX010000007.1, forward strand.
AGTTTCTCTTCTAGAATGGTTAGTACAATGTTGTCAATATATGAATGCTCGTAGCTGAGTTCTTCGTGCAGCTCGTCAAACGAGTTTGCACTCTTACCGAGCTGCTCAGCATATCTACTCACACCAAACTCTGGGTCTACGCATTCATTGATGAAATCGGTGATGTCTTCTATATATAGGGTAGCTAGATGTTTGGCTTTATCTACCATTCCCATAGAACCAAACGCATATTCCAAATAGTCTAATTCCTTAAATCTACTGGCTTCAGGCAGGTAGTTTTCGGTGCATATCTGGCGTGCTAGACTAGGATTGTTCCCTTGCAAAAAAGCAATCACAGCATTTATTGTACGCAGATAGTCCGCTTGCAGAGTTGCTATTCGTTGAGCATTATCACTTTCTATAGTTTCATTAGCCATAGCAAATGCAAAAGCAGATTTGAGACCATGCTCAGAAAATAGTTCCAATATGACTTCAATGCCCAGATCCATTTGAAAAGCGGAGATTTTTTTAGTATTTAAAAAACCTTTGAGATAAGAAGTAGCCGGGTAGGGCGTATTTAGCTGAGTAAAAGGTGGTGTTATGAGAAGAATGTCTTTCAGAAGTACGAAGATAGGAGACAAAATTTCAACTCCGCAGGGAGGGAAAAGTTGTTACGATAACTGAATGCTTATGCCAATCATGTGTCTTTGCTCAACTTCAAATTCTTGTTTGAAATGTGGAGAATTACAATCGTCACATAGCGGAATAATAAACCAATTATTGCTTCGTTTGCCGTCTTTAGGCATTACATGGCCGCCAACAATAGCCTTGTTATTACAACTTTTATTTGTACATACAGTTGCAACACCACCGTATTTTTTTACCCAATAAGCAAGCCAAGACTTGTGTCCTTGAGGTAGTGGCCGCGGTCCGCTTGGACCCCATTTTAGGTTTTTGACTTCCATTGACTTCAAAGGTAAGGCTACCACACAACCCTTGCTACATTTATTCAGAATAATTTGACGAACCATTAATAAAACTATTGTCTGCTTTGTGTTTTTGAGCGTCAGAGTTATTGTTTTATCATCTGATGGTAGATATAGAGCGAGTCAGCTTTGTATTTGGCTGCTTTCACTGCATTCATACTCTCATTGGGTATTGCCACGCTCAGCACATACTGCATAAGTTTCCATTTACCATTTTTTAGTTCCAAAGCTCCAGAACCACGGCATGTGCCCATATGTGTGTCGAGTATTTCATCAAACCAAGCAGTGTTTCTAGTCTCATTTATGCGTACTTCTCTTTCTATAGTTGTAAAATCCCAGGTAGTCTTTTTATCAAAATAGGGTTTGCAAAAATCGGCAAAATCATCACGCAGCCAGTTTTCAGTTGCGTCTGTACCTATGTAGTTACAGGCACTGTCCATGAAGCCAATATAGCCGTCTAAGTTAGCAGCTGCTGCATTTCTGTGCCAATGCTCCACGAGGTCGGCTACTTCGACGCTTTGAATTTTAGGGTCTACGCTAGAAGATGTATTGCAAAAACAAAAGAATACAGAAAGTGCTACAACATATTTCATTTTACAAGTATCGTTAGAATTTTACTATTAATACAATCCGTATTTCAGTGAGCTCAATACTAGTTAATACCCAATAAGTTTGGAAATCTTCTTTCGATTAAAAAACGGTTTTGCCTTTGCAGTAAGATAGGGTAGATGTTGAACAGAATATTGAATAACCCTAAAAATAAAAAGTGCAGGTATTCTCCTTGCAATAGGTAAGTTACCTGTAGAATAAACGTGGGAACAAATGCTAAAATATGACTTGTCTCGGCTATTCTTGTTTCCTCATAATAGGTTGATAGATAGCTTCTATCTTTTCCTTTCATATAAACTCTTGGATTGAAATAGCGTACGAATGAATTGATCAGTACCATCTGGTAAGCAGGCACCAGAAGCAATTTGAAATACTTTGGCGTTTCAAATTTTCGCTTGTTATAATGGTCTTTTGGCATTCTGTATTTTTTGAAAGCCTGAAAAAAGAAGAACGGAAAAAGTAAAAGATCCAGACTTAAAACAAGGTCAAACAGCAAAATAAGAGCATTAGAAATATCGAATGACGAGGAGTACATTAGGAAGAGTATATATCCTAAAATACTGTAAGCGATCCCGAGAATCAGAAGTTTTAGTTGTATTGAATAGTATTGAAACATTGAAGCTACTTCACAAATAAAGTGAAAAGTAAAGAAGTGAGAATACTAATATAGCATAGAAACTAGATAAATACGAAAGACTACAGTTTTTCTATGTCCCGCGGTGAACTTATCATCATAGTCTTGTCGCCTTTTATAGCTATTGGTTGACGCATAATCTCTGGATTATGATGTATCATTTTTATCCAATCATCAGTAGAAAAATTGTGTTCTTCAAATTTTTTAGCATAACTAGGATGCTCCTGATTTACCAATTCGCAACTTCAATTCCCAAGTTTTTGGCCAATTCAATTATTTTGGTGCCTAGTAGCGGAGTTTTAAGAATAGCTATTTCATGGATTTGTATATTCTCAGTGGTCGCATAGGCTAAAGTTTGTTTTGCTCTAGTAGAGTCTGAGTTGTAATATATGGAAATAAGGTCAGAATGTGAATTGCTCATAATTTTTGTTTATTGAATATTTCGAAATTAAATCTTTATCTTCAAATGCTACGACCGTCGTAAGAAAATCAAATATTTTGGATGTATTATCGAACTAATAAAAGTTGACTGTCTTTAAGTCCGTCTACCCAATGTTTTATGTTGGGTTCGATAAGTATAAAATCTCCTGAGACAAGCGTTTCAGTCAAGCCTTCCTCATTTTCAAAAATTACACTGCCACTTATACATACCAGAAAGGCAGGTGTTTTTGTGATGTGTTCTTTTAGCTGATCTCCTTTCAGTATTTGAATAGAAACCGCAGAGCAATTATCCGCTTTGAATGCTGGTTTAGCGGAAACTCCTTTGTCAGCGGGGTGCAGGTGTTTTATGTTCATACTGTTTATTTAAAATTATTGTTAACTGCTTGGAATGATGCTTTAATTCTTTTGAATAATAGGGAGGCTTCTTCATTAGTATCGGCCTTATTGTAATCCTCTACCATTTCTAAGTATGGTAAAAGCCATTTATGTAATTCATCATAACCTTGCCCCTTCATCGTACAATTGGATGTAAGTTTGTCTATGTCATTTTGCAAGTTGATTGCCAGAGCTTTATGCTCAGTTATTCCTAAGCCTTCAAATGCATTTACATCTGACTCCATTGATCTGATAATAGCCATCATTTCAGGAACAACTATCCATTTTTCACCATTATTTAAAGCGATTTCTTCCTCGTTAGCACTGTGATCATTTTGAGTTCTATTATTACTGCAACTATAAAATAGAGCAATAGAAATGACGCTTATTAAAACAATGATCGTTTTTCTCATTTGCTTATGGGTTTAAAACAATTTTTTGAGTAGCTTTTTCACTATTTGTTTTTATGGTAATGAAGTATATACCTCCATTTGTAAGACCTTTAATTCTTTGATTGACTTGATTTTCACCTTTCAAGCCTTTGCTGACCATCTCTTCCAATACCTTTCCTTGACTATCTTGAATTATGATTTTGACAGCCTCCGCATTTTCTAAGTTGTATTTGATTATGAATTTTCCTCTATTTGGGTTTGGGTATACTTGCATTTGCAAGGAACCAATACTCTGTTTATTCAGAACATCAATACTATTAGTTTTTGCTTTTGTGATGTAAACTTTGAATATCTGAGAACTCGCTGAGCTTTGAGTACCGTTATTGCTAAAAAATATATTAGCTCCTGAGCTATTAATGCCTCCGTATATGTAGCCAATCAGAGTACTGTCTGATGATAGATTGTCTAATTTTATAACATCATTATTAAATCTAACAATGGATTCGACAGGTATGAATTCAGATCCAGCACCCAGAAACGTTGGCATCTCTATTGGCAATTTGTACTCTGCCATAGCTCCATTTGCATCTCTAGTTACTCTAGCTATGGTTTTTACAAAGGGTACATCATTGTCTTGTATTAGAGTATCCAAACGATCAAAATACTGTGCTATACCACCAAAAAATACAGTGTGCATTTCATTGTTGGAAGCACTATAAAGGGGCACATGAGCACAATGGTAATGGTTATAATATTGTGAAAAATTATTGTTAACGGTGTGCCCCGTACTATCTATGTTCACTGAGTTAAGAAACGGAAGGTCTACCGTAGGTTGGAAAACACCAGAAAAGGCAGTTGCTCCTTGTTCCCCATTGGGCAAAATCTGTGGAGCTACATTGTAGTCTCTTCAGTGCAGGTTTGCGGGGTCAGAGATAGTACCTAAATGATTGATGCTAAGATTTGTCCCATTGTCATTTATCTTAAACTTGTGAATGGCATCTGTGTATTCTTGTGTAAAACCAGGTCCATGGTCAGGCCCCATGGGATTGTATCTTTCCAGAAATTTTTGACCACCAACCAGATAATAAGTGTTGTATATTTTATTGAGATAGCCACCAGTTACTGCAAATTTAGCATCTGTAATTTGTCTAAAATAGCTGGTGAACGAAGTGTTATTAATTACTGCATTTATTGTAGCAGGTACGTCTATAGCAGTAAGATTACTATAGGTTGTATGATCACCTACCATAGCACTGTAACCATACCCACCAATGGCATAGAGGTAGTTGCCATCCTGATAAAATTCCATGTTAGTAGAGCTTAGTTGGTCCTGTACAATCGCAGGAAGGCTAGCAAGAGGTGCACTCCATTTTTGTCTTGCTACTGGGTCTACAACTATGATTTGAGTATTGTTACCCGCAGCGTTAAAGGCTGCAAAAGGTTGCCTCTGATGAAGACCATCCATTCTGCCACCTACTTATAAGCCATTTTCCGTCGTGCTGACCCCAAGTATACGATTGTAGACCAGCTAGTGACTCTATTGCCACAGATTCTATTGAGATGGAAAAAGGAGCTGTTTGTGCAGTGGTTAGTCCTGCAACCAGTAAAAGAGTGATAAGGAAGTTGATTTTCATTGTTTTTAGTCTGACCATTTAATGCGAAAGTATATCAGATTACTGATTTTATTTGCTACTGAAGTTACACTTTTACCTTAGAAAGTTAGAGAGGGTAGAAGACTCCCTTTTGTTACAGCAGTGTGAGATTTTATATTCCTAAAGCGAATATCAAAATGCCAATAACGGCAAGTTGAATAATGAATAGTATGCCTCCAAAAATAAGCCCTTTTTTTCCCGAGGATAAAAGTGTTTTGAAGCTTACTTTGATTCCAATGGCTGCCATTGCAATGGCGAGTAAGAAGTTGCTTCCTTGTTTACTATACGTCAAAATTTCCGAGGGAACACTAATCAATGAGACCACTATAGAAATAACGATGAACGCAATGAGGTACCACGGAAGGGCTAAATTTTGAGATGTTGTTTTGTCCTTAGCAAGTGATGTAAAATGCCCAAAAACAAGCAGGGCTGGGGTAAGAAGTGCTACCCTTCCTAGCTTCACTGTAACTGCTAACTCACCAATAGCCTCACTCATTCCAAATCCGGCACCCGCCACGTTACCTACCGAATGCAGACTTGTACCAAGCAGTACTCCGTTTTGTATTTCCGAAAAATATTCTTGCGTGAGTAATGGTAAGACTAGCATACCTGTGAGGCCATATAGATTAACTACCGCCATAGCGATGCCTATGTCTGATTTGTCCTTGCTCACACTGGGTGCCAATGCCGCAATGGCAGAGGAGCCACATATAGCAGTCCCAAAACCAACCAGTAGCCCGGCACTACTTGGGCAATTCATCTTTTTGCCTAGTTGTATCGTAGCCCAAAGTATGACGATTATAGTAAGTGTGACGATAAGGATGGTTTCCCAGCCCAATGCCAAAAATCGGCCATAGTCAATACTTAATGCCATCAGTACAATGGCCAATTCTAAAAATAAGCTACTGCTTATTTTTATACCAATATTAAAACTTTCAGGTATGCGGATAACATTACCTAATATTATTCCAAGAAGCAATGCAATCAGAATAGTGTTAAAGCCTGTTAATGCATTAAGGTAAATAGCCAGTAAAGCAATGACAATAGATACAGCAACACCTATGGCATTGGTTCTAAAAAACTGATAGTTCAAGTAGTTTTTTATTTAGCTAATTCTCCGCTGTAGTTTGTAATGCCACCTGTCAGGTTGAATACATCACTAAATCCATTGTCAATCATATGCTGAGCAGCACGACCACTTCTGCCACCACTTCTGCAGTACATAATGTATGTTTTAGATTTGTCTAGTTTGTCAATTTCTGATTCGAAACTGTTGCCATTGATATCGATGAATTTATGTGCTCCTTTGATGTATCCGCTTGCTACTTCATCTGGAGTTCGTACATCTATAAGTACTACATTTTCATCTAGTAACGCTTCAGGAAGATCTGTTGAGTTGATCGCTTTTACACTTGGTTTTTGAGCCTGTTGTGTTATTTCTGCAGTCTGGTTTTTTGGTGTGTTAGCACAAGCAAATAGCACAGTAGCCAAGAGAGATAGAAGAATGATTTTGTTCATTGATAATTTTATTTTAGAATAACAAAGATAAAAAACAGAAGTAAGATGATGGGTAACCTTAGTAGCATGAAGAAAAAATAAAATCTAAATACTATTATAGTTTATAGTAATTCTATCAAATTTTCGACAGCAAAGTCTATTTCCTCCTGCTTGGTGAATTTGCTAAATGAAAAACGAACAGCAGATCTATTGGTGGGGTGATTGATACCCTCAAGCACATGACTGTCACCTATAGCCCCACTATTGCAGGCAGATCCGCCACTGGCACAGATTCCATTCATGTCTAATAGAAATAAAAGAGTTGAAGCTTTATCTGATGGAGGTAAAGATACATTCAGTACCGTATACAGCCCACCTTCCCTAGACGTGTCACCATTGAATAAGACTCCTGGTATTTTAGCTGTAAGTTGAGATATGAAATATTCTTTGATACGAGTAACTGTCTCTATTTTTACTTCAATATTTCTGTTGGCTATCTCGAGTGCTTTCGCCAATCCAGCTATTCCAGTCACATTTTCTGTACCTGCACGCATTCTTCCTTCTTGTCCACCGCCGGTAACAATTGGACGAATTTTCAACGCTTTATTTTTATATAAAAATCCACATCCTTTTGGTCCATGAAACTTATGTGCAGAGCAAGTCATGAAGTCCAAATCCATTTCTTTCAGATCTATAGGGTAGTGACCTACTGTTTGTACTGTGTCTGTATGAAAGTAGCAATTATTTTTCCTTGCTATTTTACTGATGGCTCTTACATCATTGAGAGTGCCTATTTCATTATTGGCATGCATTAGACTTATGAGAGCCCCTGAGTACTTTGCTGTTAGAAGATCTAAATTTTCTAAGTCTGCTCTTCCGTACTGGTCAAGTTTTACAAAATGGAGGTCTACTTGTCCTTTTTTGGCCAATTCCTTAGCGGTGTCTAAAACTGCTTTGTGCTCTATCTCGCTAGTAATAATATGTTTTACGTTCAGATCATTACAAGCACAACGGATAGCCATGTTGTCCGCTTCTGTTCCACTCCCTGTAAATACAATTTCGGAGCCTTCACAGTTTAGGGTTTTTGCTATCTCCTTGCGAGCTAATTCCACAACAGCCTTAGCCCTTCTGCCTTGTGAGTGGATCGCAGACGCGTTTCCATAACAGTTGTGCATGACTTCTGTCATCTTGTCGATGACCTGCACATCCATAGGTGTGGTAGCTGCGTTATCTAAATATACTTGCATATGTTAAAGTAATACAAATTAAATAGATTTTGAGGTTAAAGGCAGTATTTGTATCCTATTAGTTTATAACACAATTGTGCCATTGTATATGCCGTAGTGTCGTTATCAGATTTAGGATTTAACTCCACGATGTCAAAACCTTTAACGTCGCATTTTTCAAATACTTTTTTTAGTAATTTTAAGACTGGATACCAGAGCAATCCTCCTGGCTCAGCGGTGCCTACACTAGGACAAATACTTGGGTCGAATCCATCCGTATCTATAGTGATATAGAGTGTTTTTGGTAATCGACTTACTAGCTCATCCATCCATTTATCCTCTTGCCATATTTGGTGGGCGTACCACGTATGTATATTTTTCGATGATTTGATGAGTTGAGACTCTTCTTTGCACTGTGCACGTATTCCAACTTGAAATATCTCAGGACCCAGTTCATTTATGCGAGCCATCACGCTCGCATGAGACCATTTATTCCCTTCGTATTCTACACGCAAATCGCTATGAGCATCCAATTGCAGTATCCCAATGTCATTCCACTTATCTTGAAACGCTTTGAATATCCCATACGTGACGGTATGCTCCGCACCTAAGCTTACTATGAATTTGTCGTTGTCCAAGTGTGTTTTGGTGTTCTCGTATACGGTTGCCATTGCAGAGGTATCTATTTTATCTGTAAAATCCATAGGCTCAACGCATGCTATACCGCATTTTTTGTAAGCCTCATCATTAAGTTCTGGGTCATAAAATTCTATAAATTTCGAATTTGACAACATAGCGGCAGGTCCTCTGGCCGATCCTTTTTTGAAAGAAGACGTATGTTCATAAGGAGCTTGCTGAATCACACATTTGGAAGAACCGTACTCGTAGAGTTCTTTTTCCGTTATACCTAAGAAGTTATTTTCAGAATTTAAAACATTCATTACATTTGGTTAAATAAATAGATACTTACAAATGAAATTAAATAAATCAATCTTCGGACTAGTAATCTTAGCCGTTTTTGTTGTTAGCTCTTGTTCTCAGGCACGCTATGGTAGTCACACGCGTAGAACTAAGAGCGCGGAAATAGTGCAAGCAGATAGGAAAGTGAGAACTGTGAATAAAGATACAGGAATGCTGAGTGGGGAGAAAGTTTCTGATGTAGAGCATAATGAAGATAAGTCTGTTGTAAGAAACAATGGAGAAGCTGCAGGATTACTTTCTACTATGATGGAGCAGGGGGCACTGACAAATACTAAGACTCTGTTAGAAAAGAAGACGATTAGAAAGGTGAATCGGATTAATAAAGTGCTGAATACTATTGGAGAAAGTACGGCTGTTTCAAATTTGGGCAATAGAGTAGAAGTTAATGTGCCATCAGAATCTGCCAGTACCAATGATGAAACCAGTGATTTGTTAGAAATAATTTTAATTGTCATCTTAGTACTCTTGATACTTTCTTTGGTCACAAAGTTATTACCTCTTCTTAGTTGGCTGCTAGGAGTGGCCTTGCTAGTTCTTCTTATATGGCTCATACTACAATACATCTAAGTTCAAAAAAAATAGCATAAAAAAGGGAGATAGTTTTTACTATCTCCCTTTTAATTTTCAGTTTAAGTAGAACTTATTTGGCTCTCTCTACGTATTCTCCAGTTCGGGTATCTACTTTTATCTTTTCACCAGATTCTACGAAGAGCGGCACACTTACTTCTGCACCTGTTTCCAGTGTTGCTGGCTTTAGAGGATTATTAGCAGTGTCTCCTTTAATACCTGGTTCTGAGTATGTTATCTCTAATATTACATGATTTGGAGCGTCGGCCATGATAGGATTACCATCATCAAAATAAACTCCAAGGATCATTTCTTCTTTTATGAATTTCATTTGGTCCCCGAGCATTGTTTGCGGTATTCCTATTTGTTCATAGGTCTCTGTGTTCATCAGCATTAGGTTGTCACCGTCTTTGTAGAGATATTGCATTTCTACAAGGTCTACACGTACGTCATCTATGGTTTCACCACTTCTAAATCTATTCTCCATGGACTTGCCAGTGATTGCATTTTTCATTTTAACTTGGTAAAAAGCTCCACCTTTGCCCGGCATTGTATGTTGATAATCGACGACTTGGCATAGCTGCCCATTGTATCTCAAAAACATTCCTCTTGATAAATCTTGTGTTGTTGCCATCGGGCAAATATATTGGAAAGTAATGTATTTCAATTGTTAATAGTTTGTGTCTTTATTTTGCTTCAGATTAACCTACATTTGCACGGCATCAAGTTAAGGGAAGCGAAGCGAAAATCTTCCACTGTACCCGCAGCTGTAATGTTCCATATAGATAGAGTAAATCTATAACCACTGTTCGTCAAGGCGACCGGGAAGGTCACTCTATCAGGATCTAAGTCAGAAGACCTGCTTAATGCTATTATTACTCAATATGCTTTCGGGAAAAGAAGCTATAAGAGGCAATGGTGTACACACTATTCTTTTATAATATACTTTCCGTGGTAATTGATTTTTTAAGATAAAAATACAAGCCAGTGAAAACAGCCATAGCTGTCATATTATCGTGTATCTACACATTGTCATTTGGACAAGCGTCTGACTTACATGTAGATGGGTTTGGGTATCAAAATAAATTAGACTCCGTTAGGGTAAATGCTAGGAGAACAAGAGATGCTCGAGAAGCGATCTCCGCTACATTAGTAAAAGCTAATCCTAGTCAAAATTTTGCAGAACTGCTACAGAAACAAAGTGGTATATACATACGAAGCAGAGGCTCCGGAGTGCTCAGTACACCGAGTTTCAAAGGACTAGGCACACAGCAAACTCCTATATTGATCAATGGAGCCAATATGCAGAGCAGTATGAATGGTACTATGGATTTAAGTTTGATAGATGCGGCTCATTTCACTCAAATAGAAATAGGTAAAGCAGGATTAAATACAACGGGTCAGCAAAATATTGGTGACGCCATTCAATTGTCCTCAAGGTCAGGTCAACATTGCCTTTATGGCGGGTTGAGCACAAGCACACATAAAGATATTTCTGCGAATGCAAAATTCGTAACAGGCAATGAAAAGTGGACCTTCAACATAAGTGGAATAGCCACACAATCAAAAAATATTGTAGATCTCTCTCACTACGACTTAGGAGATAGTGCTCAGGAAAATACAGATTTCAAAAGAGCGAGTATACTTCAAACGGTAGATGTGAAATTAAAAAAGGGGACTTGGAATAATACGGTTTATTTACAAAAATCAGAAAGAGGAGTTCCTCCGCCATTTTTTCAGAGCAATAATAGTCGACAAGCAGATGCCAATGCTATGGTAATCAATAAATTGAAAATATACTTGAAGTATGGCTTTTTAGTAGAAGCTGTGAGTCAAGTGTGGGCAGAGCAAATCGTATTTAACAATGCACTAAGCAACGAAGAGACAGATAGCCGTGTGCTAAATGTGAACACAGTACTATCTGCTTCCAAGTACTTTGGAAATAGATGGCTAGGTAAAGTAGGCGTGAGTTATGATGCTGCTAGTTATACCTCTGAGGCACTTGATGGCAATGCAGAGTGGAGGAGACCTAGATTATTTGTAAATGTGAAAAAAAACTGCAGAACTACGGTGTTTTCTTTGACACAGAACATACTTTGGTACAAAGAGAAACAGGCATATAATGGAGAGTTTCGAGTCTCTGGAGATATAGCCAAAAGGCATCATTGTACTGCGAGTGTTCAACGGATTTTTAGACTTCCTGTACTCAATGAACTATACTGGTACATGCCGGGACAAGCTTTGGGCAATCCCAATCTGAAACCAGAAGAAGGATATAAGGCGGATTTGTCTTGGACTCGATATGGTAAGATACTGACGCTCACATTAAATCCACATGCAGGCATATATGAAAATTGGGTACAATGGAGCGGAATGATTGTGACTCGCCCAGAAAACATACAAAATGTAATGGTTTATGGAGCGGTTGCTAATGCTAATCACCTTAAAAGTTTTAATAACGTAAAATTAATGACACAAGTCAATTTACACTGGGTGAATGCATTATATAAGTTTGAAAGTGCCAATGATTCACGGCACGAAAAACAACTTATTTACACTCCTAGATTTACAGGGAATCTCACATTTACGATCGTGCACCAGAACTATGGATTATATACCAATCTTCAGGCGGTAGGAACCAACTACGTAGCCACGGATAATAGCATTTCGATTAAACCATACCAGCTCGTGGAGTTTGGAGGATACTACGAATGGAAAACTTTGAGAATTGGAGGGGTAGTGAGTAATCTTTTAAATATACCGTATTTCAGTCAACCACGAACTCCCTTGCCTGGAAGAATAATTAAATTAAATCTCAATTATAAAATTTTGTCAAAAAAAATATGAAAAAAAATATACTCATTCTCTTAGCTCTTGTCGTGAGCAATGTATCCTTTGCACAATTTGCACATCAGCGTGTCTACAGCACGTTTGATAATTTACCTTTGGCAAAAGCAGATACCTTCAATAATGGAGCAGACCGTAGTGGTGGTTTTACTCACTACGGACGTTTTTTTAACAATAGCTATGACACTATGTGGGGCTCGTGGAGTGGCTGGTCTCTGAGTAACATGAAAGATAGTGTGACTGCGGGTTTTGGAAATCAGTACAGTGCCATCTCAGGCATAGGACTGAGCAGCACAACTAATTATATGGTAAGCACCGGGGATGCTGCGTATATCAAGTTTGACGAACCTACAGAAATATCAGGTGCGTACTTTACAAATAGTACATATGCCTACAGAGATATGGTAGAAGGCAGTGGATTTAGCAAAAAATTTGGTGGAGATGATGGAAATGATGAAGATTTTTTAAGAATAGTAATTGGATCGTACCTAGCTGGTAATAAAGTAGATAGTGTTATTTTTTACTTGGCAGATTATCGTTTTCCTAATAATAATCAAGATTATATTTTAAAGAATTGGGAATATGTGAATTTCAGCAATTCATTTGAAGATACCAATGTTGACAGCATAAGCTTCAGATACGAAGGAAGTGATGTAGGAGAATATGGACTGAACACTCCAAAATACTTTTGCATGGATGATCTGAATGCAATTGGCTCTAATATAAATTATCTATTTGAACCATTGTCAATTAACACGGACACCTTCTACAACGGAGCAGATTTAGCCGGAGGGTTTAATAGTCAGTATTTATTTTTCCCAAATAGCTATAATAGCCAATGGGGTAGCTGGAGCGGTTGGAGTATAAGCTCCAAGCTCGATTCGGAGACTCCAGGTTTTGGAAATCAGTATAGCTGTATCAATGATTCCAAGAAAAACTTTTACTTAGCTGGAGGACAGCAGACAGAGATACGAGGGCCGTATTTTAGATGGGAGGAGAACCTTTTAAATAAAAAAACTCCTTTTATTACTTCCAACATGGAGATTTCAATAACCAATTCTACGTATGCTGCTTTAGATATGGAACAAGGCAGTGGATTTAGCAAGAAGTTTGGTGGAGTAGATGGGCGAGACCCAGACTACTTTAGACTCTTAGTATCTTATGTGGATGCCTTAGATGCAATACTGAAAACAGATACGATTTACTTGGCGGATTTTAGATTTGCTGACGACAGCAAAGACTATATCTTAAAGGATTGGAAGCAGATAAAAATGTATGACGATAACGAGATAAAGTTTCATAAGCTGCGATTTAATTTAGAGAGTTCAGATACTGGTGATTTTGGAATGAACACGCCAGCATACTTTTGCTTAAACTATAATTTTAAAGTAGTAGGTATAAATGAACTAGGAAATAGTGTAGATCACACTGTAAGTGCATATCCTAATCCCATGCATAATATACTTACTATTAGTTCTGAGTATACCATACAAAAAGTAAGTGTGTGTAATGTACTAGGAGCGAGTATTGATCTGCCTGCAAAGGAGATAAGTGCAACCAAAATTCTATTTTCTACTGCAGATTTGCCTTCAGGAGTTTACTTTGTGACCGTAAGGACTGAATACGGTAAAATCACAAAACGAATAGTAAAGCATTGAGAAATATTGTATTAACAGCATTGTTGGTTGTCAGTGGGGCACTCTTTGCCCAGTTTGATGGAGCGGGTGGAGAGATTGGTAGCAAGTCTATTCACAAAGATCACGAGAGCATTAACTCTTGGGCCACTGGGGCAGAAGTTGTGCTAGGACCTGTTCAAATCAATGATACATCTTCGGGTTACCCCACAATCGGAACGTCAGCTAGTGCCATAGGTCCAATGGATGGAAGTGTCCTCAGTCTGGGAGATGGCGGTTTAGTTACTCTTTCGTTTGACCAGCCCATAAGAAATACTGCTGGATATGATTTCGCTGTATTCGAAAATGGATTTAAAGTAGGTTTGTCGTATTATTTAGAACTAGCACATGTAGAAGTAAGCGAGAACGGAGTCGATTTCTACAGGTTTCCGAGTGAAAGTCTAACAGATACCAGCTTTCAAACCAATAATTTCAGCTATACAGAACCTAGTAATTTGTATAATCTAGCGGGCAAACATCAAGCACCGTACGGTACTTTGTTTGATTTGGAGGAGGTAGGTTTAGAATCGGCAAACTTTGTGCGATTGATAGATGTAGTAGGTAGTGTGAATGACAGCTTTGGGTCTAGAGATAGCAAAGGCAGACTAATCAATGAGCCTTGGCCTACACCGTTCGAGAGTAGTGGTTTTGATCTGGATGCAGTGGCAATAGTAAGCGGTAGTATGCTGAAGAGAGAGGAACAACGGTTAACTGGAGTTCGTATTTATCCATCGCTAGCTAGAATAGGCGAAACTGTCTATATAGATGCTCCTCTAGGAACTATAATTCAAGTATTGGATATACAGGGAAAAGAAGTGTTGAATTCTGCAGAAGGAAGTATGGCACTCAGTCAAGCAGGAATTTACTTTATTCGATTGACGAATAATGGAAAGATGTATACGCAGAAAGTAGTAGTGAGGTAGAAGGTGAAGAAATGAAAACTATTAATTACAAATTATCCCTAGTTACTATACTACTCCTCACTATTTCACTCACTCCAGGATGCAAAGACGACACTCAGCCTCCCATAATCACTCTACAAGGAGGCGAGGTACTTATTGCCAATGAAGGAAATTTTGGTTGGGGACAGGGAACCTTGAGCATCTATAATGACGCTACTAAAGAAGTTCAAAACGATATATACAGTTCTACAAACTCGGAGTCCGTGGGAAATGTGTTTCAATCCATAGCATCATTCAATGGTTTGTATTTTTTTGTAATTAATAATTCTGGGAAAGTAATTTATACAGACACTAACTTTGTGAAACAAGGCGAAATAACTGGACTAACATCTCCTCGAAACATTTACCGCATAGGAGAAGATAAGGCATATGTCACAGACCTTTATGCAGATGCAGTAGCTATCGTTGATATGAAATCATTATCTGTCATAGGAAGTATTCCGTGTAATGGTCACTCCGAAGAAGGTGTGATTCTAAGGGATAAATTTTGGTTCACAGCACCAGAAACTTCGAATATTTATGCAATAGATATCGCTACTAATACAATGGCAGATAGTATCACAGTAGGATGGATGCCCGAAAGTATAGTGTTAGACAAAAATGATGTGCTATGGATACTAAATAGGGGAGATGAAAGCAAGTCAAAACCTCCAGGACTTGCTTCGGTAATAGAGACAGATGATGTAAGAGTGGTTACTAAAAACGAATTAACCGGAGCACCCACCAATTTGGTGTATGACAATGTCTTGAACAAGCTGTTTTTTATCAATGAAGATATAATGTCACAAGGTACAAATACAGAGCTGAGTAGGCCTTCAGTGTGGCAGACTGCAGGAAATAAAGTTTTTTATTCTATTAAAGTCAATACTGCTAAAGGTGAACTATATGCATCTGATATTAGGGATTTTGTATCTAAGAGTGTAGTCTATCGGTATGCATCAGATGGCACGCCGTTAGACGAGTTTTCAGCAGGTATTATCGCAGGAGATTTCTTTTTTCCTTAGGATAATCTGGATAGGATTATCTTCGCACCTTTGTTAAAATTTAAAGACATATTTAAACTAGCGAGACCCTATAGACTTCAGTTAAGGTTGTTCTTCGGTTTCAATGTTTTTGCAGCTATTTTTAATGTGGCTAGTATTGGAGTAATTATTCCATTTCTCAAAGTAATTTTCAAAGAAAACCTAGATGATGTTCAGCCCGTTGAACTAACATCCAATACAGATAGCTGGTTGCAATGGTTTGATTATAAAACGAGTGTTCAAATAGCAGAGTGGGGACAGTCCCAAACGCTTATTTATTTTTCGGTAGGACTCGTTCTTGCATTTTTGCTTAAGAATTTATTTGTATACTTATCGTTTTATAATTTAGCGTACATACGCAGTGCTGTTGTGCGGGATATCAGAGAACGCCTTTACAAGCATATCCTAAGACTACCTCTAGGTTATTTCAACAAAGAAAAAAGAGGAGATACTTTATCACGATTTACCAATGATGTGAAAGAAGTAGAATGGAGCTTGCTAGGGGTAATAGAACTTTATTTTAAACATCCGATAGCCATACTTATCCCATTGGTTACCATGTTTGTCATGAGTTATCAGCTGACCATTTTTGTACTTATAGTACTTCCTATCAGCGGATATCTGATAAGTAGAATCGGAAAAAAACTAAAACAAGCAGCTCAAGCAGGACAAGAAAAACTAGCAGAGGTGTTATCTTCTCTTGAAGAAAGTTTACATGGCATAAAGATTGTCAAAGCCTTTGGAGCTATCAAAGACAAAGAAGAAAAATTTAAAGTGGAGAATGACGACCATTTTAGACTTATGGTAAAAGTTAACCGTAAGGAGTTGCTTGCCTCGCCACTTAGCGAGTTCATGAGTAGTATAGTTATAGCTAGTTTGCTTATATACACGGGATCGCTTATTCTGAATAAAGAGTCTGCTTTAACAGGGTCATTTCTAATAGCTTATATCGTTATCTTTAGTCAGCTCATACCCCCATCCAAAGGCATAACTGAAGCGTTTTTTAGATTAAAAAAAGGAGCTGCGTCACTGGATAGAATAAATGAAGTACTAATGTCTGAGCAGGAAAAAAACAAAGGTGGTATACCTGCTCCGAAGTTTTCAAGCGAGATAAAACTCACGGATGTTAACTTTTCTTATGGTGATGGACCATTGGTGCTCAAGGATGTGAATCTAAGTATTAAAAAAGGTGAAACTGTAGCTCTAGTAGGTGCAAGTGGAGGAGGTAAATCTACACTGGCAGATTTGATACCTCGATTTCACGAGTTGAAAAGCGGTTCTATTACCATCGACGGTAAAAATATTGTAGACATACAGCTAGACTCATTGCGTAAAATGATGGGGATTGTGACCCAAGATGCGATTCTTTTTAATGATACCGCAGCCAATAATATTAAAATGGGGGATTACTACTTGAGCGGAGACCAGCTTATGAATGCTGCCAAAATAGCGAATGCTCATCAGTTTATCCGTGAAATGCCTGAGAGTTACAATACCAATTTGGGCGAAAAGGGAATGAATCTAAGTGGTGGTCAACGCCAGCGAATGAGTATAGCAAGAGCCGTAGCTTCAGAACCACCCATATTGATACTTGACGAGGCTACCAGTGCACTAGATACTGAAAGTGAAAAAATGGTACAGGACGCCCTAGAAAATGTAATGAAAGATCGCACGAGCATCGTGATTGCACATAGATTGAGCACAATTCAAAATGCGGATAAGATTGTGGTCTTAGATCGAGGGGAAATTACAGAGCAGGGTACTCATGCAGAACTGATGGCTGCAGGAGGAATCTATAAGAAGTTGGTTGATTTGCAGACGTTTGCGTAGTGGAGTTTTTTTGATGGGTTGTTTCTTGGTTGCTAAGATTAAAAATAGTATAAATTTTATTCTGTTCTGACGACCTATTTTGTTTTGCCAATTTTCAAGGTTTTGGAGCATAGAAAATTATTTAGTGCTCCTGAGCAGTTCGCCTTTCGACCATCGTTTAAGCTGACTGTCACTCTGTATTCCTTGAGAGCATACGGTAGCACCTTATAATTTTCAGCGGAAAGAGATTAGTAAAACTAAGAAAAAGAAAATGAGTCTTGACCTTTTTGTAACTTTTTGTGTCAAGACAAAAAGTTAAAGATAAAAGGGATATTAAGGATTCTTCAAATACAATAACACTAAATTGACATTACTATTTAATTGAATAAATTTGCCGCTAAATAAACGAAATTAATAATGATTCACAATATCAAACCAGGAGTAGCCACTGGAGACGAAGTACAAGCAATATTCGCACACGCAAAAGAAAATAATTACGCACTACCAGCAGTAAACGTAACTAGCAGCAGTACAGTAAACGGAGTTTTAGAAGCAGCAGCTAAGCTAAACTCACCAGTTATCATACAGTTCAGTAACGGTGGAGCACAGTTCTTTGCAGGAAAAGGATTAAGCAATGAAAATGAAAAATCTGCTATTGCTGGTGGAGTTGCAGGAGCCAAATATGTAAATGCTATGGCGGAAGCTTATGGTGTCACAGTAATACTTCATACAGACCACGCAGCTAAGAAATTGCTTCCTTGGATAGATGGTTTATTAGACGCAAGTGAGAAGCACTTTGCAGAGACTGGAAAGTCTTTATATAGTTCTCATATGATTGATCTATCAGAAGAGCCTATAGAAGAAAATATAGCCATATGCAAGACATACCTAGAGCGTATGAGCAAAATGAATATGACTCTAGAGATAGAGCTAGGTATCACAGGTGGTGAAGAAGATGGAGTAGATAATACTGACGTGGATAGCAGCAAGCTTTATACTCAGCCAAGTGAGGTTGCGTATTCATATGAAGAGTTGATGAAAGTAAGTCCAAGATTTACGGTTGCAGCAGCATTCGGTAATGTTCACGGTGTATACAAGCCAGGAAATGTAAAGTTGACTCCAGTTATCTTGAAAAACTCTCAAGAGCATGTACAAGAAAAATTCAATACGGGTTCTAACCCTATCAATTTTGTATTTCATGGTGGATCTGGTTCTACGCTAGAAGAAATCAGAGAAGGGATTTCTTACGGTGTCATCAAAATGAACATTGATACGGATACTCAGTACGCTTTCACAGAAGGTGTAAGAGATTATATGTTATCAAAGAAAGACTACGTTAGTTCTCAAATAGGAAATCCAGATGGAGACGATATACCAAATAAGAAATACTACGATCCACGTAAGTGGGTAAGAGAAGGAGAATTGACTTTTATAACTCGTTTGGAAAAAGCATTCTCTGACTTGAATAACGTTAATACGTTGTAATTCTTAGACTAATACTTACCATAACTTAGTCCGATCAAATTCGAAGTGTATCAAAAAGATGCGATTACTATTCATTTGCTATATTTTATTTGTGTTTGTGTCGACCAAGGCTCAACATACCCTCTACCTATTCCCGGGTCAGGGCTCAGATTCTGCGATTTTTAGTAAGATGAATTTTTCAGATTCTTTTGAGTTAAAGTACATGACATTGCCGACACCCAATAAAGGTGAGATGATGCCACAATATGCCAAAAGGTTTATCAGTGAGATAGATACGACTAAGCCATATAGTTTTATTGGGGTTTCACTAGGCGGAATGATATGCTCAGAACTTGCTGATGTGCTTAAGCCTGAGAAATTGATACTTATCTCTAGTGCTAAATGTGCTGGTGAATTGCCCATTAGATACAGATTTCACCAGAAATTTCCGCTCAATAGAGCAGTGCCCGCTGGTTGGTATAGAGCCGGAGCTTTGCTGTTGCAGCCCATTGTAGCGCCAGATAGGAATGGAGGAAGATACGTTTATACAAATGCTCAAAAGCAAAAACAAAATTTATATGAAGCGAGCAGTAGATATGATAATCAATTGGAAGAAAGAAAAGTACAACTCTAACATCATCCATATTCATGGGGATAATGACAACACGATACCGCTAAAGAATGTAAAACCTACTGTAACTATGGAGGGTGGAAGCCATATGATGGCTTTAACTGAAGGTGAGAAAATAGGAATGATAATTCAAAAGCTGTTATTGTACTAAGTGTTATTCCGCTGCTAATGAGTGTAATTGGATAGCCCAACTTTGTAGGTTTCTATGGCACGTAAGCGGGCCATTTTGTGCTCTACCATTGGTGTAGGATATTCAAAAGAATTCAGTTCAGGTACCCATTTTTTGATGTACTCCATTTTTGCATCGAATTTTTTAATCTGCTCAGTAGGGTTAAAGACTCTAAAATAAGGAGCTGCATCACACCCTGTACCGGCTGCCCATTGCCAGTTGCCATTGTTTGATGCTAGTTCATAATCTAACAGTTTTTTTGCAAAATAGGCTTCACCCCATCGCCAGTCGATGAGAAGATGTTTACATAGAAAACCTGCAACGACCATTCGTACTCTGTTGTGCATAAAACCAGTCGTATTGAGTTCTCTCATTCCTGCATCTACCATTGGGTATCCTGTGTTTCCATTTTTCCATTTCTCATATTCTTCAGTATTATTTCTCCATTCTATATAGTCATATTTTTTCTTGAAATTGGAACTGATCACATCTGGATAATGATACAATATCTGCATAAAAAACTCTCTCCAAATAAGCTCTGATAGAAAAACTTTGTTGTCTCTGAGTCGACGCACTAAAGAGCGTATACTAACAGTACCAAAACGCAAATGTGTCGATAAAAAGCTAGTGGTATTTAGGGCGGGAAAGTTTCTTGTATCTTCATAATGGTCTAGGTTGTCTATCTTGAAATCTGGTACTTCTATTTTTGACCGGATAAATCCCAAGTCATCCATTGTCAAAGTTGTGGAGCTGATTTTAGCAAAGTTTGAAACGGTATTGGATACTTCATTCAGCACAGAATCATCGGCATCTAGTTTTGCTCTCCATTTGTTTTTGAAAGGAGTATATATGCTATATGGCGTATTGTCTCCTTTTAGCACGTCATTTTTTGCGAAGATGACCTGATCTTTAAAGCTTCTAAATGGTATATGCTTCTGTTCTAGTAATTGCTCTACAGCCGTGTCGCGTTGGCGAGCATAGGGCTCATAGTCTTCATTGGTATATACTTCTTGTATATCGTATTCTTTGAGTAAATCATTCCAGCAATCCAAAGGCTTTCCTAGCAATGTGTGTATGGACGTGCCATAATTACTTAGCTGTTCATTAATGCCGTATATTTGGTCATATATAAATGTAAATCTAGGGTCGTCGCTTTCCAATTCATCTAAGATCTCACTGTCGTATATGAATATGGGGAGTACATGGAACGGGCCATTTAGAGCTTCACTTAGTCCACGGTTGTCATTTAAACGCAGGTCTCTTCTAAACCAAAAAACAGAAACTTTATCTTTACTCATTTACACTTTTAACTATTTAGGTATAACAAAAATCGGAAGCTTCTAGTTTTGTTCATGGATGCTTTTGTCAAGAAACCTTCTTTTTGCATACGAAGCGTATGACCTTGCCTAGGCCATTATGATAAAGACCTTCGTTCAACTCAATTTCTACTTCTTCCAATTCAAGGATTTCAAAGTCTTTAAAATCTTTTTGAATACTCTCAATAGAAAACAGCATCTCCAATTTTTTTGGGCCTCCTACTTTTGGATTTTTATTGCGTAGTTCGAGATGATTTGTACTAAAACCTTCCAGTATTACCAGTCCGTTTGGCTTTATTAAGCTTGCAATTTTCTGATGATAAGTCGATAAAATATTGGGAGGAAAATGAGCGTATATCAACGCTGTCGCATCAAAGCTATTTTTCGTAAAGTCCATTTGTAGAAAATCGCCAACAGCATAGTTGATACTTACTCCGTGTGTATTAGACAACTGCAGAGCCTTTTTCTTGCCTTCTTCACTTATATCAAACGCATAGGCATCTAGACCTATTTTGGCAGCATGTACAGCATTTCTTCCTTCTCCTTCTGCAGCACAGAGAATCTTACCCGTTGGGCTGTATTTTGCTAGACAGATGGCAAAGTAATCATTAGGTTCACTGCCATATGCATAATCTTTTGAGCTATATCGCTCATTCCACATATCTTTCAAAGGTGTTATTTATTTAGACTTCAAATATGCGACCAATCATGGAATAGTTGAAGCTCAAAGCATATTTATGTTTAATTGCTATTTTTCGAGAATAGAATAAAAAAAACACTTTCAATTTACACCAAAATTACTTTCAATTTGCACGGTTTTGATTTCATTCTGTGAGCACTATATCCTCGATCAAAATATACGCACTCCTCACAGTACCTTCCATATATCCGGGAAACTCTGCATTGGTTTCTGCTCCTGCAAAATGTAGTCGATTGTTAAAGTAACTCTTTTGAAAGAGCTAATGTCCATTGTTACTATTCGGAAGAAGATTTCTCTTTTGGAGTTAGTAGCCAATGAGTAAACCTGTTTATCCTATTTGAGGTCTCTCGCAGAGGACCCCAAATAGTGTGGTTTAGTCTTCAGGGTCTCTTGCATGTCTAATGAACTGGTCACTTATCCATATCGTCTGCTCATTTTCCGAACTCCTGAAAGTTAGAGTATTCATTGACCAGATGCCTTCTCGTCTATTTGCTTTTGCAAATAGGGTCCCACTTTCCCTCGGACCCTTTACTGGGATTCCTAAATCAGCTCTACCTGAATTTCCCGTTTTATTGATAGAGCCTGATATGAATGGCCAGCTTTGTTCTATTGGTGTTCCTATTTTCTCTTTTAGTTCTTGGTTACTTTTAGCCAGTTTAAATGCATTCTCGTAGGCCCAAGAATTGGTAAAAGAATAAGTGATAATCAATAACATAAAGAGCGATATGCCTGCAAATATTCCAATACCCATCATAATGTTTTTGTGACGTTTTTTCTTTTTCTGTTGTTTTACTTCATCAGTAGATAAGTGATTAGCGGTGTCATCAAAGGGATGGTTGCAGTATGCACAAACCATAGCGTGCATTTTTAATTTCTCAAGACATTTAGGGCAGATTTTTCTTCCCTTATTTGCGTAGACAATGCCAAAAGCTATCCAACCGAAAAAAGGATAAATGCCAAACCAAAACCAATGCGGAGATATATTATTCTTTTTTTGCAATTCGAATTCCAACCACTATGGGAAAGAACCAAAAGAGGATAACTAGAATGACGATTAAGACGGTTTTAAATGTTTCCACTCAGACTATATCCAGTTTCCTACCCACACAAAGCCCCAATCAAATCATATTTGGTCAAAATATGAACAGTACCACTTAGCTCTTTTACGAGTACAGCAGGGTTATCCTTGTTGATGAGTAAAGATACTTGATCTACAGGTGTAGCAGCATCTACCATAGGGAAACTAGCTTGCATTACATCTTTAACAGTACTTTCAGCTAATGCAGCATTTTTGAGCAATTGAGACAGAAGATGGTGGTCATTTACCGACCCCACAAACTCCCCTAAAGCATTCGTTATAGGTACTTGAGATATGCTGTGTTTTTCCATAAGGTCAAAAGCTGATTTCACCTTGTCCGTTTCTTGAACAGTAAGCATAGGTAAGTGGCTATGATTGCTTATTAAATCCTCAGCTGTTTTTGGAGTAGCATCTAGAAAACCACGTTCTTTCATCCACTCATCATTGAAAGCTTTGCCCATATAACGAGTAGCGTGATCGTGGAAGAGCACCACTACTACATCCGTAGGTTTTAGCATATCTGCACACTGCAGTATTCCTTTTACAGCACTACCTGCACTATTTCCTACCATTATTCCTTCTTCTCTAGCAAGCTTTCGTTGCCATAGGAGTCCGTCTTTATCCGTCACTTTCTCAAAGTGATCTATCATATCAAAGTTCACATTCTCAGGAAGAATGTCTTCCCCTATACCTTCTGTGATGTATGGGTATATTTCATTCTCGTCAAAAATGCCTGTTTCGTGCATTTTTTTGAAGATAGAACCATAGGTGTCTATTCCCCAGCACTGGATGTCTGGATTTTTCTCTTTTAGGTATCTGCCAACACCGCTTATTGTACCTCCGGTTCCTACACCTACTACAAAATGAGTAATTTTTCCTTCGGTCTGTTCCCATATCTCTGGCCCGGTACTTTCGTAGTGAGCTATCGCGTTACTCGGATTGTCGTATTGATTAACGTACCACGCATTTGGTATTTCTTCTCCGAGTCTTTTGGATACGGAGTAGTAAGAGCGAGGATCTTTAGGGTCTACATCTGTAGGACATACTATCACGTCAGCACCTACAGATTTGAGAGCGTCTACTTTCTCCTTACTCTGCTTATCCGTAGTTACAAATATGCATTTGTATCCTTTGATGACACCTACTATTGCTAGGCCCATTCCTGTATTACCACTCGTACCTTCTACTATAGTTCCTCCCGGCTTTAGTCTACCATCTGCTTCAGCATCTTCTACCATTTTAAGAGCCATACGGTCCTTCACCGAGTTACCAGGGTTAGTAGTTTCTATCTTAGCCAACACAGTGCAAGGTAAGTCCCTCACTATCTTGTTAAGCTTTACAAGAGGCGTGTTTCCAATGGTTTCAAGTATGTTATTGTAATACATTGCGGCAAAGGTAAAATCATTTAATTGTATTAAAATTAAAAAACCGATTATTGTCTCGTGAAAAACAAAGCACTATTTCACTTGCTGAAAAAAACAGCTCTCAATTTTAACTTTTGGGTGTTGCTGTGCTTTGGCATTTCTTTCACATTTGTGGTATTCAATAAGTTTATGCATCCAGTGCAAAAACACAATACAATTGTGTCAGACGGCAAAGGCTATTATGCATATGCTACAGGAGTATTTATATACAATGATTTGTCATTCCAGTTTAATCAAACCATTGAGAAAGAGAAACATCCAGAGACTATGTGGACAGACTATCGGTACAAGATAGATAAATCAAAAGT
The DNA here is from genome assembly GCA_028339355.1 of Bacteroidia bacterium. Classification (GTDB taxonomy): domain Bacteria; phylum Bacteroidota; class Bacteroidia; order NS11-12g; family UBA9320; genus UBA9320. The sequence continues at coordinate 74,451 of JAOLBX010000007.1, forward strand.
CTACACGAAGTACTATGCAGGCACTGCCATAGCCTACAGCCCATTTTTCCTTGGAGCCCATGCGTTTTCAAAAGCTATGGGTTGGGATTCAGACGGTTATACAGCAATATATCATGGAGCTATTATCATAGCATCACTTTTTTATATGCTATTGACTATGTTGTTTTTTGGTAAAGTATTAGATGCCTATGCTATAAAATATTGGGTGAAGGTATTTGTAACTGTTGGAGTGTATTTTGGTAGTAATTGGTTTTACTATACCACCTGGGAGGCGTCTTTGTCGCATATATATTCTGCAGCATTTATAGCGATGTTTTGGTATGCGAGTATACTTTTCAGAAGAGAATCAAGCACTAAATTATCTCTCACTTTAGGTTTGCTGCTTGGTATGATTACACTCATCCGTCCAGTTAATATTCTCATTGTTTTGTTCTTACCTGTACTGTTTCCGTCGTTTAAGTCATTTTTATTTTTTGTAAAACAAAGAC
>JAOLBX010000070.1 GCA_028339355.1 Bacteroidia bacterium
CATTATGCAGTCTATTTCCCAATAGTAGATATTTTGAGTAGTCTAGCTCTAGGTCTTATAATATGGTGGAGTGCTGGGTACCCTACAGAAGCAAGTGCTGGACTAATCACAGCATTCATTCTTTATGTCAATCTTATTTTCAGGCCTATTCGTTTTATAGCAGATAGATTTAACACCATGCAAATGGGTGTGGTAAGTAGCGAGAGAATCTTTGAGCTTATCGACAATGAATTGCCTGTAGAGAAAAAAGGAAGTACGATTACGAGTATAAAAGGAGACATCTCGTTTGAGAGTGTCTGGTTTGCTTATGTGAATGACGAGTATGTTCTGAAGGATATAAACTTCCACTTAGCACAAGGAAAAAGCTTAGCAATTGTAGGAGCTACGGGAGCAGGCAAGTCGAGCGTCATTAGTTTGATTACCAGACTCTATAATATCCAAAAGGGGACTATAAAAATAGATGGTATCGACGTTCAGGAATTGGAATTGGAATCTCTAAGAAAACAAGTAGGAGTGGTGCTGCAAGACGTATTTCTATTTGCGGGAAATATCGAGGAGAATATAAATCTGAAGAATACCTCAATCACCGAGGAACAAATGAGAGCAGCAGCTCGATCCATAGATGCATTAGAGTTCATAGAAAATCTAGAGGGTGGATGGAAGTATGATGTAATGGAGCGAGGGAGCACCTTATCTGTGGGGCAGCGACAACTAATAAGTTTTATAAGAGCAATGGCTGCCAATCCAAGTGTTTTAATACTCGATGAAGCTACGTCAAGTGTAGATTCGGAAACAGAGGAACTCATACAAGCGGCTACTGCCAAACTGATGAAAGGACGAACATCGATAGTCATAGCACATAGGTTGTCTACGATACAAGAAGCAGACACGATTTTGGTGTTAGACAAAGGAAGAGTTGTCGAGCAAGGAAACCACAAAAATTTACTCGAAAAGAAAGGTTATTATCACGAATTGTTTCAAAAGCAATTTGAATTATCGAAGTAGTATATCACTATAAATATCCACATCATTGGGATAATATAGTAGTACTTCTATTTTTGACCCTTCAATAGTATTTATGGCAAGAGTAGTATCAGGAATTAGACCCACAGGAAAGTTACATTTAGGTAACTACTTTGGTGCGGTAAAAAGCTTTTTAAAAATGCAGGAAGAGCACGAGTGTTTTTTCTTTATAGCTGATATTCATTCACTTACTACTCACCCTACTCCTTCAGATTTGCACCAAAATGTATTGCAAGTGATGGCAGAGCATCTTGCTATGGGTATAGATATTGAGAAGTGCTCACTTTTTATACAGAGTGATGTGCCAGCTATTAGTGAGTTATATACTTATCTTAATATGAATGCTTACATAGGAGAATTAGAGCGTTCGGTTACGTATAAAGAAAAGAAAGCGACTCAACCAAAAAATATTAATGCTGGCTTGCTTACATACCCTGTGCTTATGGCAGTTGATATTTTGGCTCATCATGCAGATCTTGTACCTGTAGGAAAAGATCAGCAACAGCATCTCGAAATGACTAGAACCTTTGCCAATAGATTTAATCATATGTACGGTACCGACTATTTCAAGGAACCACAAGCATATAGTAACACTGGTGAGTTGGTGAAGGTTCCAGGACTCACTGGTCAAGGTAAAATGAGTAAATCAAGCGGTGATGCTGATACCATTGTTTTTGATGAGGATGAAGCTGCAATTCGTAAAAAAATAATGAGAGCTAAAACAGATACAGGTCCCACGGAGCCTAACATGGAGAAGTCTGAAGAGCTTCAAAATTTATTTGATATAATGGCATTGGTGTCAGATTACAGTACCATAGCACATTTTGATGACCTTCATCAGAAAGCTACCATTAGATACGGAGATTTGAAAAAACAACTTGCAGATGATGTAGTCAGTTTTGTAGCACCCATACGCGAACGAATAACTCATTACAAAAATGATGCTGCAGCCTTAGCTCATGCTGCAAAAATTGGAGCGGAGAAGGCAAACGAAAGTGCCTACAAAACGATGAAAGAAGTAAAAGAGATTATGGGATTTAGAAAATTCTACTAAAAATAAACCAAAATAATTAACTAAACAATATGCACATAGCAATAGCCGGAAACATAGGATCAGGAAAGACGACTCTTACCAAATTACTATCTAAACATTATGAGTGGGAGCCTCACTATGAGGCTATGGACGATAATCCATATATCACCGATTTTTATGATGACATGACACGTTGGTCGTTTAATCTGCAGATTTACTTTTTGCATACACGTTTTAGTAGCTTATTGCAAGCTAAGGCTAACCCAAAGACTATAATTCAGGATAGGACTATCTATGAAGATGCATACATTTTTGCTCCTAACTTGCACGCAATGGGTTTAATGAGTACGAGAGATTTTGATACCTATCAGGCACTTTTTACCAATATTAAAACGTCCGTAGATGCACCTGATTTATTGATTTACTTGCGTAGTTCCATAGGTAATATTGTAAGTCAGATTCAAAAAAGAGGTAGAGAATATGAAGATTCTATTCGTTTAGACTACCTGAAAAGACTAAATGAACGTTACGAAGCATGGATATCTACTTACAAAGAAGGTAACTTATTGATCATCGATGTAGATGATATCGATTTCGAAAATAATCCGGAAGACTTAGGAGCCATTATCAGCAAGATAGATGGTGAGGTCAATGGATTGTTTTAATTGAAAAAACGTATATAAAAAAGGCTCTCTATTTTGTAATAGCGAGCCTTTTTTGTTTGAGTTTTATTTGATTTAGCAGCTTATTTTTCCAACAACTTCAGCACCGTCCAAGCAGCTTCTTCGCCTTTGTGGCCGTGTTTGCCACCAGATCGTTCTAGGGCTTGTTGCTGAGTATCTGTAGTTAGTAGACCGAAGGCGACAGGAATATTGTGTTTGATAGTGACGTTGGCAATACCAGTGGCTACTGCATCACAGATAAAGTCAAAATGACGGGTCTCTCCTTGAATAACAACACCAAGGCAAATCACTGCATCAAAACCATCGTTCGCTAGTTTGTTGGCACCATAGATAAGTTCGTATGAACCCGGCACGTCCCATTCCTTGATGTTTTCTATAGAAATACCAGCATCTACAAGTGTACGCAGAGCACCAGCTTTTAGCTCACCGGTGATTTCCGTGTTCCACAGAGCAGTAACTACACCAATTTTAAAATTAGTGTGAGGAAGATTAATTTTTTGGTTCAGGAAAGTTTGGCTAGAATAATCTGCCATAATCCGTATTATTTATGGGCCATTTTAGCCTTCACACGTCCTATTCTCACTTCTACATCTTCAGCAAAACGCGTATCTGAATACTTCTCGCTTAGTCGAGTGTATGCTTCGATTGACTCAGAATACCCTCCTGCTTCTTCATATGCTAAACCTGCTTTTTGAAGGGCATATGGAGTAGTTAGCCTGTTTTCTCTAGCATTAGCTGCTTTCATGTACTTGTCTGCAGCTTCACTGTACTTATCCAGTTCAGAGAGACAATCGCCTTGAAGTGTAATTAATTGAGCACCCATGAATTCGTCATCCATATCTGAATCTTTTAAGTAATCAAGGGCTTCATCGTACTTTCCTTGCTCTAGCAAGATTCT
>JAOLBX010000072.1 GCA_028339355.1 Bacteroidia bacterium
TAGACTACTATAATAAGTTAGATTTTTACTTAGACGATTTCATGAATAAAGTAAAAGGACAAGTAGGGGAAGAAAATGTACTTTTTGTACTCACATCTGATCACGGAGTAGCTCCATTTCCAGAAGTAGTTTCTGCTGAAGGAGGTGATGCTCAACGTATAGAAGCAGAACAATATGATGCTGATCTTGCTAAAATAGATAGTGCATTAATGACTATCTTTCAACTAGAAAACAGTACTATTCTTAAGGCCAACTATGCAGGTGTCGAACCACATTTCGAATACCTTTCTTCCAATCATATCGATAGTTTAGAGTACGTGAGAGCATTATCCAATGAGCTTAAAACATTAAATTATGTCAGCGAGGTAATTTCTGTTTTTGATATATTAGATAAGAGCATAGTAAAACCCTTCATTGACCTATACCGCAATAGTTATAAAAAAGAGTACGGGTTCTTTATAAAAATTTTAGGTAAGAAAAATTATCTAGTAGATATGCGTTCTTGTGGAACCACACATGGATCTCCCTATGATTATGACACACACGTTCCAGTTATTTTTTATGGATCAGGAATAAACGCAAGAAGAGCGGATGATCAAATTAACACTGTTGATATTGCTCCTACTATCATTTCCATTTTATCCCCTAATGACTCTTCTCTATTTGACGGTACAGTGCTATCCGTTTATTAAAAACGCTAGTGCATTCAGTTAAAGGATGACTAAAAATCTATTGATTCAGTAAGTAGATAAATGATAGCTTCAATGAAGTAGCTCTGGTCACCCTTCTACTCTTTAGCCTGTTACCAAAACCATCTATAATTTGATTTTCAATAGGTCCAAAGCCATATTTAATATTCACTTCCATAGGAGATGATCCTCTATAAAAATGAACACCAGCAGTAACTGCTGGCATAATCCAGGCTTTGTTCATATTACGCTCTTCCTCAGTACTAGCTATTGTAAAAAGTCCTAACTTATTTAGCTCGAACCCAGCACCTATATTTATACCAAAATCATCTTGTGCATAGTAAGTAGATCCAGTTCCATAATAAATATGTAAAAGCAATGGCATTTGAAAGTTGCCAAACCCTGAAGAACCTTGAACTTCATCAGAAGCTGGACCAGATGTTCCTAAACCAATAGTTATTGGGGCAGAGATGGCTAATGCTAAATTGTCTTCAAAATCTATAATATTGTAACGCGGCTCTATACCGAAAGAATATACAGACTGATAGTCTGTCTGTGCAGCTGCAGGATTATTTACTGGGACACTCGGTCCACCATTCGGGTCTGGATCGTAAGTAATAAAATTTGTGGTCCCCAAAGGAGATAAAACATAATCAATATAAAATGTATTGGTTATGCCTAGATAGAATTTATTCTTCCAATTTTTCTTAGCTTCTTGCTCTGCAATAAAATCATCTTCATTATCATACACTTCGTCAGAGTCCTCTTGTGCATATGAACCAATGAAAATTGTAAAAAATAGAAGTATATATATATATCTCATTTGTATGAAATTACTCAAATTTAATGCCATCTTCATAATTATTTGGTCATTCCAGAACCATAATTTTTTTGAGTCCGAAAAATGTAAAATAAAAGTGGGATAAACACCATACAAAAGTAAATACTCGCTTGTCTTTCTAAAAGTGACTCAAACTGAAGAGCAACAATAAAAACCGTTATTATTCCCCAAAATGCAAAATGAGTTTTAGGTAGTAAAACAATAAGTTGTGTTAAGAAATATATGAACAATAAAATTCCAAGCCATCCATACTTAACACCGTACTCAAGTATTTGATTATGAGGCCCTACCCTATTATCTACATCTAATACCGTAGATCGTTCCTCATACATATCTTGTTGTTTCTGGTCTTGCATCTCCGCTCCTACACCAAAAGGATTTTTAGCTATGATGGCGATACAATTTTTATAAGATTCTATCCTCATTCCCATCGATTTATGATTCACTTCGTCTCCTTTTCCCCAGCTTCTTATATCTTCAAGGCTATTCGCAACTTTGTTTTGCAAAGAAGTGCTTAGGAAAAATGCACCTGCTCCAAGTACAATGATAGATATAAGACCGATGCTCAATGTTTTTAAAGATTTATACTGATTTGCATACACTGAGAGAGATACAATGCTTCCGCTATAGAAAGCAATAAGCCCCGTACGTGAACTTAGAATATGAAAACAGATAAGTATTAATACCCCAACAGTAGCCATAGACGTTTTATAAACTCCTTTTATTTTGTTAAGTACAATTATACCTGCAATGGCAATGATGACAAAAGCGTTAATAATCCCAAAATGTATATGATGCATATGCGGGATTGGAATACTCTTGCTTTGCAATAACATCTCATCATAGAACTCTTTATCATTGAGATATCCAACTACAGCTATAATGTTCACCACAAGTACCACGACGCTAATTGCCGTAAACAGGCTAACGAGTTGTTTTGAAGTGGCCTTAGCAAAGACATTAAATCCTGCTACTGCAATGAATACAAGCCCGAGTACAAGCAGAAGTTTAGCCAAAGCTACAGATCCTCCGCTGTGAATAGCTAAATCAACAATTGCTAATAGCAACAAACCCAAGAGACTATAAATTATTGTTTTGTAATCTGTATGAAACGAAGATTTAAATGTAATTATAGCCAGCAAACCTGCTGCAACTGTAGTTACACTTATCAGAAACTCAGAATACCAAAGTCCCGAGAAACCAATAAAAACGGAAACAAGAAAAAACGGAATGAATATGCGATTTCTACTAAGATTAGCGAGCATAGCTAATCATAATATTGCTCTTATCCTCTACCCCAATTTGAGTTGCAGACTGCGTGCTTATTCTAATTATTTCAGCACTATTTGCCGATCTTTCAAAATTACCAATGACTTTGACAAACACTGTACTTTTTGTCTTTGGATTAGTCACCATTATAACAGTACCAACAGGAGCTAAGAAGTGTTTTGCAAAGTTCTTGTCAGCAGGAATATCATTCTTTCCTAGACCTACAGTACCAGTTTCTTCTACTTTTTCTATATTGTACTCTACTAGCTTCTCAACTTTTATGGAGTATCCAGATGAATTTTGAGTGGACTTTGTCTCTACTTCTGTGTCAAAACCTACATTCTTATATTTATCTTTTTCTATCACCTCTTTCATTCTCTCATAGTCAGTCTCGACTATATCTTTTCGCTCAACTTCTTTGGTCTCTGCTTTACCGTCTTGCACCAGGATGCGTACTCCCTTTTTGAGCTCATCAGACTCTAGAGCATTTAGAGTTTTTATCATTTCTACACTAGTGTTATACATTTTTGCAATAGAATACAATGTTTGCCCAGATTCTACTTTATGATACTTAGCGAATGTACTTACGCTTTCGGTTTTACTTTTTTTATCCTCAAGTTTAGGAGAACCCCTTAGTTTTTCCGTATTTGAAAAATAATCATTCACTACTTTTTCTTCCAAAACAGGTTTAATGCTTGTTGGTATCCATATTATCTGATCA
>JAOLBX010000071.1 GCA_028339355.1 Bacteroidia bacterium
ATGAGAAATTTACCTAGAGTCTTACAAGTTATATGGTTACTAATAGCTGCTGTATCAGTATTTGAGGCATATCTAATTCTGAATTCTAGTGATCCAGACAAGACCTCAGGATACCTCTTTTGTGGAGTAGCTGTGTTTTCATTGGTGAGATATGTAATGCTTCGTCGTAAGCAGTTTAATGAAGATAAAAAGGCAGGTAAGTACAAGTAGGCCTTCTTCATAACTCAAGTTACTCTTAAATAAAAGATACTCCCATATCTTTGAATCCTAGCTTCGGCAATAAAAAGGATAAATATGACCGTTTTGAGAGCCATTTCATTTGGTTATAATGTCTCTAAAATGAAAAAAAATACGTTGCTTTGCTAACACTTTAGAAATGAGAAAATACTGGTGGAAAATACTGTCGATTGTACTAATTATTTATGCAATATTCGGTGGTTTGTCTTTTCCAGCACCGGATGACGTAGAGATACTAGGCAAGACGATACGTAATGTGAGTTACCACGTACCTATGTGGTTTACTATGTTGATTTTACTGACCGTTTCGTATGTGTATGGTTTAAAGTACTTGGCCAATAATAGACCAAAAGACGATAGCATGGCGAGTAGCTTTATAAAAGTTGCTATGCTTTTTGGACTTATGGGTCTGGCCACGGGGTCTTTTTGGGCTCGGTTCACTTGGGGGTTTTGGTGGATAGAAGATCCCAAGCTCAATGGAGCAGCCATAGGTATGCTTATTTATATGGCATATTATATACTCAGAAATAGCATAGAGGATGAAATACAACGAGGGAAATTCTCTGCAGTTTATAATGTGTTTGCGTTCCCTATTTTTATAGTATTAATTGTTATTTATCCTTCGATGGCTGATGTGAGCAATCATCCAGGTGCTGGAGATTCTGCTGCTTTTAGTAGCTTAGATTTGGACAATGATTTGCGAAAAGTATTCTATCTAGCGACCATAGGGTGGATATTGTTGGGTGTATGGGTAGCTACTCTTAAATATAGATTAACAGAAATAAAACGAAAAGATGAGGAAATATAGTTTGATTTTAATGTTTGTGAGCCTTTTTGCAATGGCTGATTCAGCAGTGAATGACTTCTTTTATAGTAGTGGTAAGATATACGTGGTAATAGCAGTTTTAGTCATAATATTTTCTCTATTAGCGTATTACTTAGTACGATTGGATAAAAAAATTACACAAGTAGAAAAGGATAGAAATGAAGCCTAAAGTTATAGTCCTCCTGGTACTCATAGGCATTGCAATAGCTGCCATTATAAGTACTACCGCAGAATCGGGTGAAAGCTCGACCTTTAGCGAAGCCGAAAAAAATACAAATGAAGTTGTACATATTACAGGTTTCCTGGTAAAAGATAAACCATTCGAGTATGACCCTGTGAAGGACCCAAACTACTTTGTTTTTTATTTGAAAGACAAAGATGGTGAGATTCGTAAGGTGATTTCTACAGAACCAAAACAGCAAGATTTTGAAAGAGCTGAAACTGTAAATATGTATGGAAGAGCAGATGGAGATGTGTTTAGAGCAACCAAAGTAATTCCGAAATGCCCATCCAAGTATAAGGATGAGGAAATTAACCGACAAGCACAAGCAGCTAAAGCTAGCTAGATATGGAAGAAATAACATACATAGGTGAGCACCTATTTATTGGCAATTTGGGACACTTTTTTGTAGTTGTATCTCTAGTAGCTGCCCTGCTCAGCGCCATTTTTTATGTAAAAGCTCCTGAGGGAAAAAGTGCAGATCGAAATTTAGGACGTTTTTTTTATTTAACCCACGCAATTGCAGTAATGGGTATTTTTATTACCCTTTTTGTAATTATACAAAAGCACTATTTTGAGTACGCATACGCATACGAACATAGCAGCAACACGCTAGCACTTCGATACATGATATCCTGTTTTTGGGAGGGTCAAGAAGGTAGCTTTTTGTTATGGATAGTTTGGAATGCTCTACTGGGTGTTATACTCATATTTACAGCCAAACGGTGGGAGCGAGGAGTAGTTGCTATAATGGCACTCTCACAAGTGGTCCTGACCGCCATGATATTAGGAATTAATTTCTTCGATGTTTATACACTCGGTAGTAGTCCATTTGAGTTACTACGAGAAAAGATGAATGCTCCTATCTTTTCATCTCCAAACTACATTAAAAATATAATAGATGGCACTGGGCTGAACCCTTTATTGCAAAACTATTGGATGGTAATACATCCACCTACCTTGTTTTTGGGTTTTGCACTTACGATTGTGCCATTTGCATTTGCGGTTACTTCATTGTTTCAGAGAGAATATAGAGCTTGGATAAAACCTGCATTACCTTGGGCCCTTGCCGGTGGTATGATACTCGGATCAGGTATTATAATGGGTGGATTTTGGGCGTATGAATCATTAAGTTTCGGTGGATACTGGGCTTGGGATCCTGTGGAAAATGCATCTTTGGTTCCGTGGCTACTACTCATAAGCGGGATACATCTTATGCTGATTAAAAAAGTAACCAATAGCTCTACAATAGCATCGTATACGCTTGTCATTTCAACCTATATTTTAGTGTTATATGCTACATTTTTAACTCGTAGTGGAGTATTGGGAGATACTTCTGTGCACTCTTTTACAGATTTAGGCCTTGCAGGGCAATTGATGCAATTTGTGGTTCTATTTATATGGTTGCCAATCATAGCAGTTACGCCAGAGAATAAGAGAATAATGTTTGCGATACCAGTACTTGCTCTTATTTTATTATTGCCTTTTTACGAAGTGGAGTCATTCTATCCACTGCTCGTTCTCACTTTGGTAGGCATAGCTTGGTTTGTGCTCAGTCTCAATAAGCAGTTAGATAATCACGCCAGTGAGGATAACATTACGGGAAGAGAGTTTTGGATGTTCATAGGGTCATTGATCCTTGTACTGTCTGCTTTGCAAGTTACTGTTGGCACGTCAAAACCTGTTTTTAACAAAATTTTTGGGACGAATATGGTGCCACCTGCTGATGTTATTGGATATTATAATATGTATCAGATGCCTATTGCTATAGTCATAGCTTTACTTATGGCTGTCGCACAGTTTTTTAGATATAAAAGCACCCCAGATACAGCGAAGCTCAAAAGAGAAATACTCACAACTTTGATAGTGTCGGTAGTACTTAGCATAGGAGGTGTATTCCTTTGGCAAATTACTAATCCTATGCATGTTCTGCTAATGTTTGCAGGAATTTTTGCTTTAGTGGGTAACATTATTTATTTAATTAAATATGCCAAAAAACTAAAACTCTCCGGAGCTTCTATTGCTCATATCGGATTTGGTATGATGCTGCTTGGTGTATTGGTGTCTTCCGCCAAAAAACAAGTAATAACCGCCGATTTTGCTGGTCAAATGGGAGGTTTTGATGAGCAAGCTCGAAGAGAGAATATGTTGCTCAAGAAAGGAGTACCAGAACGCCTAGGTGATTTTATGGTGACGTACCAAGGAGATAGTACGAGTGTCGATGATATTTACTTTAAGGTGCATTACAAGTCCATTAGTGGAG
>JAOLBX010000073.1 GCA_028339355.1 Bacteroidia bacterium
AACTTCAATAACATTTCTCTCACGAGTAATTTTACTGGTGGCGGGTATATACCGGATAGTACATACACTATTACACTTACCTACACACATACAGGGAAATCTAAATTCGGATATCAATTAACTTGTCTCGATGGAAATAATGCTATGGCAGGGAGTTTTTCTTTGATTTCGGGTAACAATAAATCATCCATGAATTCTACTACAGTTTCAGGTGGTACGAGATCATACATGAATCATACTTCATCAGGGACATCAGGTTCTGGTGGAAACACTTGGAGTTTTAAATGGACAGCACCATCTACCAATAAAGGAACAATAACTTTTTATACCGTAGTAAATGCGACAAATAGTGCCGGTGGAAACACTGGAGACATAATCATAGCAAGAGAATTTGATATAACACCATCAACACTTCTTCCTGTTGCTATAGCTTCTGCAAGTACCACCACACCATGTGAAGGTAGTTTAGTTAATTTATTAGGAAGTGCTACTAACTCTCCAACCTCTTGGTCGTGGACAATAGCTAATGCCAGTCCGAGTGTTGCAAATACAAAAAATACAAGTGTTGTTTTGCCTTTTGTAACTACATATAAAGCAATACTAGTTGCTAAGAATGCCAAGGGATATTCCCTTCCAGATACAGTAGTCATCACTGCAAAATCTGCTCCTTCTGCCTTCATCACAGGAGGGAATAGAACAATATGTGCTGGAGACTCTGTTGAATTAAGTGTTGCGACTGGCAATTCATATTCATGGAGCAATAGTGAAACGACCAACTCAATTTGGGTGAAGGATGAGGGAGATTACTATGTTGATGTGCTAGCGTCTAATGGATGTGGAAAACAGAGTAACACAATTAATGTAAGCTACTATAGTAAGCCGGTAGCAACTTTATCGAGTATCGCTTCGGTATTTAATGATAGCAGTTGCACTGGGTCGGCGGTCAATTTAGAGGCAAGTAGTGCCGCATTCGATAGTTTCTATTACTATGCAGAAGGCTTATTGATAGCAACATCTTCAAGTAGTACACAGGTAATGTCTTTTGATAGTACTACAGAATATGGACTCAGGGTGAAAAATTCTACAGGATGTCTAAGTGATTTAAGTACGTATACTGTTTCAGCTCGAGAAAAAATGGAAGCACCAGTGGTTACCTGTCAGGTGGCTACACCGAGTAGTATTAATTTTACTTGGACTAGTTTAGGTGCACATATGGGGTACGAGGTAAGTACAAATGGCGTTACAAGTTGGGTAACACCTAGTAGTGGTTCGCAAGGTACATCACACTTAGTGTCCGGTCTGCAACCAGAAGATTCGGTAACCTTGTTTGTGAGAGCAATTGATAATGCTCCGTGCTATTATAGCCAGGTTGGTTTTATACAGTGTTTTTCTCAATCGTGCATACAGTTGGATGCGTCAGTTAGCTTCGATAGTGCTATTTGTAGAGGAGATTTATGGACTGTAGAGGTGAACGGTTTAATGGGGAAAAACTACGGGTTATCGATTGATAATGGAAATAGTTTTACAGACACGATTTTCCAATTTAACCCTTCAGTAACTACCACATATGTGCTGCATGTGCAGGATTCTAATAATTTAGTATGTCCAGCAAAAAATTTTGGTTTGCCTGTGATAGTAGATAGAATTCATGACATAGAGTTAAAAACTAATAAAATTGGAGCTTACTGTGAAGGGGAAGAAGTGACTTTTAGTGCAAACGATAGTATTGAAAACTTTGATTTCTATTGGAACAATAGCTTAGTGCAATCGGGAGCAAGTAATTCTTATGCTAACTCTGCCATGTCTAATGGTGATTCTGTTAATGTAATAGTTACCAAAGGAAAATGTACAGATACATCGGATATGAACTATATCACTGTAGAATTGCCTGCTGATGCTTCATTTACATTTACCAGATCAGGATCTGTTTACAATTTTGTGCCTGCAAACGGAACATACTCAGGGTACTCTTGGGATTTTGGAGACGGTAGTGCGGTGAGTACAGATGTATCGCCTTCTCATGATTTTGCGAGTAGAGAAGGGACTACCGTTAATGTAAAGTTAGATATAACTACTGCTAATAATTGTCCTGCTGAAAGTGCAGAAAGTATTGCTCTTCCTGTATTCAGTGGTGTTGAAAATCTGAAGCTATTGGGTGTAGATGTATATCCAAATCCAGTTTCGGAAGTGCTTCATATCAACAACTCATCGGGTAATGCTATGAAAATAGAAGTAGTTTCTCTTGCAGGAGTATCATTAATAGAGCAGGAGTTGAACCGTTCGCAAAATACAATCACATTGAACGAACTAAGTGCTGGTGTTTATATGTTAAACATAACGGTGAATGGAAAAACATCTAGTGCAAGGATTATAAAGAACTAAATAGGATAGAATGATGTAACGCAAGCGAGCCCCTGAATTTCCAGTGGCTCGTTTTGTTTTTAGTAGTTATTTTAGCTTTATGAGGTCCATTGTGAAGGAACGAGAAAGAGGCCCAAAAGCAACTTGTATCTAGTGTGTTTCCATTCTTCCTTTAATTACACTGTTGTGCATAAGAATATTCAATGAGTCTATCTGAGGCTGAAGGTCTACTTTCTGATTAATGTCAAATTCCATTGCAGGTTGGCCAGCATCCACCCACGCAGTAAGCCAAAAACAACCAACGATATAGATAGCCTTCTTCATTCGTCTCTCCACCATATTATTGAGAGCAGTGTGGTATGCTTTCGAAAATTCTTTACTATAGACTTTTGCAGTGGTTGTACCTTTACTTTCAAAAGAGAACTTTGAGTTGGGCATGAGTTCTGTTAGTTGCTTCTCCAAGAGCAGAACTGTGTCTTTAGCCGCAAAACTCTCGCTTACTGATTGCCAAATGGTTTCAAGTGGGTTACTTAAATAAACCGCTTTTCCGGTAAAATAGTCATAATCAGATGCGAATATTTCGGGTAATCTAGATTCCCAAAGACCGTGTATTCCTTTTTGGTTTGTTAGCTGTCCATTATAGTTTTCTGTAGAATGCAGGGGTACGTGAGCATCTGCTATATAATGTCCTAGGTCAGCACTTAGTTTTATGATTTGCTCATAGTCGTGCTCCTTCATAGCCATGGTAAGCCAGTGTCTTACACTTTGTATGTGCCAAGGCACTATTCCGTATTTTTTCAGATGTTCTTCGCCATATTTTACTACGGCACTATCCCATCGCAGAGGAACTGTGTCTATAGGGACTACTTTTTCGTAGTGGTCCAAGTCTATGTAGTGTCGTGGGGCTTCAGCTTCTATAGCATATCGTCTTTGATCGGCTCGAGTTGCAAATTCTTGAATGTAACTTATGTTGGATTTGTAAAATCCAAACATCTCAGTGGGGAGCGTAAAACATGCCAAATAGTTGATTTCTTTATGAGCATAAAATCCCCATGGATTGGAACTTAAAAAAGTAACACAAAGTGTTATGGATAGACCCAGTCTCACAAGTGCTAAAATAGAGTTTTGGTGTCAAGAAATATTAAATGTGCC
>JAOLBX010000074.1 GCA_028339355.1 Bacteroidia bacterium
AAAATCCAAAAAATGGGAAGACGCTATGAATATATGGAATCTGCTCATTGTAGCATCTCCCCAAAACGCTGATTATTATAATGAGCGTGGAGTCTGCAAGTTCAATCTTCGATTTAAGCACTCAATACAAGATTTTGATAAGGCGATAGAACTAGAACCAACCAACTCCTATTTTTATAGTTGCAGAGCATATATAAAAGATAAGCTTGGAGACTCAGAAGGATCTGTAGTCGACTATACTAAAGCCTTAGAGCTAGACCCAGAAGATGCCATCACACTAAATAATCTAGGACTTGCAGAACAAAAAATAGGCTATACCGCAAGAGCACGTGAACGATTCAAAGACAGTGACGATCTACTGGGCATCAAAACAATCGACTCCCGAGAGGACCTTACCGAAAACGGAATAGGTTCTACCCCATCCGTCACTTCATCAAAACCTAGCGTGTGGCAAGAGTTCAAAAAAATGCTAAGCATAAAGGGATTCAAAGATTTTCTGCGTGACCTGAAGGCTAAGTGATGAACCTACATCTTGCCTATTCTATGCCGAATTTCTACTCGCATTGATATTGCCATAGAGCGAACGAGTTACTATCTTTTCATAAGTCTCCTTTAGTTCGTTGTCGGTCTCTACCATTTGCAAAGCATGTTGTTGTATTACCAAAAGAGGCAGCACGATCTCCTCACGGATTTGTATAGACGCATCCGATATGGGCTCCTCCTCCATTAGACGACTATAGCCAGACACTAGGAGCATCATTTCTTTAGACAAGCTATATTCTTCGTGCAGAATCTTCCAAAATTCTCCAAATTCTTTGTCATCCTGCAGGTACGATGTCAGCTCAAAATGGCATTTAGACATCGACATCATACTATTGAGACAAAGGGCTTTGAATAGCGGCACTTCTCTATATAGTCGCTGTAAATCGGCTAGTTTTCCTTCATCAACAAACGACTTTAATGCTGTACCTGTTCCAAAGTAGCCCGGCACGTTTTGTTTGAGCTGACTCCAACTACCTACGAAGGAAATTGCTCGCAAATCATCTAACGTTAGTTCTTTTTTCTTTCCGCGTTTGCCTGGCCTACTACCTATATTAGCTCTTCCATAATACTTGAGTGTACTCTTTTGCTCTAGATAAGGTATGAACTTAGGGTGCTGTTTAAGGGCATCGTACTTTTCAAAACTTAGATCAGAAAGCTGTTCTAGCATTTGTCTATCTAAGTCCGAGATGTTATTCTTTTCACTATTGGTGACCTTAGACAATCCTGCGGTAATGAGTTGCTCACAATTGTATGAAAACTGCTCTTTGGTCCCATAATTACTCGTGATGGTTTGGCCCTGTATGGTAAGCTGTATCTCATTATTGGCTATAGTATTACTCTGTGCTGCATAAAAACGATGCGACTTACCACCTCCACGTGATGGGGGGCCTCCTCTACCATCAAAAAAAAGAGCATTCACCCCATTCTCCTTGCAAACCTTGGTAAGCACTTCTTTGGTTTTGAAGATAGACCAATTTGCCTTGAAATATCCTCCGTCCTTGGTACCATCACTAAAACCTAACATAATGGTTTGCCCCTCTGCTCGTTGCTCTACATGACTTCGGTATTTGGGCATACTAAATAAGGTATTCATTGTTTGCTCTGCTTCCCTCATGCCTTCCATTGTTTCAAAGAGTGGTATGATATCTACCTTGAGTTCATCCATGGACCATCCACACCATCTGAAGAGAGCAAACACGTACAACACAGAACTAGGATGCACAGAGTTACTTATGATATATCTATTGCAACCTTCCTCGCCATTCTTCTGTTGAATGTCTTTTATTCCTTTGATCACTTGTATCACATCTCTGATAAGCTCATCACTATAATCTTCTGCATTCACCTCTATATTAGATGTACGCAAAAGCTCGTGGAGTTCATCTGTACTGAGTTCAGAAGTACTAGCTTTGATATATCCTGCTTTTGCGAGGATGGCCGACACTGCTGCCTCGTGCACATCGTGATCTTGGCGTATATCTAATGTTGCAAAGTGCGTTTTGAAAATTTCTATTTTATCCAACAATGCATCTATACTCTCTATGTTTAGGGAATAATACTGCTTCTCTACTATATCTCTCACACGTTTCAGAGGAGTGTATATTTCTTCATACGGAATAGAGCTCTCTGCATTGAACATGGTGCTATACAATTTTGCACGCAGGTCCGTCAATAGGGGTTCCACGTCAGAAAACGTGAGTTTATTTTGTAGAGCTTTTACATCATTGTAGTAGCACTTCATGAGGTTGATACGTAATTCGTCTGCCACAGCCATGGTAGTCTCTACTCGCACAAATGGATTCCCGTCTCTATCACCGCCAGGCCAAAACCCAAGTTTTATGATATCTGGGTTGTTAAAATTAGACTTAGCAAAACTTGTTTTCAAATCAGTATAAAAACTACTCACTGCATCATAGTACACGTGACGCAGGTAGTAAATTATATTTTTAGCTTCTACCAATGGAGTAGGTTTTTCAGCATTTAGTAAAGAGGTAAGACTCAGTTGCTTCAGGGTGTGGTCTATCTCATTTATTTTGTTTTGAGGTATGAGCTCTCTCAGCTCACCTATAATATCTAAAACCGCAGGGGTATAAAACTGAGTAGGGTGAGCAGTAAATACTATTCGCGTACTAAAGTCAGACAACCAGTCTAAACCATTTTGCTTTGGTGTATCTTCTCCAATTGGTTGAAGGAAGTTCGCAATAGTAGTGGTAACACTTTTTTCTCCATTCAACTCCTCAAAAGCTGCATCTTCTACACTATCGTATAGTACCACCTGTCGTTCTACGTAATGTATCACTCGAAACATAAAATCAATTTTTTCTTGTTCCGTTGCGAGTGAAGTGTGTTGTGCAAAGAATGAATTTAGAATTTCGGAGGGATTTTTATCCTCTCCCAAACCTGTGGCACACTCATCTGCCAATAGAGGTATTAGTTTACCAATATTTCCCAGTTTTCTATAGGGTAGATCTAAAAAAAGACCATTATATACGTGAAATTTTGTTTTAACATGTTGGTCAAATGTCTTCAGTTTTGATTTACTCATCTATCTACTGCAAATATTGCACGACTATTGATTTTAATACCATTTGTATAGCAAGAATATTATACACTTACACCATATTTCGCAACCCTGCACATCTGTGTTTCAAGCCTGTGAAGTATTGTCATATTAAATGGGACTATTTGACACCTTAAAATATCAAGTACCTTTAAAAAGCATTGTTATTATTTCGCTTTTTTACTTGTCTTTTTTTTCAAGGAACACTTACCATCTCTCACTCTTATCTAGCATAAAATAAGATTATCATTACCCAATAATGAAGAGTGAAATTTGTTTTATGAATCATCATAAAGTGTTTGTATAGCTTCAAAATCCTAAGTGGTATTTATCAAAAAGGTA
>JAOLBX010000075.1 GCA_028339355.1 Bacteroidia bacterium
TAGTAACCAATCAACAAGGAGTAGGTCGTGAAATTATGAGTAGCAAAGACTTGGAAAATGTGCATCTTAAAATGTACAATGGGTTGAAAAATTGGCAATTTAAATGGCACTTTGCTCTCAGCAAGGGATAAACGAGTGAGACCCGGACTCGATGACAAATGTCTTACTGTTTGGAATGGGCTCCTTGTGACTGGACTCTGTGATGCATATAAAGCTACTGGTGAAACTGACTATAAAAAACTAGCAATTGACTGCATGAATGCCCTAATGAAACACCAAGTAAATAAGGATGGCCTAAAACACACATACAAAAATGGGGAATCTACTATAGATGGTATGCTCGATGATTATGCATTCTTAGGATTAGCAGCTGTATCAGTCTTTGAGATAAGTGGAGATAAAAAGTACATAGCATTGGCAAACCGATTGGCACAAAAAGCCATAGAAAAATTCTATGATGGTGACAGGGAAATATTCTATTTCAATGAAGGTGACGAGCTTATTGTCAAAACAACGGAGGTGCACGATAACGTAATACCAGCTACTAACTCAGCTATGGCAAACCTACTTAATGACATTGGACTTATATATGGCAACACCTCTTACCTTTCGTTATCCGAAAATTTAATAGGCAAAATCCAAGAAAATATGTCAACTTATCCCGGCGGACACAGCAACTGGGCTAGAGCTCATATCAAGCAATCTATGCCGTTTTATGAAATAGCTGTTGTAGGTGATAAAGCTGAAGCTCTAGCCTTTGAACTACAGACTAAAAATCTCCCAAATGCACTAATTGCTTTCACTACAAAAGAATCAACTTTACCGTTATTTGATAATCGCTTAACAAATGGTAAAACCGCCATCTATGTATGTAAAAAAGGAGTCTGTCAGATGCCTGTATATACTGTAGCAAATGCTATCAAAGCTATGACTAAATAATTATTAAAACCATTGTTTAAAGAAAGACTTACTGTCTCAAATAATGCTTACGATTGAACTATAAATGATAACTATTAGGTCTAGTTAAGATTAAATATGTCACAATAAGACCCTCGAAACGAGAGATTCATTCAAAACTTATTTCTACTTCGCGACCCGTATGCATTTGGACTAAACCTGTGCTGAACGGAGTCGAAGTGTTAACTTTCAACTCCTAATTATAAACTATAAATAAGCATACTGCTTCTTTACAAACTCACTAAGCTCTTTACCTGTAAGCAGGTTCTGAGATAGTTTAGCTAAATCTATAGCATTGTTCATCAACTCAGATTGTGCATCACCTTCTGCTTTTAGAACTTTAGCTGCAAGAGCATGGTTGGTATTCACAGATACAGAATATTTCTCAGGCATCTGCCCAAACATCTGCATGCCTCCCATACCGCCCATCTCGCTCATACGTCTCTCCCACTCACTACGTGTGATGGTAATAAACGCTTCATCTGGGCTCATCACCTCAGACACTATAGTATACTTTTCTTTGTCTACAGCTGCTTCGAAGGCTTCTTTTAGTTTAGTCACTTCATCTTCGCTCAGTACACTTTCGTTTTTCTCATCTTTATCTATCAGCTTGCTCGCTGTATCAGCATCTACTCGCTTCAATTGGAACTTCTCGTTCTTCTGCTCCAGATTAGATATAAAGTGATTGTCAATTACCTCATCAAGCAATAAAACATCGTACCCTTTAGCTTTAGCCGCTTCGACAAAAATGTGTTGCTTGTCAGCATCATTCGTATAAAGTCCTATTTTATTGCCGTCCTTGTCAGTCTGGTTCGGCTCTATTTTGGCGATATACTCTTCTATACTACTATACTCTTTATCAGTGTTTTGGAGAAGACAAATACCTTTTGCTCTATCATAAAACTTATCGTTTGACAACATTCCGTATTTCACAAAAATGCTCATATTGTGCCATTTTGCTTTGTAGTCTTCAAAGTCTGCTTTATGCAGCTCAGCTAGTTTATCTGCTACTTTTTTGCTAATGTGGCTAGTGATTTTCTTCACAGCTCCATCTGCCTGTAGGCTGCTTCTACTTACGTTTAGTGGAATATCCGGACTGTCTATCACGCCGTGCAGTAACATTAAGTACTCTGGCACTATATCTCCCACGTTATCCGTCACATACACTTGGTTACTATAAAGCTGTATCTTGTTTTTGTTTGGGTCTATTTCCTTTTTGATTTTCGGGAAATAAAGAACACCGGTCAGGTTAAATGGATAATCCACATTAAGGTGTATCCAAAATAAAGGAGGCTCACTCATAGGGTATAGTGTGCTATAGAAATCTGTATAGTCTTCATCCTTTAGTTCACTTGGATTTTTCTTCCATAGTGGGGCTGTTTCGTTTACTATTTTCTCATCAAACTCTATAGGAATTGGTAAGAATTTGCAATACTTACTAAGTAATTCTTGTACTTTGTACTTTTGGCCAAATTCCTTACTATCGTCATTGATATGAAGAATGATATCTGAACCGCGAGTCTTTCGCTTTCCTTTGGTGATTTTGAAATCAGTAGATCCTTCACATGTCCATTTAGCTGGCTCAGCTCCTTCGGCATGACTAAGAGAGTCTATCTCGACCTTGTCAGCCACCATAAAACTAGAATAAAAACCTAGTCCAAAATGACCTATGATATTAGCGTCTTCTTTTGTATCTTTAAATTTTTCTACAAACTCCTCAGCACCGGAAAATGCAATTTGATTGATGTACTTATCAATCTCTTCCGCGGTCATACCTATTCCATTATCGCTAATAGTTAGTGTATTCTTTTTCTCGTCTATAGTTACGCTAATTTTTAGCTCTCCTATGTCTCCTTTCACCTCGCCACGTTGGCTTAGCACCTTTAGTTTGTTGCTGGCATCTGTAGCATTTGAAATCAACTCTCTCAAGAAAATCTCGTTATCTGTGTAAAGAAACTTCTTGATAATCGGGAATATATTCTCCGTGTTTACTGAAACTTTTCCTTTTTGCATGTTTTTTTTAATGTCTTTGACTACTACTTATCAAAGTATAGACCAAACAATATAAGATGACATGGTGGCACACCCTATGACATAAAAACCTGCTGTTACTTTTCTAAAGTGATGTCAATCTTTAAAGTGTACCTAGAAAGAGATTTACCTCCAACAATATAGCTAGACCATCGTGTAGCTGTTTTTCTTATGGCCTGTGCTATTCTAATTAAATCAGTGTCTTTGACTTTTTGATTATGAGTAGATACGGAAATATCATCCCACTTTTTTGTCACACAGACGGTATATAATCCTGCCTTTTTTGTTTTCCAAGTTTCAAGACCCAAGTATTGACTGAGTTGCCGAATCAGAAGA
>JAOLBX010000076.1 GCA_028339355.1 Bacteroidia bacterium
GCTTACCCTGACTATCATACAGTTCATATGCTAAATTTTTATTGAGGTTTGTGGTGTTTAGTGTAAGTTGACCGTTAGTTGGGTTTGGATATACATTAATGGAACTTCCTAATGCCAGTTCAGTTACTCCTACTTTATAAATCTCATAGGCTTGCTGAACACCCTCTGAGGCAGTTCCAGATGAGGTCTCAGTAGTTTGTATCGCTATCTCACCTACTGTGTATGACACACTCCCCCCAGAGGTAGTTGTCGTTGTTCCTGCTGCACCAATTACTTGTTGTGCCTCTGACACAAGAGAGAAACAAATAAGGATGAATCCAATTAGTATCTTCATTAAGGCAAATCTAATTAATCGCCCCACAAACAAAAAATCATCGGGTTATACACCCATTCTGAGCAAAGAACAACACCTCAAATTGAAAACCCAAAACGTGTAAAAATCGATAAATGTAGCCAAAAACGTATGTCAGTGATTCGCAAAAATGTTTCGAATACCCCACCCCCTTATGTATAAACTTTGTAATTGTGTACTTAACCCGCAATCGATCGCCGTATATTCTGCATTAGTATAATTATTTTTCTGACCCACAGCTAAAAAGAAGAGTAAATAGAGTTACAATTGAGCATTCTATTCGTTTTCATTCTAGTATTTTCAGACCATACTTTATACTTTGTATAAAGTATGGTCTGAATAAAAATGTTATAGTTTTTAGATTCCATAATTGGGAAAATATTAAGATGGGTATTATTTCTGCCTTTGAGTTTTGCAATTCTAGCTATTGTTAAAATGTTCGTATACGCAGTAAGATTTGATTCATGGTCAGAATACATGATTGAATATATTCCAACACATTGCATCGCTAACGGAGCAGCATTTTATTCCGCATTCATTTTAATTTTTCTCGTTGTTCCAAACTTTCAAAAGACAGTTGCAATAATTTTTTGCGGGACATGGAGATTTTGATGAAAAGTATTTTGACGATGGTTTTATTGTCCTCAATAGTTCCGAAACTACACAAAAAGACCCGTATCGGAAATCATATATACAGCACGTAGAATTACAAAAGATGATAAATAAGCTTCCACCTACGCAAATAATGGTAATTATGGATGTGTGTTTTGGTGGTACATTTGATGAAAGAGTGGTTAAGATGGCAGGAAGAAATAGAAATGATATATACTCTTATTTAGATGCTATCACCTTTATTTCGAATAAGTTGAAATATACCACTCTGGTTTACATTACTTCGGGGGGTAAAAAAGAGGTGCCAGATGGATATAGCGGGCAGCATTCTCCTTTCGCATTAAGGTTATTAGAGGCATTGCGTACGGAGGGTGGAAAAAATGGTTTTCTTACAGCTACCGAAATTTTTGCTTTTGTTCAAACGTTGCCATCTGCTCCGCAATTTGATAACTTTGGACATCACGAAATAGGCGGTGAGTTTATGTTAGTACCATTAAAAGAGTAGACTGTTCCACCTAAAAAATCAGCAAAAATCTATTAATTGGCTGGAAATAAATAAGAATAGATTATCGAACACTCGCTCTGGTAAGCCTATCATTTATCGCTCGGCCTATGCCTTCATTTTTGCATCTAGCGGCCAAAATAAACTCACCGTCATCCTCATCAGCAAAATGCATCATTTCGAAAAGATTATTGGCTATTTCGCTCAAATCATAATCGCTCGAAAGGAGATAAGGAATATAGTTTTCAGTTGTCGGTATTGATTCGAAAAGCAATACCGAAACCTTTTCAGCTTGGTGCCTCAGCAAGGCATCTTGAATATCATCAACCAAAAAGAGTGGTTTACGCGTAGCGTAATGTTTCTTTAGCTGACCAGGAGCCATTATTTTTTCTTCCGCCTTCGTACTAATTTCTATTCCGAGTTCTTCTTCAATTTGTTCCTTAGAAATACCGCCTTCTCTAAGCAATGTAATTTGGTTATCGATTACCGAAACAATAGTGCTTTCTACACCCACGTCACATTTTCCGCCATCCAAAATATAGTGGACTACATTTCCTAAGTTCTGTTCTACTCTATGAGCTGTTGTTGGACTTACAGTATTTGAAACATTGGCACTAGGTGCCGCCAAAGGAAACGCTAATGATTTGAGTAATTGCAGTGTAAGTGGATGGTTAGGAACCCTTAATGCTACATTTGGCAAACCTGCAGTTACTAAATCTGGTACTTTATCATTTTTAGGCATTAATATAGTTAGCGAGCCCGGCCAAAAGGCTTTTGCCAACTGTTGTGCAAGCAGAGAAAAATCGGAAACGTAATTTAATACTTGATCCGTATCGGAAACATGTACAATTAGCGGATTAAAACTAGGACGTTGTTTCGCTGTGTATATTTTGGCAACTGCTGTTGCATCTAAAGCATTGGCAGCTAATCCATAAACCGTTTCGGTAGGTATAGCCACAAGCTCTCCCTGTGTAAGTAGTTTAGATGCTTTTGAGACATCAGTACCAATCATTTTTTATCCCTCTTCAGGTCAAATTTATCTATCTTATTGTACAAGTGACTTCGTTGTATGTCAATTTCTGTGGCGGTTTTAGCCACATTCCAATTGTTTTTTTTCAACTTAGCATCGATAAACATTTTTTCTGCATAATCCTTGAACTCTTGGAACCTAGAAAACTCATTGATAGCATCAATAGTGCCTGGTTTTTTCTTACCGTTGTTTGCATATAACTGTACTTCGTCTTCAGTTATTTTGTCATCACAAAGTATGATGAGTCGCTCTACAATATTGCGTAGTTCTCTTATATTTCCACTCCAGTAGATGTTTTTAAGAGCATCCATTGCACCAGCGGTGAACTGTTTTTTGTTTATGCCGTTGTCTTGGCATATTTCTACCATAAAACGTTCAGCAAGAGTAGGTATGTCAGACACACGTTCGTTTAGCGTAGGTACATGTATTACGATTACCGATATACGATGGTACAAATCCTCACGGAAGTTGCCATCTGCTATCTCTTGCATCAGGTCTTTATTAGTAGCCGCTATGATACGTACGTCTACATTG
Source organism: Bacteroidia bacterium (assembly GCA_028339355.1). Taxonomy (GTDB): domain Bacteria; phylum Bacteroidota; class Bacteroidia; order NS11-12g; family UBA9320; genus UBA9320. The sequence continues at coordinate 3,031 of JAOLBX010000076.1, forward strand.
ATGTCTTTTTCGCCACCTACCCGAGTTACTTTATTTTCTTGAAGTGCTCGTAGTACTTTAGCTTGAGCAGATAGGCTCATATCACCTATTTCATCCAAGAAAAGGGTGCCTCCATTTGCTTTCTCAAACTTGCCCAGCTTCTGCTTGTGTGCAGAGGTAAACGAGCCTTTTTCGTGGCCAAAAAGCTCACTTTCTATC
>JAOLBX010000077.1 GCA_028339355.1 Bacteroidia bacterium
GGCGTTTATTTTGTTGATAATTTTTAATCAACCATATCATCCTCACAACTCGCAAGAGGAACTCCAGTATCAATAATATTAATATTTAGGGAGGTATGCATAGCCTCTTCTGACTCATTATTAACCTCCATAGCTCGTAGCTTAGGAAGAGCAAACTCTGATAGCTTTAAGAGTAATTTTAATGCCTTCTCAGGGTTCTTTTCTGCGACTTTATCGAGCAACTCTTGTAATCTGCCCATATTGCCCTCTAAAAGGTCTGTAAAAGCCTCTCTGAGTCTTGCCGTTGCTTTGTTAGCTGTGCCTTTTTGTCTGCCCCCGTACTTGACTCCGGTATTGTTTGCCATAACTATATCTACCTACTATAGATATATACTTTTTGATAGGAAAAGGGGCAATTGGATGCATAAAAAGCCTTTGCTTGGAATGGTGATATAACCCTATGGTTTGGGTTTTAGTAATAATAATATATTTGTATTATGAAGAAACATATTTGCATTACGAAGAGTAGAATTTTTGTTGTTTTGTTTTGTATGAGTTCATCCTATTTAACATTCGCTCAGAAAGTTGGTATTCAATTCTACCAAGGAGTTAACAAACCACTTGTGTCTTTTTCTGGGGACAATAACGCTTTAGATTACAGCTCAAACTTTAACTCAGATACCAGACTCGGTGTTTTCTTTGGTGATCTAAAGAAGATATCTGCCTCTGCACTGTTTGGAGCCTCTGCTGTTAAAGCAGTAGCTATGAATGAAGATATTGTTACTACATTTACCAATTCAAGCCTGAGAATAGATATCCCCGTAAGGTATGCCTTTCCCGAGTCTTTTGTTAGCAGTGTAGCTGTAGGTCCTTCTGTAGGTTTATTGATGTCATCCTCACAAACTATTAACGGAATACCTATCAGGTCAGAAGAACTATTTACCGCTACTAATTTTTACGTAGGAGGAGAGATAGACTTTATAGGTTACTCCAGTGATAAGCTTAATCTATATCCGTATGTATCCTATCGGATGATGCTGAATAATGCAGATATCGATACGGATAATCTGAAAATAAACGAATTATCCTTTGGACTTAGAATAGATATATCAAAATGATGAAATCACTCGTAGTCTTTACCTTTTTGATACTGTCCAGTAATCATTTGTTGGCTCAACGCATAATTAGGTCCTCAATAGGTTCTTTTGGGTCTACTAGCAAGGGAGGTATTCATAACATTATTTCTGGCAATCCAGTTTCTTCACCTGTTGTAAAAGCGAAGCAGCAGACTGAAGGTAAATCAATCCAAACTCGTCCATTTATACAACTCAGATCTAACCTTATACCAAGAGATATTGAGATAGATATTTATCCAAATCCTACAACTGATATTGTACATATTAAAACAAAAGAAGAGTATACTTCTGTATCTATTACAGACGTATTCGGAAAGACTTGTTATATGGGTATGGCAACTGAAATATCGATGAGAGATTTCTCTGCAGGGATGTATACAATTAACCTAACACTATCAGACAATAGCCTTTATTCAAAAAAACTAATTCTTATCAAATGAAGAAACTACTAACACTAGCACTTGTATGCTTGGCATACGCAACAAGCTTTGGACAAAACGTTCCTCAAGGAATAGCCTACCAAGCAGTAGCAGTTAAAGACGGAGCGTACTCTGTTGCCGGACAAAATCCACAGGCTATATACTGGTCAAATAAAGAGATTAAAGTGAGATTCACCATATTTGATAAGTATCCCAACGGGAGCTCTCAGTACAGTGAGGTTCATACCACATCTACAGATGAGTATGGCGTATTTAACCTGATCATAGGACAGGGGAGTGGTCTCTCTGGAGACTTTACAACCATCCCTTGGGAGTTAGGTGATGCACACCTGCAGGTTGAGATTGATTTTGAGAATACAAATACGTTTACACTCACAGCACTGGAGAAGTTCTGGTCTGTACCTTATGCATTTATAAGTAACGAAACGGATGCATCGAGCATAGATAGCGCAATTCAAGCATTAAATGATAAAATTACCTACTTGAAAGATAGGGATCAAGATACCGTGGTTGGTAATGAATTACAGACTTTAAGTGTGACTGGTGATAGTGTAACTATATCTGATGGTAATACTGTAGTGATTAATCATCCAGCAAACTTGGATAATGATTCAACCAACGAGATTCAGTCTTTGACCATCAAGGGAGACAGCTTGTCTATATCCGATGGTAATGCAGTAAAAATTAATCATCCAGCAAACTTGGATAATGATTCAACTAACGAAATTCAAACACTTGCCTTTGCTAATGATACCCTCTTTTTATCTGGCCCTTTAACTATAGATACTGTGAGTTTAGTCAATTTATCTTCCGGAAACACTATTGGTGGCGCAGGATTCAATTTTTCCATGCCTGATGGATTGGTAAATGTTCAAAAAATTAAGCATACTTTGTTATCGCTGTGCAGTAGTAATTCTTCAACTTGCCAAGCTTTGGTAGTACCTTATCAAGTTCCGAATGGTAAAAACCTATATATAACTTCTTTGAGTTTTGCGTACCGTTACTATTGCGGTGGTCCAGGAATAAAGGTAAATGGGGTTACACTTTTAACTGGCGGTTGTTCCGCTTCTTCTGCTGGTCCATTCATTATAGGTGAGGGCACTTCAGTTAGTATGTACGTAGGAAGTGGCGCTGGTTGTGGTTATGGTTGTGCAGGAGCATGGGGGGGGTTTTCAGGCTTTTTAGTTGATAAATCTGTTGAAGTAATATTACAAAATTCAGCATACACCGTGCCAAATGGATACTATTTTATAGTTTCTGGAAATTCTCCAATACCTCAATTTTACACGTCAGGTGAGGTTGTTCCAGCAGCAACAAATGGCTATATTCTCCCATATTAATGATTTTGGTAAATAAAACGCCCTATTATTTACTACTTGTTAAATTTACCTTTTTTCATAAGAATATCAAGTGTTGTTAGAACGTATCGAGGCTTTAGAGAAAGAGTAGTAGTTCATTATCGGACTGA
>JAOLBX010000078.1 GCA_028339355.1 Bacteroidia bacterium
CATTTACGCTAGAACCAACACCTAATTTAAGAACTCCACCATTTTTACCAGAGATAACAGGAGCTACATCGTCAATAACATTTACCGTTCTAATTTTAGAAGAAATATTACCAGCAGCATCAGTCGCAGTATACGTATCTTGGTAAGCACCAAGTGTATACGGATCTACATTAGAGCTAGAAGTTAAACTAATCTGCGTATTGCTGTATAAGTTATCACTTGCAGTTGCACTAACTGGAGAGTATGGAGTATTTACACGATGATTGATTACATCAAGAGTACGAAGGTCAATAACTGGAGCCTCGTAATCTTTGACTACATAGTCCACACATTGCGTAGTTACGTTACCACTTTCGTCTGTTGCAGTGTAGATAACTGAAGTAGTACCCTGGAAACGAGTATCTATAGCAGCACCACCTTGAGCAGCAGCAGGATTTGCTTTAAAAGTAAGTCCACTACCAAGGCTATTGTAATTATCTGTAGCGGTAGTGATGTCAGCAAATATGTTTTGAAGTTGTACTTCAACTACCCAGCAAGCAGTAGATTTATCTGCACTTGCATTTTCAATAACTGGAAGTTCAGTATCCACAACGTGAACAGTTCTAGTAGCACTAGAAGCATTTCCTTGATTATCTTGAATAGCGTAGGTGATTATATAGTCACCAAGTGTGTTATAATCTACAGTTCCAGAAGTAACAATGGCGTCAGACAAGTCACCTTCTTTGTTATCAAGGGCAGAAGCAGGAAGATCCATCCATACAGTACCTACTTCTATAGTAGTATCAGCAGCACCAGTAATTGTAATAACCGGAGCCGTTTGGTCAGACACAACATAAACAACACGAGTCACTTGTGGAGCAGGATTACCAGAAGCATCCATTACGTTATAATCTTCATAGTATACACCAGGAAGAGATTGGTCTACATCTGTTACCATAGAAATATCAGCAGTGATATCACCTTGTGAAGGGTCAGAGGCATTAGCCCCAGCAGTCATATAAGCGGGAACAGCATTTTGTTCTACGTATATGGTATCTGAATCTATCAGAGTGATAGAAGGCTTATCTCCGTCGTTAACTACTCTAATAGAGTAGTCTTCGAACTCACCAATTCTGTTAGCAGCAGCATTGCTACTGGCACCACAAGGAAGGTTAAGGTCAGTGTCATAGGATACTCCAACTCTAAGTGTAGTTGCAGCATCAAAAGCTGTAGTTGCATCTGGCACAGCGAAAGAACCCATCCAAGACATAGAAGTACCTGGAGCAGATTCAGCTGCAACAAGTTCTCCAGCATCGTCAAAGTCTCCATCCACATTCCAATCTACCCATATTTTACGAGTCATAAGATTCACGTTAGTAGCTCTTCTCACTTCGAAGTCGTAAGTACCACCATAGTTAAGCTCTATAGTACCAAGGTCAGAATAGTTAGTATAACCAACTAAACCAGCAGCACTGCTATTTTCGGTTTTATCGCCAGTTACTACGTCTTCAATACTAACATAGCTAATACCAACATCAGCACTAGTAGTTACCCCTATTACCGGCACACAGTTTTGTACTACGATGACATATGAAGTTTTCACAACAGTAGCTTCAGAGTTGGCTGTATCTAAAGTGTTAAAACCTCTAAGTTGTACAGCATATGTACCAGGAGTGGTAAATTTGAAAGAACGTTCTTTAAGGTCATCAGTACTAGGAGCATTAGCAGACACACCAGTAGGAGGGAAGAAAGCCCATTCCCATCGGTTAGCTTTATCGCTAGAAGCAGTGAAGGTAACATCGTCACCTACAGCAGGTCTTCTTGTATCAGCAGTAAAGTCAATATTGGTAGGAGTACTAGGATCAAGCACTTTAAATGCTTTAGTTATAGTACTAACTGCGCCATCACAACCAGTTACTTTAAGAGTAGCAGTATAAGACCCTACAGAAGTAAAGGTAACGTCATTGAGGTGTCTAGTAACACCAGCCTTAGCATCAGGACCAGAGATGGTCCATTCAAAAGCAGTATTACCTTCTGCATTAGCAGAGGTATTAGTAAAGTCAAGAGTCACTGCGTTATAAACATCAGGACCTGGGAAAGTGAAATCTGCAACAGGGGCAGCACCACCACCAGCAACGCTAGTCCAAGTAGCTGCAAACCCTTCATCAGTACCACCTGCAGTAGAGTTCCAAAGCAAGTACATTGCACCCGAGGTAGCAGTAATAGTTCCAACAGGCTCATTACCGGCAGTAAATCCTGAACCGGAGTGAAGCGGAGTGCCAAGAGCATTTACACCGTCATATATTTTCAAGTTAGCATTAGCCAACAGTTTGAAAGTAGAAAAATCAAGAGAAACGCTTTGAGCACCACAAGGAGCGATAAGAGCTTCTAGATTAGATTCGGGAGCAGTGTAGTCATTGTTCACACCACCTTTGTCATATATATTACCGCTGGTTGCCGTAATAATATTAGCAGGAAGCGAAGTACCAGGACCCATATCAAAATTAGTTTGTTGTACAGTGATATACCCAACTTTACAATAAACTGGAGAAGCACCATAAGGTACGTTACTCGCTTTAAGACATACATCCCAAGCACCTACAAGTACAGCACCAGGATAGTTACCTGTGTTGACAACAGGGTTTTTATTTACAGCATAATTACCACCTCTGAGAGAAGGTTGATCATCTCCATCTATAGTATCGGTACCATTAGTGATAATCCAATCCCAAAAAATTGGGCCATTAGAACTAAGGTCAACAAGTTTGAAAGTTTCGAATATTTCAACAACGTTTTTATCAGAAACAAAGTTAGCTACTGGTGCAGCTGTTGGAGCTACGATTTTTACTGTTTTGGTAGTAGAGTCTTTACCTAGGCAATTCTCACTTACAAGTTTCACATCGTAAGTACCAGGAGTAGAAAATATTTCAGTAGCGTTAGTTGTAGAAAACGCAGTACCGTTTATAGTCCAAT
>JAOLBX010000079.1 GCA_028339355.1 Bacteroidia bacterium
GCTTTGTTGGGTGTGCCTTTTTGTCTACCTCCGTACTTGATTCCAGTATTATTTGCCATATCTATTACTACCTACTATAGATATATACTTAACGAGAGGAAAGGGGGCAATTGTATAGACTATTTTCTCTTAAAATATAGAGCGGAGCGGTGAAATATTTTACTAACTTTTATATATTGCGTTATGAAAAAACCTCCATTCTTTAAAATAAAAAAGTATGTTTCAAAATAATGGAGATGTTTCGCCACGCAGTGAAAAATACCTCATTCCAAAAAATCACTGTAATAAATACTTTAAATTGAAGCACATCTGCACTATGCTTAAGTTTAAAATTATCTTTATTTCAATTACATTGATTTCTCTATCATCTAAAGCCCAAAAATATTTTGCAAACGGTGATGCCACTTATATTGGAGGAGATTGCTATCAGTTAACAACGGAAGCAAATAATAAAGGTGGAACAGTTTGGTATGCTGATAAACTAGATTTAAAGAAGAGCTTTGATTTAGAATTCCTTATGAATTTTGGTCGGTTAGATGCTCCTGGTGCAGATGGTATTGTATTTGTACTACAACGAGATAGTAATACCTCTTTAGGAACTAAGGGCGGAGGTATGGGTTATAGTGGACTTAGTCCAAGTTTAGGGATTGAATTTGACACTTATTATAATCGTAGTGTAAATGATCCGAGCTTTGACCATATGAGTATTTTTAAAAACGGGGTTATAGACCACGCTTCTTCTAATTGTCTGACATCGACCGTAGCAGCATCGGCAACCTCTATAAATATTGAAGACCGTGCTGACCACCTGGTTAGAGTTCAATGGAATGCTGGATCTAAAACTATTAAAGTATGGTTCGATTGTTATCTAAGGTTAACACTTATATATGATATACAAGCACAAATATTTAATAATAATTCTGATGTTTATTGGGGATTTACCGCCGCTACAGGTGGTGCAAAAAATAGACATATTGTCTGTCTTAGAGAAGACATTTTAGTACCAGACACTTTGCAACTTTGTTCAGGAGACAGCATTTACCTGAATGCCAAAGTAAGTGAAAATAATATTTATAAGTGGTCGCCCAGCATACGGTTGAGTAATGACTCAATAAAGAATCCAATATGCTTTACAACAACATCGCGGTATTATTACGTCAACTATATTAATAAATGTGGAAGAGCTGTGACAGATTCCTTGTATATCAATGTAGCTGATAAACCCCAGGCTCAGTTTACCATCGACGATAGTCTGGAGTGCTTCCGAGATCACGAAATTGTTGTCATAAACAAGAGCACCCTTGCTCAAGGGGCTGTTCAATCCCGTACTTGGACAACAGATGGTAAAGATTATCTCAACATCGATACACTTAACGAAGTCTATCCCAGTGCAAATGACTATACCATTCAACTGACTATAGAATCTGATCAAGGATGTTTTGATAGCTTGACCAAGGCTGTAACTATTTATCCAATGCCTGTAGCTCAATTTACAACTGATACAACACGCCTGTGTGAACGAGGCAATGTGTTTACCATAGACTACCAAGGAGCCATATCCTCCGGGAGTATCTCTAAGTTATGGAGCTTTGGAGACGGAGTCTCTAGTACAACTGCAGATGATACTACTAAAAGCTATTCTACCTTTGGATCCTACCCGGTTCGTTTGGAGTTGGTTTCTGGCTTTGATTGTAGAGATACTATAGAGCAAATACTTACTGTTCACGCTCAACCCCAGGCTCAGTTTACCATCGACGATAGTCTGGAGTGCTTCCGAGATCACGAAATTGTTGTCATAAACAAGAGCACCCTTGCTCAAGGGGCTGTTCAATCCCGTACTTGGACAACAGATGGTAAAGATTATCTCAACATCGATACACTTAACCAAGTCTATCCCAGTGCAAATGACTATACCATTCAACTGACTATAGAATCTGATCAAGGATGTTTTGATAGCTTGACCAAGGCTGTAACTATTTATCCAATGCCTGTAGCTCAATTTACAACTGATGATGTATGCTTAGGTAAGCTAACATCATTTGAAAATTTATCAAATTTTGAATTTGGAACCATGTCGAGTTATTGGAGTTTTGGAGATGGAAATACAAGCAATGAAGAATCTCCTTTTCATAAATATAGTTCGGCTGACAGCTTTGATGTAACCCTAATTGTAAGTACAGAGAAAGATTGCACAGATACTATAGAATACAAAAAAATAGCAGTTATTCATCCTGTTCCCACCGCAGCGTTTGATTACAAAAAAATAAAGTCATGGAAAAAAGAAACACAGTACTTATTTAGTGATAGTTCTATTGGTGCGGATTTCTTAAGATGGAAAATTGATGGGTTTTCAGAGAGTAATGAGGATGATTTTCAGTTTATTTTTCAAGACTCTGGTACCAGAGAAGTAACACTTATCGCAATCAATGAATTTAGTTGCTCGGATACAACATCACAAACAATTTCGGTTTTCCCCGATTTAATATACTATATCCCAAATGCGATTACTCCCAACGGCGACGGTTTGAATGATGTGTTTAATGTCGTAGGTCTTGGATATGCAGATATGTATAACCTTAAAATATATAACCGCTGGGGAGAACTCCTATTTGAAAGTAATAAGATTTCGGAAGGTTGGGATGGACGATTTATGGGTGATATCGTGCAAAACGGAGTTTATATATACCTTGTAACTTTTAGAGATATAGGCTCAAAGAAAAGAATATTTAAAGATGGGAATGTCA
>JAOLBX010000008.1 GCA_028339355.1 Bacteroidia bacterium
AGTAAAAAATATTTTCCCAAATAGATGGATACCCGGCAAGTCTAAATTAGGCCTGAGGTATGATTTAACGATTCCATTTGCGAGGTTTATTGTTCAGCACAGGAATGAGATAAGTTTTCCATATAGGCGATATCAAATACAGCAAGTATGGCGAGGTGATAGACCGGCAAAAGGTAGATTTAGAGAGTTTACTCAATGTGATGCAGATTGTATAGGCTCCAATTCGCTAATACATGAAGCCGATTTAATACAAATTTATAATGAGGCATTTAGTGGGTTAGGCCTTCATAATGCTGTTGTGAAAATTAATCACCGAAAGTTCTTAGAAGCCCTCGTTGATGAATTGGATCTAGATTTTCCTGTAGGTAAATTTACTTCTACCTTGGATAAATTAGATAAAATAGGTGAGGATGGAGTGATGAAGGAGTTGCAGGATTATGGTGTAAATGAGGATAAGTGCAAACGCCTTTTTACGATAATCGATAATGCAGAATTATCTTCAGCTACTCTTGCCAAATTTGCTACAGCTTTTAATAATAACCCTATAGCTCAAAAGGCAATAGATGACTTAACAAAAGTGCTTGCTTACTTGAGTGATTATAAGCTAAATATTAAGCTAGAATTAGACTTAAGCTTGGCACGAGGATTAGACTATTATACAGGATGTATTTTTGAAGCTGTAGTGCCACAAAGTGGTATGGGGAGTGTGTCTGGTGGCGGGAGATATGATGATCTTACGGGAGTTTTTGGTCTAAAAGATATAAGCGGAGTGGGCATTAGTTTTGGTATTGACAGACTATATGAAATATTAGAATCTCAATCACTTTGGCCGGAAAATATACATATCAACAAGAATATTTTAATCTGTCATTTTGATGAAAAATCTCAAATATATGGAATGGGTGTTGCTCGCGAATTAAGAAAAAATGGTATCCAGTCCATCGTGTATCCAGATATTAAGAGAATAAATAAGCAATTTGATTTTGCGAATAAAATAGGCGTGAAGTATGCCATAGTAATAGGTGAGAGTGAGATGAATACTGGCGATCTTACAGTAAAGAATCTGGAAGAAGGAGATCAACAAAGCTTGAATTTACAAATGGCTATAGACTATCTGAAAAATTGAGAAAATTTATATTTAAAGACCAAATAGTTTTTGAAAACGAAAACTACATAGCTATAAACAAGCCAGCAGGTGTAGCAAGTCTTCATGAGCGTTTTGGTAATGCTTCGTCCGTAATAGAGGAAGCAAAACGATACAATGAAGAGTTGCAATTGTGTCATCGTTTAGACAAAGAGACAAGTGGAGTTCTTCTCTTGTCTAAACATAGCAAAGCGTATAGTCATGCTGCAGTATCATTCGAAAAAAGGCGAGTTACAAAAACATATCATGCCATAGCTGACGGAACGCACAGTTTTAATGATTTCGAAGTGAAACTGCCTTTGATAACTACCCGTAGCGGTAGGAGTGCCGTGAATGCACAAAAAGGTAAGCCGAGTACTACTATTTTTAATTCTATAGAAAATTTTGGTCATTTTACACTTATTGCGTGCAGTCCTATAACAGGAAGACAGCATCAAATTAGAATACATCTAGCTTCGCAAAATGCGTCAATTGCTGCAGATGAAATTTATGGTGGTAAGATTCCGTTTCTTTCTCGTTATAAGCGAAATTTTACGCTTAATAAGACAGAGGTAGAACGACCAATGATAAAAAGATTTGCTCTTCATGCATATTCATTAGAGTTGGCAGATATGGACGGAACAACAATGAATATAGTTGCTGAGTATCCGAAGGATTTTGCGGTTTTCATAAAGCAATTGAGGAAATTTGATAAAATAGGAGCATAGCTAAATCTTTAAGGGCTTACTTTTACACTCTTTATGAGACTATATTTTATTTCGTTAACATTCCTTTTGATTTCAGCTGTATATGGTCAGAGCACCTTAGAAAAGGTTGCTAAGCTGATGTCCAAGCATCAGTATTCTAAAGTTTATCGTTGTTTTGATGATAATATGAAATCCAAAGTACCCGTGCAACAACTCAAAGAGTTGTGGGAACAAATGGAAAGTGTCTCTGGAAAACTGGTGTCTGTGGATGAGATTACAATAAAGCCCCTCGAAGGAGGTTCAAAACAAACGGCAGTACTCACCTTTGAAAGAGCTGCATTAAATATGCAACTTGTAGAAAATGAAAAAGTTAAGTTGGCTGGATTATTTCTATCGCAATTGGGATATCAACAACCTGCATATGCCAATGGACTCGGAATAGGAAAAAAATATATAAACTTTGTCAGTGACACATATACGCTTTCTGGTGAATTGGTAATTCCATTATCTTGCAACAATTGCCCTGTGGTAATTCTTGTACACGGGTCTGGACCCAATGACAAGGATGAGACCATAGGACCTAATAAAGTATTTTATGATTTATCAATGGGGTTAGCGAGTAAAGGTGTAGCCACTTTTAGATATGACAAAAGATCAAATTTGTATCCCGAGACTCTAGAAGGACAATTTGATTTATATGATGAAACCATAAATGACGCCATTGAAGCATTGTACACAATAAAAAAAGACACCGCTTTACATTTTGGAAAACACGTAATGCTAGGTCATAGTCTTGGGGCATTTTCTATGCCTCTCATTGCAGATTCTCTAGGTGACCAGTTAGATGGGGCAATATTATTTTCGGCTAATGCTCGTCGTCTTGAAGATCTTATAGAATATCAAATGGAATACTTGACGGCGTGGGATGGAGAAATAACAAAGGAAGAAGCGGATTTAATAAAAATAAACACGAATAAAGCAGCGAATATTCGCATCGGTAATTACACCACTGAAACCGCAGCAGATAGTCTTTTGGCATATTGGCCAGGCAAGTTTTGGAAGGGGATAGAAACATACAATCCGGTAGACCAGGTAAGACATAATAGCACGACACCTTTCTATATTCTGCAAGGTGAGCGAGATTATCAAATTACGATGACCGATTTTGATATTTGGAAAAAGGCCGTGGGAGATCAGTCTAATGTATCAATGAAAAACTATATAGGTTTATCTCATTTATTTACCCCGAGTACAAGTAGTAAGTCAGGACCCAACGATTATTTCATACCAAATAATGTAGATTATCAAGTAATTGGAGACATTGCTCAATGGGTATTAGAAATAAATAAATAGACAAAGTGCTTTGTTATTCGGTCGTTTTGAAACGAAAATTCAGACTGAAATTAGTTATAAATGGAAGGTTAAGCATTTTGGCTTCTATTAAAACGGCATTCATAAAAAACAATCTATAGAATTATTTACTGACAGTTCTTATCGTCTAAAAATCTATATGCTAGCATATTATAGCAACATGTTGACAAGCTAGTAAATATTAAAGGCAGAGCGATTTACTCTTTTTCAAAAGTGTGAAAATTACTTTTCTTCCTTCACTTTCCAGACCTTAGCGTTTTTAACTTTTTGCTTCATTAATGCATGTTCTAATACCTCGCTCATCTGATCAACAAAATGGAATTTAAGGTCAGAAATATATGATGGTTTTATGTCATCGATATCTTTCTTATTAGCCTTACACATTATTATTTCCTTGATACCTGCACGCTTAGCAGCTAGGATTTTTTCTTTAATACCCCCGACTGGAAGCACTTTACCACGAAGAGTTATTTCACCTGTCATCGCCAGTCTGTTTTTAACCTTACGTTGAGTCATTAGAGATGCTAGAGCAGTCAGTATTGTGATTCCTGCACTTGGGCCATCTTTGGGTACGGCACCAGCTGGAAAGTGAATGTGCAAGTCGTATTGATCAAAAAGGAGTGGGCTAATACCATAGTCTTCTGAATTTGCCTTGAGCCAAGTAGTGGCATTTATAGCACTTTCTTTCATCACACTACCCAGTTGCCCAGTTAGTGTCACTTTACCTTTTCCTTTAGTAAGTGAGCTTTCTACAAAGAGAATGTCACCACCTACACTAGTCCAAGCAAGTCCTGTAACTACACCTGCTACATCATTATTCTCATACAGGTCTTTTTCTATTTTGTCCTTGCCGAGTATTTCTTCAATTTGAGCAGAAGTTATAGAAGGGGATGGATTGTTCTCGTAAACTATTTCCTTGGCTTGCCATCTGCAAATTTTAGCAAGTCGTTTGTCAAGTGTACGCACTCCACTTTCACGAGTATACTGGTCGATTACTTTTTCAATGGTCTTGTCAGCTAGTTTTAATTGAGCAGATTTCAGACCGTGTTCCCTCTTTTGTTTGGGTATTAAGTGTTTTTTGGCAATTCCAATTTTTTCTTCAATGGTATACCCAGAGATATCAATAATCTCCATTCTGTCTCTAAGGGCAGGCTGTATTGTGTCAAGTCTGTTTGCCGTAGCTACAAAAAGTACGTTGCTTAGGTCATAATCTAACTCTACATAGTTGTCGTGAAAGGTGCTGTTTTGCTCTGGGTCTAATATCTCGAGTAGAGCTGAGGATGGATCTCCCCTGAAGTCATTTCCTATTTTATCTATTTCGTCAAGCACAAATATAGGGTTGCTTTTTCCTGCTTTTTTAAGCGATTGAATAATGCGACCAGGCATAGCACCTATGTATGTCTTTCTATGTCCGCGTAGTTCAGACTCGTCATGTAACCCACCTAAACTCATCCTAACATACTCTCTACCCATAGCTTTAGCTATAGATTTACCTAGAGAAGTTTTACCCACTCCTGGAGGGCCGTAAAGGCAGAGTATTGGACTTTTCATGTCTCCTTTTAATTTCAGAACAGCAAGGTATTCGAGTATTCGTTCTTTTACTTTTTCAAGTCCAAAGTGATCAGCGTCTAGAACTTTTCTCGCTCGTTTGAGGTCGAAGTTGTCTTTGCTGAACACACCCCAAGGAAGTTCTAAGAGCACCTCTGCATAGTTCAAACTTACAGAGTAATCTGGTGTGGCTGGATTCATTCGCATGAGTCTATCCAATTCCTTGTTGAAAGCCTTTGCTACTTTTTCATTCCATTTTTTCTTTCTTCCTCTTGCTCGCAGGCTTTCTATTTCTTGATCAGGAGAATCATGACCTAGCTCTTCTTGAATAGCTCTAATTTGTTGTTGTAGAAAATACTCTTTTTGCTGCTGATCTAAGTCTACTTTTACCTTACTCTGAATTTTATTTTTCAGCTCAAGCATTTGTAGCTCCTTGTCTAGGTATCCTAATACTCTGTTGGCTTTCTTTTTAAAATTATCTAGTTCAAGAATCTCTTGTTTTTCATCCACAGAAATATTGAGGTTAGACGATATGAAATTCACCATAAAGTTTGGTGATTTTATATTTTTGAGAGCAAAATTAGCCTCAGAAGGTATGTTAGGAGAGACTTCTACTATCTGAGAAGCGAGTTCTCTTATACTGTCTACAGTAGCTTTTGTTTCTTTATTTTTAGCAGCGTTCCCATCAGTTACAGCTACTATTTCGCCTCTAAAATAGGGCGTCTCTTGACTGACCTCTGTTATGTTAAACTTACGTTTCCCTTGGATAATAACAGTTATATTACCATCTGGCATCTTTAGCATTTTCAGGATATGACCAAAGGTTCCTGTTCTGTAAATGTCTTCGGAGCTCGGGTCTTCGATGCTTTGATCTTTTTGGGTAACTACACCTATTATTTTATCTGCTTTATACGCTTCTTTTATCAGCTTTATAGATTTGTCTCTACCTACAGTCACTGGGAATACCACTCCTGGAAAAAGAACAGTATTGCGAAGAGGCAATAATGGCAGATTTGTGGGATAATCCCCTTTATTGTCATCTTCAAAATCACTATCAGCGATAACTGATATGATTTCTGACCCATCTTCGTCTCCTATAAAATCTGCTCCTAGCTTAAACTTATTATCAAATGTCATTTTGTCAAATTGTCACCTTTATTCATTAGTAAAAGGTTGAGTCGTTATAAGGCAAAGCTTGTGCCAAGACAACCAAATGCTTTTAAATAGGTAGACTAGATGACGGGAAAGAGTTTATATATAGAACCTGAGGTAATTATCATTGCTAAAAAAAAGATAAAGTAAAAAGCAATTAACACAATGGTCATTATCCCGATAAACTTATAGTGAGATTTTAAATATTCAAGTCCTTTCTCAAGCTTATCAGCGTGGTTTCCTTCTATTACTTGACTACTAAAGGAATAAAATTTTTGCAAGCAGTATGCCGGCATGAAATAGACTAAACCCATCAATAAATAAACGAAACTGAAAGCCATAATGGAAAAGGAAAATCAGACGGTGTAGGGATAAATGATGTAAAAACAAAAAAAGAAATAGCTGCTATAACAATGAAGCCGCACAGAATGAACATTAGAATGGACAAAAAGTTAGCCCATTTACCAATGATACCAATATAATACTTGCTATTGTCAGTAAGGACTAAACTTCCTTCAGGTGAGTTTTTTGTTGAGTTGGTTAATTCAGCTTGGTTTTCCATATTGAGCAAAAGAAATTGTATTTCTTGAAAGGGCTAGATTGGAATTTGCCATTTTATCGGACATAATACAGCGTAAAAAATTGCAAGATTTAAGCAAGATTAAGTTTTTTGATTTTAATAATTGATTAACATAGTATCTTTGCACCATAATAACACATTAAAATGAAAAACATCAAATTTTTATCGCTAATGGTCCTGCTAAGTGTAGGTGCTATTTTTTTAACTAACTGTGGAACAGGAACTGATGAAGGTCCAGCTCCAAAACCAACACTTGATTTTCTAGGTGGGGCATCATATGTTGATGAGGATGCTTCTTTTACTTCTGGAACTGAGTTTACGATGGCTATTACGGCTACACATTCTAGTAATATCAAATCATTTACTGTAACAAAAGAAGTTAACGGTGGTGCTGCAGAGATATTAGTAGATTCTACAATGAGTACTAAATCTATCTCAAAATTTGAAGTTACAGATACTACTGAAGCCATTGCTGGTAATGAGGTCTATACATTTACTGTTTCAGACAAAGATGGTAATTCTACTAGCAAAAGCATCACCATCACAAATCTAGGAGATGGAAGTAAAGATCTTGCTGTTATTGTTAAGGATAACGATGACGCTACGATAAAAGTATACAACTTTAAAGGGCCTAAGCAAGGAGCATACGAAATAGGTCAAGGACCTCTTTCTTCTAGTGATCCGGATAGCGGAAAGGATATTCAAGACTCTACTGCGACTTCAGAGACGAGTTCTTGGCCAGCTAGATGGACATCTAGAAATGGTACAACGTTTAAACTAGTTTCTTCTTCTGCTTGGAACACTATTACAAATGATTTGGAGATAAAAGCAGCTTGGGATGCAGCAGGTACAGCTGAGTCAGTAATCAATGTTACAGACGGTGATAGCTATATTTTGAATATCAAAAACTCTGGCAAGTACGCATTAGTAACTGTAACAGATGTTGTGACTACTAGTGGTGACAATAATGATTATGTTGAGTTCATGTACAAGTACGAACAATAGTAAATTATAAATTTTAGTTTATTTACTAATAATTTTAGGAAAAGGTTCTGCTAAGGCAGAACCTTTTCTATTTTTACAACTTATTTAAAAGAAAGATATAAATTGAAAAACATAGGAGTTTATACGAGTGGGGGAGATGCCCCGGGAATGAATGCTTGCGTGCGAGCAGTAGTTCGTACTGCAATATTTCACGGATTGAAAGTGAAGGGCATAATGAGGGGATACGAAGGAATGATTCACAATGACATTATAGACTTGGATAGGCAGTCTGTAGCAAATATCATCCAGCGAGGAGGGACCTTTTTGAAGACAGCAAGAAGCATGGATTTTATGAACCCAGAAGGAAGAAAACAGGCATATGATAATCTTCAAGCACAAGGAATCGATGCATTGGTTTGTATTGGAGGTAATGGATCCTATACAGGAGCTAAGATTTTCAATGAAGAATACGGAATACCCTGCATCGGTCTGCCAGGAACGATAGATAATGATTTGTATGGCACGGACTATACCATAGGCTACGATACGGCCATTAATACAGCATTGGACTCTATAGATAGAATAAGAGATACGGCACACTCCCATGAGCGAGTGTTTATTGTGGAAGTAATGGGGCGAGACAGTGGTTTTATAGCATTAGATGTTGCTATTGCTGGAGGTGCGGAGGGTGCTCTTATTCCAGAAGATATAGATGACTGGGATAAAGTTCTTAAACACTTTAATAGACCGGGTAAACGTAAAAAATCTTTCTCAATTATTATTGTAGCGGAAGGTGATGAGGAAGGGGGAGCTCTTAAGCTTGAAAAAAGACTGACAGAACTCTATCCTGACTTGAAGATAAGAAGTACTATTCTAGGCCACGTTCAGAGAGGAGGAAGTCCAAGTGCTCGTGATAGAATTTTGGCTTCTAGGCTTGGTTCTGAAGCAGTAAATGCATTATTAAGTGGACAAACAGCTTGCACCGTAGGAATAGTCAATAATGAAGTAGCGTATACTCCTTTTGATCTAGCGATTAACGGTAAAAAATCTGTTTCTAAAAAAATGATAGAACTGGCGGAGATTTTGGCGATATAAAACGTTAAACTATTGTATAAAAAAAGGTGATTGCATTTGCAATCACCTTTTTTTATTGGTCCTTGTGCTGATTTCTATGCGTCAATTCGTGCGTACTTCGCGTTAGCTTCTATAAAAGCTCGGCGAGGTGGCACTTCGTCTCCCATAAGCATAGAGAATACTCTATCTGCTTCAGCGGCATTTTCAAGGGTCACAAGTTTAAGTGTTCTCCTTTCAGGGTCCATTGTAGTTTCCCATAACTGTTCTGCATTCATTTCACCAAGACCTTTATATCTCTGTATTTTGACGCTATCGGGATTGTCACCACCCATCTCAAGGATTAACTCATTTCTTTCTTCGTCACTCCAGCAATATTGAGATTTAGAGCCTTTTTTGACTTGATATAGAGGAGGTGTAGCAATGTATAAATAGCCTTGCTCTATTAGAGCTTTCATATATCTAAACACCAATGTAAGTATAAGTGTACGGATATGACTACCATCTACGTCGGCATCCGTCATTATCACAATTTTGTGGTATCTAAGCTTGCTAGTATTAAGTTCACGAGCATCTTCGTCTGTACCTATAGTAACTCCGAGGGCTGTGAACATATTTTTTATCTCTTCATTGTCATAGATTTTATGTTCAAGAGCCTTTTCTACGTTCAATATTTTACCCCTTAGAGGCAAGATAGCTTGGTAGTTTCTGTCTCTTCCTTGTTTTGCTGTACCGCCTGCAGAGTCACCTTCCACTAGATATAGCTCGCAAATAGTAGGATCTTTTTCAGAGCAATCAGAAAGTTTACCTGGCAATCCTGCTCCACCCATTGGAGTTTTACGCTGAACCATTTCACGAGCCTTTGCAGCTGCGTGCCTAGCTTGAGCAGCTAGCATCACTTTTTGAACTATTATTTTTGCTTCATTAGGATTTTCTTCCAAGAAGTTAGTCAGCATTTCACCTACTGCCTGACTAACGGCAGAGGATACTTCTCTATTTCCTAATTTAGTTTTTGTTTGTCCCTCAAATTGGGGTTCGGCTACCTTTACAGAAACTATAGCTGTAAGTCCTTCGCGAAAATCATCACCGGTAATCTCAAACTTCATTTTAGAGAGTAAACCACTTTCATCGGCATACTTCTTCAGTGTATGAGTAAGACCTCTTCTAAAACCAGATAAGTGAGTTCCTCCTTCGTGCGTATTAATATTATTTACATAAGAGTGAAGGTTCTCAGCGTAGGAGTTGTTATAAATCATAGCAACCTCCACAGGTATCCCATTTTTCTCACCTTCCATAGCTATTACGTCAGACATAATAGGAGTACGGGTAGCATCCAGGTATCTTACAAACTCACTAAGTCCTTCGGTGCTTTTGAAGTCTTCTCTAAAGAAATTGCCTTCTTCGTCTTTTCTACGTTTATCTGTGATGCTTATTTCTATCCCTTTATTCAGAAAAGAAAGCTCACGCATTCTGAGCGATAATGTATCGTAGTTGTATTCTGTGGTCTGAGCAAAAATTTCAGGGTCAGGCGAGAAAGTCACCATAGTACCTTGGTCTGAGCTTAGTCCTACTTCTCTAACTTCATATTTTATCTTACCTTGAGAGTACTCTTGTTCGTATTCTTTTCCCTCTCTATATACGGTAGCTTTTAGATGAATAGAAAGTGCATTAACACAAGATACTCCCACACCGTGAAGACCACCCGAAACTTTATAAGAATCCTTGTCAAATTTTCCTCCAGCACCTATTTTAGTCATTACTACTTGTAAAGCAGAAACACCTTCTTTTTTGTGAATAGCAACAGGTATACCTCTTCCGTTGTCTTTTACAGAGATTGAACCATCTTCATTTATCCAAACATCAATTTTATCACAATGTCCGGCCATTGCCTCATCTATGGAGTTGTCGACTACCTCATATACCAAGTGATGTAAGCCTCTGATGCCCACATCTCCAATGTACATTGATGGACGCTTTCTAACGTGCTCCATGCCCTCTAAGGCCTGAATACTATCGGCTCCATAGCCTTTATTTTCTTCACTCATAATTTAGTTAAAATTAAAGCGTGAAAGTACCATTTCTAGCGACTTTTCGGGCTGCGGTAATGAATCTACATATCCACAAATAATTAACAGCGATTGTTATTTAAATATCTGGTAATCAGTCACTTAATCTATGAAATTTCCCCTCGAAGATTATTGGTCAACATCTTACATCTTTTATCTTCCGTAAAGTTTCCTATGACCCACATTAATTTTGTTAGAGCAGCCTCTGAAGTGATGTCCTTTCCGTCGATAACTATTGAACTATTCAATGATTTACTGCTTTCGTATTGTCCTAATTCTATTTTTCCATTAGGGCACTGTGTAGTAGCCAAAACTATTGTATTGTGCTTCTCACAAGCCTCTATAAGTCTAGTCCAGTCTTTACCGGTCGGAATGTTTCCAGCACCAAAAGTTTTCAGAACTATTCCATCTATCTTATTAGTATTTATTAAGTCTATAAGTGATAAAGGACTGTATCCTGGGAAGATTGTAACATTGACTACTTTGTTACTAAAGTTTGATAGGAGTCTAAGGTCTTTAGTATTTCTGCGGTACAATAAATAGCTGTTGACCGTAATGTTTTGTTCAAGATTTGCTAGATTCTCAAAATTGGGAGAACTAAATCCTTCAAAATCATTTGTGCTTGTTTTTACAGCTCTATTTCCCCTAAGTACGTCATCGTTGAAACATATGCATACCTCGGGAATACATTCTATTCCAAAAGCTTTATGACCAGCTATGTATATGGCATTACTAAGATTTACAATGCCGTCTGTGCGAGGATGAAAGATAGGTAGCTGTGCTCCTGTGAGAACTATTGGTTTATCTAGATTTTCGAAAACAAAACTAAGAGCAGATGAAGTGTAGGCTAGGGTGTCGGTGCCATGTATTACAATAAAGCCATCATTGTCTTTATAATTTTCTTCAATCTTTTGTGCAATTCGTTCCCAAGCTTCTGGCGTAATATCAGATGAATCTATCACTGGCTCGAGAGTTTCAAATGTGAATTCGATGTCTGAGAAGTAGTGAAAGAATGTCTGGTTTTTTATTGCAGGGAGGTAATCAATTATCTCATCCCAAGAGCTAGGAGCAAGCCCCCCGGTATCTGAGGTTTTCATTCCGAATGTACCTCCAGTGTATAGAATAAAAACTCTACTTTTCATTATACTATTTCGAGGTGCCTGCTAGTAAGTAGAGTACAGCCATTCTAATGGCTACTCCATTTTCTACCTGATTTAAAATAATAGATTGTTCCGAATCAGCAACCTCACTCGTTATCTCTACTCCTCTATTAATGGGGCCAGGGTGCATTAATACTATTTCTTTGCTAAGACTCTTCAGAATAGGTATTGTAACTCCATATTGTTGTGAATACTCTCGCAGACTAGGGAAGTACTTGTCCTCTTGTCTTTCTAATTGTATTCTTAGCATATTTGCTGCGTCACACCATTCTAGACTCTCTGCTAGATTATGACTTACCTCGACTCCGAGACTACCTACATGTTTAGGTAGGAGGGTAGGAGGGCCACATACTCGCACTTTGGCACCGAGTTTCAGCAGACAGTATATGTTGCTAAGAGCTACTCTAGAATGAAGAATATCACCCACAATAACAATTTTTTTATTAGATAAATCTCCCATTTTTTCTCGTAGCGAGAATGCATCAAGGAGAGATTGTGTTGGGTGTTCGTGCGTACCGTCTCCTGCATTTATTATATTGGCATCTATGTGTCTAGCAAGAAACTGATGTGCTCCAGGAGCAGGGTGTCTCATTACCACCATATCCACTTTCATCGCTAAGATATTATTCACTGTATCTATTAAGGTTTCCCCTTTTTTTACAGATGAGCTTGAGCTAGAAAAGTTAACCAAGTCGGCAGATAAACGCTTCTCAGCTAATTCAAATGAAATCTTGGTTCTTGTACTATTTTCAAAAAAGACATTGGCTATGGTAACATCTCTGAGTGATGGCACTTTTTTAATTGGCCTATTAATTACCTGCTTAAAATTATCAGCAGTTTTAAAAATGAGCTCAATGTCTTCTCTTGTGATATGGTTGATTCCTAAGAGATGTTTTGTTGAAAGTAATGACATTATTTATCGCTATCTGTGATTATCCATACTTGACACTCGTTTTGATTCCAATCTACTTTTACATAGTCGTCTGTTCTAGAGTCTATGTGCTCTCCCACATAATCAGGGTGAATAGGTACTTCTCGTTTAAACTTTCTATTTATCAAGGTTACCAATTCTATAGATGCCGGTCTTCCATAGTCGTTAATGGCATCTAGAGCAGCTCTAATGGAACGACCCGTATAGAGCACATCATCTACTAAAATTATTCTCTTTGCTTCTATTTCAAAATCTAAACTAATGGTATTAGGAATGAGTGGCTTATCGGTTCTTCTGAAATCATCTCTGTGAAAGGTCGTGTCCAATTCACCGTATGTTACTGTGATATTAAAAAGTTGATTTAGTTTATCTCTGAGTGCTTTGCCAAATAGGATGCCTCTTGGCTGCAGTGCTATTAGAGCAGTGTTAGAAAAATCACCGTGATCCTCCACCAATTGGTGGCATATGCGTGTTAGTATTAAGTCAATTTGTGCTTTCTTAAGTATAATTCGCTTCATACTATAAAGAAGTTTCTGCTAATTTCATTATTTCTTCGAATTCGAACTCTTGCACAGGACCTACTGATAGTCGGCCTTGTTTTACCAATGCCATGTTTGCAAATGTATCATCCGCTTTGATCTGAGCTAGAGTCACACTCTTATTAAGAGGCTTTATAGCTTCTACATCTACCGCTACCCATCTATCATCATCAGTAGTAGGGTCTTGGTAGGCTTCTTTAATTACTCTTGTTATCCCTACTATCTCTTTACCTTCATTACTATGGTAGAAAAGACAGATATCTCCATTCTGCATAGCTCTAAGTTGGATTCGAGCTCCATAACTACGAACACCATCCCAATAGGTAGAGCCATCGGCTACCATCTGGTCCCAGCTATATTTATATGGTTCTGATTTTATAAGCCAGTAATTCATTTGGTTCAAATATCTATCTTTTCTATCTCCTACCCAATATTGAGTAAATAAAAGGGTAAAAAAGAGCAAAAAAAATCCCGACCATTTAGCCGGGATTTTTAATTATCCTTAAAAAACTTATTTGCTCAAAACTTCTATGAGCTCAGCTTTCTTTAAAGAAGTGTATCCAGTGATACCTTTCTCTTTAGCTACTGCTTTTAGTTGAGCTACAGTCATTGAACTTAAGTCATCAGATGCTTTTTCTTTCTTTGCTTCAGCCTTTGGAGCTTCTTCTTTAGGAGCATCTTCTTTTTTAGCTGCTGCTTTCGGAGCTTCTACTTTTTTAGCCTTAGGCTCTGATTTTGGGGCAGCGTCCATTTTAGCTTTAAGTTGAGCAAGTACGTCCAATTCACCAAGTGTAGATTTCTCTGCACTCTTATTCATCTTATCAACGAATTTAGAAGTGTTAGACGAACGGCGTTTGTTCTTGTTGTCTTCCTCAGTGTTTTGAGCTCTTTCAGCATCTTTCCAGATATCTGTATGAGAAACAAGGATACGCTTAGCATCTTTATTGAATTCAATTACTCTTACCGTCACAGTCTCATCCAATACTACATCAGTCTTATCTTCTTTCTTGATGTGTTTTTTAGGAGAGAATCCTTCTACACCGTAAGGAAGAGTTAATATAACACCTCTGTCATTAATTTCAGATACTACACCTTCGTGCTCAGACCCTAGTGTAAATACGCTTGAGAAAGTATCCCAAGGGTTTTCATCTATTTGTTTGTGCCCTAAGCTAAGTCTTCTGTTGTCTCTGTCTATCTCTAATACAACTACCTCTAGCTCTTCACCTTTTTTGGTGAATTCTGCTGGGTGTTTTATTTTCTTAGACCAAGATAAATCAGAAACGTGTACTAGTCCGTCTACCCCTTCTTCCAATTCTACGAATAATCCGTAGTTAGTAAGGTTTCTTACGATGCCAGCGTGCTTAGAATCCATTGGGTATTTCTCTTCGATTTTTTCCCAAGGATCAGAAGTCAATTGTTTAAGACCAAGAGAAAGCTTGTGTTCTTCTTTATCTATATCCAATATTACTGCTTCTACTTCGTCACCTACTTTTATAAAGTCAGATGGGTTACGTAGGTGCTGAGACCAAGACATTTCAGAAACGTGAACTAGACCTTCTACGCCAGCTTCGATTTCAACAAATGCACCGTAATCAGCTACAGTCACTACTTTACCTTTTACTTTTTCACCTTCTTTTAGCTCTTTCATGCTATCCCAAGGGTGAGCAGTAAGTTGTTTCATACCAAGTGAGATACGTTTTTTCTCGTTATCAAACTCAAGTACAGCAACTTGTATTTTTTGGTCAAGTTCCAATACATCTTCTGGGTGATTGATTCTACCCCAAGAAATATCAGTGATGTGAAGTAATCCGTCAAGACCACCAAGGTCAACGAATACACCAAATGAAGTCATGTTTTTCACAGTTCCTTCAAGTACTTGTCCTACTTCCATTTTAGATATCATTTCAGCTTTTTGAGCTTCGATGTCATCTTCAATGATTGCTTTGTGTGATATTACCACGTTTTTGTAAACCTCATTGATTTTAACAACCTTGAATTCCATAGTTTTACCTACGTACTGGTCGTAATCTCTAACAGGTTTAACATCTATTTGTGATCCTGGAAGGAAAGCATCCATACCCATTACATCCACAACAAGACCACCTTTAGTTCTGTTCTGAATATAACCTTTAACGATTTCTCCATTTTCCATGATAGCCTGTATTCTTTCCCAAGCACCTTCAGCGATAGCTTTTTTCCGAGATAATATAAGCTGACCAAGAGCATTCTCTGTTTCATCTACGTACACTTCCACTTCATCACCTACAGCAATGTCTGGAGTATCCCTAAACTCAGTAATAGCTACTAGTCCGTCAGATTTGAATCCTATGTCTATAACATAGTCATCACCAGTCATTCCCACTATTTTACCAGTTACAAGTGTTTTTTCATCTACTTGCTTGATAGTATTAGTGTAAATAGCCTTCATCTCATCATTCTGAGAATCATCATACGTGCCAAAACCTGCACCGTCCATAGACCAATCAAATTCGTCTGGATTGTGTACTGGAGTTTCAGATGGTTGGTTGAGAGGGTTAGTAGATTGAGTAGCTTCTACTGGAGCGTCTGTTGATACTACAGCATCAGCTGCAGTTTCTGTTGTTGTTGCTTCAACTGCGGCATCCTTGGCCTCAGTAGCATCATTCAAGATTGGATCTTGATTTTCGTTTGTGTTGTTTGTCAAAGTGTCATGTCCTCCTTTGCGAAAAAAATGAGTGCAAAAGTACAATTTAATTATTAACAATAGCACATCTAGAGAAGTATTTGAGGGTAGTGCGTGGTAAAGTGTTAATGATATTACTGATTTTTCCATTTGCAGTTAGTTTCTTTTTGCATATTTGCCCAATGCTCAATAAGCTCTTAATAATCTCTATTTTTATAACTATATCTACTTTAAGTATGGCAATGAACTACACCGTAAGTTTTGAAAAAGTAAAATCCCATTATGTATCCGTTGTTATCGATTTTGATGCGAATGGCAGAGATTTTGTCGATTTCAAAGTGCCTGTGTGGACTCCCGGATCGTACAAAGTACGTGAGTTTAGCAACGCTTTCGAAAATGTGAAAGCTGGAAATTTAGTGGTAGAACGACGAGATAAAAACACTTGGAGAATCGAAACTATAGGTGCCAGTAATGTGCAATTAACCTATGATGTATACAGTTTTACAGTGAGTGTGCGTCAAAGTTATGCGGATGAGAATTATGCCTTTCTTCACGGTGTTTCTGCGTTTGGCTATTTAGATGGATATGAAAAAGAATCCATAGTGCTGGAAGTAAAACCGTATGAAAGTTGGAAAAATGTAGAAGTATCGTTACCTCAAACGAAGGCGAAGGGTTACGTGTTTTCTTGCGAAAACTACGATCTACTAGCTGATTCTCCGATTGCTTGCGGCAGTTTTGAAACTACTAACTATACAAGCGATAAAGTGCCACATAGAGTGGTAATGATAGGAGAGGGTAATTATAATTTGGAAGTAATCAAGGAAGATTTTAAAAAGATTAGCGATTCTCAAGTAAAAATGATGGGAGAGCACCCATCTCCTCAGTATGTACACTTCATCTATAATGTAGGCTCAGGTGGTGGTGGACTAGAACACCTCAATTGCCAAACTAGTATGGTTGGTCGATGGAACTATTCAGAACCTGGAAAGTACAGAAACTTCTTAGGTCTTATCGCCCACGAGTACTTTCACTTGTGGAACGTAAAGAGGGTTCGTCCTCTAGAGTTAGGTCCGTTTGACTACAACAAAGAGGTGTATACAGATATGCTTTGGATTGCAGAGGGTATAACCTCCTACTACGATGATAAGACGCTGCATAGAATAGGTAAGTATGATGACAAGGAATACCTTAATTTAATAGCAAGTCAGATAAGTAGATTAGAAAATACTCCAGGTAAAGATGTGATGAGCGTGGCACACAGCAGTATTTTGGCATGGGTAAAGGCTTATCTGCCTACCGAAGAGTCTATGAATCAGACTATAAGCTACTACAATAAAGGAATGGTGGCAGCAACTCTCTTGGATCTAGAGATTCGTTCTGATTCCAAAAAATGCTTGGATGATGTTATGACTTCATTGTATAATGATTACTACAAAAAACAAAATAGAGGATTTACCCATGATGAATTCATAGAGGTCTGCAGTAAGTTAGCAGGAAAGGATATGCAAAGCTTTTTTGATGATGTAATTTTTAGCACTAAGCCATTGAGTTATAAAAAGATATTTTCTAAATACGGTATAGAAATAAAAGATAAAAATACTGAAAAAATTAATGCCTGGAGCGGATTAGTTAGTAAGGTAGAAGGTGGCAAAGTACTTATTACAAATATATATTCAAACAGCCCTGCAGTTGACGCTGGGTTGAGTGTAAATGATGAAGTTATTTCATTAAATGAGTGGAGGCTAAAAGACAAATTAGAAAATCACGATGTCAAATTTGGAATTAGTGATAGTGTAGAGGTAGTCTATGCACGTGATGGCAAAATGTACACTACCAATCTTACCTATGTGAAATCTCCAAAAGTTTCGATGAAGCTTACTATAGTAGATGCTGAAAACAAGCTTCAAAAGGCTTGGCTTGGGAATTAAGGGTCTTTGGTGTTTAATAGGAAGGTGCTTGATTTCATAGTCTGATTATTTACTTTGAGAGTAGTACGCCTTCAGTAGTTTGAGTGAGTTTCTGTTTTTAGAATCATTAGTAAATGTTTCAATAGCTTCTCCTGTTTTAGAGTCAATGAGTACATTGAAGCGTTGCCCGTTTGAATCAAAGATCATTTCTTGCAAATAACTATTCTTTGTTCTCAAGTGTTTTATCAGCTTACCTTCTTTGTTGTTAAACCATTCGTTAGAATCAAGTTGAACAATCTTGTGATATCCATACAATTCGCAGAAGATCAATTTTAAGTGCGATAAATAATCTTGACTCCCAATGCATTTTAGGCTAGAGAAGAGCCGATATGTCGGAAACACAACCGTGCCCCGTAAATTGAACAAGCAACAGTCTGTCATTTCTCAAAGCTACCCTCAGTGCTTGGTAATAATCAAAATAAGTTGGCTCTATTCTAGCATAAAAGTGGTCCGAGTACTTCTTTGCTTCAAAGTAGACTAGGTCGGGTTTTGGCCAGAAAATAACTGTGCCCATCCCAATAATTAGTATAATAGAGCTACAGTCTCTTCAGAATTTTCATTAGCATTTATTTAAAGATAATGTTCTTGATTTTCTCTAATCACTCTTAACCATTCAGTGGAAACTCAAAAACTCCGTTGATTATATTTTGATAACTATTAGATGATTACCCGATGCTAAATTCTTATTACTAAACTACATTCGCATCGTGTCTGTAATAAATACTCAAAAAGCATATTTAGTTCTTCAAGATGGTAAAGTTTTTGAAGGGAACGCAATAGGTAAAATAGGAACAACTTCTGGTGAGATCGCCTTCAATACTGGGATGACAGGTTATCAGGAGGTTTTTACTGATCCTTCTTACTTTGGACAAATAGTAGTAATGACCATGGATCATATAGGAAACTACGGTGTCGCCGCTAAGGATGCAGAGTCTGATTCTATCAAAATAGCAGGATTGGTTTGCAAAAACTACTCACCTATGCATAGTCGGAATTTGGCAGACAGTAGTTTGGATAATTATTTCATAGAACACGGGTTTACTGGGATAAGTGACGTAGATACTCGCGAGTTAGTAAAACATATTAGAGATGCTGGAGCTATGAATGCTATCATCAGTTCGGAGATACTAGATGTAGAAGTGCTAAAGCGTATGGTAAAAGAAGTGCCAAGTATGGAAGGACTAGAATTAAGTTCTAAAGTATGGAGTAAGACTTCATATGAGGTGAATGAGTCAGGAGCAAAGAAAGTGGCCTTGCTAGATTTAGGAAGTAAAGAGAATATTATCAATTGTCTTACGGAGAGAGGTTGTCATGTAAAAGTGTTTCCTGGAGATACCAGCTATTCAGATATGAAAGCTTGGAGTCCTGATGGATATATGATAAGCAATGGTCCTGGTGATCCAGCGTCTATGCCATATGCAGTAAAAACTCTTCAAGAGATACTGGATGCAGATGAAAAAATGTTTGGCATCTGTCTTGGTAGTCAGATACTAGCACAAGCTGTGGGTATGAAAACATTTAAACTCAAAAAAGGGCATCGAGGTCAAAACCACCCAGTACAAAACTTGCAAACGGGTAAAAGCGAAATTACATCTCAAAATCACGGTTTTGCAATAGATTCAGATAGTAATACTGGAAAGGCAGAGATAACCCACATCAACCTAAATGATAATACCGTAGAGGGGATACGCATTAAAGATAAAAGTGCCTTTGCGGTACAGTATCACCCAGAAGCTAGCCCAGGGCCGCACGATAGTCGATATCTATTTGACGATTTTGTGGCGATGATGTAAATCTAAATCTAATTTAGATTGTGACAGTTGACTTTAGCCATTTCTGCATCAAAAAGGCTTGAACACGTCAGTTTTTTTGAAGATTTATTTTTAAAATATTTCAACGGGATTCGCACCTAATTTTAATTTACTTTAGGAGAATACATTTACTAGACAATAGAATGTATTGTCAATGTATATATCCAACATGATATTTTGTATATTGAATATTGTAAATGCTTAATTTTACTATTGAAACTAACGGTATTGTCAAGATTAGAAATGTGCGTGCAACTTTTTAATTCTATCTCAATGTCCTGTTTTTGTTTGTCTTTATGAGCATAATATGTAGTCTTTTCGGAGGCTTCGTTTTATTAGAACAAAACCTTTTGAGTCAATCGTTTAAAATGGCGATTTTTAGTATCATTGCAACAGTAAATTATCGGGTAAGCTAAACGTATCAATGTACGAATGGAACCTATAAACTAGAAAGATTAACCATAAATATTTTATATAATGAGCGAAATATCACACATACACGCAAGACAAATTTTAGACAGTAGAGGAAATCCAACTTTGGAAGTAGATGTATTCACCGAAGGTGGAGCTTTTGGTAGAGCTGCCGTGCCGAGTGGAGCGAGTACAGGAGTGCATGAAGCAGTGGAGCTAAGAGATGGAGATGCATCGAACTATATGGGCAAAAGTGTGATGAAAGCGGTTACCAATGTAAATACAGATATCTATGATGAGATTGTAGGAGAAGATGTGTTTGAGCAAGTACACATAGACAATAAAATGATAATGTTGGATGGTACAGAAAACAAAGGAAATATTGGTGCCAATGCTATGTTAGCAGTAAGTTTAGCTGCAGCACACGCTGCCGCAGAAGAAAGCGGTCAGCCACTTTACAGATATCTTGGTGGTGTGAATGCGAACACTTTGCCGATTCCTATGATGAACATCATTAATGGTGGAAGTCATGCAGATAATTCTATAGATTTTCAAGAGTTTATGATTATGCCTGTAGGAGCAGACACTTTTTCAGAAGCATTGAAAATGGGTGTAGAAACTTTTCATCATTTGAAAAAAGTGCTCAGCAAAAAAGGATATAGTACCAATGTTGGAGACGAAGGAGGTTTTGCTCCAAACATAAAATCGAATGAAGAAGCTATAGAAACCGTTCTTACGGCTATAGAGTCAGCAGGGTTTAAGCCGGGAGAAGACATACACATAGCAATGGATGCTGCTACTTCTGAGTTTTATGATAAAAAGACTGGTCTATACACATTTAGCAAGTCGGACAATAGACAATTAAGTAGTGAAGAAATGGCTGATTACTGGGCAAACTGGTGCAGCAAGTATCCTATCCTAAGTTTAGAAGATGGACTTGACGAAGACGACTGGTCGGGTTGGAAATATCTTACTGATAAGATTGGCAACAAAGTACAGTTGGTAGGTGACGATTTATTCGTAACCAATGTAAAGAGACTTCAAAGAGGAATAGATGAAGGGATAGCAAATAGTATTTTGGTAAAAGTTAACCAAATAGGCACACTCACAGAAACTATAGATGCGATCAATCTGGCAACTCAAAATAGCTACACCAATATTATCTCGCACCGTAGTGGTGAGACTGAGGACAGTACTATTGCAGATCTAGCCGTAGCCATGAATAGTGGATTAATAAAAACAGGGTCAGCATCTCGTAGTGATAGAATGGCAAAGTATAATCAATTGCTTCGAATAGAAGAGGAGCTTGATCATACTGCAAAGTACTTGGGAAGAAGTTTCAAGTTTCTGTAATATAAATGATTGTCTTGGTTTAGCAGGCAACTATATCATACATTCGGAACTCTATTGATAACGAATGCGAAGTAGACTATGTCTATTAACCCTACTTGCCTGTTTTGTATTTTTTTCAAATGCACAGACAGTGTCAATCTCATCCAATGATGAGGTATGCTTGAATGAGTTATTGCCTTTCCAAGCGAATATTACTGGGTCGGCAAGCACATATGCGTGGGATTTTGGAGACAACAGTACCTCTACCCAGAAGAATCCTTCACATACCTATTCTGTGCCTGGTGGAGTTACTGTAACCCTTACTGTCACGTTCAGTGGAGGAGGGACTGTTTCCGCTTCCAAGGCTGTAGTTGTTCACGACCTGCCTACAGGAGATTTTGTAAACGAGAATTCCAATTTTTGTTTTTTTAGCCAAGATGTATGTCTTACGGATAAGAGCACGATGGGGAGCACCACGAGTGGTTACAGTTCAAGGCTCATCCTCTGGGGTGATGGCTCACAGAGTACATCATCTTCTCCTGCAGTTAACAAAGTAACTTGCTATGGCTCCTACCCGAAGCCTAGGACAACTCCTTATACGATTATTGTTGAGGTTAAAAATGATAAAGGATGTGAAGATAAGTGGCAAGACGACATCTATATTCTAGAGGACTACAAACCTCATTTTGCATACAAACGGAATGGAGCTACTTGTGAAAATCAGACAGTTTGTTTCACAAATGATAGCAGTGTTAAGAGGTCGGATGTTCAAAGTTTTGAGTGGGATTTTGGGGATGGGAGTGCTGCCAATAATTCAGACTGGGGAGGAACATGTCATACTTACACAGCCACGGGGTCATATAGGGCTAGTTTAAAGGTAAAGCTTAAAAATGGATGTGAATCTGTTTATTCGAGAGTATTTGGTATCAATATATATCAGTTCGATGTCAATGTTTCTATAGATGATTCTATAAAGTGTTTTCCTAGTAATTTTATTGTTTCCCATACCCTTATCAGCGGAGGCCAGTACACGTGGGAATTGTACGATACCGATACAGTTTTTATTAAAAATGCTGGTTTTGGAATAGTGCAACCAGTAGAAGTAGATTTTCCTGAGGATTATTTGTTACGTCTAAAGTTGAAGGTTGGCAATTGTATGAAGTTTTCAAGGTATTTTCATCTTTCGTCTGTAGGAGTAAGTGCGAACTTTATTCCGTTAAACGTGCAGCAGTGCCCTGCTCAAGATACTGTCTATTTTGCCAATACAAGTAAGTCTCATCCTAGTTCAAACCTGAGCTATTTTTGGAACTTTGAAGATCCTCAAGCACCCGCCTGTATAGGTTGGAAAAATAATTGTAATCAAGATACACTTCGAGATACAAAGCATTTTTACACTGATACTGGATGTTTTAAAGCCAAGCTAGTGGTTACAGATACCGAAAATGGTTGTATATCTTCCACAGAGAAGATGGTGTCGATAATAAATCCAGAATTTGTTAAATACGATTACCATCTAAAAAGACCTTGTATAGGGCTTAAAAATGAGTATGGTGTAAGTTTTAAAAACAATTTATGTGATGGTAATATCAAAATTTGCTACGACTCTCTTTTGGACGATACTCGGTTTGACGGAATAATAAGTGATAAAAAATATATTAGTATAGCAGATACTCTAAATGGCTGG
The DNA here is from genome assembly GCA_028339355.1 of Bacteroidia bacterium. Taxonomy (GTDB): domain Bacteria; phylum Bacteroidota; class Bacteroidia; order NS11-12g; family UBA9320; genus UBA9320. The sequence goes on from JAOLBX010000008.1 coordinate 23,100, forward strand.
GTTACGGTAGGCTTTGCACTCAAGGTTGGTTCAGATAAGGTCTACTTATCTGCAGACACCTCTGATTTTATCATTAATCCTGCGAATGTGTGCTACGATACAACGTGGTTTCATAACTGGTTCCAGCTTCGACCAGAACCTGAGTTCAGTCTTCAGTTATCTACAGATACTACCTGTTTACCCATTGAGATTTCCCTAATTTACGATGGTACTCAAGAGAGTACCATAAAGTATCTAAAGTATTCGTGGCAACCAATGAATCCTCTTCTTATAGTAAGTAAAGAAAGCGATACTCTCCCAGATATTTCTAATATTTACGATGAGGAAGGTTTGATAAATATTGATGCACGGCTTGAAGACAGTTTTGGATGTTATAGTCAACGGATATTTAAAGATTTTCTGGGGTATCACAATACATTTCAATGTGATACGCTGCTATGTATTGGTCAGGAAGTGCAGTTTTTTGATAGCATCAGGTACTATGGTGAACTGACTTCATATTGGAGGCTACCTAGTCGAGATGAGGAGATTTCGTGGGACCTTGGAGATAGTGAGGGCTTATTTACCCAGACAGGACCGGTTCCTAAACATTCTTATTTGTCTAAAGGAGTTTACTTTGTCCGAATGGCTACTAAAGACAGGAAAGGATGCACAGACACTGCAACCAGAGCAGTTTTAGTAGGCGGTATCAATGCTGCTATAAAAGATAACAGTGATGAATATCTATGTGATCAGATAATTCAATTTTTTGATTCATCATTCTTTGACTTTAATACGTCTTTAGATGAAATTACAGATTTCTATTGGGATTTTGGAGATAATAGTACAGAGAGTTATCTTCAAAATCCTTTTCACTACTACTCACGAAATGGTAGTTTTACCATAACATTGGCAGTTGAAACTGCAGTTGGATGTTTGGACACAGCTGAGATACCCATTTACTTGAAAGGGCCAGAACCATACTTTGATATCCTATCTGATACCGTTGGTTGTGTACCTCATAGCGTTACGCTAAAAAGTACAAGTACTAATGTTTCAACATTTAATTGGTATCTCGGAGATGATAACAATACCACCATATCGTCAAGTAATGATTCTACTTTGACCTTTACCTACGATAAGCCGGGGATTTATTCCATTCATTTAGAAGGCAGTGATAGTTTTTATAATGTCAATTCTCAAAATACGTATACGTGCTCAGCGGTGTTTCCTGATTCCTTAACATCTGATAGTGTGAGGCGAGTAGTGGTCCTTCCTATACCTTCGGTACGATTTGATTTTGAAGAGCCAGGGTGTGCAGGTACACCGGTAATTTTCAAAAATAATTCGGATAGCATCTACAAAAATTTAAATTGGACTTTAGCTAGTTTTGATACTACTACATCCGATGACCTTCGCTATGTTTTTAATAAAGAAGGAAATTATGACGTCAACTTTAAACCAACATATATTCCTGAAGGACCATATCAAAGAGAATGTTTTGATTCTTTTTCTAATAGCATCTCAGTTTCAGGAGTAGAAGCAGCATTTACTTATGTCAAACTAGGTCTGTGTAGTGAGTTTGTGTTTACAGACTCTTCTGCCAACGCAGTAAAATACAGTTGGTCTTTTGATCATCCCAAAAGTGGATCGAAAAATATTTCAAGCATACCAAATCCTAATCATACTTATGGCAAGGATAGCGGAAATTATAGTGTTTGTTTGAAAGTAGAAAATCCTGAAGGGTGCCTTGATACATTTTGTTCTGAGGTGCAGGTGGACTACATTAAAGAGTTGAAACTGTATAATGTATTCACGCCAAACGAGGATGGGGTGAATGATGAATTTATAATGGATGCGGTTAATTATAAATCATATTCTTTAAAAATATATAATCGTTGGGGAGAGCAAATATTCAGCAGCATAGACCCATCCGTCGGATGGAACGGAAAGAAAGATAATCTGGGTCATAAATTACCTGCGGCAACTTATTTTTATGTCTTAAAATGTCACTTCAATTGTGAACGATCAGAACAATTGATTGAGGGAATCGTAGAGCTAATTAGACCATAGAATTAGACTGTCTGAGAAGCCTATACTTTATAGTACACTTGCTTGAATGTGTTCAAAAAAGACACTTAGGCTAAGAATCTCTCGTTATACATTCGAAGGATAAATTGGAATGGCAATAATTGGTAAAAAATCTAGAAAGAAAGTTAAGGTAAAAAAAACAGCAGAAAAAAGAGATAATACATTGATTTCTAAGTTTTTAGGTGGAGTTTTGTTACTTTTTTCAGTCTTTGTTTTTCTAGCGTCTATCAGTTATTTGTTTTCTTGGAGGGCTGACCAGAGCATCCTAAATACAGATGTTAGTGAATTTCTGTTTAATTTTAAAAGTAATATTTCTAGAAATTTTATGGGTAAGCTTGGAGCTTTTTTTGCTCATTTGTTTATCTACAATGGTTTTGGAATAGGTTCTTTTTTACTTTATCCTATTTTCTTTATTTTGGGCTATAACCTATACTTTAATAGTAAATTAACCATTCGTCCAAAGACAGTTAGTAAACTTCTCGTATCGGCAATCTGGATATCGTTGGTTTGTGCTTTGTTATTTTCAAAGTCGTACTCCTTGCTTAGTGGGCTGCTTGGTTATGGTGTTTTTGTATTTTCAAAATCTCTGATTGGCACTATTGGAATGATTTTGGTTCTCGGACTAGTTACAGTATTTTTTTTATATGTAGCGTTCAGTATTGATGTTTTAGAAAGTATACGCAGTAAGAAAATCCTGAAACGCCCTGGTGAAAAGCAGGGTGTGGAACTTGAAAGCATAAATAGGCCGCAAATCGGCCCAGAAGATTCACTCTTTGAAAAAGACAAAATAGAAGTAGTAGAAGAACCCGACAAAGATGATCTGAATTTCACTATCGAGACAGCCAATGCAGATGAAGAGGTCTCTACTCCATTAGATTCTATTAGTTCGGCCAAAATTGAGGTTGAGGAGGAAGAGGCAGTAGAGTTAGAAATTTCCGAAAAAGTAGCAGAAGAAAAGTTAGACAAAGCAAAGTATAAAGAACACTATACTATTGACGAGCCATTCGACCCTAGGTTGGAGCTAAGAGATTATAAATTTCCAGATGTAAATTTTCTGAATAAGTATGGTGAGGGAACAAAGACAGAAGTTTCTAAAGAGGATTTAGAAAATAGTAAGGATATGATTGTTCAGACATTGAATAATTATAAAATAGGGATAGCTCAAATTAAAGCGACCATAGGTCCTACTGTTACTCTTTTTGAGATAGTGCCAGAGAAGGGAGTACGTATCTCAAAAATAAAAAATCTAGAAGATGACATCGCCTTGAGTCTAGCTGCTCTAGGTATAAGAATAATAGCACCTATACCTGGGAAGGGGACAATTGGTATTGAAGTGCCAAATAAAAAACCTGAGATCGTAAGCATGTATTCGGTTATTAATAGTGCCAAGTACAAAAATTCTACAGCAGCACTTCCTGTTTGTCTAGGTAAAACAATAGCTAATGAGGTTTTTGTGGCAGATTTAGCAAAAATGCCTCACCTGTTAATGGCAGGAGCTACTGGTCAAGGTAAGTCTGTAGGACTTAATGCAATTATTGTTTCTCTGCTCTATCGCAAGCATCCGTCAGAGCTAAAATTTGTCATGGTAGATCCTAAGAAAGTAGAACTCACACTGTTTCAGACTATCGAGAGACATTATTTAGCTAAACTACCGGGTGAGGGAGATGCTATTATTACTGATAATAAGCAAGTTATTACGACGTTAAATTCTCTATGCGTGGAGATGGATGACAGATATAAGTTGCTACAAGGTGCCCTAGTAAGGAATATAAAAGAGTACAATGACAAGTTTATAAAACGAAAGTTAAATCCGGAGGAAGGACACAAATACTTGCCATACATAGTGGTGGTGATCGATGAGGTGGCAGATCTTATTATGACTGCAGGCAAGGAAGTAGAGCATCCAATAGGAAGACTTGCACAGTTAGCAAGAGCAATTGGTATACACCTTATTCTCGCTACTCAGAGACCCTCGGTTAATATTATCACAGGTACTATTAAGGCTAATTTCCCGGCTCGTATAGCGTTTAGAGTAAGTAGTAAAATTGATTCTAGAACCATATTGGATGGCAATGGAGCTGATCAGCTTATCGGGAAGGGTGACTTGCTCTACTCTACGGGGAGTGAGTTAGTAAGGCTGCAATGTCCATTTGTAGATACACCAGAGGTAGACACTATTACAGCCTTTATCGGGAACCAAAGAGGTTTTCCCGATGCACACATATTGCCAGAAGTAAGAGAAGAGTCTGACAATGAGGCAGGAGAATTTGATCCAAATGACAAGGATGCTTTATTTGAGGATGCTGCACGAATAGTGGTTACGCATCAGCAGGGTAGCACTAGTTTGATTCAGAGAAGACTAAAGGTGGGATACAATAGAGCAGGACGCTTGATAGATCAATTAGAAGCTGCTAATATTGTAGGCCCTTTTGAAGGAAGTAAAGCAAGAGCAGTTCTTTTGCCAGATGAATATGCTTTGGAACAGTATTTGAATAATCTTCATTAGAATAAATAATTACAAATGAAAAAAGCAATTACACTTTTTACGATTTTAAGTTTGATGTTGGTTATGCCTATAGACTCTATTTCTGAGACTAAGGATAATAAAAGCACTCAACTATTAACAAAGCTTAGCAAAACATACAAAACCTATAAGTCTATTAAGGCTTCATTTACTGTTAATATTAAAAACAAACAGTCAAACACTGCAGTAAAGCAAAATGGTATTCTCTATCAGAAAGGCAAGAAGTTTAGAGTCAACATGTCTGGTCAAGAGATTTTCTGTGATGGAAAAACTATTTGGACATATTTGGAGGATGCCAACGAAGTACAAATTTCAAAATTTAATCCTAAAACAATGGATATAAATCCATCCGAGATTTTTACAATTTATGAAAAAGGTTTTAATCACAAATACGGTGGTCAAATATCTGATGGGAATAGAACAATAGATGTAGTTGAGTTGATGCCCATAGACAAATCGAAGGGTTACTTTAAGGTGAAGCTTGGTATAGATAAACTAGCAAGTAAAATTAAAGAGATGTCAGTATACAGTAAGAACGGCTTGGTCACTACATACGTTATCCAGAAATTTGAGCCGAATGTTTCAATAAACGACAGCTATTTCAAATTTAACCCAAAGGATAAACCAGGAGTTATTGAGATAGACTTAAGATAAGCGTCTATGAAAAATATAACAATTTTAACGCTGCTTATGGCAGCGTTCTTTTTTTCTTGTTCTCCCAAAAATAAACTTAGCAAAAAGGAACAAAAATTTTGGTATCTAAGTGTTGAGAAAACACCTTGTTTTGGTACTTGCCCGATATACAAAATTGAGATAAACGGATTGGCTGAGGCTGATAAAGATGCTAAACGATTTATGGATGAGCTTGGATTGTTTAAAGCAACTATTGACAAAGAGACATTCTCAGAACTAGTAAGTTTAACTAAAACAGCTGATTGGAAAAATTATAAGTCTGAATATCTTACTGGATATTCAGACTTACCTTCTACAATTATTAGATTCTCAGAACACGCTGGAGATACAATCTGCATTAGATATGAATCCACTAAAGCTCCAATAGAGCTTCAGAACTTAGCCGATAAGGTAGACAGCCTTTCTACGCTTTCTATATGGGAAAGTGTGATCTTAGATTAAGTATCAATGAAATTCTTGTCTAGCTCTTCGTAAATGGAGTTGTTACTCTTGTACTCAGGCACAATTCGTTTCATTGTTTTAACCAACATTTTATTCTTTAAATCATCCTTTTCTTTATAAAGGTCAATTATGAGTTTATTGACTTCTAGATAATTATATTCAGGTACTCTAGCAACCATTATCTTGGGATTATGAGTCCCAATTGTGTTTTCCTTATCACCAAGAAGTTCTTCTTTTAATTTTTCTCCAGGTCGTAATCCCGTAAATTTAATTTTTATGTCTTTACCTTCTTCGAATCCTGAAAGCTTAATCATCTTGCGAGCTAGGTCAACAATCTTAACAGATTTGCCCATGTCAAAAATGTATATTTCTCCACCCATTCCCATTACACCTGCTTCTAGTACAAGCTGGCAAGCTTCTGGAATAGTCATGAAGTATCTCGTTATATCTTCATGAGTTACCGTTACAGGTCCTCCATTTTCTATTTGTTTTTTGAAAATAGGTATCACGGAGCCGTTACTTCCAAGTACGTTTCCAAACCTAGTTGTCACAAATAATGTGTGATCATCAGATTCTAAGCGAAGCTTAGCATTCAAAGATTGAACATATATCTCAGCAATACGTTTTGATGCTCCCATAATATTGGTAGGATTCACTGCTTTATCTGTGCTTACGAATACAAATTTTTTGACATTGTAAGTAACTGCAAGGTTTGCCATGTTCTGGGTTCCAAAAACATTAGTATTTATCGCCTCGTATGGATTGTCTTCCATAAGAGGAACGTGCTTGTACGCGGCCGCATGAAACACGTAAGCTGGCTTATAGAAGTCAAAAACTTTTTGAATCCTAGCGGTATTACATACGTCAGCAACAACTATATGAACATTGTTAAACTCCTTCAGCTCGTTTTCAATTTCATACAAGGGTGTTTCCCCTTGGTCCAGAAGTACCACCTTTTTTGGTTTAAAACGTAGGCACTGACGAGCAATCTCACTACCTATAGAGCCAGCAGCTCCTGATATTAAAATAACTTCCCCTTTTAGTTCCTTATTTATCTTATTCTTGCTTAAGATGATTGGATCTCGTTCTAATAAATCTTCAATTTTAACTGCTTTAATACTTTGAGGATTAAACTCTCCATTAATCCATGCACTTACAGGTGGTATTGTTTTAACTACAATATTGAATTTCATGCAGTTTTCAATAATTCGTTTTTTTCGAATGCTGGATAAATTGTTTATAGCAATTACTAATTCTACATTTTTGCTCTTTCCAAGAAGGTTTTCCAAAGCTAAATCAGAAGGGTAGATTTTAACACCTTCCACGGATTTTCCTTGCAGTTTAGGGTTGTCATCTATAAAGGCAAGAACTTTTCTGTTTTCTTGAGTGCTCCTTTCAAACGACCTTTTTACGATAATGCCAGCTTCACCTGCACCATATATGAATACATACCTATCTCCGCTTCCACGGTTAGAGATTTGCCCGTATTGATTGTACAACAATTTGAAAGAGATTCTAAAAGAAGCTAGTAAAAAAATGAGAATAAATGCTTCAATAATTATTACTGGCGGTTTCAAAAAATGTACTTGGTTGATGTAAAAAAAAATACCCTCGACTATAAGAAGAGCCAAAGTGCTCAATGCCACTGCAAAAAATATTCGCACAGCATCTTGGGTACTTGTATATTTTAGTATTCCAGTATATGATTTTGTAATAAGAAAGGCAAGAAGCCTAACCCCTAAGACTACGAAAATTTGAAAAAGGTTATCATATATCTTTAGTTCGATAAAACTAAATGCATCTATTATATAACATGCTAACCAAAAAGAAAAGGCTGATAAGACTAAATCTAAACCTAGTATAACCCAACGAGGAGTATTGTTTCGGATAATATCTTTTAATTGGCCCATTAGATAGTTTTTTTAATCCTTACAAAAATATGCAATAGCAGGACTTGATGTTACTTACACCAACGTAATTGTCCAATATTTACAAATATTAGACTTTTCTCAATTTGGCAAATTTTAGAACCAAGGTTTTTTCCCCAAAATCTTCAAAGTTTATGGTAGCTTTTTCTGAGCCTGTTTGACCATCTAATTTTGTAATGGTTCCTAGTCCGAATCTTTGATGTTCTATTTTCATACCTTCACATATATCAGACATATCAGAAGGTGTGAAGTTACTTATAACAGGAGGTCTTATGATCTTTGGTTGAGTCTGTTTGGCTATAGTTCTGCGGAGGTTACTTGGGCCATTGGCAGAAGAATTACTGTCTTTAGAAATTTCACGATTTCGCATAGATGAATTTTTTCCACGCGTCTCTAGTTCTAGATAGGCATTATCAATTTCATCAATAAATCGACTGGGCTCACATGGTAGTAACGTCCCGAATCTAAAACGAGAAGAAGCAAACGAAAGTACTAAGTCTTCTTCAGCTCTTGTTATTGCTACATAAAACAATCTTCGTTCTTCTTCTAACTCAGATCTTGATCCCAATGACATCTGTGAAGGGAAAAGGTTCTCTTCTAGTCCCGATACAAATACCTTTTTATACTCTAATCCCTTAGATTGGTGTATAGTCATAAGAGAGACTTTATCGTTATCCCCGTCATCTTTATCAGAATCGGTTAACAAGGCAATGTCTTGAAGGTAACTACCCAAATCCTTTTCACTTTCATTGGTATCGTCTTCTACGAACTCTTTGATACCATTGAGTAATTCTACGATGTTTTCATACCTACTTATTCCTTCAATGGTTTTATCGTCATTTAAAGTTTTTAGTAATTGTGCGGATCGTGCTATATGCATCGCAATGTCGTAGGCGTTTTGAGTTTGACACAGTATCTCAAAACTCTTTATCATATTTACAAAATCCCTGAACTTAGGAATAGAAGTCTTCAGTTGCGGATATAAATGAGCCGAAGAAATAACCTCCCACATACTTTTATCTTCGTCAGAAGCAGCTATCACCACTCTTTCTAGTGACGTCTTGCCAATACCACGTGCAGGATAATTAATGATTCTTTTCAGAGCTTGCTCATCATTGTGATTTATCACCAATCTAAGATAGGCTAAGACATCTTTTACTTCTTTACGCTGATAAAAGCTAGTTCCTCCATATATTTTATAAGGGATATTCAGCTTCCGAAGGGCTTCTTCTAAACTTCTAGATTGAGAATTTGTACGATAGAGAATAGCAAATTCGCTATTCATTTTTTGTTTGCTTAACTTAGATTCAAAAATATTTTGAGCTATTAATTTACCTTCCTCATTATCGGTGACGGCTCGTATTACTTTAATTTTATTTCCTTCTAAGTTGTTGGTCCATACTTTTTTTTCCAGTTGATCCTTGTTTTTGGCGATTACGCTATTGGCCGCACTTACTATAGTGTCTGAGGATCTGTAGTTTTGCTCCAGCTTGTATACTTTTAAATCAGGGTAATCCTTTTCGAAGTTCAATATATTTTTTATTGTAGCACCCCTAAATGAATAGATACTCTGGGCATCATCACCTACTACACAAATGTTCTCAAATACACTGGCAAGTTTTTTTACAATCATGTATTGGCAGTGATTAGTATCTTGATACTCATCTACCATTACGTACTTAAATTTATGCTGATATTTATTTAGAACATCAGGGAAGTTGTTTAGTAGTTTAAATGTATTGAGCAATAAGTCATCAAAGTCCATCGCACCAGCTTTGAAGCATCGTTTTGAGTACTCAAGGTAAATAGCATGAATCTTTCCTTTACCTGTTGTTTCATCATAGGCGATAAGATCAGATTGTTTTTGGTATACATGAGCTTGTATCAGATTATTTTTAGCATTGCTAATCCTGGAAAGAACAGCATTTGGTTTATACATCTTATCGTCCAGATTCATCTCCTTCACAATAGACTTTATCAAGCTTTTACTATCGTCTGAGTCATAAATGGTAAAGTTGCTTGGGTAGCCAAGTTTATCACCTTCTATTCGAAGAATCTTTGCAAAAACAGAGTGAAAAGTTCCCATCCATATATTCCTAGCTTCACCACCTACCACAGTTTCTATGCGATTTCGCATTTCTTTAGCAGCTTTATTGGTAAACGTGAGTGATAGAATATTAAACGCATCTACTCCCGTGGCGATAAGATGAGCTATACGGTATGTGAGAACCCTAGTTTTACCTGAGCCTGCACCTGCAATTATCATAACAGGCCCTTCGGTTTGCAGCACTGCTGCTTTTTGTTCCGGGTTTAGGGATTCTAAATATTTTGGTTCTGACATTGTTGATTTTAAGATAAAAAAAAACTCTTCAATATTCGACTATTCTTAGTCAAAAAGCTTTGCTGTGGTTAAACAATTTTTCACAATTTAAGAAGTTTTTCTACCATTGTATAAATAATGAATGTACAAAAACTAGAAATTTCTGGGCTATTGATAATACAGCCAAATGTATTTGGTGATGATCGAGGTCATTTTTTTGAAAGTTATAGAACGGACACCCTCAAAGAACATGGCGTCACTGAGGAATTTGTGCAAGATAATGAATCATTAAGCGGTAAAGGGATTCTTAGAGGTCTTCATTTTCAGAAAGATCCATATAGCCAAGGCAAATTAGTGCGAGTAATAAAAGGAGCTGTGCTAGATGTAGCTATAGATATCAGAAATGGTTCGCCAACATATGGAAAGCACTACTCGATAGAGCTTAATGAGAGGAATAAGACTATGTTTTATGTCCCTCCAGGGTTTGCACATGGTTTTTTGACGCTAGAAGATAACACCATCTTTGCTTATAAATGTACTAATTATTATCATAAAGAGTCTGAAGGTGCTATACTTTGGAACTCTGATTCGCTTGGTATTGATTGGGGGATTTCTGCACCTAAACTATCAGAGAAGGATGAAGTTGCAGAAGACTTCAGTGATTTTGTGTCACCTTTTCAGCTATGACTTGAAGAAAGATTAGCTTATTATTGAATATGAGCAGAGTATTTTATCTATTAATTGCAGGGCTTTTTCTAGACTCAGGCTGTGCACCTGTTTACATTCCGAGTGCACCAATGGTATTTAATAATGATAAAAAAGGAGATTACTCAGTCAATTATCGACAAGGGTTTTATTCTTCAAACCTACAGGTTGGATATGCAGTAAATGACAATTTAAACGTCGGCGGTACACTAAGTGCTCTTTATACAGGTGATGCTTCAGTTGGCAGTATATTGTATGAAGGATTAAGAGGAATTGATTTTAACGCCGTTGTGGGCTACTACAATAAATTTTATGAGTACAATATTTTTGAATTAAATGCAGGAGTAGGACCTATTGCAATGGATGAAAACTTAGGATTGAATAATTACCTAAAAGCATATATTCAACCATCGATAACCTTTAATTCGAGGGGAGAAACAAGGACAGATTTCACTTTATTAACAAGAGTTGTGGGGACTTCTTTCAGCGAAGCTTTTAATAGGGATACCGTTGTAAATTTAGGATACGTAGAACCCGTCCTAAGCTTGAGTATAGGGAATCAACTGAGATTTAATACTCAATTGGGGATCTCATTGCCTTTCAATCAAGAATATTTAAGAGACTACTCTCCCTTCATATTTAATATGGGAATAGGTTACACTATTCTTAAGACTAAAAAAGAGGTTACCGAACCTTAAGTAAACTCTTTGTTTGCGTAATACCTCCACTTTGATACGAACAGTAGTAAATTCCTGAAGGAAGATTACTAGCATCAAAAATTGTGTTGTGAGTACCTCTTGGGATCTCACTATTTACCAGCGATTCGATAATTTGACCATTCATATTCATTATTGCCACATTTACCAATCCACCTTCTGAAAAATATCTAATAGTAGTACTATTCCCAAAAGGATTCGGGTAGTTAGAAATATAGGATTCACCGGCTCTTTTCTTTCTCATTTTTTGAGCTGTAGTAGTGTTGCAAGAGTCATTTATTAGGTCTAGTGTATCAAACTTTTGTAACAACACGCTGTCCGAAGATGTTTCGTCTAAACAGAACCAATTTCTTAAAATACTTGAATAGATTGTCCTAAAGTCAGTTTCCATAGCAAGGTTATCTTTTGCGGTCGCTTCATTTGGAATAATTGGATTAGACCCAGTCATCCCGGATTTTACATTTTTGCCAAACATAAATAGTGGTGCGGCACTGCCATGGTCAGTTCCGTTACTTGCATTTCCTATAATTCGTCTTCCAAACTCACTAAAAGTCATTCCTAAAACTCGGTCATCGATTTTTAGTTTTTCGAGATCATCTTGAAAAGCATTAATAGCTTCTGACAAGGTTTCGAGAAGAAATGCATGATATCCTGTTTCATTGCTATCCACAGGATCTACCTGATTAGCATGAGTGTCAAATCCTCCTAAGGATACAACATATACCCTTGTTTTTAATCCGCCAGCTATTAGTTGAGCTACTATTTTAAGCTGGTCTGCGAGTCTATTTCCATCTGGATATAAAGTAGAAAGGTTGGTTGATTTTTCAGCCGTTGCTTTGATTTTTTGTGAGTATTCGTTGGCTTGTCTAGCGACGGTACGCACATAGTCCAATTCTTTTCCCGCTTTAGTGTCCGGGGCATCTGGATAGTTACCTGTGAGTAGTTGATAATAGTTTGTTGGATTGGAGATAGCGAACCCCATATTTACCGATACACCTTGACAAACTTGAGATACTACTGAACCAATTTGAATAGCAAGAGGGTCTTCCATATCGTCGTTTGGGAATCCTACCGGGTAATTTGGCCACTCTTCGGACAAGTATCTACCTAACCATCCGCTCTCCAAAATATCGTCAGAATTTGCACCAGTCATCCATATATCTGTCGATCTAAAGTGAGAATAGTTTTGATTTGGGTACCCAACTGATTGTAGAATATGCATTTTGCCCTCATCGTACATTGTTTTCATCTTGCTCATAGAAGGATGAAGCCCTGTACCTGAAATTCCAGATAGGGGCAAAACTTTATTCTCTGGAATCAAAACATCTGGTCTAGCCTTAGATAAGTTGGCATATTGGTCTAAAGGTATAAGTGTATTCAAACCGTCATTACCACCATTAAGCTGCACTAAGACCAATACATTGTCGGTTGCTGTAAAATCTTCAGCTTCTGCACCCATTAGTTTACCATATGCACTTATAGGTTGACCATTTATTGCAAACGGCAGTAATGATGCTGGAGCTACTCTTTTTATAAAATCTCTTCTTTTCATGGTTTAGGGTTTTAAGATAATTGGAATTCTGCAAGATTCATGAGGTACTTAACCAAAAAACGCAGTCTAGTATTAACTACTGTGGCTTTAGCCGTACTATTTTGATCGGAATAGTAGCTATTCCAAGCGTCTGTCCAATAGCTATCATTTATTTGTCCAGATAAGAGGATGGACTTCATGTAGTCCCTTTGTGCCTGATTAACATCCAATGTGTGCAAATGTATAAGCATATCATCTATCAATTTATTCGGGTCTTCGGGAGACGGAAATTTTTTAGCGTATTCTAGAGCATCGATTTTTAATTTTTCGGCACCTACAGTATAGCCAGTGGTAACCAAGTAATCTGATATTTTATTTCTATTTGGAAGTGTATCACTGTTTACCCATAACTCGTGGTATTGAGGTACCTGATAATATGCCTGCCATCCAGCTACACTTGGTGGATCACCTAGCTGTTGTTGCTGTATACGTGCTCCATTGTATAAATAATACCAAGCTCTATATTGATTCACATAGTCATTAGCTTTAGGGAAAGTCATATCAAAAGTACGACATAGGCCCATTGTGAAATCTGTGGGGCTTTTTATAAACGCACCTCTATTCGCATTGTCAAAGAAATGTTCACTTTTTAGTAGAGCTTCTAAAACAGGTTTAACTTCATAATTATTGGCTCTAAAAATATTGGCCAATGGCTCTATGACGTTGGTCTCTGTATCAGAGTCAATATCGTAATAAACAAACCATCGATAGAGTTTTCTGACAATATGTTTGGCAACCTCATTTTGGTTGAAAATCATATCTATAAGGTCATCTACTTCTGCTTCTCCGTCAGCACCGCTTTTACCTGCGATAGTGGTGTTGTTATAAAATGACGAAAAGACTTTGTCTGTATCGTCGTGTCTATTGGCTTGAAAATAAACTACACCAGTTGATTTATTAATTCTCCAACCCGTAAGCACCCTTGCTCCAGCTAGTACATCGTCTTCTGTATATTTAGAGTCTGGTCCTTTTCCGAGTGTAAATAATTCTTGAAGTTCTCTTGAGTAGTTTTCATCTGGGGCAGTTTTTGTGTTTCTCTCTCCATTTAAAAACACTAGCATAGCAGGGTCTAAAGTGACATCTTTAGTTAATGTTTTAAAATTCTTAAGACAATTACTTCTTAATAATTCGATATGAGTATAACCGAAATTTGCCCAAGCATATACAGCCGACTGTGTCGAGAAATGGTTGTGCCAAAAGAGAACCATTTTTTCACGAATTGTTCTGTCGTGGTTTATTATTTGTCCTGTCCACCACCATCTAAACGAATTTCTACGAACATTATTTAGTAAACCATTATAGTCGTTTACCCAGGTTTCTCCCGCAGGAACATTGGCATCCGGATTGTTCTCATTATAATTATTAATGGGTGGAGTAGGAGTGGAGTAGTCTATATCTAGTATCTCATCTATGACTTGTGATAAGCTTTTAGTTTTGAAGTAGGCTAAATCTTCAAGCTTGACGCCAAAATGCACCCTTCTTAGTAAATGTCTTAATGCGTTCTCATCCCACGTTCCGCTATATGGGGAAATACCCGAATTTGTTCTTGATGTTTTGCTTATCGCCATAATGTAGTTTATATAAAGTGTTATGAAATCCAAAAAGGTTGCATCACACTGTGAAAAAAAATTATCTTCTAAAAAGTTTACCCAAAAGGCCTAGAGTTCCAGCAGCTCCTCCGCCTTGTTTACTTCCGCCAGTAAGACCACCTACTACACTAAGAATATCTCCTATGTCTAGCCCAGTAGATTTATCTGCTTCCTGAGTCATTCCTCCAAGTAGATCAGCAATTGAATTTATGTCAAATCCGCTATTAGATTGTCTTTTTTGTTTTCCAAGGTAACCAAGCACAAGAGGTGCAGCAATCTTGAGTATGTTAGCTATCTGAGAAGTATCAAGTCCAGTTTTAGCACTCAGTCCTTGCTCTATATTTGGCTGATTTCCGCCGAGTACATGCTTTAGGATGCCTTGTCCTGGTCCGCTATTAAAGTTGCCTACAAAACCTATTACATCATCTAAAACACTTCCGTCGTGGTCAGAATCTAGTGCTCCAAGCAGACCTTGAGCACCTTCTGGAGTTTTAGAGTTATTCGCCATAGCTCCTAGCAAAGTAGGTATAATGCCTCCTAGAGCGTCTGCTGTTTGACTCTCCGATGCTCCTATTTGATTTGATATAGCTTGAATTCCTTGTGGACCTAATTGGCCTATAAGTTGATTTAAAATATCCTTCATTATACTTTGGTGCTTCAAGTTTAACGATAAAAAATCATTTATTGAGCAATAATTTGCATAAGCAGAGTGCAAACAATAGCTCCAATGGTTCCTACAGCGTATCCGAAAACGGCTAAAAGTACCCCCACTGTGGCTAGAGAAGGGTGAAATGCAGATGCTACGATAGGTGCAGAAGCGGCTCCTCCTACATTGGCTTGACTCCCCACTGCTAAAAAGAAATATGGGGCTTTAATTAATTTGGCAACTGCAATCAGTAAGACAGCATGTATGGTCATCCATACAAGGCCAACGGCTACTAATCCGACATTATCAAAAATCATTGAAAGATCCATCTTCATCCCAATGGTTGCCACCAAGAAGTAAATAAACACACTTCCTACTTTACTCGCACCAGCACCTTCCATTGTGCGAGCTTTTGTGAAAGAAAGTCCTACAGCTATAAGGGTTGCTATGCTTATCATCCAAAAGAAACTAGACCCCAAGAAGGTGAGCGTGTTTCGAACATTGGCATTTTCTAAACCAGCAGTATATTCACTAAAAAAAGGTCCCAAGAAATCTGCAGCCCAATGTGCAGCACCTACTGAACCAAATGCGATAGCAGCCAATATCATCAAGTCGTTTAGGCTTGGGTTGCGTTCTACATCTTTACTAAATTTTGAGACTTTATTTTTAAGTCTTTCAATGGCCGAAGTGTCTGACTTTAACCACTTGTCTATTTTATCAGATTTCCCTATTCCAATCAGTAGGATTGCCATCCATATATTGGCAACTACTATATCTACGAAGACCATTCCGCCATACAATTTTTGATTGTACCCGTATATTTCAAGCATTGCCGTTTGATTTGCTCCTCCGCCTATCCAGCTACCAGCAAGCGTTGATAATCCTCGCCAAACAGCGTCAGGTCCAGCTCCACCTACTGTCTCTGGCGATACCAGTGAAATTAGAAAAACTGCAATAGGACCGCCTATTATTATTCCGACAGTACCTGTCAGAAACATTATCAGAGCTTTTGGCCCTAAGTTAAATACTGCTTTGAGGTCTAAGCTCAATGTCATCAATACTAAAGCTGCCGGCAACAAAAATCTACTGGCTACATAGTACAGATTCGATTTATGCTGGATAATTTGATTGCCTTCACCTATCGTTTCCCATTCAGGAGATATTAAACCTATGGTAGTGAATATGGCTGGTATAAGGTACGCCATAAATAAAGCTGGAATGTACTTATAGAAGGTTTTGAAAAATCTATTTTCACTGTGACTTGTATAAAAAACTAAGCCTAAGGCAAGAGCCAATAGACCAAAAACAACAGTATCTTTTTCAAAGAGTGGTTGATGTAGTAATTCTAGAAACATATTTTTAATTTATTGGAACAAACGTAATCGTTTTTTTCTTCCATTGCGACCAAGTCTGGGAGTAGAGCCTCTTTTGCCTATCCATTTGTTTTGCCGTACGGTAATATAATTATTGCCCCTTTTCTGTTTAGAGAGAATGTAATGAACCTTAAAACCCACCAAAAAATAATTGTCATTATTCTGAGGGAAACCTCTTGTGCTTCCAGGGACACCTATACCTCCAGCTCCATTAGCAGGGTCAGAGAAATGTGCGGCTGCCAGTCCACCTGTCGCTTGTATTAGGTCTCGGTCATAGTACACCGTAGATACATCGTCTAGATAGTCCGTAAATGATTTTCGTAGAGAAACATCAAGAGCTAGCGTCAAACGGTTTCCAAGTATGATTTTTTTACCAAAACCAAAAGGAATCACCGGCGAATATTTTTTGTAAACTTCCTGGCTAGGGTCCACTGCTTGTCCTTCTGTACCTAGCGGTCTTAGATCATACCAATTGCCATTCCATTTTGCCATGGGTTTGTAAAATGTCAAGCCTCCTCCTACATTCACATAAAAGCCTCGTAGATTTCCACTTTTTTGCGAGACGGTATACTCAAATTTGAGTGCAGTTTCTAGGATGTCTGTGCGTACGTGAATTTGTCGAAGAGTTCGATTCCAATTTGTCTCCGCGTCATCAGCAGACAGTCGACCATAAAAAGCTTCCAACCCGATACACAATCCTTTTGTCATATTGAATGAAATTCCGGTGCCAATGGCATACCGAGTTTCTGAAAAATCTGTATCCAATATGTCATTGGTGCCATAATTGTCTTTACCTCCTAAATCACTCAAAAAGGTCGCTGAGGAAATAAGACCATGGGTAGACCAGTATGCACGTTTGACGGCACGTCTCTGAGCGTAAGTATTTATACCCACTAGTAGAATAAATTGGATTATTAAAATTCTTCTCACTAAAATCGAAGTAATCTTGTCTTACAAATAAAACAAGATTTTAGTCAGTAAATCGTCTAAAAGTTCATTTTTTTTTTCGATTTATAGACGCTAAAGAAGCTTTTTTAAGTAAATGTCGGGTTGTAAAAGTGCTTCGTTTTCCTCCAAAAACTCAAAAGATACAATTCGTTTGAATGGAATTTATTAATTTAGCATTCTCAAAATGCAGAAATAGCGATTTGAATAATAGAATTACTTTAATAATATGCCTACTCTTAATTGTTTCTAAGAGCTTTGGCCAGTTTAATACTCCTGCGATTAACGGGGTTATTGCGGCAAATGAATACGGAAGCCACGTCAATGGAGCAAATAAAAATACTTCTGGGTCAGTAAACTGGTATTGTACTTGGGATGATACGTGTGTTTATTTTGCAATTGATGACGGTTTTAATGTCTCCTGGGGAGGGCATGCTTTATGTGTGTACTTAGATGTTGATCCTGCTGTTATATCCAATGCGGGTACTGGTCTGGATACCGGTGCTACCTACGACCAAGTAACTCCCAATTTAGTAATTAATGCAGATGCTTTTTTATTTGTTAAAAGGGGCTATAAAGACCGGATTATTGATTCTTCAGGTTTTTGGGTGAGCCGAAAAAATGGTGATAGTAAAATAACAGATTGGATAAACACAACAACGAATACAATAGAAATGAGAGTTCGTTGGGATAGTCTTGGTGTTTCAGCTAGGCCTTCTCGATTTAATTGGTTAGGATTTATTTCATACAACGTCAGTGGTGGTGGATGCTTTGGTCAGATGCCTAGTGCAAACGGTAATGGAAACACTCCAAATATGCCTAGGTACTTTAAGTTAGAAGATACTGATAGTGCTGCTTTAGATATGCCTTTTTCTAAAGAATGTTACACCCATCTAGGTAACTCCATTTACAATTTTGGTCCGATTGATATTTATGATTTTACGATAAATTCAACAGGAGACTCGATAGTCCGGACTGCAGGAGATTGGAATATAGAAGGTAATCTCTATGTGGAGAATGGAGTGGTAGATTTTGATACTGGTAATAATGCCACTGCAGTGCATGGAGATATACTAATAGGCAGTTCTGGAAAGCTCTATTTGAGTGACTATCCTGCTGGAGTAAGTCTAAAAGGGGATATCAACAATGATGGTTTTTTCGCAAGTATGGGCTCTGAGCTTTCATTGAACGGAGATTCTCTGCAGCTTATAGAAGGCACTCTCAATAACACTTCCAACGATACGAATAATTTTAGTTCATTAGTGTTAGACAATCCTTCAGGCGTTAAACTTTTGGATGACATCTTTATTAAAAAACTAAATTCTGCCACACGTCGACTCCAGCTAGATACTGGTGTATTGGACATCAATGGAAAAACCTTAACATTGGATACCGGAGTTAGTATTTCAGGTACATTCTCAGCGGGCACAATGGTAGAAGATACTCTTGGACTGCTCCGATGGAAAATTAATAAGAATGGAAGCTATAAACTACCTGTAGGGGCCACATTGTATTCACCGCTCACTGTAACTTTCAATTCTGGAACCTATGCTTCCGGTGCTTATTTTGACGTGAACCTTACAGAAATGAAGCATCCGAATAACGGGAGCTCCGACACTTTTTTGAATAGGTATTGGTCTGTAAATCAGAGTGGTATATCCTCGTTTAGTGCAGACGTCTTAATGGAGTATCCGGTTTCCCCGATTAGCGATGTTACAGGAACTGAATCGGAAATGTATGCGGCTAAACTAACTTCTTCTCAATGGTCGTTGGGTAATAAAAATACCACATTAGGACAAATACTCTATCCAGGGGCAACCGAATTTTCGGATTTTACAGGCGGTTCATCCTGGGTTCTTCTTGTTATGCTGTTGGACTTTATAATAATAGAGAATAACAGTACCCTCGACATTAGTTGGAATACGGCATCGGAAATCAATTGCAGTCACTTTGAGTTATTCAAAGTTTTGGAAGGCCAAAAAAATCTTATCGCATCGCGAACAGGTAGTGGGACTACTTCCGAAATATCGGAGTATCATCACAATGATAGAAATGTCATGGAAGTGAATGAGTATTATCTAAATCAAGTAGATTTTGATGGGAATAATACACTCTATGGGCCATATTTTTATCATTCTAAAAATGCAGTGAAGTCACTGTATGTGAATGATGGAGTGATGTATTTTTCGAAGGAACAAAAAATTCAAGAAATCAATTTGTACAATGTTGAAGGGAGATTGCTAGAGAAATTTGAAAATCTCAATGGTCTTAGCCACATTAGCATTCCTGCAGAGATACAACCGCAGATGGTTTTTGTAGAAGCGAGAACCAAAAACGCAACGTATTTAGTAAAAGCATTGGTAGACTAAATTACTACCATTCTAAATTATCGTTTTTGTAAACTAAAATTTAACATTTTGGTTAATAAAGTGGCTAAGATTTAACTTTGCCACCTTTAAATAGACGATGTATAAAGAACAATTTTCTGATCGACACAATAGTATTTCTTCTTCAGAAGAAAAAGAAATGCTCGAAATGATGGGATATGCTGATATAGAGCAACTTATATCTCAAACTATTCCCAATGAGATAAGGCTTCGAAAGGAGCTTGATCTTGATTTACCCCTGACGGAAATTGAGCTTTCAGATAAACTGAAAGGTGTTGCCAATAACAACATAGTTGCCAAAAACTACATTGGAATGGGTTACTATGGTACGCACACACCCAAAGTTATTTTACGTAACATCTTAGAAAATCCAGGATGGTATACCCAATACACCCCGTATCAGGCTGAGATAGCACAAGGTAGATTGGAAGCATTGTTGAATTTTCAGACAATGATAATAGACCTCACCGGTATGGAGATAGCCAATGCAAGTCTGCTAGACGAAGCTACAGCTGCTGCCGAAGGTATGTCGATGCTTTATTCTGCAAAAAAGAAAACCAACGGAGATAAGTTTTTTGTGTCAGACAAAGCCTTTCCTCAGACTATCGAAGTAATACAAACAAGAGCAGAACCACTAGGAATAGAAGTAGTCGTTGGAAATCCGTTTGAAATGGATTTTGGCACCGACTATTTTGGGGTATTTGTACAATACCCGAATGGCGAGGGTAGTGTAGAGGACTATAGCGTTTTGACACATAAAGCAGCCGAAAATGGAGTAAAAACAGTGGTGGCCGCAGACATACTAGCACTCACCTTGCTCAAAGCACCAGGAGAGTGGGGAGCAGAAGTAGTAGTAGGAAGTACACAAAGATTTGGTATTCCTATGGGAAATGGTGGTCCACACGCAGCGTTTTTTGCTACAAAAGACCAACATAAAAGACGCCTTCCAGGTAGGATAATCGGAGTGTCAAAAGATTCCAATGGTGATCCAGCTCTTCGTATGGCCTTGCAAACAAGAGAGCAGCACATCAAAAGAGATAAGGCCACAAGTAACATATGTACTGCTCAAGCATTACTTGCAATAATGGCAGGAATGTATGCGGCATATCACGGTCCACAGAGACTTAGAAGCATTGCAGAAAAAGTAAATCAGCTTACAAGTATTCTAGCCAATAATCTGAAAAACGCGGGATACAGCTTAAAGAATACGTCAGCTTTTGACACCTTGTGTATAGTTGCCGATGCTGCCTTACAAGATAACGTAAGAAAAACCTTGGAAGCCAAAGATATAAATGTTCGCTATGCCGATGATTTTATTGGAATAAGTCTAGACGAGACTACTGAGCTTTCAGATGTCGAAACGCTCGCTTCGTTGCTAGGCAAAGTATCTGGTACAAAAGGCGATTTCAATGATGCTACAAGTACACTCTGGGATGCTAGCCTCAATAGAGATACAGAGTATTTGACGCATGACGTATTCAACTGTCATCATACCGAGCATCAAATGTTGAGATACCTCAAGTCTTTAGAAAACAAAGATTTGTCTCTTGCACATTCTATGATTGCACTGGGTAGTTGTACTATGAAATTGAATGCCACTTCTGAGATGATTCCAGTGACTTGGGAAGCATTTGGAAATATCCATCCATACGCACCCAAGCATCAGCTTAAGGGCTATACGCAGATGCTAGACGAGTTAGAAAGAGACCTGTCGGAGATTACAGGTTTCCATCAGGTTAGTTTACAGCCAAATGCAGGAGCACAAGGTGAGTACGCAGGTCTTATGACTATTCGTCAATACTTTTTGGATACCAATCAAGGACATAGAGATATTGTAATAATACCTGAATCTGCTCACGGTACCAACCCTGCAAGTGCTGCTATGGCAGGTATGAAAATAATAATAGTGAAATGTCATCCGAATGGATACATTGACCTAAATGATCTTAAAGAAAAAGCCGAATTGCATAAAGAAAATTTGGCTGCAGCTATGATAACCTATCCTAGTACCAATGGAGTATATGAGGAAACGATAAAAGAAATTACCTCTATTATCCACGTGCACGGTGGTCAGGTATACATGGATGGAGCCAATATGAATGCTCAGGTAGGATATACCAACCCGGCCAATATAGGTGCAGACGTTTGTCACCTAAACTTGCACAAAACATTTTGTATACCACATGGAGGTGGAGGCCCAGGAATGGGACCTATCGGAGTAGCAAAGCATCTTGCACCCTATCTTCCAGGGCATTGTGTAGTGGCAGATGTGAGCACAGACAAAGGAATGAAAGCTGTGAGTGCAGCACCTTTTGGTAGTGCGAGTATTTTGTTGATTAGCTATGCGTATATCAAAATGATGGGTACATATGGACTAAAGAGAGCTACTGCTCTAGCTATATTGAATGCAAACTATATGAAGCATAGATTGTCAGATGGATACGAAGTGCTTTTTACTGGGCAAAACGGCACAGTGGCCCACGAAATGATCGTGGATCCACGTCCTCTCAAAATCACCTCAGGTATACAAGTAGAAGATATAGCCAAACGATTAATCGACTATGGTTTTCATGCTCCTACGGTTAGTTTTCCTATCGCAGGCACGTTAATGATAGAGCCTACTGAGAGTGAAAGCAAAGATGAGATAGATAGATTTTGTGATGCGTTACTGTCTATCAGACAGGAGATTTCTGAGATCGAAAATGGAAGTGCGGATAAAGAAAATAACGTATTGAAGAATGCCCCACATACTGCGGCTTCTGCTTTGAGTAGTGACTGGGACAAACCTTACACACGAGAAAAGGCAGTATACCCAAGCGAGCATATAAAACAATACAAATTCTGGCCATCGGTAGGTAGAGTAGACAATACCTATGGTGATCGAAATCTTATATGTAGCTGTTTGCCTATTTCTGCGTATGCAGAAATGAATTAGTATCGAAAACTAGAATTTCATTCTAATCAATTTTTAGTGTAATTTAGCTGCATAATTTGATATGAGCTTATCCCTTATTATTAGTCTTGTAGTTTTTGGAATTTTCCTGATACTAATAGAAGTGTTTATAACACCTGGCTTTATAGTAGGAGTTATTGGGCTCATATTTATCATTGCCGGTGTAGTATTGGCATACAGAGATCATGGTAGTGTGGTTGGTAATATAGCCTTAGGTGCATCAGCACTAATTCTTAGCGTAAGTCTAATCTCAGCTTTTCGCAATGGGGCTTGGAATAAATTTTCCATAAATGACGTGATAGAAGGAAAAGCAAACAACATAGACAAACTTTTAGTAAACATCGGAGATATTGGTAAAACCATGAGTGCACTTCGTCCTGCGGGTCAGGCTATGATCAATGGGCAAAAACTTGAGGTAACCACAGAAGCTGATTTTGTGCTAGCCAATGAGGAAATAATAGTAACCAAAAAATCGGGAAATAAAATAATAGTAAAACCAATTTCTAACTCTTAAAATAAAAAAAACAATGACATTTCTAATACCTTTAATTATTGGAGTAGTACTCCTCTTCGTCTTTTTATACTTTGTCCCAGTAGGACTGTGGGTTACGGCTCAGGTTTCTGGAGTTAGAGTAGGTATAGTGCAACTCATTATTATGAGAATACGTAAAGTTCCACCATCACTAATAGTCAACGCACTAATTACAGCCAATAAAGCTGGTATAGCTGTGACAGCAAATGATCTAGAGACGCACTACATGGCAGGTGGTAATGTAAACAATGTCGTGAAAGCTTTGGTATCTGCGGATAAAGCAAATATTCCATTGGACTTCAATATGGCTGCGGCTATAGACCTAGCAGGTAGAGACGTAGCAGATGCTGTACAACTATCTGTAAATCCACGTGTGATAAATACCCCACCAGTAGCTGCTGTGGCAAAAGATGGTATTCAACTAATAGCTAAGGCTAGAGTTACCGTACGTGCCAATATTGCTCAATTAGTGGGTGGTGCAGGAGAAGATACTATTTTGGCTAGAGTAGGAGAGGGTATCGTTACTACTATAGGTTCTGCGACCAGTCATAAGGCGGTTTTAGAAAATCCGGATATGATATCCAAAACAGTCCTTGCCAAAGGCTTGGATGCAGGTACGGCATTTGAGATTCTGTCTATCGATATAGCAGATATTGACATAGGTAAAAACATAGGTGCAGAACTGCAGACAGATCAAGCAGAAGCAGATCTTAAGGTAGCAAATGCAAAAGCGGAAGAGCGTAGAGCAATGGCAGTAGCAGAAGAACAAGAAATGAAAGCGAAGGCTCAAGATGCTAGAGCACTAGTAATACTTGCAGAGGCTGAGATTCCAAAAGCTATGGCAGATGCATTCAGAGATGGTAATCTTGGAATAATGGATTATTACAAAATGAAGAACATCGAAGCAGATACAGATATGCGTGATAGCATTGCAGGTTCTGATAAAAAGAAAAAATAGAAGACCCCTGATATTTATAGAAAAAGAGCTGCCTCGGTAGCTCTTTTTCTTGTGCAAGCTTTTAGAAGGAAGCTCGCAGTGCTACTTGTAGATTTCTTCCCGGTGCGGTTATTCTAGAAGCATACGGTCTATACCGATTGTCCAGTATGTTCTCAAGTGCCACGTTTAGTCCTATGTTTTCTTTCAACTTGAAATTGGCACGAGCATTTAGCGTAAACCAACTTGGTGAATATGGAAGATTGTTTTCATCCTTGGCGTAGATAAAGGATCTATTTTTTTCGGCTGAGGTGAATTGAGTGTTTCTAAACTCTTGGTTGTACGAACTAGACACACTTACGTTCCATTTCCCTTTGTTATACTCAAGACTACTTCCTCCAAAATTTGGTGTGATGTGCCTGATGGGTTCATCGTCACTAGAAGCACTCTCTAGTATCGTGTAGCTCGAGTTTAAGGTAATATTGTCATTCAACAAGTATTTCAAAGTAACCTGAAGACCATAGACTGTGGCGTAGTCTTGATTTTTCAACGTTTGTACCTGACTCATCGTACTACCAAAAAGAATACTGTCTCGGCCATTCAATGTAGTATTTTCTAAGCCGATAGCTCCATCTAGGTAGGTGTAAAATAAAGATGTGCTCAGATTTAACCTATCAAAAAAGTGATACGATGCATTAATCTCACCATTGTATGCATATTCTGGTTTTATGTCCACGTTAGGAATGGTTACATAGCCCGTGTTACTGTCAAACACCTTTGAGATGTCATCTATATTGGGAGATCTGAATGCGGTAGAAGTCACAATGCCTACAGTCCCTTTTTTGAGCTTGAACAAGTGGGATAGAGAACCTGTGACAGCCTGGTTTGCAATGTCAAATGTAGGGACAGGGTATGCCTGATAGGTAGTGTCTAGGACACCGTGCGTCTGTACAAAATTATAACGTATGCCACCATCCGTTTTATACCACGTCTTCCATTTTTTGAATACATTGAAATACACACCAGAAGAAGCCCAAGTAGAACCATCGGGATATCGGCTAGAGGTAGTCGTTGTAGAGCCATCTGTGATATCAAGTAGGATGCCACCACTGTTCACGGTATTGTGCACATATTCCAATCCATAGTTGATCAGTGCATTCCATTTGGATTCTTTCTCAAAATCAGCATTCAGACTCCATGCAGATACTTTCTCAGACCGTTCGGTAAGCACATTGCTAGTGTATTTCCTACTGTTTCTACTTTCTTCAAATTTCTGATGAGCAAGCGTTATAAAAAAACTATCCGCTAAAAATGTTTCTGCGGACTCCTTTAGGCTGAGGTGATTCATTCTCCAAGTTTGTGGTCCGTAATACCAGTCTCCATTGATGAGTGTATCGTTATCTCCTCGCTCTAGGAGTCGGTCATACCTTGGTATATCTGATGTGGTGCTGAAGTGGAATCCGTAGTTTAGCGTAAGGTGCTTGTTTAGCTTGTACGAAATTTTCTCCAAAAAATTAATTTGATTGTATCCGCTAAAAACCTGCTCATTGGTGTTCGCATTTTGCAGGATGGTGTCTTTATCTGCTATACGCAGTATGAAGTCTGGTTTGGTGTATTCGTCAGGACCATTTTTGCCCATTTTCAAATCTCCAAAACTGCTATACGTCACACTCGTAAAAGAGGCCAACTTCTTTTTGCCCGCATTGAATTGTGCGTGCCATGTACGCTCATTACTCGCAGACGAGTATCTTAGGTTTATGGCTCCGGTGTACATAGGCGTATCGGTCTTGCTGTACTGCGGTGTCACTGTCTGAAAACCGAGTACTCCTCCGATAGCGTCACTGCCATACAACTGACTCGATGGGCCAAAAATCACTTCCGTACTTTCGATACTAAACGGGTCTAGTGAGATTACATTCTGCACGTTTCCATCTCTGAAAATAGCGGTATTCATACGTACACCGTCTATGACTAGCAGTACCCTACTCGTAGCAAATCCACGTATCATCGGGCTGCCGCCTCCCAGCTGACTTTTCTGAACATAGACGGTGTTGCCTATGTTAAGCAGGTCTGCAGTGGTTTGTGGTTGATACAGTGCTATTTTTTTTCTACCAATTAGGTCTACCTTGTTGGCAAAATCTGAACTCAGTCGTGAGACCCTCGGAGTAATTACGATGGGATTAAACGTATTTGTTTTTTTAGAGAGAATGATGGTACATCCATTGCGAAGATTATTGATCGAAATATTCTTCTTGTAATAGCCTTGATGAGCCAAGGTGAGAGTGTCTAGTCCTAAAGAAGAGGTGTCCACATTTAAAACACCTTTGTCATCCGAGATAGCTACCGACTTGCCGCCTTTCAAAATATGTACATTAATTATCGGTGTCAAATCTTGGTTTACCACCACTATTTGGGCCATAGCAAACGTAGTGTTTACTAATACAATGGCTATTAAGGTAAGGCGTTTTCCGAAATTCAAGGTGCAAGTTTAAGAGGATAATTACAAAAACTATTCCGAAAGTAAAACAAAAGTAAAATATACATGTTGGTACATGTATATTTGCAAAAAACATCAAAACAAACATTTAAAAAATTAAAACAAAAAATGAAAAAAGTATTATTATTATCAGGAATTGTAGCCCTATTTGCGGCGTGTAGTAGTCCAAGTGCATCTACAGAAGTAGGAGATGCTCAAGAAGTAGCAGATGCTACTGCAGAAAGTGAATCTTTTAACGTAAACGTAGAAGAAAGTAAAGTAAACTGGAAAGGAAGTAAAATAACAGGCGATAGCCATACGGGTACTATTAACATCACTTCAGGTTCTTTCAGCACAGCAGAAGGAGCGATCACTGCGGCTAATTTTGAGTTAGACATGACTTCTATAGCTAGCACAGATGGTATGGACGAAGAAACTACGGGCAAATTACTAGGTCACTTAGCTTCTCCAGACTTTTTTGATGCGGCTACGCATCCTACAGCAAACTTTGCAGTATCTACTGCTTCAGCGGATAGCTTGACAGGAAATTTAACCATCAAAGGTATTTCTAAAAGTATTACTGTTCCTTATGGTGTAGAAATGACTGAAACTGGAGCCACTGCAACATCTTCATTCTCTATAGACAGAGCACAATGGGATGTACAATATGGTAGTTCTTCATTCTTTGACGACCTGAAAGACAAAGCAATAAATGATGCAGTAGAGTTTACTGTAAGCCTAATGGCTACTAAATAAGAATTTTCGAATAGAGCAATTTGAAATATAAGAAGCTGTGGGATATTTTTCTCACAGCTTT
The DNA here is from genome assembly GCA_028339355.1 of Bacteroidia bacterium. Lineage (GTDB taxonomy): Bacteria > Bacteroidota > Bacteroidia > NS11-12g > UBA9320 > UBA9320. Next base: position 50,740 of record JAOLBX010000008.1, read on the forward strand.
TTCGTGCAATATAGTTTGGGATGGATTCGTTAGCTTTGGAGGAATGAAAAAGTACGTGCTATATACCTTATTAGGAGTTGTCATTATCTCAGGTGTATCTGCCTGCAAGGCCAAGCATTGCGCAGCCAGAGAAGACGGCATGGAGGGGTACAATTCCAAAAAAGCAGGAAAGAAAAAACGCGGAAGACAGGAGGGTCTCTTTGGCAAACAGAGGAGATAATAGCGATAGCAGGAGCAGGGTAGGGACTTGTTTCATGTTCCGTTTTTACATATAATATTGGTTTTTTTAATATACATAGAGTACATTTGACACTAAGTAATCATAAAACACATTAATAAGATGAAAAAAATTTTACTCGGGTTTATTTCTTTATTACCAGTAAATCTATTTGCTCAGAGTGCAGTTACTTATACCCTTCAAACGGGTAACTTTACAGTAAATGAGCTAACAAAAAACACTAATAGCAACTATTTTGCAGGAAGCTATAATAATTCGTCTTCTGAAGTTGCGTTTTACGCAAATGGAAGTGGAACTGGCTATACTGGTGACCCTGGTGTAGCTTCATTTCAAAGATTTACGACAAATGGAGTAGGCAATGGAACAGCAAGAGCACTTCAGGTTGGGGATGAGTTTAAAATTACATGCTATGTTGCCAATAGTTCTAGTTTCTTTTCTTCGTCATCTGCAGGTATCTCATTTAATGGAGGGACAACTTCTTCTAGTTTTTCAGATTATTCAACCAATCAACGGGCAAAATTTCAGATAAATACTAATGGCAACTGGTTTTCTGCAGCAGCAGCAGCAGGGACTGGGTATGCAACTCCCGCTGCAGATAGAACATTTACGATTAAGGTAACTTCCGCTAATACTATAAATCTTATTATCGATGGTTCAAATGGGGCCACGAGTTATGATTTGGTAATGGCTGGTTCTCCTGCAGCGTCTGGTTCAAATATTGAAAGCTTTGCCATTTGGAATCAAACTAGTGGTTCATCGAATGATATGTATTGGAAAAATGGAGAACTTACGGCTTCAGGAACTGTTGAGATTGGAGGAAATAATGGGACTTCCACGATTTCAGGGATCATTTCGGATGGTCTGGATGCAAACTCTACATCAGCAGTGAAAGCTAATTCTCTAACTAAATTAGGCACAGGTACAATCACTTTAAGTGGGGCTAATTCCTTCACTGGGACAACCACAATCAGTGCAGGAAAACTAATTGCTAATTCCACTACTGCTCTTGGCGTTGGATCAGACGTTACAATATCTTCTGGAGCTACTTTAGAAATTAATGAGAGTTTGACTGTTGGCGATTTAACCCCAGCGGCTGGAGCTACATTGACAATAGCCAGTGGGAAAGTATTGACTGTAAATGGAACTTTAAATGTGTACGAGCCAATATCATTAGATAATTCTAGTATTGTGGTTAATAATCTTAATTTAGGTGCGGATGTAACGCTGGTAGCTGATCTTACTGTAAATGGAGATTTGACTATCCAAGATGGAAAAAAACTGTTAATGGGTAACTATGACATGAATCTTAAAGGGAACTTAAACAGACTAGGAGTAGGTGAAATTGATGCAACTAACATGGGTGTAGTTTCTTTTACTGGAACCGCAGATCAAAACTTACAAGGTCTTGTAACCTTTCTTGATGGATGTGTCGTAAATATAACTAATGGCAATCTTATATTGGCAGATAACGGTTCTGTTTCAGGTGGTATTACTAAGGGAATGAAGATTGCAGGTTCTACTCTAACATTAACCAGTGGCAATATCGACGCATCTGCAAATGATACTTATGTTGAAGTGACCGATAACTCTGCGATTTCTGGAGGAGGAGATGACTCTCACATTATTGGCGAATTGCGAAGAGGTACCAATACTACAAGTGAATATAAATTTCCTATTGGTGATGGAACAACATTGAAACAGGTAGGCTTAGATCCAAATGGAACAGCAGCAACCCAATACAGCGTAGAGTTAATAACTCCTGCAAATACGTCTAGCCTTGGCACTGGTGTAAATAATGTGAGTACGGTTGATCATTGGGAAATTTCTAGACCTTCTGGCACCACCTTGCCAATTGTAAGACTTTATTGGAACTCTACATCTTCAGGAATTACATCTGTCGGTACAGATTTGTTTGTTGCACATTACGGATCTACTTGGGATAAAGAGGCTTCAGCTGCAACGGGTACATCTGCTTCAGGTTCAGTTGAAACCAGTGCTGCAGTTTCGAGTCTAAGCCCATTTACTTTCGGTTCAGCTACGGTTTCAATTAATCCACTGCCAGTCTCGTTAGTAGATTTTAAAGGAAACTTAAACAACCTAAACCAAACACAACTAACTTGGAAAACTGCCTCAGAATTAAATGCTTCTCATTTTAATATCCATAAATCTAGAAATGGAATTGAAAAAAATAGAATTGGAGAAGTAGCGGCAAGTGGAACAAGCAGCGAGATTGAGAAATACTCATTTATGGATTTTGAGCCGATACAACAAAAAACATTTTATTTCTTGGAGCAAGTAGATTTTGATGGACAAGTAGAATGGTTTGGTCCTGCTACGGTATCCTTGGAGAAAGAATCAAAAATAGTAAGCCATTACAATGCTACCAATAGCGAGCTGGTTGTTTCGTTAAATGAAAATTTAGAAAGTGAAGCAGTTACGGTAAAGGTTATTTCTCTAAACGGAAAAACTATAGTTAAAAAAGATCTCGCAAATACAGGATCGGGGAATATATCCATTGCTATGCCGAGCATTACTTCAGGTATTTACATCGTGCAAGTGATCACAGAAAACAATGTTTTCTCTGAAAAAGTATTGTTCTAAGACTTAAGATAGACATAAAGATAAAGGGGCGGAAGCCCCTTTTTTTATGAATTAGTAATTGTTAATCGCTTTTTTTAGGCTGTCTCTTAGCCTTTTTAAGAGCCTCATTTAAAAGATACTCTATCTGCCCATTGGTACTTCTGAATTCGTCGGCAGCCCACTTCTCCAAGGCTGCCAACATTTTTTCTTCTACGCGTAATGCAAATGCTTTCTTTTTGCCCATCGGCTTAGCTCGCTTTTTTCATTAATACAGCATATCCAGAGTCTGTTCTCGACAGACTTATGGCCTCGTATCCGTATTTGCTATTTATTCTCTCTTCAAACTTCACTAGTTTTTCGAAGAGTCCTTTTTCTAAGATTATATACTTGTTCATTGTGTTATTTTTTCCATTAGTACGTTGGTTCCAGATTCTCCCGACATGGCTATCGGCCTATAGCCACGCTGAGCATAATCGTTTATTTGTTTGTCAAAATGCTCTATTTTTTTGAAGGCCTTTGCCCGTATGATTATGTATTTTTCCATTTTTCTACTATTGTTTTTAGTTCGCTTTCTTTTTGTGTGCCTACTAAGAATTTCTTCTTATTTTTAAGCACTATCGCCATACCTATTCTGCCAGATGTATTGTACACCGTACCGTACTTGGTCCATATGCGTATGCCCCATCCACCCACAAAACCGTAGTCTAAGACTTCCAAACTTTGTATGTCGTCCCAGTTTACTTTCTTATGTACCAGAGGGCATTTCACGGTGATACCATAGTTGTCTATTCGGGTAGTTAGTTTCCAGAACCATACGAGCATTATCGCCGCAAATCCCAATACCAGACCTGCATAGAAGCTGATTTGTTCTGTGGCTGTAGTATCTGTTTGTGCAAAGTCGTAGATGGCATATACCAATGTGCCGAGAGTGACTAGGAGTATGAGTTTGAGCCACCACTGGTTTATGCGTTGCTCTTCGTTGAAGCTGACGTTGATTGTCGTCATACTAGTTGTGCAATGTACCTGCGTTTACAATAGGGCTTGCAGCCTTATCAGAACAGAGTACCACGAGTAGGTTGCTTACCATAGCTGCACGCTTATCATCGTCCAGTTCTACTATTTTCTTATCACTTAGCTGATGTAGGGCGTCGTCTACCATGCTCACTGCACCTTCTACAATTTTTCTACGTGCAGCAATTATTGCCGTAGCTTGTTGCCGTTGGAGCATTGCACTTGCTATTTCCTCTGAATACGCCAAGTAACTAATTCTGGCCTCAACCACCTCTATGCCTGCAATTTCAAGTCTTTTGGTAAGAGCATCTTCCAACTTCTCGTCTATCTCCGATCCGCCACTTCTTAGTGTCAGGTGATTTACCTCTCCTGTATGCTCGTCTTCAAAATCATCGTAAGGATAATGACCGGCCAGTTTTCTGATGGCAGCTTCACTTTGTATGTTTACGAAGTTTTGATAATCGTCTACATCAAAAGCGGCTCTATAAGTCTCTTTTACCTTCCATACTACCACGGCACCTATTTTTATAGGATTACCCAGACTATCATTCACTTTGATGGGAGGAGTGTCGAGGTTTCGAGCTCTTAGCGATATTTTTTGTTTCTTAAAAAACGGATTGATAAAGAAGAAGCCGTTGTCTCTCACTGTGCCTTTGTATGCTCCAAAAAGAGTCAGTACTCTACTGCCATTTGGACTAACCGCCGTGAGACCCACTGCAAGAAATAAAAATAAGATGACAGCCAGTACGATAATGAAAATATTTTTGAGGTTAATGCCGAGGCTTATTCCACCGATGCCGACTATTAGCATTAATATTAGGCCTACGTAGCCGCTCATGGGTTTGAAAGTTGATTCTTGTTTGTTCATATTATTGATATTAAAATGATATCACAAAGATATGATAATAAATATCATAAATCAACCATTTCTAAGACGAAATTGGATTTGAAAACGATGAAACACAATTATTGAGAATGGCTAAGTATCCATTTTGAGTGAAGAACTAAAACCGGCATCGTGTGTTTAAAAGATATGTTCGGACTATTCAAAAAGAAATCAGAAAAAGAAAAGCTAGAAGACCAATACGAAAAACTACTGGCAGAAGCTCACAAACTCAGTACGGTCAATAGAACTGCCTCAGATGCTAAGGCAGCGGAAGCGGATGTTGTGTTGAAAAAGATAGAGGCGATGGATTGAAGTAGCATTGAGCACTTCGTCTATGCTCTGTTAAAAACACTAGGTTTTAAGACTCCTTAAATTTCTTCTCTAGCACGGTGTTCAGTTCACTGGCATTGGTAAATACTGCGAAGTGGCCACCCGGTATACGTGAGTCAGCCCGAGTATGGTCGCTGAAAAGCCTGTCGTGGTCAGAGTGTATATGAAAAATAGGGGTCTTGCTCACTACTCCTTGCCAATTGGCTATTTGATCCATTGCCCACTTCATATGGGCAATGCTCATATTCTCGAAGCAGGTATTCAATAGTTTAACTTCTTCTGGTTTTTGGATGGAGAACGCGTATTTAGTCACCATGTTTGGTTTGGCAAGCAGATAGTCGGGCAGTATACTGGGTATATGCGTTATTCCAGCCAATCCCATGTACCACGGTTTTTCTATTTTGCTTTTTATCGTCGAGATTAAAATAAGTTCTTTTATAGGCCGTATAGCGGCAATCTCTTGAGCTACTATACCTCCAAACGAAAGACCAATCAATGTAGGGTTTGGATGATTTATAGATCGTGCTATTCTACTCGCATAGTCCTGGATTGTTTCTTTTGATTTGTTTTCGATCCACGAAATGTGTGTGTGATTCTGAGGTAGATGCACCCGAGCAAACACACGTTCATCGGCTCCCAAGCCAGAGAGTATATAGTAGTGTGTATTATTCACTGTTTCTCAGCGATTATTTCTATGAGTGTAGGGCAAAATAAATGAGCTCCATTCGTATGTTCCAAATCTTCCAGGTCTTTGAGTGCTGCTTTGGCATCTTGAGAGGAGAGATAGTTCATGTCTACTAGACTGGGAAAGTATATCTCATAAAATGACTTGGGCCATTGCCAAGTTAGCTCATTGGGTGTAGCCAGTTTTGCCATAGGCCGTGTGTGCAGTGTCATACCCATAGAGCTCAGCACAGGTGCCAGGTCTCGTCCTACGTCTATGTCACCAGGTTGTTCTTTAAAACTCAGTAGGCAAGCTGCTATGGCTTTTGAAAGTGCAGGTTTGTTGGGCTGAGTTTGGTGGGTAGACCAGTTAAAGTACTCGTGTATTACCATTTTTCCGCCGGGTTTTAGAGCTGCATATACTTTCTTTAGCACTTCTTCCGGATTTGGAACCCACGCCAACGCCCATCTGCAGTACATACCGTCTATGCTATTTGGTTTTAGCTCCATATCGTCAAAATCACAATGTAGTGTTTCAATATTTAGAGAATGAAGCTGAGCTTCCTTATCCAGAAAGTCCGTGTACCCTTTGGATTTGTCTACGGCAATTACATTACCTTCATTTCCTACGATATAGGCCAGTTCTTTGCTGCAAAACCCGGGACCTGAGCCGAGGTCTAAAATGGTTTGGCCTGCGGTGAATCCGGCTGCGGCCCAACCTCTATTAGCTTCTATTGCCCATACTTGGTGCTGAAGCCCAAGACGATGGAGTTCGGCAGTGTTGGTTCCCAAGATGTATGCATTTTCTTCGCGTTTTGCCATGTTGGGCGAAAGGTAGTAAATTGTAGTCTTCGAGCTAAATGTTAAAGTTGTTATTTGGTATTGATCACCGTTAATAAGTAGAAACTATCTTTTTTGGCAATAATACTGTGAGCGATATTGGCTTCTATCCCTATCATTTGACCTTTTCTTAAAGTGAATTTAGAGGATTCGGTATGCAAGCAGATTTTGCCTCGAAGAACTTGTATGGTAGCATCTCCATTTGCAGCGGATTGTTTTCGCTCCGTCTTCTTGTGCATGCCACGCAGTACCACGGTGGCATAGTCACTTTTGTAGATGGTTATGGTATTGTGGTCTTGTTCGCTCCAGGCAGATTCCTTTTTGAGTTGCTTTATGTACTTACGCAAGTTCATCTGAACAAGCGGGCCAAATAGCATACGTTCTCTCTCAGGATGTTGGGTAGTGGCGTCTATTCTCTTATCCATAACTTTTTTAGTTTTGCTTCTTTACAAAGCTATGAAAATCTATGGGGTTTTTGGGTGAAGGGCTTTTACGGTAAAATAATAGGACCCAAAATTTCAAGTCAGTAGCTCAAACCTATACCACCAGAAAATTACTTTTTTATTCGTCCAGAGCATCTAGCACTACCTTGCACACTTCTCCAATCTGCTTCTTGGTCATGATAAGGGGAGGAGAAATTCTAAGGCATTCCATATTGTACAGGAACCAATCTATGATAACACCTCGCTCTATGCATCGTTTCATTGTACGTTCTACTTCTTCGAATGAGTCTAACTGAACAGCGAGCATAAGTCCTTTGCCGCTTATTCCTTTTATTTTGGGATGTACGAGTAGTTGGCGAAATAGAGCTTCTTTCTCTTCTACTTCATCTATGAGATTACTATTGGTCAAGTATTTGAGAGCCGCATTTCCTGCCGCACAGCTCACAGGGTGCCCGCCAAAGGTCGTTATGTGCCCGAGTATAGGATTGTCGCTGAGACTTGCCATTATCTCCTTAGAAGAGATAAAAACGCCTATAGGCATTCCGCCACCTAGAGCCTTGGCACTGAGCAAGATGTCTGGTAGCACATTGTAGTGCTCAAAGGCATAGAGTTTTCCGGTACGTCCTATTCCGGTCTGTATTTCATCAAACACGAGTAGCGTACCCGTGTTGTTGCATTTTATTCTCAATGCCTCTAGAAATTTTTGACTAGCGGGTATGTATCCTTTCTCTGCCTGTATGGGCTCTATGAATACTGCAGCGGTGTCATTTTCTATTACGTCTAATGAACGTTCATCATTGAAATCTGCAAAATGAATATTGGGTAGTAGTGGTTTGAACGGCCCTGAGTAATACTCGTCACTCATCATGCTCAAGGAACCGCTTGTGCTGCCATGGTATGCATTACGCATTGCCACTATTTTATACTTGCCTGTATGTTTTTTGGCGAGCTTCATAGCACCTTCTACGGCCTCGCTACCACTATTCAAAAAGTAGAAGGACTGCAGATTATCAGGTAAAAGGTTAGCGAGTCTCTTGGCAAGCTTTACTTGTGGTCCTATGACGTACTCACCGTACACCATCTGATGACTGTATCGGCCAACTTGTTTTTTTACTGCTTTTTGTACCTTTTTATTTCCATGTCCCAAATTATTAACGGCTATACCGCTTATAAGATCCACGTATGGCTTGTTTTTTTTATCATACAAGTAGATGCCTTCTCCACGTACAAATTCGTACATAGGTGGAGTAGGGGAGGTCTGAGCGAGATATCTGAGGAATGACTTTTTGATAGGACGAAGATAGTTATGTAGTGATTAGTTTGGCAGTTCTTTTGATTCTATGTCAGAAAATCACTTGGTGCGGGTGCTTTTATTTTGAGCAGGTTAGCATTCAGAATACGAGAAAAAAATAGGTGTAAAAAAACCTCCAAAGTTTCCTAAGGAGGTTTTTAAATTTTTTACTAAGGGGTTCTTAGTTAACTTTTTCAGAAAGTCCTGATCCAGCTTTGAACTTTACAACGTTCTTAGCAGCGATTTGAATTTCCTTTCCAGTTCTTGGGTTTCTACCTGTTCTTGCAGCTCTATTGCTTACAGAGAAAGTACCGAATCCTACAAGGATAAGTTTTTCACCTTTTTTAAGAGCTCCAGAAGTAGCGTCCATAAATCCGTCAAGTGCTTCACCAGCTTGTGCTTTAGTGATGCCAGCTTTATCAGCCATAGCTGATATTAAATCTGATTTGTTCATAAGTTTAAATTATTTAATCGTGTTATAAAGGTCAATGATATACTGAAGAACCGCATGAATACAAGGACTGTTACCTAAATGTTAATAATCTAAGCTTTTGAGCCAGTTTTTGGGTGCTAAACATAGTGTTTATGGGCATCTTGAGCTGAGAAAGCTCATAAAATGGCTCTCTTTTCACAAAAATATCCTCTAATTCTTCGACGGATGAATGCAGTGCGAGAGGTCTATCTGATAGGATTTTCAACATTTCACGGAGTTCTTCCCAAGGTTTGTAGAGATATACGCATCTACCGTTATTCAATATTTCGGTATAGTTGGTTACCGAGCAAATTGTCCCTCCGCCTAGTGCTATTACATGAGGTTTTTTAAGTTTTTTAAGAATCGTTAGCAGAGTGTCTCGTTCCAATTGTCTGAAGGCATATTCTCCTTGCTGCTCAAAAATACTGGAAATGGATAAGCCAGCGTGTTTGGTGATTTCATCGTCCAAGTCTAAAAATGGTAGTTCGGATAAAGTCGCAAGTTCTCTGCCAATAGTGGTCTTGCCTACTCCCATAAATCCAGTGAGAAATATATGCATTAGGATAGCTTAATTCTAGGGTCAAATTTCACGTACAGTATATCTACCAGTATGTTCATTACCACAAAAAGTAATGCGATGAAAAGGATGCTGCCCATTACCACTGGCAAGTCATTCATTTCTAATGCTTCGATGGTAAGCTTTCCGAGTCCTCTCCAGTTGAAAATGTATTCTACAAAAAATGCACCTGCAAGGAGCGAAGCAAACCAACCCGATACGGCAGTTATTACTGGATTGAGAGCATTTGGTAAAGCGTGTTTTGCTAATATTTGTCGCGATGTCAATCCCTTGGATTTGGCCGTTTTGATAAAATCCTTGTTGAGCGTTTCGAGCATAGAGCTGCGTGTGAGGAGCGTAAAAATAGACAGAGGTCGTACTCCTAGAGCTACTGCAGGGAGCAACAGATTTTTCCATTGGTAAAACTCGCCACTGAACGGATCTATGTCTATCCAGCTACCGGTCATGTTGAGACCAGTAGTGTCATGCAGCACGTAGCCAAAAAACCATGCTAGAATGATTGCAGAAAAAAATGAAGGTACAGAAATACCCAATGTGCTCACAAAAACTATCGCTTGATCCATCCAAGTATTTGCTTTGATACCGGAAAGTACGCCCAGTAGTATTCCAAAGAATCCTGCAATTATGATCGACACCAGTGCCAGTATAAATGTTCCCTTGAAAGACTGAGCAATGAGAGAAGTAGTTTTCTCTCTGTTTTGAAATGAGCGTCGTAAAAATGGTTTTTTAAGAAGTACGGATGTGCTGCCAAAGCTTAATTTGAAACCACCATATTTTTCTTTTAGTTCTGCTTCGTTCATTTCTCTATGAAATGATACCGGAGAAATGTCATTTACAAAAAGTAGATACTGAGTGAAGCGTGGCTTGTCTAGTCCAAATTCTTTTTTGATAGCATCTTGCGTTTGCTTATCTGTACGCTGGCCTACAGCCATTTTCTCAGGACTGGGAAAGGAGAAGCTGAAAAGAAAAAATACAACTGTAACTACACTAAATAATATGAGGATGCCATTGGCTATTCGTTTTACGAGAAACGAAATCATTTTTCAACTAATTTGGTGAATTTATTTACAGTTGGTAGGCGAGTAGATGGCCAATTGTGTTGTACTACATTACCGTCAAATAGCACCAATCCAGGATTGGAACGAATGATTGATTTTAGGTTGGTTTTATCGCCCAAGTAAAATGGAATATCCAGTTGATGCTCATGCCGAAACGCCTCTACGCTTTCACTAGAACTTGCAGTCAGTGGGTATATATCTACTTCATTTTTCTTGCAGACTGCTATGAGTTCTTTTAGTCTGTCAATACTTTCGAGATTGGCATTTTCTACTTCATTTATTACAATCAGTATTTTGTGACTGCTATCGGCAAAAAAATCATCCACGTAATCATTGCTACGCGTTTCATCCATTATTTTAAAATCGTGTATCTCCGGTTCGTATCCTTTGGAGATAAGTTTATCTTTTCGATCTACAAAGGTGTAGCCTTCTGCTTTGAGATCACGACCACTCATTTGCTCGAGGGTCATTTCTTCTTCTACTCCGTTTTTCGCATACACAAAAATGTTTTCATACACATCTGTAGGAGCACCATCGGGTACTACTACCAGTTCTTTTATGTTGTTTCCTTCCTTGAATTTCAAGAAATTATTGACAGGAAGATAATGCCAACAATAGATTGAAAACCCAACCGAAAGGATAGTGAACACTGTAAGTAGTTTAACAGAGAATGGATTACTAAATATTGGTTTGATATACTTAATGCCAAGCAGTATGAACAAAATAGAGACGGATAGAATGACATCTTTGTAGAAGCTTTCCTCAGGTGTAAGTTTTATTGCATCACCAAAACATCCGCAGTCGGTTACCTTGTTATAATGGGCACTATACCACGTTAAGAACGTAAATAACACGATCATAATAACCAATGACCAGATAGTAAGTCTTGGAGCCCAACCTATAAGAAGAGCCAATCCTAAAATGATTTCTAGAATACAAAGTAAGATGGCTAGACTAAGAGCATAAGGACGCAGTCCTTGGAAAAATTTAACCAGCCAAGAGCTCTCTTTTACATATTCAGATGCATCAACGGTTATGACTTTAGAATTATCAGCAAATGAGAGAAAACGAAGCGTGTCAGTATTTAGTTCATTGCCTTTTATCTTAGCAGAAACTGTGGCATCCAATAATATGGTGTTACTGTCTTCTGCATTGAGAGAAGTCGAATACAGCTCTTGGTTACCCAGTGTTATACTTGCATCTGCAAAATAAATATATCCTTCTACACCTTGTCCTAAGGGCACTATCTTCCAAGGAATTGTTCCTGATAGGATCGAGATAATAGGATTATTTGGATTGATAATATGGTTAGTGACTTTTGTGCCGTCTAACGTAGTGATTGAGATTTCTAAGCTATCTTGCTCCACCTCAAAATCTGCCGCAAATACTGAAAAGTACTCATCTAACTTGTAGCTGAAGCCAGTAGGGTCGTTCGATTTTATAAGTCCAGAAAAAATAAAAAGTAAGCCTACGAATACTCGTAAAATGTTAGCTATATATTTCATTATTTGTAGAAATGATTAATTCTTATCAAAGCAAATATCGCATAATTGAGCATATCACTAAAATTTGCATCTATACCTTCAGATATTAATGTTTTACCGCCTTTATCTTCTATTTGTTTGGTTCTCAGAATTTTCATCAAGATGAGGTCGGTGTAGGTGCTTACTCGCATGTCTCGCCACGCTTCACCGTAGTCATGATTTTTGGTAACCATAAGCTGTTTGCACATTTCTGCTTTTTGGTCAAAAAGTTCTACCACATTCCCCGTATCCATATCCATAGCATCACTTTCTTTTAGCTCCAGTTGTATTAGAGCTATGATGCAATAGTTTACGATACCTACAAACTCATTTTCTATGCTTTCTCCTACTTTATTTTCCTTCTTGTCTTCTATGCTGCGTATGCGTTGAGCTTTTATAAATATCTGATCGGTGATAGATATAGGACGCAGTATCCTCCAAGCAGTACCGTAGTCGTACGTCTTTTTCTCGAAGATTTCACGGCATTGAGATATTGCTTTATCAAACAGTAATGGAGTATCTGAGCTCAAAATGAATTTAATTTGCTGCGAAGATAATTTTCATAGCCATAGAAATGAAGCGAAGCATCCACATAAAAGGAACACACCTAGATTTGAGTACACCTATAGTCATGGGTATCCTCAATGTTACGCCAGACTCATTTTCTGATGGCGGGAAATACAATACGCTTGACGCAGCCTTAAAACAAGCAGACCAAATGTTAGCTGACGGAGTGTCCATACTGGATATAGGCGGCTATAGCTCTAGACCTGGGGCGGCAGATGTATCTGTGCAAGAAGAACTGGACAGAGTGATTGGCATTATAGATAAGATAGGTGAATCTGCTGATGTTACTATTTCTATAGATACTTTTAGAAGTGAAGTGGCTCGAGAGGCAGTTGCCGCGGGAGCTAGTATAGTGAATGATATAAGTGCTGGAGAAGATGATCCCCAAATGCTGCAAACTGTTGCGGAGCTGAATGTACCGTACATCGCTATGCATAAGCAAGGCGTTTCTAAAACAATGCAAGACAACCCGATTTATGAAAATGTAGAGGATGAAGTCTATGGTTATTTAGAATCTAAAATAGCGGAATGCAGTACAGCAGGAATCAAGGATGTAATAATTGACCCTGGATTTGGATTTGGGAAAACAATGGAACACAATTATGCCTTGCTACGAAATCTAGAAAAACTTACAGAGCTAGATGCACCGATACTGGTAGGGCTCTCTCGTAAGTCTATGATTTATAAGGCCCTAAGAACCACGGCCAAGGAGGCATTAAACGGGACCTCGTTTCTACATGCTTTTGCTCTCGAAGGAGGAGCGTCGATTCTGCGAGTTCACGATGTGAAAGAAGCCGTGCAATGCATTCAGTTGTATCAATCATTTTCGTAGAGGCATTTCTCCCACTGTGTTTAAAATGCAAATACTAAGGATTTATGAATCTCTTAATGATTCAAAACAGGTTATTTTATTTTGTTTAAGATAAGAAAACACACAAGCAAAATAAGCACAGACCCCAACTGGATTTTCCACCGCCAAGAGTCTTTAGTTTGAATGTCCTATTCTCCTGCAGAAACATTGCTCCTGGCAATGAATGCAGCTGCCATAGGTAGTTTATCGAGTACATATTTTTTCTTTCCGTTCCAAGTATAGGCAGCTCCAAATGCTTCAATACTGCTTCGTAAGCCGAGGCAGGTGTTCCATTTTTGATGTACCGCCATCGTTCGTTGACCTACTATGGATGCCGTTCCACCTATTTCCCAAATCACGTGGCCACTATCGATATCTCCACCTCCACTATTTCCTTTTTTGTTTACACGTACTCCTGTTGATAAGAAATCCTTGTTGGAAAAGGAAAAATTTATTTGTCTGCTTATCCTGTTTTTAAACATACCTAAATAGTAAAATTACCGTAACGTGGAGATAACATAGCTGCTGCACCATTGCCGTATAAAATATCAAAGCAAACAAAAATTAATTACTTAAGTAAATGAAAAAAATTTCAAAATCCTTAATTCTAATGTTGTTAAGTTCAGCAACTATCTCTTTCGTTGGTTGTACAGATGATGAACCAGTAGATTTGGACCTAGTATCTGGAGATCACTCCGGTTTTATATCTGAAGACGAAACTTGGTCAGCTGATGTGATTCATACCCTAAAGGACAGAGTGGTCGTAAAAGAAGGTGTAACTTTAACTATTGAACCAGGCACTATTGTTAAAGGCGAATCTGGAACTGGAGCAAATGCTTCTGTACTTGTTATAGCAAGAGGAGCTACTATTAATGCAGCTGGTACAGCTGACAATCCTATCATATTTACATCGACGGCAGATGAAATAGGACTAGGACAAAAAGAAGGAACGAATCTAGACGTAGAAACTGCAAAAGGGTTCTGGGGTGGTGTAATTATATTGGGTGATGCTCCAATATCACCTAAGACGGGTGCTACTGAGCAAGTAGAAGGTATTCCTGCAGATGTTATCGAAGGGAACTTTGGGGGTAGCAACGCTGAGGATAATTCTGGAGTATTGACATATATATCTATCCGACACGGCGGTACACTCATAGGTGAAGGAAATGAGATAAATGGCCTTACTCTGGGAGGTGTAGGGAATGGAACTACCATAAACCACATAGAGGTCGTAGGAAACGTAGATGACGGTATAGAGTGCTTCGGAGGTACAGTAAATATTGACCATGCCATAGTGATGTATCAAGGAGATGATGCTTACGATATAGACCAAGCATACAGTGGCACAATTAATAACTTCATCTATATAGCGGGTGTAGATTCAGATCACGGATTAGAAATAGATGGACCGGAAGGTTCTGAAAATGCTGGTGGTCAATTCACCCTTACCAATGGTTCTCTAAAAGGAAATGCAACTCAAGGGGAGTTTGCTGACTTCAGAAGTGGAGCTCAGGGTCTGGTTGACAAACTTTACTTCTTCGGATTCAATAGTAGTGCAGATATGGAACTGGATGACGATAAAACCTCTGCAAACTACATTGCAGGTGCACTTACCTTGACCAATCTCAAGTTTAGCTCAACAGCTTGGAGTCTTGATGGTGACGGCAAACCAGATGGTGCAACAACAACTTGGACTATGGTTACGGATCTATTTAGTGATAAGTCTGAATTTGGGGATGAAGAAGCCGCTGACGCTAGTTTCTCTGGTGACGGAAATGCACTAGTAACCGAGAAGGTATACGGAGCAGATATATCAGAATTTACAGGCTGGACATTAGCCGATACTAAAGGACTACTAGCCGACTTCTAAGAACAATTTTATTGAAATATACAATTAACTATTATGAGCAAAGCGAAGCAGCGAGATTTTGTCACCGCTGTTTCCTGCTTTGTAAAAACATAAAATAAAAACGAAAATCATGTCAATCATCAAATCAATTGTATTAAGTCTTTGCCTACTCCTTTCTGTTAGTGCTTTGGCACAAAGAGGTATAGTAAAGGGAAAAATATTAGATACTAGTACTACTGAGGTAATACTTAGTGCTACCATTACCTCACCTACGTCTGGTGGAGGAGGCTACTCAGACGAAATGGGTAACTTCACTGCCAGTTTTGAAGTAGGAACACACTCTGTAGTTATAAAACTGATGGGCTACGATACCAAAACAATTAACAATGTAAAGGTAATAGATGGAGAAGAGACTGACTTAGGGACTATCTTAATAAGCAGCCAGGCAGCAGAAGCTATAAAAGGTGGAGTAACCATACGAGTGAAAAAATCGACAACTTCTGAAAGTGCTTTGATTACAGCTCAGAAAAAATCGGTAAACTTAATGGATGGTAATAGTAAGCAAGCGATGGCCAAAGTAGGTGATGGTGATGCAGCCACAGCGGCAAGCCGCGTCACAGGGGTCAGCATAGATGGTGGAAAGTACGTGTTCGTGCGTGGTCTTGGAGATAGGTATACGAAGACGGTACTTAACGGTATGGAGCTTCCTGGGTTAGACCCAGATCGTAATACGGTTCAGATGGATATATTCCCTACCAATCTGATAGATAATATTGTTGTGCTAAAAAGCTTCACTCCAAACCTAGCAGGTGATTTTACAGGAGGATGGGTAGACATCCAGACCTCAGATTTTCAAGCTAAGGAAGTGTTTGATGTGTCTTTATCAATAGGGTATAATCCAAAAATGAATCTTACCGAAGATTACCTGTCTCATAAAGCAGGATTTGGAGATGTATTCGCTTTTGGAAATAGAACCAGAAAAATCCCTTTTGATGAAGCAATAGTGATCCCTAAATCTGAGTATACCCAAAGCAATGGAGGAGCA
>JAOLBX010000080.1 GCA_028339355.1 Bacteroidia bacterium
TACCCAAATCAAATGAAAATGCAATATAAAAATGAGAACATCATCATCCATTGGTATCAATCAAAATGTATTCATGCCGGAGTTTGCGTTAGGTCATTACCTAATGTATACAATCCTGAGGAACGACCATGGATAAAAATAGAAAACGCTTCTACTGAAGAACTAAAAGCTCAAATTGATAGATGTCCTTCTGGAGCACTGAGCTATACCTTGAAAAAAGATAAGTAATGAAAGATACTCTACACGCAAATGGTACACTTGGTTCTGAAAACTACCTGATGGAAATAAAAACCACCAGCCATACGGTTATGGTAGACGAACCTGAGGCCATTGGTGGATCAAATCAATACCCAAACCCCGCTCAATATTTACTTTCTGCTTTAGCCTCTTGTACTGCTATCACGATAAAAATGTATGCGGATAACAAGGGGTGGAACTTGGGTGAAATCAATGTAGATGTGAAAATGAAAGAAATCATATCTTCAGGAAAACCAATGAAAACAATAGTTAAAGCTGTACAGTTTGAAAACCATTTAGAAGACGAACAGATTGAGCGTTTATTAACTATTGGTTCAAAATGTCCGATATCAAAACTATTGGAACAACCAGTAAATATGGAATTTGAAAAATAACACATTATGAAAAAAACTATTTATTACATTCGTTCTAGGAGGTAGCTTAACAGCGTGCTCTACAGATAAAACTCATAAAACAGAAAATAAAATGGAACCAAGAATATTAGCCATCGGAAGATTACAAACAACATTGGATGTATTAGTTGAAGAATGGGAAAGGTATGGCAGAAACGTTATAGCAAGTAATTCAAAAGATAAGATTAAAGAAATAATTGAAACTGATTCAATAGATTTTATCTGCATTGGTGGTGGACTTCCTGACAATGAAAGAGAAGAAATGGTGGAATATATCTCGACGATAAAATCCAGTATCTCTGTTCATCCAATACCAAGAACTCAGGAAGCTCAGGGACCATATAACTTTATTCCTTTCCTTAACAATCTTGCAATCATGTTCAAAGTACACAAGGGGGTGGAAGGATAAAAGCTTAAGAAGTATATAATCAGTAGCTGTTCGATAAATTTATTGAACAGCTATTTTGTTTTAATTGAGCATTTTGCACTCGGTATGATTGGTATTGTAATCTGCTACTGCTCATATAGAAGCCGTTAGTTGATATTAAAATTACAAGGAAAGAAAATACTTGTTTTTAATCTTATTAATTCCCTTTTATGGTAAAGGGCAACAATGGATTGACACATCTCATAGAATTCAGTCATTATTTGATGTGCAATACGGAACAGCAATTGACTTTTCTTGTTAAGTTAAAAAAACTCGAAATGGATATTTCTTATCCTACTGATGATACAATTCCAGTATGTGGTGGACCTTTGATCGTATTAATACATGGTGGTACTTGGCTTTTAGGTAGCAAAGAAGATGTTTCTGTAGTTCGAATGAGAGAAGACTTTGCCAAAAGAGGATATGCTTCTGCTTCAGTAAATTACAGACTAGGGCAGTTTAACACTCATCTTCGCGTTAATTGCAATGTTTCCTCGCTATTTGATGTAAACTGGAATTGTTTAAATATGGCAGATGAAAGCGAGTGGTATAGGGCACAACATAGAGCAGTTCAGGATGTAAATGGAGCAATCCGTTTTTTAGTCAATAATGCTACCTCTTACAATATTGATCCTTCAAATATTTTTATTGTTGGTGAAAGTGCCGGCGGCTTTGTTGCATTAAGTGCTGGCTTTACAGATAATAATTCAGAACTTATCGATAGCCTTACTGGTGCATACCCGAATGTACCAAAACCTAATTCAATCTATGAAAGTACTTGCATACAGGCAAACGGATTTGCTCTCGATATCGACTCTATGGATTTAAGTAGGCCTGAGTTAGGTTCTTATGAGGGTTTACTAAATCCTCCCGTGAATAATTCTTATTCAATCAAAGGTGTAGGAAGTTTTTTTGGAGGGGTATTCAACAATGTTTTTCATTCAATCTCGAGTACCATTCCTGCTTTATATTTATATCACCAACCTTGCGATTTAATTGTGCCATATAATTATTCGAGAGTTTTCACTGGATAACAAAATTGTCTTTTGGGCTTCCCTACAAACTACGGTTATATTATCAACCGACCTTATGTTTATGGGTCCTATGGTATTAAGTTAATGTTAGATACTATGGCTAATAATGGGGTGCCAACACCAAATTACTTACTCGACAACACTACAAATCAATGGAATTGCCTACAACAAGTAACACCGTCACAGATTGGCCACGCGATAGATGATTTCTGGCTAAGAACCTCCAACACGACAACTTTTTTCGCTTCTAAAATCGACAGTTGTTCAACAGTTAGGATTGTTGACCTTGAAAAAGACATAAATAACATTTCCATATTTCCCAATCCAAGTCCCTCAGATCTATCAATAGATCTTAATAAAAACTACTCTCAAGTTGAAATTACTTTGGTATCCTCATTAGGCCAGTTTATTCAAGACTATACTTTTTATAATTCAAAATTGATAAAGCTAGATTTGAATGAACTTGATACGGGTGTATACTTGATGAAAATTAAATTAAATAACGATGTTAGTGTTCAGAGAAAAATCACAAAAACAAAAGATTAGGAAAAGACTAAACCAAAATTTAAACTGCAGCTTTCCCAAAAACAGTACAGCTAAAAAG
>JAOLBX010000081.1 GCA_028339355.1 Bacteroidia bacterium
CGTTACTTTCTCACCTCTTATGCGTTTGCGTTTTTTCTTAGGTTCATCACCTGGCTTGTCTCTCGTTCGAGTCTTTTTAACAGGTTTTTTTATTTCTACCTTACCAAGAACTTTAGTCCCTTCAAGTTTCTTGTATTCTGTTTCTATTTCCTTTTTTGGTTCCTCAGTTGGAGTGGCAGGTGCTTTTGTTTCTACTTTAGGCTTCTCTAACTTAGGTGTTTCTACTTTTTTAGTAGGTTTTTTAGTATTCAAACTCACTTTACCTAGCACCTTAAGAGTACCCGGTTTAGCATCTTCCACTTTTGGAGCTTCTACCTTAGGTGTTTCCATTACTGGCTTAGTTTCTTCCGCTTTTGGAGTTTCTACCTTAGGTGTTTCCACTACAGGATTAGCTTTTTCTACTTTTGGAGTTTCAGCCTTAGGTGTTTCCACCACAGGAGTTGCTTCTTTATGTGATTTTGGCTTGCTAGAAGTATCTTTTATGAAAATCGTAGGCTCAGGAGTAAACTCAGGTGTAGGAGGAGTTACTTTTTTCACTTCCTTAATCTCCTTTGTCTTTACATCCTTACGGATATTGATTTCGAGTTGCTGCGATTCCTCCTTGGCTTGTTTATCTTTTTGATAAAAACCTAACAAATCCTGATACATAGCATCATCAAGCTTTGCAGTAATTTTTGATTCTACTTCAAATCCCTTTTCATTAAGATGCTCTACAATGGTTTTCCAACTTACGTTGAACTCCGTTGCAACCTTATTTATTCTATATGTCTTTTTGTTATCAGCCATCTGTTGCTTACGCAGCGTTCGAAAATAATACTTTAACTCATTATAGTATTATTTATTCGAATTCCGCTTCTAGTATTTTCTTAATTTCTTCTATTGTTTCTTGCTCCAATTCTGTTCTTGATATCAAGTCGGCATCAGTCATATCAAGTACACTTTTCGCAGTATCTAATCCTATACCTTTCAACTCATCAAGTATCCAAGTATCTATTTCGTCAGCGAATTCATTCAGATCCACATCCATATCTTCCTCCTCATTATTCTCTCTATACACATCGATGTTATATCCCACTAGCTTGCCAGCCAGTTTTATGTTATGCCCACCTTTACCTATAGCGAGCGATACTTGATCTGCAGGCAAGAATACATCTGCTTTACCATTTTCTTCATCTAGATTTATACTAGACACTTTTGCCGGGCTCAAGCTACGTTGTATTAAAAGTTGAATGTTAGAAGTGTAGTTTATCACATCTATGTTCTCATTTTTCAACTCACGTACAATACCATGTATTCTGCTTCCTTTCATACCTACACAAGCACCTACTGGATCAATTCTGTCGTCATAGCTCTCTACGGCTACTTTGGCTCTTTCTCCTGGTTCTCTTACGATTTTCTTTACAGTGATTAGACCATCTAGTATCTCAGGCACTTCTAGCTCAAATAATCTTTCTAAGAATTCTGGAGCAGTTCTAGAAAGAATTACTTTTGGATTAGAGTTGTACATCTCAACACGAAGCACTACAGCTCTTACGTTGTCTCCTTTTTTAAAGAAATCTCTTTGAATCATTTCACGCTTAGGAAGAATTAATTCATTCCCTTCGTCATCCAAAATCATGATTTCATTTTTCCAGATCTGATAAACTTCTCCTACAACAATTTCCCCAACTCTATCTTTATATTTTTTGTAGAACTCGTCTTTCTCTAACTCCATTACTTTTGAAAGTAATGTTTGCCGAGCAGTTAGAATTGTACGTCTACCAAAAGAAGCCATATCTATCTCTTCGATAGCTTCTTCTCCTATTTCGTAGTCCTCTTCTAGTTTGCGTGCATCGTCAATAGATAGTTCTTGATTGTCATCTTCTACCTCTCCATTGTCTACAATTTCGCGATTTCTATATATCTCAAGATCACCATTGTCAGTATTTACAATGACATCAAAATTGTCATCTGAACCATATTTTCGTCGAATCATGGTTCTAAATACGTCCTCGAGCACACGCATCATTGTGGCTCTATCTATGTTTTTAAATTCTTTGAATTCCGAAAAAGATTCTACTAGTTGTAAGCTCATTTTTTTCTAGGTTTAAAGGATACTTTTACAATACTGTTTTTAATATTTTCAAACTTTACAGTTTGTTGTTCTTTCTTATGTTTTGAGATGGAAACACTTAGCGTAATGTCTTGTTCGGACACGTTCACAAGCTCTCCTTCTACTGTACTATCGTCTGTATGAGTGATTTCTAAGTCTCTACCCATATGCTGCGGATACTGCCGTTTGTCTATCAACGGTTGGTCTACTCCCGGTGAGGATATTTCATATCTAATGGGTTCGTCGTCCAAATATTCTTCGTCCATAATTCGTGATACTTTTCTGCTTAATCTTGTGCAAATTTTTACACTAACGCCCTCACTACCATCTATATAAAATCTTAAATCGGTCTCAGCCTGATTTACATCTACACCTACTAAAAAACAATCCGTAGACTCTAGTTCTTCTTCAATGATTTTCGATATTAATAGCTTTACACTCAAATTTTTCCCTAAGAAAAAAGGGGCTGTTGACCCCTTTTAATTCTTATATCTTATTGCAAATTTAGTCTATTTGTTAATAACTCAAAAACTATTAGTGT
>JAOLBX010000082.1 GCA_028339355.1 Bacteroidia bacterium
GCAGATTCCTTCTATAGCCGTGTTTATCATTTCGGTTACGATGACCATTGCAATAGCAAGGAGTACCCACAACCATTCTGTGTCTGTCAAATCATAATAGAAACCAAGTGCAAATGCTACAATAGCAGCTAATAAGTGTATTTTGGCATTTCGCTCACTCTTTAAGAACAAGCCTATGCCATTAAAAGCATAACCAAACGAGGCTAAAACCTCTTTTAATTTCATAAAGCAAAGGTAGAGATAATCTTGAAGGAGTGAATGTGAGTATGGATGACAATTGTTTACTCAGAAAGCTTTGTATAAGAATTATAGGAAGATGAATTATCAGTAGAAGGAGGTAAAAGCTATGTTTTGCTCAATTATTTTATCTCGTAATAAGTGGGAACTATTCTAAATCTAAAAAGTATTTTGCAGCCCTATTCAATAACCAATGAGTGTAGAACAAGATCTGAGAGATAGAGGCGGTGATAGCTGTGAGCTATGTGGGAGCAAAAAGGGACTGACCATATTTGTGGTAGCACCTAAAGATGATAAGAACGCAAATAACTGTGTGATGACGTGCGAAACCTGCAATGATCAACTCACAAATCCAGAAAAAATTGATACTAACCATTGGAGATGTCTGAATGATAGTATTTGGGCAGAAGCCAATGCAGTAAAAGTAGTCGCTTGGCGTACGCTTACTCACCTCAAAGGCGAAGGCTGGCCTGCAGACTTACTGGATATGATGTACATGGATCAAGAGACAGAGGAGTGGGCAAAGGGTAACATAGAGGAAGCAAATCCGAACGCTATAGTGCATAGAGATAGTAACGGTGTGATTCTAG
The DNA here is from genome assembly GCA_028339355.1 of Bacteroidia bacterium. Taxonomy (GTDB): domain Bacteria; phylum Bacteroidota; class Bacteroidia; order NS11-12g; family UBA9320; genus UBA9320. The sequence continues at coordinate 828 of JAOLBX010000082.1, forward strand.
AACACGGGGACTCTGTGGTCCTTATAAAAGACTTACCCGTAAAAGGAAGCAGTATGATAGCTAAACGCGGAACTCCTGTAAGAAATATTCGTCTAGACCTAGATAATGAGAGATATATAGAAGGAAAAGTAGAGGGGCAGACCATCGTAATCATCACAGAGTACGTAAAGAAAACGTAAAAGTAGAGTTCTGGATAGCTTTTTTATATAATTATTCTTCTCCTGTTTGGTCTATTTCTGAGTCAATGTATGATTTTTAGGATTACGTCCGAATTCATTCGTTCCATAATCGGATGCAGTAAAAAGAAGAACTAGGAGCCATAACCCGCCAACTAAAGGAATGAAATAGACTATTAGCATTGTGTAGTCTGCGTACGCCTGCACTTATTATGGGTATAAAGAAAAAGAGGAATACTCCCATAAAGGTAAATGTACTAGCTTTTTAATCCATGAATTCAGATAACTTGGAGGTAAAAATAAAGTAAGAATGAAGAAGAGAATAATGCTCCAATATTCTTTGCTACGAGCCCTTCCATCAAATTTTGCGTAGTTTTTAGTAAAACCTATTAGCATGTACTCGAAAATATTTTTGTTTTCCATAGGGTATAATGTAAAACAGAGTCACTTTTGATTGACTCTGTTCTTGTAATATTCTTGTAGAATAAAATGCTTACTCTGTTCCTAAAGAATCTATTTCGTTACTTAGATTTTTAGGATTTACTCCCCATTTGTTACTTTCTGATTTCCCGTCAGTAAAGAATAACACAAGTAACCATATTAAACCTATGAGTGGAATAAAGCTTATTAAATAAAACCATCCGCTTTTGCCTACGTCATGCAGTCTTCTTACACCTACTGCTAAACTTGGGACAAGCATAGCCAAACCGTAAATAGCGTAGACAGGACCATAAGGTATTTCAGGGGCAAAGGTCATTCCTGCAAGATTATCAATAGCCATAGCAATGATTGCTATGATAAAGTTGATTAAAGCAAAGCTCTAGTATTCTTTTCTACGTGCTCTGCCTATGAAGTTAGCATAATTGTCTTTTATTACAGATTTGTAATAGTCAAAAATTGATTTTTCTTCCACGATTTAGTTTTTACTTAGGTTATGATTCAGTCCAATAAAAGGAAAAAGAAGCAGAAAAAAAACCGTTTACTTCTTCTTGAAGCTATTGATAGCGTTTTTGGTAAAATCAGATAGAACTAACTGACCGCTCATCGCTGCACGCTCTGCAAGTAGTGTGTCCCAGTCTTCTGTTCCTCGCCAAAACACTTGCTTGAGCAATCTCATTGCTTCAGGATTGCTATCCTTAAGCTTGTTGGCTAATGTGCTGATGGCATCATCCATATCTTCGGCCGTATCAAAAATGTCAGCGTATAAGCCTTTTGCCCTTGCCCATTCGGCAGTTTGCCACTCAGTAGCATCTATCGCCAGTTGACTCATGGCAGACAGACCCATTTTACGCTCTACGGCTGGTCCTACTACGAATGGTCCTATACCTACGGCTAGTTCACTTAGTTTTACGGCAGCGTGCTTAGTAGCGAGTGTATAATCAAAAGATGCAGCGAGTCCTACTCCGCCACCTACAGCTTTACCTTGTACTCGGCCTATGATGAGCTTAGGGCATTTTCTACAAGCGTTTATCACATTGGCAAAGCCAGAG
>JAOLBX010000083.1 GCA_028339355.1 Bacteroidia bacterium
GCTCTAACCATCTGAGCTATCCCGCCATAAACGGCTGCAAAAGTAAAATTTTATTTAGCATACCATCAACCATTTTGCAAAATTTTAAAAGAACATTTATCTGTCCACCGCTACTTTGTAAGTAGGGTCTTCCATAATATTAACATCGATTAACTTATCGGCATTTGCCAAGAGTGTTCTGCAATCAGCACTAAGGTGTCGTAGGTGCACTCTCTTGCCGTTTTTAGCATAACGTTCTGTAAGTTTATTCACTGCCTCTATAGCACTCATATCAGCTATTTTACTCTCCTTAAAATCTATAATTACTTCGTCAGGGTCATTCTTGATGTCAAATTTTTCTGTAAACACTCTTATAGATCCAAAGAACAGCGGTCCAAATATTTCGTAGTGCTTAGCTCCATCATCGTCTATATACTTTCTTGCTCTGATTCGTTTTGCACTTTCCCAAGCGAATACCAATGCTGAAATAATAACTCCTATAAGAACAGCCAATGCTAGGTTATGCATAAAAATGGTGATTAGGATAACCACAAACATTACAAAAATATCGTGCTTAGGCATTTTGTTAAGTGCTCGTACACTTACCCACTCAAATGTGCCTATAGCCACCATTATCATGAGCCCTGTAAGTGCTGCTATAGGTACTTGCTCTATTAAACTGCTACCAAACATTACAAATACGAGTAGCATTAGTGAGGCTACAATTCCTGATAGTCTAGCTCGTGCACCATTGCTTATATTGATAAGACTTTGTCCTATCATAGCACAACCACCCATACCACTAAAAAATCCAGTTACTAAGTTAGCAAGCCCTTGTGCTACGGCTTCTTTGTTTCCGCTTCCTCTTGTTTCTGTTATCTCATCTACGAGGTTTAGTGTCAATAGACTCTCTACCAAACCTACTGCTGCTACTATCACAGCATAAGGAAGTATAAGTATAAAGTTAGCCCACGTAAAATCTACCGCTGGAATATGAAAAGGAGGGAAGCCCCCTTTGATAGAAGTTACTCCATTGTCCATTTGTACCAAAATGTCTTTCACATTTGGTGTGTCGATATCCAAGAAAAAAACCAAACCAAAAACAGCCAGTATAGCGGCAAGCGAAGAAGGAATTGCTTTTGTTATTTTTGGTAATCCCCATATTATAAGCATCGAAAGCAAAACTAAGCCCACCATAATTAATTGTGGAGTTCCTGTCATCCAGTGCATCATACCATCAGCTCCTTTCGATTTGAAATAACTCAGCTGAGACATGAAAATCACTATGGCCAACCCATTTACAAAACCAAACATCACAGGCTGAGGAACTAGTCGTATGAACTTACCCAATTTAAAAAATCCTGCGAGCATTTGAATTATACCTGCGAGCACTACAGTAGCAAAGATGTATTCGACACCATGAGATTTTGCCAACGCTACTATTACAATAGCAATAGCCCCTGTAGCTCCTGATATCATACCTGGTCTTCCGCCGAAAATACTAGTTATTAAACCTATAGAAAATGCTGCGTACAAACCTGTAAGAGGATTCAAACCAGCCAAAAATGCAAAGGCTACTGCTTCGGGTACCAGTGCTAATGCCACTGTAAGGCCTGAAAGTACTTCTGTAGTATAATTGACTTTTTGTCTAAAATCAAATAGGTTAAGGTATTTTTTCATCTCGTATACTTTGGTTTTATTAAAGTCGGCAAAACTAAGATTATCATTGGTTTAAAGCCTTAATTCAATTAAATAAAAAAGGTGGATTTGAGTTAACAAATCCACCTTGTGTATGTATTGCAATATGTTTTATCTTGATGTTTCGAATACTTGAGTCCAGTATATACCAGAATTGTATGAGCGAATAAAAGTTGTTTTGAGTATCCTAGTTTTTGGTTTTTATAGTCAACACATCAACATTACGAGATCAATGACATAGCACGAGAGCTTTGAGAGAGAGTAGGAAGTTAGGCAGGATTTATATTAGGCTCTACTAGTATAACATCTTCCTTATCTACTTTTACAAGTCCAGGAGTAGCTCCCTTGGGTTTCCTTACGTATTTTCTGTGGGTATAGATTACCGCTGCCATACCTTCACTCTTGGCCTTAGAGTAGAAAGCTGCTATTTGAGCAATTTTTTCTATGGTGTTCAAAGGGACATCTTTTTTACTTGGATTATAGATAATCACATGGCTACCGCTCACACTTTTGGCATGTAGCCATAGGTCGTGTCTACTTGTGAAACTTCTAAGCAGTTCATCATTGTCTCTGGCTCCTTTACCTATCCTAATCTCAAATCCATCGATAGTAGTACTTCTGTAGGGCACCCTAGTTTGCTTTTGACTACTCTTAGTCTCAGAGACTTTTCTGATTTCTTTCAGACTTTCTAGCTCGCCAAAATCCCTTATTTCTTCCTCTTTTTGTGCTACTTTTTGTATGACCTCATCCAAGTGTTTCTGGGCATAAATGCGTTGCTTA
>JAOLBX010000084.1 GCA_028339355.1 Bacteroidia bacterium
TCGCAGTATCAGCAGCATACATTGTCGCTTCTAATGCTTCACTAAATCCTACTAGGTCGTCATTGTTTCTTGGTTTCACAGCATATTGGCTAAACCCGTAGTACAATACTCCTATTATAGCATCCATATCCATTTCTTTGGTAGCCTCAATCATAGGTACTTCCATTATTCCTTCAGCATTTTCAAATGCACTATCAGAGACAACAGATACCCAAAGTGATGAGTTATTATTTCCATTTTTTACACCTGATTGAACTTTGGTACTATTAGCAAAAGAAGCTCCTGTATCCGAACCTACTGTCCATTCGCCAAAAGGATTTAATTCTGGATTTGATATTTTCACTTTACCACCAACATTTACAAATTTTACAAGCATTCCTTCATATTTTTCTAATCCTCTATTCGCTCTTCCTGCACTATCGCTTACTGGCAACTCTATTGGTGCTACATCGGCAGTTTTTCCTGTTTTCGAAACAGAAGACACATTTATTTGAGTAAACCCAAAAGATTCCTCTACTGTGCCTGTAATCTCTACCTCTTCTGTTCTCCATAGATCAAGCAAATCTGCACTACCAGTGAGCTTAATACCACCCCACTCTGTAGCATCTTTGTCTTGCATGTATATATCTTCCAAGTCGTAAGGCTTAGCACTTGCAGTAATATACCCCTTGACAGTAACTAATTGATATCTATATGGACTTGCATCTTGTGTAGGGTCTAAAACTTTTTGAATATCAGCTATCGTAAGCCCTGCATCTCTCACCGTATAAAATGCCGTAGCCTCACTACTAGAACCTGCTGTAAATGGCTCATAACTTACATTTCCATCATTGTCTGTACCCGTTAAATAATATCTAACCACTGTACCGTCTGAAAATGCAGGGATAGTTGCTTCAAACTCATCAGACGAACCTGATTTTAACGTCATGTTAACTTCTGTAAATGCACTAACAGATTGACTCAAATCAGTGCTGTAGTATAATTTTTGTTCATCTACTGTTCCGTTAAAATCAAGCATTCTAGCTGAAATAGTTACAGTATTGGCACTTGCTGGAACAAGAGGATCTCTACTCACGTCTGATATACTCGGTGGAGTGTCTCCCACTTTGTAGTGACTTTCTGCAAATGGATTTAATTCATACCCTCTACCAGTACCTCCTGAGCATCCGTTTTGAGAATGCATAATAATACCACTCAATGACTCAAACTTGGTTCCCACGATAGGTGCTACAAAAGTACCTGCACTCAAAGGACTAGATGGATTTACCAAAGTTCTAGAAGCCATTTTTTGCACTAAGAATCTATCTGACACATTGATCATATTACCATTCTCATCTACCACATCAAAGCTTACTCTGTTTCCGCTAAAAACGCTTACTCCTACTACTGTGACATTTTTGAATGCTACAAACGAGCCTTCCCATTCTTCACCAGTCACATAGTTATTTGTTCTAGTATTGTCATTCAACAAGCCTAAATTTATAGTATCTGCCTCTGGAGCTGCAGTAGTGCCTATTACAGTAACAGAAGAATTGTCAGAAGGAGATATTTGAGACTCACCTTGGTAGTTATCCACTGTGCCTATAACTTCCACAATCATACCTGCTACTAAATTATCACAAGCAGAGACAGGTTGTGACTGTCCACTACCATCAGTATATACACCATGTATTTGAACACCTGCAAAATCACCCATAACACCGTTTGCTGCAGTATCTATGATGTGTACCCCTGGTCTATATCCGCCATTTACAGAACCTGAAGAAAGCTCAGTTAAGTTTCCATCATGAACCACAACACCAACTGTTTTTATTGTTTGACCGTCATAAGCACTCAAGTCTGAGCAACTAGCTAGATCTGCTGGGCTAATATACTGAATGTCATGCACAGAAACTGATGTTTGAGCATTTACAAATAGAACTGAAACCAATCCTAAAATTAAAGTGAATAATTGTTTTTTCATTTTGTTGTTATAAATTTTTATTTGATGACTGCAAACTTGCCCTTATAGAGCTTACCTGAGTCAAGGTCTTTTACTGTAAATAAATATATGCCGCGGGCTATTATCTGCGTATTTTCTGTAAGCAAATCCCAAGCATGTTCTCCTCCAGAAAATACATTTTGAGATGCATCCTCTGAACCGAAGGTTTGATTCCATCGTATATCGCTACCATCGTACTGAGCGTTATGCGTTATTTTATCTAAATAGTCGCCTGCGGCTGTAAATACATAGATCTCACAATTAGCTGGTAAATTAGCAAAATATAATTTACGACTTTGTTCTTGAAAAGAACTTTTACCCTCCCAGCTAGCTCCTGCATAGTAAGGATTGGGATAGGCAAAAGGTGCATTCATTGTTAGATTATCATTTGCAGGCTTGCCTGCAAATGCTCTAAAATTATTGGCC
>JAOLBX010000085.1 GCA_028339355.1 Bacteroidia bacterium
GCTAAACCAAATGTTTTATGGTGGAGCAAAAATAATACGTTACTTACTATATGATAACGATTCTACCTCTTTGTCCTATAGGGATTTAAGAATTTCGGGCATGGATAGTACACTTTATTTGAACCTTGATAATCAAAGTGAAAAAAATATAAAAGCTCTACTAGATCTATTAGAGGAGTATAAGCATACAATTCCAAATTACGCTTTGCGGAAAGAGTATTTTAGATCTCGAATCCTTAATGTTGGCACCAGTTATGGGTGTTCATTTGTTGAGTGGGTCTTAAAAAACAACAAACTTAGTGACCACTTAAATTTACAAGTACATGGATTACTTAGAAATTATTTTGAATGTGAGGAGTATTTATACATGGAATCTCATCTTGGATTAAAAAAAGTATATGCTGATTCGAGGCCAACTGAGATAGTTAATCTTGGTGATGAGTTTGAGTCTATCGGTATAAGTGATTTAGATACAATTAACAAAGTAACTCTCTTAGCAACGAAGGGACATGGTGTAATAACTGTGAAGGATGACAGTGTTTTGGTCAATTTGAGGAAAAACAATGGTTTATTATCAGATGTGATAAACACCTTGTATGTTGACAGAAAGAGTAGTCAAATTTGGTTTGGTACTGACAAGGGTATCTCGATATTTAGTTTTTCGTTAGGTAAAAAGTCACTAAGTTTCAAATGGGAAAGAAACATCAAGCAGATTGATGGATTGATTTCGAAATATGTCAATGATTTGGAAATAGTACAAGATAAAATGATATCTATTTCTAATAAAGGAATTACTGTAATACCAAAAGACTTTGCTTATGACCAATCTTATTCCCCAGCGGTGTGTCTGAAAGGTTTGCAGAACGGGGACTCTACTTACCTTTCAGAAAACGAGGTGTTTAGTCACGCTCAAAACAATATAGAGTTCCACTATGAGGTTATTTCTATGAGAAAGGGGTTAAAGACATATCAGTATCGCTTAATAAAGAACGGGAATACTTATACTTCTGATTGGAATTTGACTGACGATCGGACTGTTAAGATAAATAATTTATCGCCAGGAAATTATAAGTTTCAAGTTTCTGCAAGAGCTGCCAATACAACTTGGAGCTACCCTAAGGAATATACCTTCACAATTCAGCCTCGATTTATCGATCAATGGTGGGTGCGAGGTATAATGATATTGTTTCTAGGTGTCATGACGTATTTGTTTTTCAAAAAAAGAGAGGTGCGGTTGAAAAGAGAGTCAAAGTTAGCGTTGGCAATCAAGGAGTTAGAGCTAGAGAATTCACAATTGGAGTCATCGTCACTTAGAGGTCAAATGAGCCCGCACTTTGTCTTCAATGTTCTGAATTCTATTCAAAAACTCATTTTGAAAGAAGAAAAAGACGACGCAAATAAGTTATTGATTCGTTTCTCCCGCTTAGTACGATCTGCATTGAAATATTCACGATTTGAATTTATCCCAATAGAGGATGAATTAGCGTTTTTAGAAAACTATATTAACATTGAACATCAGAGGTTTCGGGGCAGATTCAAGTATGAAATTTTTGTAGATAAAGAATTGATGGAATATGGTGTCAAGATACCACCATTACTAATACAGCCGTTGTGCGAAAATGCAATAAAGCATGCTTTTTTAGAAGACGGAGGAACGCTTAAAGTTTTTTTTATTTATAAAGATGATAATCTGATGGAAGTGATAGTGGAAGACGATGGTGTCGGAATGCTCAATATGACCCAGTCTAAAGAAAGTAGTTTAGGAATACGAATCATAGAAGATAGACTCAGGTTGTTCGAAGCAAATGGGTGCAATATCAGTTTAAAAATAAAATATGCCGATATAGAGACTAAAAAAGGTACAAAAGCAGTTATTGTAATGCCGTACCAATGAAAATTAAAGCGATACACATAGACGACGAGAAAGACAGCATAGAAGTAATTCAAATGTTGATTAAGGAGCATTGCCCACAATTAGATTTAGTGGCTTGGGCACATACTGTAAATGAAGGTGTAGAGCTCATAGAGAAACACAATCCGCACTTGGTGTTTCTGGATGTAGAAATGCCAGGAGAAAATGGATTTAGTCTTTTCTCAAAGTTAAAGCATAGGTCGTTTCATACCATAATGGTGACGGGATACGAAAATTATGCAATAAAAGCTATGAAACATTCCGCTTTAGATTATCTATTAAAACCAGTGGATGCTGATAGTCTAGAATCAGCAGTTTCAAAACTCGATTCTAAAAATTTGTTAGAAGATCCAAGATTGGCTCACTTCAATTCCCTTTATCAAAATGAGTTAGCTACAATAAAAAGTCTGATGATAATGACTCAAAGCGGCTTTAAAAACATCTTGTTTAAGAACATAGTTTTTATAAAATCTGAGTCTGGCGGGTAC
>JAOLBX010000086.1 GCA_028339355.1 Bacteroidia bacterium
AGATGAAATGAGGTTTGATGTTAAGGGTAATGGAGACTGGGAAAGGTCAGCCATCAAACAAGTGGCATCAGGCAGATTTGGGGTTAATATAAATTACTTAAATAATGCAGATGAACTACAAATAAAGATCGCACAAGGGGCCAAGCCCGGAGAAGGAGGCCATCTTCCTGGTCATAAGGTAGATAGCAATATTGCACGTGTGAGAAATGCCACACCAGGTGTAGGACTGATATCTCCACCACCCCATCATGATATATACTCGATAGAGGATTTAGCTCAGCTTATTTTCGACTTAAAGAACGCAAACGAAGATGCAATAATAAGTGTTAAGTTGGTTTCAAAAGCCGGCGTAGGGGTCATAGCATCAGGAGTTACAAAAGCACATGCTGAACATATCCTTATTTCAGGTTTTGATGGCGGAACTGGAGCTTCGCCCCTTAGTTCTATAAGGCATGCAGGCTTACCGTGGGAACTTGGTTTGGCAGAAACTCATCAGACATTGATAAAAAATGGGCTACGAGATCGAGTGGTAGTGCAAGCAGACGGACAAATACGCTCAGGAAGAGATCTAGCTATTGCGACAATGCTAGGAGCAGAAGAGTGGGGAATAGCTACAGCTGGTCTAGTAGTAGAAGGCTGTATAATGATGCGAAAATGTCACTTAAATACTTGCCCAGTAGGAATAGCCACTCAAGATGTAGACCTGAGAAAGAAGTTTAATGGTAAAGTAGAAAATGTTGTGAACTACTTTAAATTTTTGGCAAAGGATCTACGAGAGATAATGGCAAACTGTGCTGTGCGTTCGGTAAATGAGTTAGTGGGTCGAACTGATTTATTAAGAATTGAGGGTTTGAAAGAGCATTGGAAAACGGCTAATGTAGATTTGACTCCATTATTGTTTCAAGAGTCTAGTGTTTATGAGACGAAATGGTATAATGCAACGGAGCAAAGCCATTGTATGGATAATGTCTTGGATCGCGAAATAATTTCAAAGGTTAGAAATTCTCTATCACATCAGAGTAGTTTCTATGGTGTATTTAAAATTCAAAATACGGATAGAGCTGTAGGTACTTTACTTTCATCTCAGATTGCTAAAAAGAACGGTAGCAATGGTTTGCCAGATAAAACTATTCAACTAAGGTTTCAGGGTTCTGCAGGTCAAAGTTTTGCTGCATTTGCAAGTAAAGGAGTGCAAATGTACTTAGAGGGTGAAGCCAATGATTATTTTGGAAAAGGTTTGAGTGGAGCTATTATTTCTGTGACGATACCTTCCAAGATTAAAATTAATGCATCAGAAAATATAGTTTGTGGCAATGTAGCCTTGTACGGAGCCACATCGGGTGAAGCATATATCAATGGAATAGCTGGAGGTAGGTTTGCCGTAAGAAATAGTGGTGCTACTGCAGTGGTAGAAGGTGTGGGAGATAATGGATGTGAATATATGACGGGTGGCAAGGTGATCATATTAGGTAATATTGGAAGAAATTTTGCCGCAGGTATGAGTGGAGGTATTGTTTATATACTAAAGAGCAATTTTGACTCCATTCGATTGAATAAGGAGATGGTTCTGATAGAAAAAACAGATATAGACGATATGGCATTTATCCATCAATTCCTCACAAATCATTTCACTTATACTGGCAGTAAGCAGGCTAATCAAATGTTAGCCGATTGGAGAAATAGTACTCCTGATTTTATAAAAATAATACCCAAAGAATACAAAGCAGTACTATTAAAGATTAAGGAGAAAGAATTAACAAATAATATGATAGAATAATGGCAGACATAAACGGTTTTAAAAACATTAAAAGGAAATTACCTGCAACTGAGGATGCCATTACACGAAAAAGGCATTACAAAGAGTTTTATAAAAAAACGGAAACCAAAGATCAAATAGATCAGGCAGCTAGATGTATGGATTGTGGTGTTCCATTTTGCCACAATGGTTGTCCACTTGGAAATGTTATTCCTGATTTTAATGATGCAGTCTATCAAGGAAAATGGGAAGAGGCTTATAACATCTTAACTATGACGAATAATTTTCCAGAGTTTACAGGGAGAATATGTCCAGCACCCTGCGAATCTTCCTGTGTATTAAGTATAAATAATGAGGCGGTAGCGATAGAATTTATAGAGAAATCTATAGTGGAAAAAGCGTATGAAAACGGATGGGTGTTACCAATTTTACCAGAGGTGAGAACAAATAAAAAGGTAGCTGTAATAGGTTCTGGTCCATCAGGACTGGCGGCTGCAGAGCAGTTAAATAAGGCAGGTCATGAAGTTACAGTATATGAAAGAAATGATGAGGCAGGAGGATTACTAAGGTACGGT
>JAOLBX010000087.1 GCA_028339355.1 Bacteroidia bacterium
AAAAGCTACTGAAGAAGAGCAACAATCTACTATTGAGCAGCAAAAGAGTGACTACTTATTATTGCTAAAACGTATCGAGGCTTTAGAGAAAGAGTAGTTTAACCCTACGTTTTGTTTAGGGTGCTAAAATTAGGGTAGGAAGTTATGCTTTATCTCTGTATGTCTGACTTGTAAACGTGAAAATAAACCGCTACAAACGTATGTCAGCGTGTTCTAAAAATGTTTTGAGCCCCCCATGGGTACCCGTGTTATTTCAGCAAGGTTCTGTAGTCGTTGTAAATAGGGTCTGAATTTTGGTTTACCATTATTTGATTTGACTACAGTTAGATGGCTGTCAATAAAAAGCATTTGGTTAGATACAGTACTATTGTCTTTTAATTTTACAGGTTGATTAGTTAGTTCAATGCTACTAAAATACTTCTCTAATTCTTCTATATCCTGACTCCAATCTTGAGCTGCCAGAGTGGAATAGATGTATTAGAGTAAATTACTCCGCCCTTAGATAGTGCATGGGATATGTGTTTTCCGTTATAAACAGATATTATTGTATCATGAAAAGTAAAATATTTTCCATTTTAGTGGTGTTGGGGTTCTCATGTAATGAAAAAGAGTTCGTTAATTCGAGCAAGTCAAACTTTTGTAAAGTTACACGGTGTGCTTATCAAAATTCCGATACAAATTATATCCATAATTACACTTGGATTGAAAATACACAGAAAGGGAGTGATGGCTCCTTAAATGACTATAATAGTTATGGTTCTGTTATACAAAATATACAATCTGAGGATACTTTCACTTATGAGTATGACGATTGTAACAACTATTGTAAAATGACAAAACAGATCTATAAAGGTCTTGATTCTACATCTGTAATTAACTATACTTGGGCGGGTGATACACAAGAAATAGATGGCAATATCTTAGCTATTTATAATAGTAATGGCTATTTATTAAAATCATACAGGGGGATGCTACCAGTCACATACAAATATGAAGATTGTGAAAATTTCTGTAAAATGATTAGTAAATCTGCTCACAATAGTGAAGTTACATATTATTGGGAAGGGAATACACAGAAAGGTAGTGATGGGTCCATATTTGAATACAATGAACGTGGTTATTTATTGAGAAGCACAGAATATGGGAATGTGTATACGTACACATACGAAAATTGTAATTAGTATAATTGTCTTAAGTCAGTATTATGGGATTAAAAAATAGTATACCTTTCATCTTACTGCTTTTGTTGTTTAATACTGCCGCCTCATTTGGTCAGAGCCCAGACATACAAAAGCTCGAAAAGGCTGTTGGCATCGTAGAAATATATGATTACAATGGTCAATACATAGGTCACGGGAGTGGTTTTATGATTAGTTCTGATGGAACCTTAGTAACGAATTACCATGTGATTGATGGGGCTCACAGTCTCAAAGTGGTTTTGGAGGAAAATGGACGTAAAGTGAAATATGATGTCCAGAATATAGTCAAAGGGAGTAAGTCCAAAGATTTAGCCATTTTAAAAATCAGGAACATTCAAAAGAAGCAATTTAGTTATTTGAAAATTTCACAGCAACCACTCGACTCATCATTTTCATATTCATAAATTTTCATATCAATCATGAAACACTTAAAATCATTATTGACATCATAATGGCGGTATTTTCTCTTGTCAATCTCTTTTCCATCCAAGTCGTCTTCTAAATTTGAGGCGGTGTAGGGTGCAATATTTTGGTATTTTAAGAGAATAGACATTTTATCATTAATCTCTTTTTCTATTCCAAAGGCCAGTAATGGGAAACCGTCATACCTATTCGAACTGTATGGAGTTGACCCAGATAGATAAGTGAAAACACGTAGGTCTAGTAAACCTTTATTGTATTTCCATATCTTGGGCCTAGGCTTATTCCTACCAGAGGTTGTATACTTTACTTTGCCATTGGGGTACTTAGGGTACGCGGCAGTTGTCACATTGAATATTTTACATTGGCCTGGTATCAAATTAACACTCCCACTATATATATAACGACCTCTATTTTTGGAATAAATACGGTAGGAATGTACACCTGAATATAGTGTCTTAGTAATGGTACCATTATCACCACATGTTGGAACGGAGTTTGAAAAATACGTATTGAATATGCCAATATAATTACCATCAACATACATATACAAATCTCCATCATGACGGTTTTTAGTGTAAAAACTTATCTCACAAGGAATGGATACTGGATCAATTATACTTTT
>JAOLBX010000089.1 GCA_028339355.1 Bacteroidia bacterium
AGCTATTGCAGACGGGCATAAGGTTCTTATTTTTTCCCAGTTTGTAAGGTACTTAGACCTCTTAGAAACAGACATTTCAGCTAAAAATATTCCCTATTTTAAACTCACGGGATCAACCAATAAAGAAAAAAGATCTCAATTTGTCAAAGACTTTCAAAAAACAGATAATCCATCTGCATTTCTAATCTCGCTTAAGGCAGGTGGTACAGGACTCAATCTCACATCCGCAGATTACGTTTTTATAGCAGACCCGTGGTGGAATCCAGCTGCTGAAGCTCAAGCCAGAGACCGGACACACCGCATAGGTCAGAGTCAAAACGTATTCAGTTATAAATTCATTTCTAGGGATAGCATAGAGGAAAAAATAACTAAACTTCAACAGAAAAAACAGGGATATTCCAAAGACATTATCGTATCAGAAAACAACATATTATCCAATCTTGACATAAATGAGTTAGAGTTTCTATTCGCATAAGGTTTTTTTGAATAAATTTGAATAATAATTTAATTACAAAATGAAAAAAACACTTACTCTTTTATTATTAGGTCTTGCGAGCTTTTCGTACGCACAGACAAATTGGGCGTTAAAGTCCATTAAAAGTCCAACCGAAATACAAAGTACAGCAACTGGAACATCCTTTGATATTATCGTTGAGTGTCAAAACATGGGCACAGAAACAATAAAAGCTGGAGACAGCATTACTTTTAGCATGTTACTTATAGATTTAGCGTCAAGTCAGATTCTTTTGCAATATCCAGCAAATGCTGCTTCTGGGAATAGACTTATTACCTTAGCTACTGAGGACATTTTGCCAGATGCTACATATGATCTCTCTTTTAAGAACTTAAATGTTTCTACATACTTATTGTACTCTAGAGCAATGAGAATGGGAGTTTCTTCTTTTCTTTTTAACAGAAGCAACCCAATAGTTGACTCTGACTCTTCAAACAATTCTAACTTCATCGATTTGACTTGGTGGAATATAGACGGAAATGGAGTATCTGTTAGCGAAGTAGACTTTGACAATAACGTCTCTGTATACCCAAATCCTGCTAAAGATGTAATGAATATTTCAGTACTTAAAGCGGAATATGCGAAAACTAAGATTGAACTAGTCGACATGATGGGCAAAGCAGTATTGAGTGAGCAAATGAACAGTAATTTCACCAAAGAAGGATATCAATTAAATGTATCTGGTATTGAAAATGGTTTGTATATCTTGAAGGTGACAAACGGAGAAGAAGTAAGCACAACCAAAGTGAATATCTCACACTAAGAAAATTAATAAAATTACTTTAAACGAATGGTCTCCTTACCACAAGGGGGCCATTTTTTATGCATTTCGATTAAGTTTGCCATGCACAAAGAGAACCTACATGGCAGGACACAGCAAATGGGCAAATATCAAACATCGAAAGGCCGCACAAGATAAGCGGCGTGCTAAAGTATGGACTCGAATCATTAAAGAAATAACCATAGCTGCTCGGGATAACGGACCTGATGTGGACAGCAACCCTGCTCTCCGACTCTGCGTACAAAATGCCAAAGGAGCTAATCTCCCGAAAGACACAATAGAGAGAGCTATTAAAAAAGGCTCTAGAGCAGAGGCAGCCAATTTACAGAAATACACATACGAAGGATATGGACCACACGGTATAGCTATTTTCATTGACGCCATGACCGACAATATAAATAGAACTGTTGCCAATATACGCTCGATATTCTCAAAAAACAGTGGGAGTCTAGGCACCAATGGCTCACTCAGTTTCATCTTTGATACTCGCGGGGTTTTCATTATTGAGAACTCAGTGCTTGACGGAAAAGATGTAGATGAGCTAGAACTTGAATTTATAGACGGTGGTGCAGAGGATGTAGAGCGAGATGAAGAAATCACTACTATCTATACTCTTTTCGAAAACTATGGCAATATGCAAGCTAAACTGGCCGAGCTGGATATAGAAGTACAGTCCACTGAGATACAAAAAATACCGAATTCCACAACAGTACTAGACTTAGAATCGGCTAGGGATGTTTTAAAAATCATAGATAGATTTGAAGAGGACGATGACATACAAGCAGTATATAAT
>JAOLBX010000088.1 GCA_028339355.1 Bacteroidia bacterium
ATAAACAGTAAGCGACACCAATATAGGTGATTAGTACATCTTGATCTAGAATGCCAATAGATTCGGGTACCAGTGATCTGAGACCAGTAAAAGCCAAAAGTATTGGTATAGCAAGCACATAGAACAAGACGTCTAAATAGGCCGTGGCAAGAACCAACGCAGTAGATTGTCCGGTATTAAGGTTTTTTTCTTGTGCTATGAGCACAAAGGCTGCAGCCGTACCACCTACTATGCCTGGAGATATAGCAGAAGAAAATTCCCACAATACAATAAGTTTAAAACTACCAGCCCATGAGATTTTTTCTTCACTCAACACCCTCAGCCGATTTGCATAAGCTACTAATCGTAGGAATAGCATTAGCACAGAGAGCCCAATCCAAAGAAGAGTATCGGGTCCCCATTGGATGGTATCAAAGGCATCTGGCTGAAAGTCTTTAAGAAAAAAATAAATTGCAACAGCAAGCCCTAAAGCTACAGGTATAAGAAGTCGTTTACCCGTAAAAAGGCGTTGCAGATTGTGTAGTGAGTTCAACTCAATGCGTTTACTTTTTGACCTTGTGCTAGAGAGTATTTACGCACTCCGTCTATGGTTATTAGCATTTCTATAGACCCAATATTAAGGTGATCATACATGCGTATAGCTTGTTCCATAAATCGTTTTTTCTTCACCTCGTTAGTTGTGTTTTTCTCTATTCGAACCACATAAGTGTCCACTAAGTCTGTGTACACAGATCCTTCAGGCCATACTTGAGTACCCCTATTGGTGATGGTGGTAAGTTCCATATCTGCATCTAGATTGCTTTGCACTATCTGTGCTATATGATCTGCTTGTTGCTCAGACTCTACGAATAAGTCTATGCCTACCGTCTCTATTATTTCATCACTAGATACCATCATTTTATTTTTGCCTAGTTTAGATGGTTTATGGTACTTCTCTGGATTTGAGTCTGTAATCTTACTTAAATCTAACTCTTTAATTATCGCTTCTGCAAACTCTTTGGTACCTGCAGAGTTGGTCCTGTCTTCTCCAAAGTCTCCTGTATGTATCCCTTTGTCTATGGTAGCTAACAGTGCATTACTTATAGCTGTACCATAGTGTTCTAAGCCAAGGTTATTTAGCATCAATGTACCACTAAGCAACAGTGAAGTGGGATTTGCCTTGTTTTGTCCCGCTATATCTGGAGCTGTACCGTGTACTGCCTCAAAGATTTTGATGTGATCCCCAATATTGGCAGACGGAGCAAACCCGAGACCACCTACAAGGCCTGCACACAGATCCGAAACGATATCTCCTTGAAGATTAGTAAGTACGATACACTCAAACTGTTGTGGAGCGTATACGAGCTTCATACATAGAGCGTCAACTATTACGTCTTCTGCTTTTAGTTGAGGATATTCTTTGGCTATTTCGTAAAATGTATCAAGAAACATTCCGTCGGTAAGTTTCATGATGTTTGCCTTATGGCCACATGTCACTGTGCTATATCCTTCTTTCAATGCCACTTCGAAAGCAGAGCGAATAACTTGCTCAGAACCAGGTCTAGAGATAATCCTACGACTTACCGCTACGTCTTTGGTCATGTAGTGCTCTATTCCACCATAGGTATCTTCGATATTTTCTCGCACTATAGTAAGGTTGATTGGTATTCCGGCTTTGCTAAATACTGTATCTACCCCTTTTATAGTTTGAAATTTTCGAATATTTGAATGAGTATTCCACGTCTTGCGAGCAGTTACATTTATGCTTTTCACACCACCACCTTTTGGGGTTTCCATGGGTCCTTTGAAAAGAATTCCTGTGGCCTCAATAGAAGCTTTTGCTCCATCCGTCATACCTGTGCTATAGCCCTTATCGTAGACTCCTTTTCCCATATCTACATAGTCATACTCCAAAGGAACAGTTGCCGCTTCGAAAATAGACAGAACCGCATTCATTATTTCAGGGCCGATTCCGTCACCTTTTGCTACTGATATTATAATGTTACTCATTATCTTTAATTTAAAGTGTGACAAAGGTAGCAATCCTGCGTCTAAAATATAAAATTAGGCACACTTTTTGCTGAACGTAATAAGCATTTAAAGACACATTTTTATTAGCTTTTTAGGAGCATAATATTAACTTTGCAGGTTCCTAAGAGAAGACGAAACATTTAATAATAAATGAGACAACTTAAAATTTCAAAACAGTTTACC
>JAOLBX010000009.1 GCA_028339355.1 Bacteroidia bacterium
GCGGTGCTTATCGAGTACCTAGATAAAAAAGGCTCTGTAAGTAAAAATGCATATCCTCATCAACAACTGGTACGTTTAAATTCTAAGAGAAATAAGTTTGACTACGGAATAAAGCTACTATCTAAGCATAGAATTGTAAATTGGGAACAAATAAAATACGACCACTTCACTAACAATCTTTCAGCCTATTTTGATATAGATATAAATGGTGAAACTGTGCGATTTGTTGCCACACATCTGCAGTCTAACGGAATATCATCTAGGGACTATCATAAGTTAGTAAAAGTAGAAAAAGACGATGAAGAATATAAGGAATACGCTGTAAACTTTATCATGAGCCTGAAAATGTTAATTCAAAGGCGTTCAAATCAAACCAATACTGTTCTAGAAGCGATAAAGGACAGCCCATATCCGGTAGTAATTTTAGGAGACTTTAACGACACACCGACAAGCTATACCTACCAGCAACTCAAAGAAGGTAGAAAAGATGCCTTTATAGAAAAAGGTTCTGGATGGGGAGCTACATATCTAAAACCATTCAGAATGCTACGTATCGACTACATACTGCATGATCCTGAGCTAGAGTGCTTATCCTATAAATGCACTACAGCGACCAAATCTGACCACGCACTAATAGAAGCCAGTTTTAAATTAAAAAAATAAATGGAATTTCTCCCAAAAAACATAGCGGAATACGCAGAACAACATTCGAGTAAAGAGCCTAAGCTTTTATCTACTCTCAACCGAGACACCTATGCCAATGTACTAGCTCCAAGAATGCTCTCAGGCCATTTACAAGGTCGTGTGTTGAGTTTATTTTCTAAAATGGCACGTCCTGAAGCTATCCTAGAAATAGGAACTTATACTGGCTACTCTGCACTTTGTCTTGCAGAAGGGTTGACGGAGAATGGTGTATTGCACACTATAGATATTAATGAAGAACTAGAGACTCGAATAAACAAATTTGTGTCTGACTCTTCATACAAAGACAAAATAAAACTTCATATTGGAAATGCCTTGGACATTGTTCCCACTCTAAAAGAGTCGTTTGACCTAGTTTTTATAGATGCAGATAAAGATAACTATGGTGCCTATTACGATTTATTAATAGATAAACTACCTAGTGGAGCAATTATAATAGCAGACAATGTACTTTGGAGCGGAAAGGTAATAGATGCTAATCAGTTAACCAGTGATAAAGACACAATAGCACTAGACAAGTTTAATAAACAAATACAAGAAGACTCTAGGGTAGAAAATATATTGATGCCTATCCGAGATGGATTGATGGTTATACGTAAGAAATAGAAGCATTAGCTATTTTAGCCTACCTCTAATCATTTCCCTTCCACAAAATCTTGTAAATATGAAAACTCATCTGTAAGTTTTCCGTTCTCCGTCAATCGTGCTCTTTTCAAAATGCCATCTTCATCTCCATTTATAAGTAATGGGATAATGTGGTCTAGCATGAAAGTGCCAAATTCAGTACTTGCATTTTTTGGCATTTCAGTAGGCAAGTTGGTAACCGCCATCACATCTATAGTATTCTCTCCATAAGGCTCTACTTGCTTCTGTCCTTTTCTGCTCCACCCAAAAGTAGGGTTGTAAATATCTGTAGCCTCCATGGTAATTGGTACACTCCCTTCTACATCACAAGTGATATCCGCAATTACTTGTATATTGAAATTGTCTGACTTGGTATCTTTTTTTGAGAAAAGTGCAGGCAAGTCATCTTCCCAATAGAATCCATTGATAAGAATATCGGTATAGGGTAAAAAGTTATCAAACTCACAGCAGTACTCCTTGTGATTATTATAAAAATGGTTGATATCCCAATCTCCACCATCTTTTCTATGATACAAATCCCAGCTAGTAAGCTGTGTAAAATAAGCTCCGCGTGGCGGCTGCGATATAAACTCTTGAGGACTAGTCTCTCTAATTTTCATAAGCTCCAGCACCTCTTGTATTCCTTGGGCTACTCTACCATTTCCGGTGTAAACCACTCTCGTTTTCCCTAGGTCTAACTGTGCGAGTAGTTCCATTGATTTTTCGTAATCATTGGTTTCATAGGCAGGTGGCAAATCAAACTTGCCAGTTTTTTTACCCCAAGTAAGAAACGCATTGTACGCCCCAACTACTCCAGCCCATTTGCCAAATCCAAGTATTCTCCCTCCCTCTTTCCAAGTAAGCGGCTCGTAGTCTATAAGACTTATATTCTTCTCCAGTATCGCTTGAAGCAGATCTCTGTTATAAGGCTGTGCTTTGATCGTGTGAGAAAAAAACAGATACGTCTTATTGGGTATCAATTTATCTACAGGCACTTCTTTTATCCCTATAAGAACATCACAATCTGTGACATCTGATACTACTAATACGCCCGCCTTTTCATACTCGCTCTCTAAGTAAGTGCGATCAGGAGATTTTTCTACAACCAACTCTACTTTGGGGTGCCTCTTTTTGAACTCTAGACAGAGTTCTGGAGTAAGTGCAACACGCTTATCAGCAGGTTGCTTCCACTCTCGTATTAAGCCAATTTTCATTTAACTATTTATAGTTTGTTTATTCGTTTTATAATTTTACCCACTGTAGAATATACTTCGATGAGATAGACACCACGAGCAAGTGCAGAGAGATCAATCTGTGAACCTGTTTTTTGAATCTTCATTTCTACTCCTTTAGTGTCAAAACACTTTACTGATTCTATGTTTATGTCTGTAAGCAGTGTTAGCTTATAACTGGTAGGGTTTGGATAAAGAAGTATCTTTCTAGCTAAGTCAGTAACACCTGCTATTACATTCACTTTCACTCTATAATTCACACTACTCTCATCTTGTGCGGTTACTTTATAGATCACATCGGTAGAATAGCTATTTGGAGTAACGCCACTTATTTGTTCTACAGAGCCTACAGCGACTTGGGCCTCCGTACTATGTTTGAATGTAGGTGTAAGGCTTATAAGATTAGTACCTCCCGGCACATCTACTGTTATTTCTTGACCATTAATTGCACCTTCTGGCGAACCGTGTAAGCTTGGAAAAGCGAAGCTAAGTATTTCTTTCTTATCGCTTAGCAGATTTCTACTGCCATCCGCATACCACACTCCCCACTTTGCATCTGGGATAAGAATTTGTCCTGTAGCTCCAGATTTCTTATTGATTTTATCTGTAGCCAAATCCATTACACCGATTACCTCATCACCGTTTCCATCTTCAGCATCAAAAATTAATTTATCATCCTTATTCGAAAAATTTGGGAAGCCAAGTTTATCTTGTGTAAAAATGGTGCCTGTACTGTTTGTTATAGTGTTCGTAGCTTTGACAGAATAATTATTATTTACACCGTCTATATAATCAAATGCTATGATATGCGGACTATTTTTAGAATAACTAGCGTTTCCGATGCTAATATTATCTGGCAATTGCGAGAATACTTTTTCTACTTTACCATCTCCAAATTGATCAGTTTGATTGTCCCATACTCTGATAACTCCAAGGTCCCACCACGATATATTAGAACCACTAGAATTTGTTATTTCGTTTTGAGCATCGTATAAAATATACTGACCAGTATTGTCAAACTCTATGGCATCGGCATAATTTACATTGCCCGCAGAAACTCCCTCACTGTATGTAGGGTTGTAGAGTGTAAATTTATTCCATTGACCTTCTGCTATTTCCATAACCCATATAGCCCCGTCTGCATCCGTACTCACACCCGCGAGTAGCTTTCCATCTTTGGATACCGCTACATTGTCCCAGTCGAAATTGCTCACTGTACTTTCAGTAAAAGGTGAATTAAGTTCTACTCTTTTAAGAAGGTTAGAATTGGTCACATAATACATGTATTTACCATCATCTGTAATACTACACTTCCGTTTTGGAGTATTCTGAGTCAATGCTTCGTAGTCGTTTGGTGCAGTGGTACTCTTGTACATAGTATTGGAGTCTGCGATATTCACATCTACACTTACTATGAACTCATTTCCTGTATTAGTAGGTATATCATCTCCAGAGCCGTCTCCTGCGGAACCTCCACCTCCCGAATTTCCATTGGGGTCATATATCTCTACACCATCAAAAGCTGCTTTTATAGCTGCTATTTCATTGGCACCATAAAGTGCAGTGGCTGCATCCACACACGCATATCTCAAATCAAGAAACTGTGATTTTGAAGTAAGATGACTTACCAAAGCTCTATACCATATTTTTTCAGCTTTTTCTTTATTCATAGAGCTACCAGTGGCAGCTAAATAAAATGCTCTATTCACTATTCCACTATTGATATGTACGCCACCATTATCTTGTGTGCCTGTATAAAACTCCCCCATTCTCTCTGGTTGGTATCCATTTTGACCTAGTTGTGTGGCTCCATTATGCGGATCCTGAAGATTACGCAGTGCACCACCCGGAAATTGCCCCGCTTTAACGATGTCTTCTCCCATTTTCCAATCGTCTCGATCTATCATAGCACCAAATACATCTGCCATGCTTTCGTTTATAGCTCCACTTTGACCTTGATACTCCAAGTTAGCAGTATTCGAAACTACTCCGTGGGTAAGCTCATGACCTGCCACATCTAAAGCTCCAGCTAATGGAGTGAATGCAGAGCCACCATTGCCATAAAACATTGCTTGTCCATTCCAATACGCATTGGCTAGACTGCTTCCGTCATCATCAGAAACGTTTACTACAGATATAATGCTTCCTCCATTTCCGTTGAGTGAATTTCTATTGTATGTATTTTTAAAATAATCAAAAGCTATACCTGCATTGTAATGTGCAGACACTGAGCTTTTTTCGCTCCACGAGTTATTGCTACTTGCCACATGAGAGAAAGACTGAGCAGCTGTATTTCCTGCATCTATAGTCCATATAGCACCTACTGGATTATCTGGAAATGAACTTGGCTGACTGCTGGTCCACATGCTCTTAGAAGCATCTATCATATAATAGGTAGACCCTACTTGGTAGGTATTCAAGGTCACAGACTTGTTATTCAAATCTGTAGCTGATGCCTGTTTTGGACCATCTATTTCGCAGAGTTCGTCAGTAGTTTTAAGTATTTCTGCCGTATGAGCATCTACCCATACGTTATAATGATGAAGGTCTGTGGGTCTTACTTCTACTACATACACCAGTTTCGCAGCAAGGCTATTTCCTACCTCAAAATCTATATACTGATGTGTATGTGTAGTTCTGTCTATGACAGATAATTTTGGAGCAACATACGCATGAACGTTATTAATTACGTGCTCAAATGCCTTATTTTTAGCTATTTCTTTACCTATAGCATTTTCCGTTTTCACATCATAAGAAGCATATATCCTACCACTTGCACTTTGTACTTCACCATCTTTAAGATGCATTATCCACTCACCTCCCTTTACAGCTACATTTTTAACATACTGCTGGTATTTAATGTGTGTGTATCCGATATCATCTGTACTTCTTGAGAACTCCTTTAGAACACTTTTCTCATTCCATCCAAATAAAGACGGCAAATCAGAGAGTACATTATTTAGCGACAAAGACTCATCCGCGGTGTTTACTGCAAAACCACCTTCTTTTTCTTTTTTGTGAATAGCCAAATAAATTGGCAATCCGTTTATCGGGTCATACTTGAGTCTGTATTTTAACGCACTAGAAGTTTTAGCAGTATTACGTTGCAAAGCACTTGGAGTCATAAAACCCGGTTGGGTGCTCAGTCTACCATCTACAACCGTAGCTGGATTTTTTGGGCCTAGATTATTTGGGTTCTTTTTGGTACGTTGGTCAAATGGGTTTTGACCAAAGCTAAGGAGGGGTAATAAAACAAAAGCGGTAATTATCTTCTTCATTTCTATTAATGAGTATTTTTTGTCTTTAGGTTTTTCAGTGTATTTCTATAAAACGAAACAAGTGCTTCGGGAGCCTTGTTCATATCACTCCACTGCACACTTTTATCTTCTTTTTTAGTCTTCAGACGGATGAAATGGGTCATGTTACCTATTTCATTTAAATCCATATCGCAAAACTCCATTTCGTTTAGCCCTTTTAGCATTTCTTTAAAATCCTTTGGGGTAGCCTTAGTAATATCATTGGCACTTTGTACTGTATCTGAACCGAGTATTACCGAACTTAGGATTCGTTGCCCATTAGGAAAGAAAAAGTATGTTTTTGCAGTACCTGCAAATCCGCCATAAGACCCAATTTGTATGTACTCTTTAGGCAAGTCATTGAGCGAATACGCCTTATTGTGACATTGAGTCAAGCCAAATACACATAGTATGGCCACAAACAATTTTTTCATGAGTTTCCAAAAATACGATATAGAAATGTTTGCTAAACGTAAAAAGCGACAGAATGGACATAAAAACTCGATATAGACACTAGACTAAGAGTTTTGACATCAAATGTCTGAACATAAGCTGGTTTTCTTGCCCTTCTAAGCTACACTATCATTATCTAACATATAACTTGAGTTAAAATACTGCTATTCGTGTATTTGGCAGTAAATTTGCAAGCTTAGATATAAGTATTGGGGGTGTTCTGGCTTTTGACGGGTTGGCCAATAGATGTGTAAGCACGTAGAGCTTGAAGGTATGCTCTTAAATCTCACTTTCAAAATCGTAAACGGCGAGTCTAACTTTGCCATGGCTGCCTAGTCTTAGAGACTATAGCAATTGCCATCCGATTGCCTGAGCTCTGTCTGAGCAGTGAGGGATAACAGTCGGTCGAACAAGCTCAGATAATTTTAGCCCATTTCTACCAAGCTAAAATTTATTGTGTAGAATAAGGATAAATTGGGTTTTTGATGCACCTGGCTTTTCTCGAAAACCAAGCAGCAATAAACGTGTAGAAAACGCAACTCTATTCCGATTCGGACCCGGGTTCGACTCCCGGCATCTCCACTATTTACCCACAAACACTGAGGATTTAGTCCATTAATTTGGCACTATCCTCGGTGTTTTTTCTTCCTATCAAACAACTCCCAAACTAAGTATTTACAGATCATAAGACTTAATTTAATGAGTTCTTTAATAGATTCTGTAGGGTGTTCCATAGATCTTTTACCACATCCTGTTTTTGTCTCTTTAAACCGATTTTCTGTTGGAATATTTGCACCTAACTAAACCTAATACATCCAATTTAGGTGCATTTAGGTCACAGAATTCGATTTTTAAGGTCATAGAGTACTGTTTATCAATTAGTTATTAACTTATTAAAAAACAGGAAATTATGAGTAATGTCAAGTTCAACTACTTTTTAAAGAACAACCCAAACAACAAAAAGACTAATATTGTAAATCATATGTGGCATAGAATATTATATGTTTTACTATTTGGTTGGATCTATCTGCATTGTGCAGGACAGGAAGTGAGACTAGGTTTACCCTTGGGACATATACATACTGTTGTGTCTGCAAAATTTAACGCTGATGAAAGCCGTTCAATTAGCTACCGAAAAAGAAGAATCTAACGCTGTATTTTTTGACGTTAAAGAATACAAAAATGCCTGTCAAATTTCTGGCAGTTACAATCTAGGTGAAGGTGGCATCAAAGCCGAAATTAGTGTTTTGTGCGGTGAAGTGGAACGAGTATATAAGGTAGAGGGAAGCACCAAAGAAACCTTGATAGAATCTATTATAAATATAGCCGGATTATAAGTGTTTTTCATTCGATGTTTTATTTTGATTAGTCAATGAAAAATGCATACAAATTACAAGTGATTTTTATTTAATGAATGACCATTTGGACCAAGGTTCGACTCCTAAAAAAAGGGCCAAAATGTTTCACTTTGCCCCAAAAGTGAAACATTTATAAAGTTAAATGTCTGATAATAAGTATAGGTTTGGTCTACTTGTATAAAACGCTTTCAAGAGATTTATACTTCTTAGGAAAAGTACTTAATAGTAAATACACCTTGTTGAGATATAGCTACTACACTTTTGTTATTGGGTTATGCTTATCTATTGTCCTATTCTGTCTGAGTCTAAGACAAATAATGGTTTAGTCGTATAAGACTTCAACTTAGCAAGCGTCACACACAATACGGAGTGTGAGATTTCCAAGTTTAAACACGGATACATTTGTCTAATAATTCAAATGATATAAAACTTTCATTTTCGGAATAAACTACAATACTTATTTTTACCAAAAGAAAGAAATCAATGAAAGTCACCAATTGCATATGTATGCTAGCTATAATCCTCTTGGCGAGTTGTTCAGTTCCCAATGAAAATTCATCAGATGAAAAGGCTCAGGAACTGGTTCCAGAAGAGTCACCTAAAGAAATGCTGAAACAAGCATATCAGCTGTTTAAAGAAGGTAAAGACGCCGAATCTATACAACTAGCCAATCGAGTGCTGGAGATCGGTAGGGAGGCTAAAAATGACACCCTAACAGGTAGAGCACTTACATCTTTGTGCCGAAACTCTCAACGTAAACTGGACACCTCTCGTTTAGCTGAGTTGAGCATCGAATTGAGTGATTTGGCTGCTTCATCTGGCAATCAGCAGTGGCTGATGTATCGAGCTCATATGAATGCCGAGATGTGGAGACTAATAGGCAATATGGACCGAGCAGAAAATTTCTATAACGAGAGTATGCGAATTAGTTTTGAAACGGGTGCTATGGGAATGTATACCATAGATCATTTCAACAAATCGTTTGTGTCTATCGCCAAGGGAGATTTCGAAACTGCCAGCGGATTAATAAAGAAATACTATCAACTCAGAAAAGAAGCAGATCCAGAAGCAGATGACGCTTATGGTTTAATAGCTTTGGCTTATTTACTGGAGCAACAAGGCAACTATAAAGGTGCTCATGAAGTGGCCACTGTTACTAGAAGATTATTTAAAGAACAAAACCTTTTCCCTGAACCACCAGATGAAAAGCCATTATCACAAGTAGAAGCTAAAGTGAAAGAAATGCTAGACCCTGCCACATCAGCAGAAATAAGTAAAAACTCCGTTTCTGCATCTGTATCTAGTTTGTTGGAGAAGTATTTGAAGTAAGTTCATTATCGATTCTTCAGTGATTAAACTCAATAGTTTAATCAAGACAATCAACTAAATGCATTTTGATGTGATGGACCTAAACAACACAAATTCAATTATCAAATCGCTTGAAGTCAATTAATGTCTAAAATACCCAAAAATTAATAACATTAAAAGGCTGAAACCAGATATGAAGTCCCTATTCCTTGGAATACTTAATAACTTCAAGTTTAGGGAATTTCAGCAGATAGGATTAATTCGCTGGATTATCTATAAAGGTTTGATAACTACAAAATCTGTCCTGACACCTTCCTACATCTGAATATCATTCATGTTCTCAAATGGTACAGGAACATTCTTAGGATCTTCCTCTATGATTTGAAGTATGTCACGCGTTATACCTCTTGCTATATTGGAAATAGGTACATCATTTGGAGTACCCTCAAAAGGATTTTCTCCAGCTAATCCAACTCTTAGCATAGTATTGAATACCCAAATAACAATAACAGTAAAAGGAATATTAAACCAAACAAATAATTCCCCTATTAGTGGATGGGTATCAGCAATATTGACACCTACTTTTGCAAATGAAGGGATTATAGCCATAGGCAGTAACCACATAAAAATGTGTACAAAGTGATAGCCTATGCTACCATATTGTTTTGGATATGGGAAGTTCTTGATTCGCTCTGCCTTTCCTTGTAGTGCAGTTAGCTCTTGAAGCATCTGCTGTAGGTTCAATAAGCTGAAGTCCCATAGTTTTTTTTCATCAGTTACTTGTCTCAAATGTTTAGACTGTAAGCTGATAAGCGAATTGGGTTTGTTATCAGTACTCATTACATATTCAAACTCTTCTGTAGATAGATATGGCTTGATTTCTTCCTCTAATGTCGTTCTATGTTCAGGGATATTATAAGGAAACGATGCTTCATGGGCACCTTCATACGAGGCTTCCCAAGGCTTCTTAGTCCGCAAAGCATAACGCAGAGCGGTCAACCAAGCGATGTGTCTATGAGTGATAATCTGCAGAGTTTCAGATTCATCTTTATTGGCCTCAGATCGATGCATATAAAAACTATCTTTTACGGTAATAATTAGAGATCTAGATGCATTAACGATACCACCCCAAATTTTGCGGGCTTCCCATATTCTGTCGTAAGCTGCATTGTTCTGGAAGCCAACCATAAACGCTACGGCAGTGCCAATAAGACCTACTGGTGCAAGGGGGACTTGGAGCCATCTCATATCTAGCAATTCGTATACGATAGTAAATAGGGTGGCAATGATTGCGAAAAAAGATAATTTCTCGCTTTGTCCAGATAAGAACACTTTTGAATGGGAATCTTCTTTGAGTATACATGGTTTGTAATTACAATGTTAAGGGTTAAACAAGTGGGTTTTTGATTAGGTTTTATTATTTGCTTTGTGAAGCTACAAAAATCTAAGGAAGAGACATTTGGCTTCTTCAATAATAGCCTTGGATTAAGAAGGTGCTTCTGGTAAATAATTCCAAGGTAAGAGGATCGAATATTTCGATAACTAAACCCTTATGTATTCTTACGTATGTACTTGGCTGCTTTTCCTGCGGCTTTTTTAATCAACCTATCACTAAGAGTATCGTAGTTCATTCCAAATATTCGTTCAGTCAAGCCTTTTCCTAAAAGCATTTTTACAATGCTACTTGATTCAGAGAGGCTAAAAGAAAAGTTTTTTTCTTCCTTATTCAATCGGTCTTTAACTGTCATACTCTTGCCTATCCATAAATCATTCAATAAGAAACAATCTTCATATTGGTTTTCATCAATTTGGCATTCCCAATTGGTACTCTCAGAAAAGCTCATGGAAGTCACAGTAGTCAAAAATCGAGAAGAATTGTCCCCGAGGCATTGAACGTTATACGAGTTTAACTCACCTTTCAAGGGTCCGTGAAACGAACCTACTTGATATTCTGCATTTTGCATAAAATCAAAATATTCTGCATCATTAGCAATACTCAAAGATGCTTGAGGTGAAAACTTAAATTGAACCGTATTAAGCGTTTTAGGGCCTGTCCTAATCCCGCCAGCAATGGAGTCAACTATGGTCGATAGTGTGCACGCTTGCAAAAATAATTTGGAGCAAAGAGTAAATAGCATTACGGCAGGAGTGAGGTAGGTTTTTATCATAGTATTAAGGAATCAAGTGTAATGAGCTTTCTAATCCGAAAATAGTGCAATTTGATTTACGATACAAACAGAATATTCCTCTAGTCAGTACCCTCTATAAAAATGTGAGAGCAATTTGATGAATAAATAATTAAACCTATTATTGAATGTTGGAAGATCTAATCAGTAAGATAGAAAGCCAGATGCCTCTGAGCATAGATGCAAAAAAGCACATATTTGCTATTGCCAGAGAGAGGGATCTCAAAAAAGGCTCGCTACTAATAAGAGAAGGAAACTCCGTTAATAAGACATTCTTTGTTACTGCTGGCTGTTTAAGATCATACTGCTTGGATAAAAACGGGAAAGAACACACCTTACAATTTGCTATAAAAAACTGGTGGATAAGTGATTTCATTGCTATATACACCAATGAACTAGCCACTCTAACCGTAGAGTGTCTTACCGATTCCTCTGTCATAGAGTTCAACGCCAAAGAACTGGATGGCATACATAAGCTATTTCCAGAATTTGAGTCCTTTCAAAGGCACAACTTAGAGCGACATGTGGTTAGTCTGCATAGGAGAATATTGAACCAAATGCAATTGACTGCTGAAGAAAGGTATGATTTATTTTTAGAACAATACCCGGACATAGAGCAGCACACTCGCAACTATCACATAGCATCCTATCTAGGCATCACACAGCAAAGCTTGAGCCGCATACGAGTAAAAAAAGCGAAAAATTAGCTTTCTTACCATAGGGTTAATTTTTACAGGCACCCTCATTCTACCTTTGTATCATTATAAAACACAAAGTAAAATGAAAGCATTACAAGTAACTAAATATGGTGATATAACCGATAGTTTAGCTATTAACGAAGTAAGTAAACCTACAGTAAACGCTCAAGATATTCTTATCGAAGTTAAAGCAGCAGCTATTAATCCTATAGACAAAAGCATAATAGCTGGGAACTTACAAATCTTGATTCCTCTTCCATTTCCAAGTACTATGGCTTACGATGTAAGCGGAATAGTTGTAGCAAAAGGAGATGAAGTTACGAATTTTGAAATTGGAGACTTAGTCTATTCTAGAGTACCACAAGAACAAATGGGTACTATAGCAGATTATGTGGCTGTAACAAGTGCTGCAGTTTCTAAAAAACCAGGGAACATTTCTTTTGAAGAAGCTGCTGGTTTACCGTTAGCAGGTCTTACTGCATTGCAATCATTGGAGTACGCTGGTATAAAAGAAAATGACAAAGTATTGATTCACGCTGGATCTGGTGGTGTGGGTAGTTTTGCTATTCAGTATGCCAAGGCTAAAGGTGCTTATGTGTACACTACAACCAGTATAGCCAATGTGTCTTGGGTAAAGGAGCTTGGAGTAGATAGAGTGATTGACTATAAAACAGAGGACTATAAAACCATTGTAAAAGATGCAGATATAGTATTTGATACTCTAGGAAAAGACTACACTTTGGAGGCATTTCAAGTAGTTAAACAAGGAGGAAAAGTAATAAGTGTTGTTGGTCCTTTGGATGAAGATAGTGCAAAGATGTTTGGAATGACAGAATACAAGTTACCCGAAGAAATTGCAAAACTTGCAAGTGCAAAAGACGCAGAATACAAATTCATTTTCATGCATCCAAATGGGGCACATTTAGGTGAAATCAAAACGATGGTAGAAAATGACAAAATCAAACCTATAGTGGATAAAGTATATCCATTCTCAAAGGGTATTGAAGCATTCACACATCTTGCAACAGGAAGAGCAAAAGGCAAAATTGTAATACAAGTAAGCCAAGACTAATTAAATCACATAAAAAATAAAATCTTTAATAAATCATCATGAAAAAAGTATTAATCGGCTTAGCCGGAATCTTAATTATTGCAGGTATAGTGTTATACTTTACCTCTAGACCAAAACTAGAAGCAGATGGATCATATACCCCATCAAAACTTGCTTTGATGTTAGCGACAGTTCAAAAGACTGATTTCGAAAATATCGAATACGAAAAATACCAAGGTAACAAGTCTAAGATATTAGTGATTTTCACTGAGAACAAAGACCTGAAAATGCAAAATGACAAGTTATTTTCTACAGGAAATCATCCTATAGAAGCTCTATTACCAATGTTGCATCTTAAAAATGCAGGATTTAATTTCGAAATAGCTACTCCAACAGGTAAACCAGTAGTTTTTGAAATGTGGGCATTCCCAAATGAAGATGAGAATGTCAAAGCAATTTATAACGAACTAAAAAGCAGCTTTGAACAACCGTTGAATCTAAAAGAGTTTATAGACTCTTCATTCAATGACACTGAATCGTATGCTGCCGTTTTTGTACCAGGTGGCCACGGTGCTATGATTGGTATACCACAAGATAGAAACGTTGGAAAAATATTGAATTGGGCACATAATAATGATTTATTTACAATCAGTCTATGCCACGGACCAGGGTCATTTTTGGCCACTACACTTGATAATCAACAATTTATCTATGAAGGATACAATATGGCTGTATTCCCAGATGCTATTGATGCCCAGACACCTATGATTGGGTATTTGCCAGGCAATATGCCTCATGGACTAAGTGAAAAACTAAAAGGCCTTGGAGCTAATATTGTAAATACGGAATCTGACGCTACGGTAGTAGTAGACCGAAAGCTAATAACGGGAGCAAGTCCATTAGCTTCTAACGAATTAGGTAAGCTAGCAGCGACTACGCTATTGAAAGAGGTCAAATAAAACTTCCAATTAAACCATTTAAAAAAGGACTCAGAATTTGGGTCCTTTTTTTCGTTTCGCACCGTACGTAATTTTAGCAACGTAAGAAAGCACTAAATCGTTAAGACATTACTTCGCTTATTTGAATAACCGGTTCAGCATTGGTGAAATTTGGCAAATCTGCCATAATCTTAGCCGCATTTGGTCCAAACGAGTTTCCAAATTCTTCAACAGAATTAAAATACATATTGCCCATAGCCAGGAAAGGAGGAATAGATCCTGGCTCTACACTTCCTAGTCCCTTTTCTACGGTGTCACCTTTTAGACTATCGCCTAATAATTCGCCTACCATTGGTAAATACTTGTTGCGGTAGTAGTCCATGTCAAATGTTTTGCCATCTCCACTAGGATACATTACACTTACTTTTGTCATTCCTTTTTTCATAATATAAATTTCTATATGGATTTGTTACTCTTCTTAAGGCTTAAATGGTCTAGCCCGTATTAAAGTTGATGATTATCTGGGCCAGATAAAAAACTATATTTAAGCTAACCTAAAAACTGACTGTTAACTGAATCCTTTGTAATCCAATATATTTGGTCAGCATCACAAAAAGAATAACTTATTTTGCTTTATAAATCCAGGCTTGAGAAAATCTAGACTTCATGTTATTAAACATCGTCTGAGATTCAGCTTCGTATTCTGACAAAGGATAAGTCAACATGTAGAAACCGTTTTTTCCTTCAATGAGAGTTGCATCTGAATAATTTTGGTCTCTATATAACTTTAAACTATTCAAATTTTTAGCAGAATAAAACACTAGAAAATACCCTCTAGCGTCACTAATAGATAAATAGTCAGCTCCACTAATCCTAGGTTCTGAGTGTTTTTCCGATATATAAACATCTCTTGAAGCATCAGACCAATCACCAGTATTCTCAGCTCTCGCTGCAACCACAGCTTTATGTATTTCATACATAGAAGATCCTTTACTTATGTAGACCTCTTTCCCATCTACAAATATTAGTTCTTTCTCTCCTTCCTCGTAATAACTCGTTGAGTTTACAGCGACACTTTCATCACTATCAACAATTAGTACTGGCTTTGTTTTGGATTCTCTAAGCTTATATATTGTTGTTCCATCATCGCCCATTATGGCATCATAGTCTCTTCCGTCTGAAGGTGGATCAGTGTGCACTGTTTTAGTGGCATAAGTTGGCTTTAAATCTTCATCTGCTAACAAGGTTTCAGTCTCTTCTTCAGGCTCTTCTATTTCTTGTATTTTACTGTCTAAGGTTGGATCAGGAACAACCTCTTCTATTCCGTGTTTTACGATCGTCTCATACTCCTTACTATTATTGCTATCATCATTTACCAGTGCAATTGTATCTTCTTCTATTGGTGATAGATGATTAATTTCATACCCCTTGTTTGAGAAGAAATAAATATCATCACTTCCCTCTCTATTTGTACTAAAATAACCAAAGCTATTATCCAACGTTGAGCAAAATCCAAAATCGTCATACGAAGAATTAATAGGTCCCGGGAGCAATTCTGGTTCAGAATATACAAAGTCGGTGGAAACCGTAGAAAAAATATCAAGACCTCCTTGTCCAGGTCGTCCGTCTGAAGCAAAATAAATTTCATTTACATTTCCGCTTGGCACTATGAATGGGAAAACATCGTTTCCTCCTGAATTTACATCTGATCCTAGATTTTCCGCTCTACTCCATTTATCACCTCTTCTTACAGCCATATACAAATCCATTCCTCCTGTACCACCTGATACATCAGACGAAAAAACCAAGGTGTCTCCATTTGAAGAAACAGCAGGATAGGCACAATTATAATCGGTTTTAAAGAAGTTAAGTAAAACTGGTACTGACCACTTGAATCCATCAAATCTAGATTCATATATTCCCAGTGTATACTGAACTTCATCCTTAGAAAACATTTCGACCTTCTTGATGACATTGGCAGTAAAGAACATCTTATTGCCTGAGGCATCATAGCAAGCTGAGCCTTGGTTATATATACTACGATCTAAATTTTTAATCCTCTGTACATCCCCACTCTCCTCTTTAATTAGAGATTTTGTCCTAAGCAAGTTTGTAGATAGTTCACCATTTATTTTCAATCTGTTAGATTTAGCTATAGGTCTATTTGATGTAAAGACTAGATAACCCCTAGGGTGTATAAAAGGAGAAAACTCTGAATACTTGGCACTGTTAAATTCTAAAGGGGAGATCTGGAAAAGATCAGAAGACATATTGTTAGACAAAAAGTTCTCACAAACTGACTTGAACCCATTTGCTTCTGATTCCTTGTAAGAAGCAACACCCCAAGCATTGTATATTTCTATGGCTTTGTCATAACGCTTTTGAGTTTGGAGCATCTTAGCATAGCTTAGTAATACTTCTGAATCCTGAGATTCCGCAGCCATTAGTCTTTCAAAATAGATTTCGCTCATCAGGTAATTCTTTGTTTTTAGATGAGCTAATGCTAAACCTTTAACTATTCCTGCTTCTCTATTTTTATCTGTTCCAAGACTTGGAGACTCAAGAGCTTTCTCATACATTTCTATGGCTAGAGCATAATTTTTCTTTGCCATATGTGCATTTGCTTTTTGAAAATAATCTACCACATTTGCCGCAAGTAATACAGCTAACGTGATTGTAAGTATAATTGATTTTAAAAATTTCATCATTGCTTAAAAAAATCTTAAAGAGTTGACTGTATTTACCTTTTTGTCTTTCATATTGAATCCAATGGATAACTCATGACTACTGCCCGAAAATCCAGTGCGTACTTGCTGAGACATTCCACAGCATAGCTAAATTGTAAAAATTCATTTAGCTTTCCTCCCAAAACTAAACCAAATTGTGAACCGGTTTTATAATATGGCCCAAACCATAGTCTGTTTTTGAGACTGATTCCAAACCACTGGTTGAGAGATCCTGAATTCCAATTTTCATTATTGTTCCAATTTGGCCCGTCAGTATTATTATACAGAGCTTTCAGAGTAGAAGAATCTTGGGATCGAGTCTGAGAAACGACGACGTTGCTTACCAAGAAACAAATACAAAAGAGGGTAGTTTTTAACCGCATTTGATAACGAATCTATTAAAAAGTATCGTATAATCCTTGGTTTTAAACAGTGTATTTTAATCTTAAAATAATCACTCAACACATAACACACTGTTTATCAACTATTCTAATTATATAAATCTAAAGTGAATTATGAAAGAGGCAAATAATTAAATAAAATAGCATTTCAAATTCGCAAAATAATGCCGTAGTATTGATAAATGTATCTTCCCTTACTTCTTAAAAAGTACCTCGTTTTTCTATCTTTATTTATGTTTTGCTTTGTTGGTTTTATTAATGCTGGGCACAATTATAGTTACAAAGCTAATGGCTCAGATTATTACCTAACATTTTCATATTCTGCAGGATATACAAATTTTTGTAGTTGCAGTAATTACAGCACATATGTATATGGACGCAAGACAAGTCACTCAGATAGCAACGTGTGGTTTGGTTTGGCTGTAGGAGGAACTGCAGGTGCGGGATCCACAAATATTGCTTTTGGACCCAGCCAAACACGCACATTCTATACCACTTGGCATTACTCAGGGAGAAAACCATATATTTCCTGTGTAACGGACGTAGAATGTAAAACAACCGTTAATTCTAATAACCCAGTTACTGCATCTACAGCAGCAATAAAAAAACCAACTAATGTACAAGCATCTGATGACGTAAGCGACAATTATATAGATATAACTTGGGACAAGGCAACCGATATACCGGAAGCTGATCACAGATACAAAATCTATCAAAACACTACACTAATAGCAACATTAGCAGGTACTGTAAGGAGCTAGAGACATAAAAATCTAAACCCTGGAACCACAGCCACATACAGAGTTACCACTTAAACAGATCATTGGGGAGGTCACGAGTCCTCCAAATATGGCAGTGGTGCCTATGACCAAGGATCCACTTTTTCGCTTAATCTTAGTGCAACGGATAAAGCATATACAGGCAGAACCTTCTTGACTTGGAATGATGTAAGTACTCAGGCAGAGGAAATAGAAATAAGTAGGGTATATGATGGGACTATATATACGCAGATAGCTGTGCTTAGTATGTATGCCAAAAGTTATAGTGACTATGATGGGACACCAGGGGTCAATTATCATTACAAGGTGATTCCTGTTAAATCAGGAGTTACTTTCATAGCAGATTTTGACTATGGTTCCAAAAAAGAAAACGGTGCAATTAAAGGGAAGGTAGTAAGTAACCTAAATGTCGGAGTTTCTGGTGTTACGGTAACTGCTAATGGAAACCTGCCTTCAGGTATCAATGAATTTACCATTGATACTAAGGACTTAACTTCAGGAGTATACTACTGTGTAGCCACTCTCAATGGACAAGTTATACAAGAAGTAATGATTAAACAATAAGACAAAACGGCTTATTCCAAAAGTGGGGCGGTTCAATTGATTGAATCGCCCCACTTTTTTTAGTTCAAAAAAATTACTTGTTTTTTAGCATATCTAGAGCTACGTCTACAATCATATCTTCTTGGCCACCAACCATTTTACGCTTACCTAGCTCTTGTAATATATCGGCTGTATTTAAACCGTATTTCTGAGCTGCTCGTTCACTATGAAGCAAGAAACTAGAGTATACTCCTGCATATCCGAGACTTAGTGTTTCTCTATCTACTCGTACAGGCCTAGTTTGCAAAGGACGTATGACGTCATCTGCTAAATCCATCAAATGCAGTAAATCAGAATTATGCACCGCTCCCATTTTGTTGAGGACAGCTATTAGCACTTCTAGAGGACAGTTTCCCGCTCCCGCTCCCATCCCTGCCAGAGAAGCATCTAGACGAGTAGCTCCATGCTGCATAGCTACTATCGTATTAGCTACTCCTAGACTTAAGTTATGGTGACAATGAATTCCTATCTCAGTTTTACTATCTAGTGTGTCTTTGAATGCTTTCATTCTGTCCGCCACACCATCCATCATTAGTGCTCCTGCACTATCTGTAACATATACACAGTCGGCTCCATAATTTTCCATTAGCTTAGCTTGTTCGGCAAGTTTAGCAGGCTCATTCATATGAGCCATCATTAGAAATCCACCTACGTCCATGCCAAGTTTTTTGGCAGCTTCTATGTGCTGTCTACTTACATCTGCTTCTGTGCAATGCGTGGCTACCCTCACGGACTTCACTCCTAGGTCATACGCTTTCTTTAGGTCTTCGATAGTACCAATACCTGGTAAAAGCAAAGTTGTTAAAACTGCATGATCCAACTCTTCAGCTACACCTTCTAGCCAATCCCAGTCTGTATGCGCTCCAAATCCATAATTGAAACTACTACCACTAAGTCCATCACCATGTGCTATTTCTATTGCATCTACTCCAGCTCTATCCAGCGAGATTGCCAGCTCTTTCAAATCTTTTTTTTTGTACTGATGGCGAATGGCATGCATTCCGTCACGAAGGGTCACATCTTGAATATAAAGTTTAGTTTCATTCATATTATTCAATTATTCTTTCTCCTACAGCCAAAGCTGCACTTGTCATTATATCTAAATTTCCTGCGTACTCGGGTAAATAATGCCCCGCTCCTATAACTTGTAAAAGCACTGTAGTTTTCAATCCCCATTTGTAGCCCACTCCCTCTATAAAAACTGGCTCCTCTTCCAGAATATCGTCAAACTGTACTTCTTGATGCAGCGTGTATCCTGGTACATATTTCTGTACCTCGGCCACCATAGCATGAATACTTCTTCGTATCTCTTCCCTGTCAGCTTGATCACTCAGCGTAAAGACAGTATCTCGCATAACCAATGGGGGTTCTGCCGGATTGAGAATAATAATTGCCTTTCCCTTTGTGGCTCCACCTACTTTTTCGATAGCTCCAGAAGTGGTTTCAGTAAACTCATCAATATTGGCACGTGTACCTGGACCTGCAGACTTACTCGCAATAGAGGCTACTATTTCGCCATAATGTACCTTAGCTATTCTGCTAACGGCGGCCACTATAGGAATAGTAGCTTGACCACCACATGTGACCATATTTACATTCACCCGATCACTTCCTGATAAATCCACATTCAGGCCTAGCTTACTGCTTAGCTCTTTGTCTCCATTTACCGCTGGTACAAAATAAGGTCCAATTGCAGCAGGTGTAAGATCCACCATTTTCTTTTCTGGATAAGCTTCCATCTTACTGAAATTATATAAATGGGCCTTGGCAGAAGTGGCATCAAATACTACATCTATATCTTTCCAAATAGGCATCTTTATCAATCCATCTATACCCGTAGAACAAATCTCTACACCCATTCTCTTGGCTCTCGCAAGTCCATCAGACTCAGGGTCAATTCCTACAAAACATGCTGCCTCTATTACTTTAGACGTTCGTATAATTTTAATAAGTAAATCTGTACCAATATTACCACTTCCTATTATCGCTGCTTTTTTCATGATACGTCTATACTCTAGTTAATCGTTAGTTTCACACTTCCCAACCCTTCTATATCTGCTACAAATTCATCTCCCTTTTCTATGACCACCATTGGCCCTAGAGCACCTGATAATAAAATTTCACCTTTTCGAAGTGGGTTTCCTTGTCT
Source organism: Bacteroidia bacterium (assembly GCA_028339355.1). Lineage (GTDB taxonomy): Bacteria > Bacteroidota > Bacteroidia > NS11-12g > UBA9320 > UBA9320. The sequence goes on from JAOLBX010000009.1 coordinate 20,505, forward strand.
AGCCATCGTCTGAGCTAGCCATAACGCTGCATTTAGAGGGTTGTCCATACATGCTGCACCACTCCCTTCGGATGCTACTTCTCCATTCTTTAGCATTGACATTTTACACGCTGCCAAATCAATATCCTCTATGTTCACCTTGGCATCACCAAGAATATAGTGACTAGCACTAGCATTGTCTGCTATAGTATCAGTAATTCTAATGTTCCAATCTGCCACTCTGCTCCCTACAATCTCTATGGCACAAGTAGCGTACTCTATCACCTCTATTAGGTCACTCATATTGATGTCTCCTTCTAGGTCTTCTGCCATCATAAAGGCTATCTCTGCCTCCGCTTTGGGCTGCATTAATTCAGAGAAAGACAGGATACCATTATTTACTTCCATAGTGTTAAACAACACGCCATAATCTGGTTGGTCCACTCCTAATTGTTCTTGTACCGCAAAAGATGTAAGCCCAATTTTTTTACCAGTGATAATATCACCTGCCTTTGCTCTTCTGCGGGCATTTATATCTTGAGCTGCATAGGCCGCATCTAAATCTTCGGTGCCTATAATTTCTCTTATGGGTGAAACTGGAACTTGTGTTTCAATTGAATGATGTAGCAAATTAGCTACTTTTTGAATATCAGTTTTTGTGGCCATATTTATGTTCGAAATTTACTCGAATAATTCTCTGCAATGTTAGGCAATCAAGCTAAAACAAAATAAAGGATTTACTCCTTCTGAATGCATACCGCATTTATTGCACTAATCAGATCTACAATTATTCTTAATAATACCTTCAGCATCACGTATATTTGTTTCGAACGTATAAAACACTCTTATTAGACTGTTTACAAAACAAGATGCGGACTAAACACTAGAGTTTCAATTTTTTACACTAGAAACTTGCATACAATTATCTAATTTGAAAAGCTATAACCGAATAGAATATCTTCCCGAAACTGATGGTTTTTTAAAACAACTCCAGCTTGAAGTAAATAGTTATTTTAAGAGGTCTTCTAAATCCAAGTATGCTAACCTAGGTTTTTATCATAAAGGGCTTTTTCTGCTGACGCTATACATTAGCTTCTATTTCATCTTTCTTTTTCATTCTCCTACTGTATATACCCTCGTAGGTTATATTCTAATGGGACCATTGGCTATTTTACTAGGACTTAATGTAGCACACGATTCAGCACACGGTCTAGCATCCAAAAACAAAACCATAAATAGTATTCTGCTTCGTACATTCGATTTTCTGGGTGCAAGCTCGCATGTGTGGAAAGCAAGGCACGTATTCTCCCATCACAAATACGCCAACATTTTAAACGAAGATTCAGATTTAAAGCAATCCTCGCTTGTTCGTATTTTTCCTTCTGATGAAATAAGAAAAGCAAATCGCTACCAACACATTTACATTCCTTTGCTCTTTCTTCATTATACATTCAATTGGTTACTAATTAGGGATTTCAAAGACCTACTAGAGCGTGACGAAAATGGAAAACGCAAAATAAAGTGCTCCACTTCTAGATGGTTCGAAATTGTTTTGTTTAAGGTCTTTTATTTTTCTTACATCATTATCATTCCATTGTCTATTGCAGACTTTGAGATGTGGCAAATACTTGGAGCATACGCACTTATGAACTATGCCGCTGGCATCACTATCACCTTAGCATTGGTTCCAGCTCATGTTGCCACTACTTCTAAATTTCCCTTGCCAGATGCCGATGGTAAAATGGCACATTCTTGGTCTCATCATCAACTGATAACAACCACAGATTATGCTACAGATTCCAAGGTAATAAATTGGATGATGGGTGGATTTAACCATCACGTTGCACATCATTTGTTTCCAAATATTTCGCACGTACATTACAAAAAAATCAGTCCCATGGTAATTAAAGTGGCCAAAGAACATGGTTTGACATACAACTATGAGAGTAGTCTGTTCAATGCATTTGTTTCTCATTTTAAACTTCTAAAATCAAATGGATGGGAAGCTTGGAACACTAAATTAAACCCTGAAAATCAATGATTTGGAGTATAATTTTGCCTGAATTTGCCTTTTTATCAATTCTGTTCTTCTATTTTAAATTTAGAAAATCACCAGAAAAATACGCAACATTTAGTCTCAACAAAAAGACTTATTCTTCCATCATTACGCGTAACGAAGTTATGCATACGGTTTGGTCAATGTTCATTTTTGCTTTGCTTGGAGGAGTGATTGATATTTGTGCAGCCAATGATCTTACTTCGCTATATACTGACAATGAACAATATGGTTACACTTACACCTTTCTAAGTTTTTTCATTGTTATAGGCTTAAACGATATCTACTTCTATTTAGGCCATCGATTTCTACATTGGAAACCCATCTTTAAAAAGATACATAGCATACACCATCAATCGCATACTCCCAATCCTTTCAGTGCATTTTCGTTTCATCCTTTAGAGGCTGTTATACAAATAGGCATCATTCCATTGGTAGCTATTTTCATACCTCTTCATACGGGTGTCCTACTTATATTTTCTGCTTTTTTACTTTTTATGAGTGTTTATGGACATTGCGGATATGAGCTCAGGGGAGGCAAGGCCAAATCTCTGCATATCTTTACTAACTCAATACACCACAACCAGCATCATAGATATGTGAATCATAATTTCGGATTGTTCCTCATCATCTGGGACAAACTATTTGGAACACTTCACCCCAAACACAAACAAGAATCTGAAGCTTTTCAAAAAGGAGGATAATGCTTAATTAATAGGCTCTCTAGCTAAAAACCACAATGTAATTTCTTCTTTTTCAATGATCCATGTATCATATACCTTGAAACCATAACGCTCATACATCAATCGATTTTTTGGCAACGACGTTTCTGCATAAATAGGGAGATTATACTTCTGCGACAGCTGATAGGTGAAATCTCGAATTTCTATAATGGTACTTAGTCCAAAACTATTGTTTTCTACAGCCAACATCCAAAAGTATAAATGCTCTCTCTTAGGACGTTTTCCCTGAATAGTCCTTTCTCTTCGAATGATGGAATACGCTCTATCCCAACCAATACATTTATTGCCCAATTGGATATATCCCCAAATCCATTTAAAAGGATTTTGTCTCGCTGTATTCTTAAATATTAGGGCTACTCCATTGTTATCCGTTGTCAAGTATGCCCCTTGTTTCTGCATAGATACCTCCAAGCAAAACAAGCATAATACCGCTAAACGCTTTCTTAAATTTCCTTTCTTTTTTATCACCCAAAGTGCCCCTGGATTGTCACCAAAAGACGATACGAGAATTCTAAGTGCAGTTTTTTTAGTGGCTTCAGTTACCTGCTGCATATGGAATTAAGCAACCATTTTATCGGCTTCACATTTTTTGGATACTTCCAAATGATTGGTAATTGGAGTTCTGCAGAACGGACACGGGAGTAATGTGCCATCTGAGTCTAGAAATAAATAGCTTCGTCCGCCACCGCAGGGTAGTCCTTTTCTAAACATTGCAGGGTATAAAACTACAGGTACACCCTTTATTTTAGCACTATTGTAGTGCATCACTTTTGTTTCTAAATATTGCTGTTCTGAAATGGATAATTCGACCTCTTTATTTGCATAATGACCAACTGCTCGAGGCTCTATTATATTCAATATAGGAACTCCCCAACCCGAGAGTAAGTTTACAAGGTCATCAAAGCCATCGGCTTTGATATATTCTTTAGTTAAGCAAGAATTTATACTCACTAATAACCCTGCTTCCTTACAATGTTCCAAAGCTTTTTTTACCCAAAGAAATGATTTTTGGTTTCCTCTAAATAGATTGTGTAATTCTTCTACTTGGTGATCAAGACTAATAGCTATACCATTAAGTCCAGCACTGGCCAACTCATAAGCCTTCTCCTGAGTGAGGTTATATCCAGATGAATAGACCCATTGATCACAGTTTCCGTTGTACCTTTTTATTAGTTTGACTAAATCTGAGTATCTGTTTAGGGGTTCCCCACCAGAATAAACCAATTGTGCAGCACCCTCAGCTACAAATCTGTCTAGATGACCACAGATATCTTCAAATGTCATATGATCTTTCTCATTCAGTGTATCCCATTCGCTGCAATGCTCACATTGCAATGGACACTTCTTTGTAATAGCAACCAAAATACGTCTCAGTATTGAAGGAGAATTCTCAATGGGGTGATATTCTCTAAGATGAGTTTTGTAAAATCGATTGAATGAGTTCGAAGGCCAACTCGGATTAAACATATCCCAAGTATACCTTCCTGAATTATAAATGCCTTGGCTTATTTCGAAACCTTGTGCCGCATTTTTAAACTGTTTAAACATCTGTTTTACAGCAAAATATGAAGTTTTAGGGTTTCGGTATACAATCAACCCAACTATCCAAATATTAATAAGCATAAGGATTTGTACAACGCGAAATTCTATTCCAGTAACTCGACGCATTCTTTACTTATTATTAGATACTACTAACTTGTTTTGTAGGTCTATTAGTCTAGCCATATAGTGAGATGAATACTTCATTTTTTTCATTGCTCTTAGAGCGTCTTTGTTTGGTTTATTGGTATACTCACGAGTATGATTATAGTACCCAGTGCCCAGTAATGCATAGGTCTTATTTGCACTAGATTCACTTCTAAAGTTCGTTATCGTAAACGTTCCTTTATTGGCTTGAGCTACATAGTTCTTATCCGTTGCTGACATTAATTCTAAGACATCTTCTCCCTTTTCGTTTTCTGCCGAAACCATCGGGAGTTCTTCCACTTCTACATCTGTAGTCCAATCTGAGGTAATTGAAACTTGATCTAAATTCCAAAAGCCATGTGCAGCTTCTAGCTTCACTACTATTTCTTCGCCTAAGTTTTCTAAATTCAATGGTAAACAGATATCTCTTGGTGCTACTGCTCCTACATTTTCATAACTGCCGATATATTTCCAATTATCATTTACTTTCAGATATGCATTGAGCGATATCCCTTGCTCAATAGCATTTTGATTATACTTCTCTTTGTCCACGTCATTCATGCGTTCTACCCAGTTTGGAAACTGCGTACCAAATTGCTGAAAGAAGTACTCTGCAGTTTGTTCTAAGAGTTTGGATTGCTGACCTCGGATGACCAATTGAGCATTATTTTTTAGAGTCCTTTTATCAAATGTTAACTCAACACTATTTAACTCATCTTCAGTTCCAGCATCATCAAAATTATAATTTATATCGTCCTTTGACACTATCAAGTCTGAGACATCTAGTCCTTTCTGTGTTATAGCATTTATAGGTAATACCCCTTCATCAAAAGAAATTAGTTCAGAATTAGAGGTCAAACCAAGGTATGTTTTGTTATGGCTAATTTCGAGTAAGGACAACTTATCCAAATACTGTATTTCTTCTAATTCATTGAATACTTTTATTTCTATTTTGCCTGTTTCATCTGCTTTTACATTGTTCAATATCAAGCGATCTTCACGTGCAAGTGACTTAAACATGGCTCCCGGAAATAGCGACCCTTGGAACACTTCTGTTCCATCCGGTTGCAAAACAGCTACATAAGGACAATTACAAGCGATAATAAGCAATATTGGAAGTGCACCTACAGAGACTCCCGCACCTATACCTAGGCTAGCAATTATATTTGCACCTAAAGACTTTTCATGTACTTCCGCAAAAATGATCTTAGAGATAGGCAATTGAAATGGGCCTTCGCTTAGTTCTTGTCTAGTCTGAAGATGCAAAAACTTACTTATATATCGACGTTGTCCGCTAGGAACTAAAAACGTATGTCTATCGATCTTGTGATCTCTAATATAGGTTCTTTCCAGATCTCCTTTGATAGAATCTCCCTCGATAGAAATATTATTAATATTAAAAACTCTATTGGTATTTTCTATAGTGACAATCGGCTTATACCTTCTCATCATGTTCAGTGATTCAGCAGAAACTTCATTCATCTCAATAGTTTTGTACCATTGCGTACAGCTGCTGAATAAAATGGAACAAATGGCAATAATTGTAAGGGTTGATTTATAGTTGTTCATTTTTTTATTTTTAACGACAATAGTTAGACCAAATTTAATCTCCGGAAGCACCTCGCCACATACATTGCTATTGTTTTTTCAGCTTTATGCGTAAAGAGACTGTTCAGTATTTTCTGTTAAAACGTGGTTAAAATAATGTATATATTGCAAAAAAGCTCCTATTCCAAAATTAAATTCCCACTAAATTGATTTTTTATCCATATTAGGTAAACCTACAATAGCACTTAAAGAGCCTTAATACACCCTGTCTGTTATCTCATGAACTGACGTAAATCGTCGCCAACAATAAGGTTTCGCACAATTGAGATGAATACATACAATATGGACCTAAAAACACTTTTGGGTTCCGTGACTGGTCAATATAATAAACAGTACTGATATATATGCCTTTATTCTTATTGCCGCTTAAGTCCAATATTTAGTCCAAATTTCACAAGTAAACTGATATCACTGTAGGAATAACCATTTGTTCGCCCAATGTATACCAGTGTTCCTGTTTGCGGATCATAGTCAAAACTTGGAGCGGATTTCGTTTGACTATACCGCTCTAAACCCAGGCCAAAATAAGCATCAGAATAAAACGAATTTGTTTCAAAAATAGTGGCCCCAATTATTAGACCTCCTGCCAAAGACTCTGTTCTTGCGGTATTGTTAAGTAGCGGTACGGATGACACTATATTATCATATGACATGTAACTCTCAGCATTATAAATTGTGTACTCTAGAAATGGACCCCAAAAAGCTGCATTCCGACCAGAATGACGTGTTTTAAGATACTTATCATAATCACTCCTTATTGATTTTGGTCTAAATCTATATTGCATTCCAACACCATAACCCACAGCAGTTTGTTCATATACTCCAGAGTAAAAACCTGGAGTATAACGGGTAAAATCTCCTAATGGAGCATCATACGGATCAGTTCATATAAATCGACCAAACACTAAAATGTCGCCATTTTTTTTATCTCTTCTTTGCAATCCCAGTTCTACATCTCCAAATAAAGGCCGCACCAAATTAGTCTGTACTACCCAATCTATCCCATGGGCAGTAGTATTGGCATCCTGTGAATACACGGATAAATTGAGAATTGAACACCATATAAGGATAAATATTCTATGCATTTCGTTGAGGAGGATTGGGTAGGATCTAGTCATAGTAGTCTTATTTTTTGTGGAAACTATTTGAACGAATATACTTCAAAAGAGATAAAAGAACCTCAAATTACTGCGTACATGCAAAACAGATATCAATCTAACTTTATATTTGCCTTCTATGCTCGTAAAAACCTATGGAAGTGCTGTATACGGAATATCTGCTCAACTCATCACAGTAGAAGTGGATGTAGGACAAGGTGCCAAAACTCAAATCATAGGCTTACCTGATAATGCAGTAAAAGAAAGCCAGCCAAGAGTAAACGCTGCTATGAAAAATAGTGGTTACACCTATCCTCGAAAAGGAGTAGTAATAAATATGGCTCCGGCTGATATCAAAAAAGAAGGTTCTGCATACGATCTACCTATAGCGATAGGTGTGATGGCTGCGGGCGAAATCATAACCACCGAACTGCTAGAAGAAACCATCATAATGGGAGAGCTAAGTTTGGATGGAAGTATTCTACCCATAAAAGGAGCTCTACCGATAGCAATACAAGCTCAAAAAGATGGATACAAAAAACTAATAGTACCGGCAGAAAATGCTCGGGAAGCTGCCATTGTAAAAGATTTAGAAGTCTATGGAATGACAGGTCTTAAGGATGTAGTAGAATTGCTAGAAGGCACTAAATAATTTTATAGAACTACTGTAAATCCACGTGATGAATTTGCCGAAGGAATCAATAAGTTGGTTTTTGATTTCAGTGATGTAAAAGGGCAAGAGAACATAAAACGTGCTATGGAAATAGCTGCGGCAGGCGGACATAACATTATACTCATAGGCCCACCAGGTGCAGTAAAGACAATGCTCGCCAAACGACTCAACACCATTCTCCCTCCTATTAATCTGCACGAAGCCTTGGAAACCACCAAGATACATTCGGTAGCTGGTAGACTTGGCAGCAATGCCACACTCATGGCACAGCGACCTTTTAGAAGTCCTCATCATACAATAAGTGATGTCGCTCTAGTAGATGGCGGTAATCATCCGCAGCCTGGAGAAATAAGCCTTGCTCATAATGGTGTTTTATTCCTAGACGAGTTACCAGAATTTAAACGCACGGTACTTGAAGTATTACGCCAACCGTTGGAAGACAGAAGAGTAACTATCTCTAGAGCTAAGTTTTCTGTAGACTACCCGTGCAGCATGATGTTGGTGGCAAGTATGAATCCCTGCCCTTGTGGATACTTCAACCATCCGGAGAAAGAATGTGTGTGTGCTCCTGGTGTAGTTCAGAAATATTTGAGTAAAATTAGTGGACCACTATTGGACCGTATAGATATCCATATAGAAGTAACTCCTGTAAAATTTGACGAGCTAAATAAGCAAGGCGGAGATGAAGAAAAAAGTGATGCTATCCGCCAACGAGTAATCACAGCCAGAGAATTACAAAACAAGAGGTTCGAAAAATTGCCTCTTTACAGCAATGCACAGATGGAAAGCAACCTAATACGCAAGTACTGCGAAATAGATAACAAAGGATCTTTGCTTCTTAAAAATGCAATGAACAAACTCAATCTATCTGCAAGAGCATATGACCGAATATTGAAAGTAAGTCGAACAATCGCAGATCTGTCCGGAAGTGAAACCATAGAAATGGAACATCTTGCAGAAGCCATTCATTATAGAAGCTTGGATAGAGAGAATTGGGGTGGTTAGTAGATGTCTACTCCGACATTTAATTTACACTTATTATAAGATAAATTCAATTTACCAATACCTACCTTTGCCCCAATGCAATTAATCACTACACATGTATGTATGGTCAAGGACATAGGTGTTCATGGCAATCTTTTCGGAGGAATAATGATGGCTTGGATAGATGAAGCTGCGAGTGCGATGGCACTAAGTATATGCCACACTCCTAACATGGTGACCGTGAAGGTAGACGAGCTTGTTTTTAAAAAGAAAGTTAAAGAAGGATACCTAATCCGCATCTATGGGGAAGTGGCTACTATGGGAAATACATCTGTAACCTTCAAAATAGAAGCTAGAAAAGTAAGTGTATATACTGGTGAAGAAGATGTAGTAACAACTACCAACACCACTTTTGTGAGAATTGACGAAGAAGGCAAGCCTACTCCTATTCCTACTATTGTAAAAGAGCGATTTAAGGATAAACAGCATTAATCCAAGGCTTTTCACAGACATTACGCCTTTTCGGTCTCAGCACACAAGAACACGTATACCCCGCTGCTCAAGTCAACAGCACATTTGGTTCATTTAGCATATTAGAATTAGAGCATAAATAGGTTTTTACTGTACAATCCTCAAGCAAAAATCCTATGCAAAATAAAACCAACCGCACCTGTCCAGACAGAATTATCCTATTCGAAATAGGGATAATCCTAGCTTTATTATTCGTTAACTTCGGACTCAACATTACCTATGGTTCCGATGCTATTCTTGACAGCTCCAGCGAGAGCGATGATGATGGAGAATGGTACGTTATGGGAGCTATCGAAGAACCACCAAAAGAAACTCCAGTAGAAGAAAAAAGAGAAAAGAAAGTAGAACTAGCATCCATTTTTGATCCTACCGCTCTTATCAAGCAGGTAGAGAATATTTTTGATGTGAAGGAAGCTATAATCGCTCCGGACATAATCGGCAAACTTGGTCCAATATCGCCAATCGTAGTAAAACAAAGAATCGATTCGTCTACTAAAATAGTCGATTTTCCAGACATTCAAGCCGAGTTTCCGGGTGGAGAAAGAGCACTGAATAAGTACATCGTCGACAATTTAGTAATCCCGGATATAGTTCTAGAAATAGGTGAAGATGTAAACATTATTGTTGAATTTGTCGTAGATAAAAGAGGTAATTTGTCTGATTTTAAGGTACTTAAAAACTCTAATCCAGGACTAGGCACAGAGAGAGAAGCTAAAAAACTATATATGAATATGCCCAAATGGACCCCTGGAAAAAATCAAGGAAAACCAGCTAATGTGAGATTAAGACAACCAATAAAAATCAGAATAGACTAGAGTATGGCATCATTATGGAAATGCTTATTACATATTCGGTAAGAAAGTTTTCATAAACTTAGCTTTTAGTATGAAAAGGAGTCGCAAGGCTCCTTTTCTCCTTTTCACTGATTTTACCAAACAACTGCTGGGAATCTTCACTTTAATGTCAATTCCGACCGCTTTTCAATCGAGAAATCCCGTTTATCAATTCCAAATCTTAAAAGCAAACATTTTGGTGTTATCTTTACAATATGAACAATAAGCTATATTCCATAAGATATGTCCTCATCACAATATGCATTGTATTGATGACTGGAGTATCTCTTGCCGAGGGGGGAGATGATGATAAGAAAAAAGAAAACAAGTCAGGCACAGAAGATAAATTAACTCATGCAGACAGTTTAGACGCTGACATAATCTATGACAGCGACATCATTAATAGTGATGACACTTTAGTTTTTGAAGATTGGGAAAGCCCACAAGATAATGGAGATGATAACGATGATTGGAAAAATGCTTCCCTTGACAACGGCACTTTTGGTGATAAATACAGAAACGGAACATCATTAAACTCCGTTAGTATTGCCGATATTTCAAAGACTTTCAAAAAAGAATATAAAGTAGAGTTTACTGTATTTCCCAACCCTACGGCAAATGTGCTTCATATAAATCCAAGCATAGAGCCTAACAGCATTCGTATAGCAGACATTACAGGAAAAGAACATCATGTTTCTTCCTTTTCCTCACAGGTAAATGTGGCTGACTTGCCCATAGGCACTTACTTCATCCAATTGATATATGCGGACCACATAGAGGCCCGTAAGTTTATCAAGAGCTAAATTTTTGTTTAACCATTTAATATCAAGAAAACTATGTTACGAGCTGTAATAATCGACGACGAGAGAAAAAGTAGAGAAAACTTAGAGTTACTCTTAGAATCATTCGTAGAAAATGTAGAGATAGTAGGTACTGCAGACGGAGTACTAACTGGTATTAGTGCCATTGATCTGCATAAGCCCGACGTAGTATTCTTAGATATTCACTTAGCCAATGGAGATGGTTTTCAAGTATTGGAATCTCTTAAAGATAAGGAGCAAAATGTAATTTTTGTAACAGGACACGAAGAACATGCTGTAAAAGCTTTTCGTTCTGATGCCGTAGACTATCTGCTTAAGCCAGTATGCATAGACCATCTGCAAGGTGCGGTAGAACGTGTAAGAACTCGGTCTACGAATGAGGCTAAACCAGAAGTGAAACCACAGATATCATTATCAACTAACAAAGGTCTTCAATTTCTTAAAACAGATGACATACTGTACTGCAAGGGAGATGGAGCATACACCTATTTCTTTCTTAAAAATGGTAGTCGAATTACCACGTCTAAGAATTTGAAAGAATATGAAAACAGGCTAAAAGACTACAACTTTTTCAGAAGCCATAAATCATACTTGGTAAATTTAGCAGAGATAAAAACGTACATTCGTGGAGAGGGCAGTCATGCCGTTATGTCCAATGGTGATAGAGTGGGTGTTTCCAAACGACGTAAAGACAAGTTTTTAGCTGCTTTGAGCAGTGCATAGATTTTATACCAAACATATAATCATAAGTATAGTGCTGACTTTAATGTCAGCATTTTCTGTTGCTCAAAACCCTATTCGTTTTCAAAACATATCAGTAAATGAAGGACTCTCTATGGGTACCATTACTGGATTTCAAAAGGATCATAATGGATTCATATGGATAGCTACAGCAGAAGGTCTGCATAGGTATGACGGAAGTATTTTTAGAGTTTTCAAGCACAAAGAGAGAGAGTCCAATTCGTTATCTGACAGTTACATTACCTCTCTTTTGTCCTACCAGGGTTCACTGTATGTAGGTAATAATCTAGGGACTGTCGACATAATAAATGAAGATGATTATAGTATAAAAACTATCAATCTACACGAAGCAGATTCCACATTTGATAACTCCATAGAGCAGCTAATTGAATATCAAGGTAGGATAATTATAGACACGGATGGTGGCGGCTTATGGCAGTTTGACCCAACTTATCAAAAACTTAGAAAAATGGAGGTAAGAGACCTTAAAGGTAATGAGGTGAACCAAATGCTTGTGGATGGCAATAAACTACTTCTACTAACCGCTAACTCTATAGTACAAACTGACCTTAATACTTCGGAAAGGGCTTTCATAGGAGACAATTATTACTTTAATTCATTAGCCAAGTATAAGAACAATTATTACCTCGGCTCAAGCAGAGGTTTATATAAAATCAACCGTAATTTCGGTGTTCTAGAAAAGATAGCATTACCGCCAAAAAAGAGGCTCATAAATAGAATCAACACCTTAGTAGCAAAAGAAGAAATACTTTGGATAGGAACCAATGGCGGGCTTCTAAAACTAGACAATAACAAATTTACATTATTCAAATCCAACCAGTTAAGACCTTTCTCATTGATCAATGACCAAGTTTCAAAATTATTTATGGACCAAGAAAACATACTATGGATAGGAACGATTGCTGGTGTAAGTAAGTATGCACCACAACTCAATAAATTTGGCCTATTACAGTACTTTGACTTTGAGGGTAAAAACTATAATAGTAACGTATATTTCACGTATGAAGATAGAAACAAGGATATATGGTTAGGTACTTTCACTTCGGGGTTGATAAAACTGGACAAGCAAAATTCAATAGAAAAAATTTATCCCAAACTGTCTGATGGACCATATGAATCCAAGTCTGTAAGGGCAATTCACGAAGATAGTAAGGGTAACTTTTGGATAGGAACAAGGAGTGAAGGTATATTCTTATTTGATAGAAAAACCGGTGCTTCAAAACTTGTAGCTAACGTGGAAAACGGAAAATTAAAAAGCAATATTATCCGTAGCATTTATGAAGATAGAAAAGGTAGGTTATGGATAGGAACACAGTACGGACTGAGTGTAAAAGATAGTATATCCAATACTTTCACTCATTATCAAGCTGATGCTTCTCACCGAAATAACTCGATATATCAAATAGAAGAGCATCCCAAAACGAAGGAATTAATACTAGCTAGTTTCCGAGGCGGACTACAATTTTTCAATACAGAAACTAAGGAATTTAGAGTTTTGAAAAACAACCTTCAAGATAGCCTGAGCTTAAGCAATAATAATCTAATGTCGCTTGCTTGGGTAAACGACGATACACTGCTCATTGGCACCTATGGTGGCGGAATGAACATCTATGACTTCAAGCAAAACACATTCTCTAGTATCTCCGAATCCGATGGCTTAATAAATAACGCAGTATACGGCATTTTGTATGAGGGAAACGGTAGCTGCTGGTTATCAACTAATAATGGCATAGTTAACTATAATATCTATTCCAAAAAGTTTGTAAACTTCAGGCCGGTGCACTATTTACAAAGTACAGAATACAATGAAGGAGCCTTTTTCAAAAGCAGCACAGGATTTTACTATTTTGGAGGTGTGGCAGGTCTCAATTATTTTAAACCCAACGAAATAAAACACGATACTGCAGGATCGAATGTTATTCTGACAGATGTTAGAGGGAATTTCAAAAATAAAAATAGAGACGATTTAGAACTTAGCTTCTTAGACAGTAGATTGGAAATAGATTTTACATCATTGTATTACGCAAATCCAGAAGGAGTAATCTACAAGTATCGGTTAAAAGGGTATGATAACGATTGGATAAAAGGCGGCATTTCTCACACTGCCGTATACCCACACTTATCTCCAGGCAACTATACTTTTCAAGTTATAGCTGAAGATGAATTTGGTATTTGGACTACTTCAGCAGAAGATTTGAGTGTGGTAATTAAACCTCCTTTCTGGCAGCGATGGTGGTTTATAGCTCTAGTACTCCTGGTTATATCAGGTTTAGTTTACGCCTTGTTCCGATATAGAACCAGAGAAATCGAACGTACCTATAAACTCCAATTGGTAGATTCAGAACTCGCCGCACTACGAAGTCAGATGAACCCTCATTTCATTTTTAATTCTTTAAATAGTATTCAATACTTCATCCTAAAAAAAGAACCTAAAGAGGCCTATTCCTATTTAAGCAAATTTGCTAGCCTTATGCGTAAAATTCTGCAGAACAGTAGATTGAAATACATTACTGTTGCTGACGAGGTGGAAGGATTGAATCTTTATCTCGAAATGGAAAAAATGCGAATGGACGATAATCTAAACTATTCCGTAAGAACTAGAAATATAGATGACATAAACCACACCAATATTCCCACTATGCTTATACAACCATTTGTAGAAAATAGTATTGTGCATGGACTCTTGCCTAAACAAAAGGATAGAAATTTAGAAGTGCTAATTTCACAAGAAAAGTCACATCTCCTTTGCAGTATTGTAGATAATGGAATAGGTAGAGTTGCCTCTAAGATTATGAATGAAAAGCGTAGCAGTAAGCATACCTCAACTGGCATGGCTCTTACTCAAAAAAGATTAAAAATACTAAGTGAAGGAAAGGGAGATTTTGATGTAAAAATTAGAGACATTCATAATGAAGACGGTTCTAAAGGAACAGAGGTAAAACTCGTGGTTCCTATTATTATCCAAACACATTAAATACAACCCAACTGCTGACATAAGCCAATGCAGTCATATAAACGAACTGAATGGCCGGCCATTTCCAAGATTTAGTTTCCTTATAGACAACGGCTAAGGTGCTCATACACTGCATAGCAAAGGCATAGAATACCATAAGTGATAATACCACCGCAAGAGAATATACAGGCTCACCATTAGCAAGAGTGTCCTTGTTCATCTTTTCTCTTATCTGCTCAAAATTTTCTTCGTCATCAACACTATAAATAGTACTCATAGTACCTACAAAAACCTCTCTAGCTGCAAAAGATGTTATCAATGCTATTCCTATCTTCCAATTGAATCCCAATGGCTTGATACTCGGCTCGATTACCTTACCAAAATGACCAGCATAACTGTGTTCCAACGTAGGAGAATCTTGAATACTAAAAGTCTCATTATCCTTAGGTCCGTAACTCGCAAGAAACCAAAGTACAACCGAAACAATAAGAATTACTTTACCTGCTTCCTTAACAAAGCTTAATGATTTTTGCCAGCAATTCATCCAGATGTTTTTCCATCTAGGAGCATGATATATAGGAAGCTCCATAATAAAATAAGAAGGAATATCATGTTTTATTATCCATTTGAACACAACAGCAGCTACTAATGATGCAACGGTTCCCAAAACATACATGGCTAACATGACGAGTGCTTGTAGATTGATAAATCCAGCAATCAATGTACTAGGAATAGCCATGGATATGAGCAAAGTATATACTGGCAACCTAGCGGAGCAACTCATCAGGGGAGTAACCATAATTGTAATTAATCTATCCTTCCAATTTTCAATATTTCTAGTACTCATGATAGCAGGTATAGCACATGCTGCCCCGCTAAGCAGAGGAACTACTGACTTACCGCTAAGGCCAATACCTCGCAGCATTTTATCCATAATAAAACTAACCCGAGCCATGTACCCTGTATCTTCGAGTAGTCCCATAAAGAAAAATAAAATGGCAATTTGTGGAACAAATATGACTACTCCAGCAACTCCAGCAACAATACCATTGATAAACAATTTTTTGAGCCAACCATCGGGTAGTACACCAGATAAAAATTCACTAAATATTGAGAAACCTTGTTCTATCCAATCCATAGGGTAAGAAGCAAGGGCAAACACACTTTGAAATATTATTAATAATACTGCTAAGAACATCAAATACCCCAAAATAGGATGAGTAGCATAGGCATCTATTTTATTGGATACTAGTTCTCGTTTAGACTTTAGTATGGTGGTTTTATTGAGTAGTTTGGAAATAGCATCGTAATGAGTCTCATGAGTATGATCATCCTCACTTCCAAAGGCATAATGCGAGACAAACTGCTCTTGAGCTAGAACACTTTTCAACTCACTTGTGCCTTCACCAGTACGTGCATTTATTTTATAAACTCGTATTCCAAGCTCTTTTTGTAATCTATCTATATCAATTTCCAATCCTTTGAAATCCGCGATATCTAACATGTTCAACACCAACACCATTGGTAATTTGTGCTGAGCCAGCTGACTGAAATAAAATAAGTTTCTTTTTAGATTGGCTGCATCTGCTATGTACAAAATAGTATCTGGAGCAGGATCCTCAAAAAATACTTTTACTGCTTCCTTTTCATCCAAGCTTTTTGGATTGAAGCTATAGGTGCCGGGGGTATCGATTAGTTCAATCTTTTGTTCACCAACAGCAAAAAGACCTACTTTATTTTCTATAGTCGTACCAGGTACATTAGTTATCTTTTGCTTGAGACCAGTGAGCTGATTGAAAAGAGAGGATTTCCCACAATTCGGGTTGCCTGCAAGTACTATTTTTAACTTTCCTTTACCCATTATTTTGAATTGAACAATGGATCTAATGGTTTTACTATCACGCTAAAGGCTTCCTTATTTCGCATACTTAGCGTGTATTCTTCTAGCTCATAAGCTATAGGGTCTCCAAATGGAGCTCTGAGAATTGGTTTGACCAAAACACCTGGAATACAACCCATTTCTTGAAGTTTTTCTTTGAACGGAGAGTCTTCTAAAGACGATATTCTGGCTATCTGACCTATGTGCAATTCGGTTAGTCTCACTTGCTTACCGCAAAGATGTATTTTTATTTGGATTAATTAAAGATAGTGACGAAAGTCATATATCATCACTACAATTACCATCTCAATATCTCCTCAACTTTCTCCTTTAACCTCACTTTGCCTAAGAAGTTTTGTTCTAATTCTCCATTGAAAGGAATAGGAGTTTCTAAGCTTCCCACTCGCATGACTGGTGCGTCCAAGTACTTGAAGCAATGCTCCCCTATCCACGAAGCAATCTCTCCACCAATTCCTCCTGATAGTGTGTCTTCGTGAACAATAATTACTTTACCAGAAGTCTTCACGGCTTCTCTTACCGCTTCTTTATCCCAAGGCACTAGTGTTCTAAGATCTACCAATGTTGCATCTAGGCTCATTTCATCTATCAGTTCTTTACACCAATGGACTGCCCATCCGTAACTAATAAAGGTAATGTCTTCTCCATTATCTACAACATTTGCTTTCCCAATTTCACAAGTATACTCATCTGTGCAGACTTCTTCTTTTATGCTTCTGTACAATCCCTTATGCTCAAAGTATAGTACAGGGTTTGGGTCTTCAAACGAAGCTAATAATAAGCCTTTGGCATCTTTAGGATTACTAGGGTACACTATTTTCAAACCTGGAATATTAAAAAACCACGCCTCGTTACTCTGACTATGAAATGGTCCTGCAGCAGCTCCACCACCTGTAGGCATACGGACCACAACATCACTATTTTGTCCCCACCGGTAGTGCGTTTTTGCTAAATTATTCGCTATTTGATTAAAACCACAACTTACAAAATCTGCAAACTGCATTTCTACCATCGCCTTCTTTCCTCCCAAGCTTAAACCTAGTGCGGCACCAAGTGGTGCAGCTTCGCTAATAGGTGTGTTCAGCACTCGTTGTTTACCAAACTCGGCCACAAAACCTTCTGTTATCTTAAACACTCCACCATACTCAGCTATATCTTGACCCATTAAAACTAGGTTATCGTATTTACGCATGGCAATCTGAAGTCCATCTTTTATCGCATCAATAAACCGCATTTCTGATACGCTATCACTTGCCTTTATTGAAAGAGGAGAATAGCTTTTATATACATCCCTGAGTTCCGTCTGAGTATTAACATTTATCTTCTCGATTTTACTTAAAATTTTAACCCCTTCACTAATTTCTGCAGAGATAGATTCTTTTATTTGAGATATTTCTCTACTAGTAATTATCTTATTTTCAACGATATATCTTTCAAAATTAAGTATCGGATCTTTCTTGGCCCATTCATCCATAAGGTCTTTTGGCACATATTTAGTGCCACTAGCTTCTTCATGTCCTCTCATCCTGAATGTTTTGCATTCCAGTAAGAATGGACGAGGATTCATTCTTAGATCTTTTGCTATTCTATCTACCTCAGAATATACTTCTAGAACATTATTACCATCTATAGTTTTACTTTCAATTCCATATCCTATTCCTTTGTCTGATAAGTTTTTACACCTAAACTGATCTGCACTCGGAGTACTAAGTCCGTACCCGTTATTTTCTGCTAAAAATATAACAGGCAAATCCCAAACTGCGGCAAGATTTAACGCTTCGTGAAACTCTCCCTCACTAGTACCCCCATCTCCTGAAAAAGCTAAAGTAACTTTATGCTTACCATCCAACTTATTTGCCAATGCTACACCATCAGCTACACTTAGCATAGCACCCAGATGAGAAATCATGCCTGCAATGTGATATTCTGTACTTCCAAAATGAAAAGACCGATCTCTCCCTTTAGTAAAACCTTCAGCATTCCCTTGCCATTGATGCAAGAGTTTTTTGAGTGGAATACCGCGAGTAGTAAACACACCTAAGTTTCGATGAAGCGGCATAATGTATTCATCTGATTCTAGGGCCATAGTAGCTCCTACAGATATAGCCTCTTGCCCTATTCCACTAAACCATTTACTCACCTGACCCTGACGCAGAAGTTTTAGCATTTTCTCCTCTATCATACGAGGTTTTAGCAATGCTGCAAATAACTTTTTTGATTGTTGGTTATCGATGTCTTGGAATTGGTCGAAATTCATATTGCTTCTTGCGAAATAAATAAAAAATATGTTAGCCTCACCCTGATAGCTACTATTTTTGCCTTGTGCTATTGTTGCTAGACAATTATGACTCGTTTACATATAACCTATACGACTACTTCGTGCAATGTAATGCAGAAGTGGAGGTTATAAGAAATGATGAGTTAGATCTTGCTTCCATACTAGACAAATATGAGGGTATCATCATATCTCCAGGTCCAGGAACACCAAAAGAAGCAGGACGTACCATGGACGTCATTGAGCAATTTCACGATAAGCTGCCAATTTTCGGAGTTTGCCTTGGAATGCAAGCCATCGGCGAATTTTTTGGTGCAACGTTAAGTAGGGCAAGTTACCCGATGCATGGAAAAGTAAGCACTCTCGATTATGTCCAGAATCATAAATTATTTCAACTTATTGATCCGCCGCTAAACGTATGCAGATACCACTCTCTTGTGCTTACAGAATTAGACAAAACAAACTTGCAAGTAATAGCCAGTACTTCAACAAATGAAGCAATGGCAATCGCACATGATAGCTTACCTATATGGGGAGTTCAGTTTCATCCAGAAGCGATTCTTACGACCCAAGGTCTCACATTAATCAATAATTGGTTAAGTTGCTTTTCTTTGCAAAATACTAAACCATAACTTGGTTGAGTTGTAGATAGTAAACCTTGATAATATCAGACTACATAATACCACTTCGCCCCATAGATGAAAACGCATCTCCGAAGAAATGCATTGAAACTATGATGGACAATTTGTGCTATGAAATTCCTGTTATGCGAAACAGCAAATTGTATGGTACCGTAGATTTAGATGAATGTATTCATACTGCCGATGATACTATACTTTCTATCGTAGATCCAGGATACGCAAGCGTACACTTTAATTCACATTTGTTTGATGTTTTACGAGTGTTTAACGAATCTAAGAGAAACGTTATTAGCGTATTAGCAGAAGATTTTGAGTGGCTCGGCATCGTAACTAAAACCACCATTTTAGAAGCACTAGGAAACTCACTCACCGCAGAACAAAATGGTGCAGTGCTCCTTTTAGAGATGGCTTCGCATCAATACTCTACCAACGAACTATCACGAATCGTAGAAAGTGAAAGTTGCCAAATATTAGGATTATGGTTGAATCATCTAAGTGAGAGCGGTAGGATCCGAGTGAGTCTAAAACTTAACACTGAAAATGCTGAAAGAATAGTAAGTGGACTACAGCGTCATGGATATGAAGTTATAGCTGCCTTTGGAGACGATGACTACAAAGAGAATGTAGAGAAACGTTTCGAATCATTAATGAAGTACATTGACATTTAGGATTTTACCTCTCATTTTATTGTGTCTTTCTCTAGTAACATCAAAGGCACAGACAAAACAAATAACATCAATTACTGTCTCTGGCAATGAAAAAACCAAAGACTTTGTGATACTTCGAGAACTTATCATCTATAGTGACTCCTCATACACAGATAACCAATTGGACGAGTTGCTATTTCAATCTAAAAACAGAATTTTAAATTTAAATCTCTTTAACCACGTAGAAATCAGTCAGCACAGAAAAAATAAAGACTCATTAGAAATAGGTATAAAAATATCTGTGGTAGAAAAATGGTTTATATGGCCTATGCCTTTTGTAGAGTTTAGCGACAGAAACTTTAACGTGTGGGGAAACTTGAACTTCGACCCTAAGCGAACAAACTACGGTCTTTATGTATTTAGTTACAATCTATTCGGAAGAAATCACACACTGAAAACAAAAGCTAAAACTGGTTACAACACTAAACTAGGGATAGAATATCGTATACCTTTCTTGTCTAGAAATACGCAATGGGGCCTCAACTCAAACATAGAGCATAAATCTCAAAATGAAGTGTGGATAGAGACAAGAAACGACAGTCTCCAATTTTTTAAAAACGGAGATAACAATCTAATCAAAACTACAAAAGCAGAATTTGAATTTAGCAAAAGAGTTCAGCCTTTTGTTCGTTATATCTTTAATGCAAAATTTTTATTTGACGAGCTATCTAGTTCTGTTCCTACTCGAGATTACTTTTTAAATAATGCTGATTACCAACAACATTACAGAGTCGGGTTTAGAATAGAGCACGACACTAGAGACAATATTTATTTCCCACTAAGAGGCACATTTATTAGCCCTAGAATAGGTATAGAACTTTTTAGAAACACTACCAACTTATCCAATATTAATTTTAAATTCAAAGCTCAACAGTTCAACCAATTCCGAAAGAAGTGGTATACCGCATTTTCTGTTTATTCGAATATTAACACATCAAATAGCCTCCCTTACAGCGACAGAAAACAACTCGGCTATGACGAAATAGTACGAGGCTTTGAACACTACGTTATAGACGGACATTTAGGTTTTAAAGGCAATGCTGCTGTGCGATATCATTTGCTAGATAAGTCCAACCTGAGACTTAATTTTATTCCAATAAAAAATTATCAGATGCTGCCGACAAATATTTACCTAGAACTCTTCTCTGATGGCGGATATACTGAAAGTAGTAACATCAACATTTCCAATCAACTACCTGGCAAGCTTCTTTACTCAGGCGGACTAGGAATAAACACCCTATTTTATAACGATAGATTACTGAGATTAGAATATAGTTTGAACAGTTTAAAAGAAGGTGGTTTCTTTGTACACTTCCAAAAAGCCATTTAACCGATCAATATGAAAGTAGCATTATACGGTAGACATATAAAAACACCGAAATTCAAGGACTTCTTCGAGGGCTTCATAAACATGCTTAATTCTAATGAAATTACTCCAGAAGTAAGTAAATCATATGGTCAATTCTTGCAACAAACGTATAATATTACGGTAAACTCCTGTGATGAAACAGAGCTGACTCCTGAGCATTATCGATGTTTAATTAGTCTCGGTGGAGATGGTACCGCACTCGACACACTCTCTTTAGTAAAAGACAGTGGCTTACCTGTGATGGGTATTAATCTGGGTCGTCTTGGATTTCTAGCCAACATAAAAATGGAAGAAGTAGACCAAGCTATTCATGCTCTCAAAAACGGAGAAACAGCAATTCAATCTAGAGCTGTAATACATATAGAATCAGATGTAGAAGAAATAAATAAATTTCCATACGCACTGAACGACTTCGTAGTTCAAAAAAGAGACACCTCTGCTATGATCACCGTAAAAGCACATCTAGATGGAGCATTTTTGAATAATTATTGGGCAGATGGACTTATCGTATCTACACCCACAGGTTCATCAGGGTACAGTCTCAGTTGTGGCGGACCACTTCTGTTTCCAGGCTCCAAATCATTGGTAATTACACCTATTGCGGCTCATAATCTCACAGTACGCCCAGCTGTAATACCCGATGACACATTCCTCGAGATAGAAACTAGTGGAAGAGCTAAAACGGCACTTATAACTCTAGACTCACGATCATTTATAGTACCATCCAAGACGAAGCTTACTATAAAACGAGCTGCATTCAATTTTAACATGATACAACTCACAGGCACAACCTACATGGACACGCTTCGCAACAAGCTACTTTGGGGTGCTGATCGACGCGACAGCGTTTAATAAAAAAATGGCTACAAGTTTCCTTGCAGCCATCTCAATAAATTTATTAATCTGTTCTATAAAGTTCCTCTAAGCTCTTGCTCTCTTTCGATAGCCTCAAACAGTGCTTGGAAGTTTCCTTTACCAAATGATGTAGCACCTTTTCGTTGAATGATCTCAAAGAACATCGTTGGACGTGGCTCTATTGGCTTCGTAAATATCTGTAATAAATACCCTTCGTCATCTCTATCTACAAGAATACCAAGTTCTCTAAGTGGAGCGACATCTTCATCGATTTCACCTACCCTATCTAGCAATACATCATAGTAATTATCAGGAACTCTTAAAAACTCTACCCCTCTAGAAATCAACTGTTTTACAGTTGAAATAATATCGTCTGTAGCAACTGCAATATGCTGAACTCCAGGTCCTTCATAAAAATCTAAATACTCCTCTATTTGAGATTTCTTTTTACCATCTGCCGGTTCGTTTATTGGGAATTTAATTCTGCCATTTCCATTGCTCATTACCTTACTCATCAATGCAGTGTATTCCGTGGAAATGTCTTTGTCGTCAAAAGACACTATCTGTGCAAATCCAAGAACATCCTTGTAAAAATTACACCAAGTCATCATTTCGCCTAGCTCTACATTGCCTACCATATGATCAACATATTGAAGACCTACAGTAGCAGGTTTGTAGCTAGATTCCCATTTTTTATACCCCGGAAGGAAAATTCCCGTGTAATCATTTCTCTCTACAAATATGTGAACCGTCTCACCATAGGTATAGATACCCGAACGTACTACTTTTCCATTTGCATCTTCCTCTGTCACAGGAGACATGAAGTGCTTAGCACCTCTTTTCACCGCTTCATCATACGCTTTGGTTGCATCTGGAACCCATAATGCTACTACTTTCACACCATCACCATGAGCTTCTATATGTTTTCCTATGTCGGTTCCACTTTTTAGTGGTGAGGTTAGCACTAGTCTTATTTTATCTTGCACTATCACATAGCTCTCTCTATCTTTTATTCCAGTTTCTAATCCAGAATATGCCAAATCTTGAAAACCAAATGCAGTTTTATAATAGTGAGCAGCTTGTTTGCTATTGCTAACATATAACTCAATGTAATCTGTGCCAAATAAGGGCATAAAATCTTGAGCTTCGTCGTATAATTTTGGAAGATCTAATGTATTAGTATTCATTATAATTCTTATTTATTGCTACAAAATTAGCTTTTTATAAAGTATAAAATTTTACTCCTTGTTCTTAGAATCTAACCAAATAGTAACTGGCCCATCATTTATAAGAGCTACTTTCATCTCCGCTCCAAAAACCCCAGCCTTCGTGGGAAGTATATTCTGACAAGACTCAATAAAATTTTCGTACAGCGGAATTGCCTTTTCTGGTCTTGCTGCTTTTATAAAAGAAGGTCTATTTCCTTTTTTAGTATTGGCATGTAAGGTAAACTGGCTTACTACAAGTAGTTCGCCACTTATATCCAATATGCTATTGTTCATCTTTCCGTCCACGTCCTCAAAAATTCTCATTTGCGATATCTTCTTAACCAGCCACTCTATATCCTCCTCACTATCTTCATTTTCTATCCCTATAAGTATTAGTAATCCTTTATTAATAGAAGAATGAATAGCCTTATCTACGCTCACATTAGCCTCAGATACACGTTGCAACAATGCTCTCATACTGCAAGTTTAGCAATACTACAGTCAATTCTCCTAACCGTTAATAACTGTTATAATCTTCTCATTACCTTTGCATTGTGAGATTAACTTCCCTCCTACTCATTTCACTCAGTGTAATGCAGCTACTAGCCCAAAGGCAAAATAGTATGGTAGCAGACAACTATGCCGGCTACACGAGCCTGCAGTTTAATCCTGCAAACCTTGCCGATTCTAGATTTAGATTTAATATGAATGTAGTAGGATTTAAAACTCACCTGCAAAACAACTATGTGCAATTAGAGACGCCCCACAGCATCTATGAGTTTTTGCATTGGAAATGGGACAGTACATTTGGGACTCAAAACTTTGACTATCCATTCAAAGAAAGTTATTTGACCGAAAGACTAAATGGAAATGATAAATATGTATATGCCAGTGGTTCTGTGAACGCATTTTGCATGCAATTTGCATTAAAAGATAAAGCAGGGTTCTCATTTGGACTCACAACAAAGGCATATGCCAAAGTCAGTAATATCCCGGAAGATGGATTAAAAACATTTTTACAAGATTTTGATACTATTGGTAATATGACTACTAAAGACCACCAAAGTAGACTAATGGGTCAAACCATAAATTTGGGAAAATCGGGAGCCTCAGCATTAGCGTATCAACAATATGGTTTAAAATATGCATTTGTAGCACACGAAAAAAAGGACGTACAAATAAAAGTAGGACTTGGTCTGGATTACAACATCGGTCTCTATGGTGGATACTACAGAAACAATGATGTAGAATATACACTTACAGGTATAGATACGCTAATTTTTCACAAATCAGACGCTGAGATAGCATACATAAATCCAGAATACGTAGCAGATCCAGGAAGACGACTTAACGATTATTTTGGTGGTTCTAGACTAGGGAGAGGCCTCGGTATAAATGCGGGGGTAGTTTACGAACATAGACCAGACGCTAAATCTTACAAGTACAAAATGAACCGTAAGACATATGAAGATTTGTCTGAGAACAAGTACGATTGGAAGGTGGCAGCTAGTATTGTAGATTTTGGTTTTATAAACTTTACGAATGGGGCTGCAGCCCGCAGATTAAAAGTGTCTGACCCTAGCAAAGATACAGCTTGGAATAATTTTAATGATGCTCAATACTGGACCAATATAGATAACATAGACACCTTTATTAATACCATTTTTGATGATGTGGAGCGAGACAGCAGTTTTAGAATGTACACACCAGCTACGCTAAATCTATCCGCTGATTATAAAATAAAAAACAATGTCTATGTGTCCGCCAGCTACAGCCAGAGCCTCATGAGAAATAAAGGTAAAAGTGTAAAAATGCCAAACGTACTGAGTGTCTCGCCTAGATACGAGTCTAAATGGCTTACAGTTGCTATGCCTTTATCCTTTAGTAGGTACTACAATGTTGTAAATTGGGGAGCATATCTGCGGG
The DNA here is from genome assembly GCA_028339355.1 of Bacteroidia bacterium. Classification (GTDB taxonomy): domain Bacteria; phylum Bacteroidota; class Bacteroidia; order NS11-12g; family UBA9320; genus UBA9320. The sequence goes on from JAOLBX010000009.1 coordinate 46,109, forward strand.
GAGGTGTTTTCTACGTGGGAACTGATAACCTTGGAGGTTTTTTCACTGGTAAAAAAACCAACGGCCTCAATCTGTATGCAGGATTCAACTGGCCGATACATCACAAAAAACTAGAAGACATGGACGGAGATGGCATCTCTGATGATGAGGACCAGTGTCCGAGTATGGCAGGTACACGATATACCAATGGATGTCCAGATGCGGATGGAGATAAAGTAGCAGATGACGAAGACGAATGCCCCAATGACACAGGAAGCAAGCGTACGAAGGGATGTCCAGATAGTGATGAAGATCGTGTGGCAGACAAAGATGATAAGTGCCCAGATGTTTTTGGAGACAAAAACACGGCAGGCTGTCCTGATACAGATGGCGACGGAGTGCACGACGGTATAGATAATTGCCCTACTGTGGCCGGAGATCAAAAGTACAAAGGTTGTATAGAATCGCCAGAAGAAGATCTAAGTTCTTCTGGTGAGAAATCAAATAATAAAGATAAAACGTCCAATGAGAATCCAAGCAAATTTGATACTTGGGATTTCGATACTTACGAATATTGGCCTGTTCTCGGTGCTTACAATGATATACGCTGGGCAGAAGAACTTCAAAACAGACTAAACATTAAGCTAAGGGTGACGACTACCATTAAGACTATTCCAGGAGTTAGTAAGTATTACATCACTTTGGGCGAAGCAAGAACGCTAAAAGAGGCGATAGTAATACAAAAAATATTAGACATACCCGTTGTTAATCAGGAGCTTAACGGAACATTGTGGTGGAAGAAAGTTAAAAAGTAAAAAATGCTTTGTAATTGCAAAACTGAAATTATATTTGCAGCCCTTTTAAAAGGGAGCTTAGCTCAGTTGGTTTAGAGCATCTGCCTTACAAGCAGAGGGTCGTTGGTTCGAATCCAACAGTTCCCACATTAACAAAGAGTCTCGCTTCGGCGGGACTTTTTTGTTTACCATCTTCATTCTAATAAGCCTTGGTAAATTCATAAGTGGCTTATCACAAAACAAACAAAACCTTTTATTGGACACACCATTGTTCATTGTTGATTCGTTGTACTTCCATATGGCCTGTATAATGGCTTCATTTGCCAACTTATACATCTCACAAATTGAAAAGAATATTAAAAAATTTAGGTGTCTTTGCTTTACTACTTGCACTGGCCATATCCGGTGTAACCTACTATTTCTATAAACACATTAAACCTATACTGGTCTCTGAGATTAATAAAACACTCGTTGTAGAAGTAAACGTAGCCGACATCAGCATTTCTGGATTAAGGGATTTTCCAAAACTAGGTATCAAGTTTTTGGACATAGAAATAGATGAGAGCACACCATATTTCAAACAAAAACTAGTAAAAGCTGAAGAGTTGAATTTATTTATAGATGTCTTGAAGCTCTACAAAGGTGAGTACGTAATAGATGGAGTGACCCTGCGAAACGGAATGTTAAATGTGGCAGACCTCAAAAAAGGTACGAACTACGATATTCTTACCCCGTCGACTGACGAGAACTCCTCTGCTGTCAGTTTTGAGATACAAAATCTATCCCTTATAAATTGTGAAATAGCATATGAACATACTCCTAGCAAATTTAAGCTAAGTGGCTATTCATCCTCTACCTCTATCGGGCTAAAAAGAGATGCATCCATTTCCAGCATATCGATTAAAACTAAGTTAGATAGCACGTACATTGCTCTTGCTTCGGATGTATTTCTTGCTAAAAAGAATCTTAAAATAAACACTGCCTTAGACATAAACACGGACAATGAAGTGATAAACATCGCTCAGAGTGAATTACTTATTGAGGAAGTAAAGCTCACAACAAAGGGAACCGTATCCTATGGAAAAAACTCTTCTGTAGATATTACTTTCGCTAATGACAAAACAACTACAGCTTCTCTATTATCTGTTTTCCCATCCTCTATTGCTACTTTGCTAAAAGGTATAACCTTGGACGGAAACGTAGTGTTAAATGGGTATTTCAAAGGAAAAACAGATTCAAAAAACAATCCGTCTTTTGGATTTGATTATACCTTAGAAAACACCCAAGTAATCATAGAAGACCAGAACATAAAGCTAGAAGACATAAATGCCAGCGGAAGGTTAAACTTGCCAAACATTGCTAAACTTAGTAACGCCTCTGCCACTTGTAAACTAGAAAAAGCGAATAACAGCTCAAATCAAATTGCTGGAGATATATCAGTGGTCAATTTTGACAGACCAAACATAAAATGGGATGGAAACGCCGACTTAGACGCGGGATTTGTCATGACTATTGCAGATTATGAAGGTCTGAAAATTTCTGGAGGAACAATTAAAGTCGAAGGTAAGCTTGAGCTAACCTATGATGTAAAGAAGGGAGAATTGGCCAAAAACAGTTTACGATATACCGCAAAGGTATTAGCCAACAACCTGAAGGGCAAATTAAATAGTCCTGAAATTGACATAAAGGACATCACTCTAGACCTCAGTGCGGACAATGATAAGATGGTAGTAAACAATGCCTCTTTTGAATACAACAACACAAAAGGAATCCTCAAAGGAATACTTGAAAATTATCAATCTCTTGGCAATGAAAATTCTAACGCTACTTTAGTTGGGAATCTCATAGTGAATGGCTTAGTTGTGAACCAGCTGTATGGAGAGAGAGGAAGTACTACTACAGAAACTAAGTCAAGCGGAGATTTGATTCCTATAAAATTGAGGCTAAAAGCAGAGCTTACCAACTTTCAGTACAATGACTTCACTGCCAAATCACTTAAAGGCAATCTTTTATCCAATCGAGTAAAAATAGAAATGCCAAAGTGTGAAGTAATAGCTCTAGATGGCATCACCATAGCTTCTATTGGATTAAAAAAATGGGGTGAAAATTATCTGCTCGACATTAATTCAGACATCAAAAAGGTAAACATTACAAAGCTCTTCAGACAGTTCAATAACTTCGAGCAATCGGAAATAACAGATAAGCACCTTAGTGGTCAGCTCTCTGGAAACATTATTACAAAGGTGATTTTGGATAACAATTACGAACCTATACTACCAAAGCTATATGCTAAGGCTAATTTCATCATAGAAAATGGGGCGTTAATAGGGTATGAACCGCTTAAAGAATTATCCGCATTTGTAAATGTCAGTGATTTAGAAAACGTGAAATTCAAAACCCTACAAAACACCATAGAAATCTTTGATCAGACTATTTTTATCCCAAAGATGAGGATCGAAAACAATGCTCTAAATCTAGAACTAGAAGGAACACACACCTTTGAAAACTATATGCGATACACTATGGGACTAAGCATAGCTGAACTGATGGCTACTAAGGCAAATTGGATAGCAAAAAAGAAAGAAAAACGAATAGAGAAAAATGTAAACGGAGGCCTTACTGCCTATATTATGATGGAAGGAACTCCAGATGACCTAAAAATAAAATACGATCGAGCAACGGTAAAAGAGAATGTGAAAGTCGAGGCTAAAAAAGAAAAAGAAAAGTTTATAAAAGCCTTAAAAGGTGAAGGAACTTTGGAAGAAAAAGCCGATGCAAAAGACTACGACAATGTTTGGGATGAGTAACCTAATCTGAAACAGAGAACAATTCACTTGCGATGTAATCTGCAAATAGTAAACCTTGGGAACTCAGCCTAAAATTTTCCTCTTCTATAACTACCCATTCTTTTAATTGCCATTCAGCAATCATAACCGGAAACAGCTCCATCAAATTATACTTGTACTCAGATCTCAACTCCACCAGATCTACACCCCATTTTGTGCGAATACCCGTTAATAATGTCTCATTGAGTCTATCCTCATTTGTCAGCAACTCTGTCTTGTAAGGTTCTAGATTACTCTCTATTTTCTCTAAATACTGTACGTTACTGCTCACATTCCAACTCCTATTTACACCGTCAAAACTATGAGCCGAAGGACCAATACCGAGATACTTTTTGTTTTGCCAATAGGCCGTGTTATGTTTTGAATAATTACCGGCTTTACAAAAATTAGACACTTCGTAATGTTCCCAACCTGCCTTCTCTACTGCATTCACCATTACTTCAAAATGTACGGACGCCAAATCATCATCCGGTTTTTGGTATTTCTGCTGTTTTACTAGTTTATTGTATGGTGTGTTTTCTTCCATTGTAAGGCTATACGCACTCAGATGGTTCACAGGCAGTGCTAGAGCAAGCTCGATCGTGTCTTTCCATTCATCCTCAGATAATTGTGGTATGCCATAAATTAGGTCAATATTAATATCCTTGAATCCTAGACCAGATGCATCTTGAATACATTGAAGCGACTGATCATTGGTGTGGCTTCTATTCATCCATTCAAGGTGCTCATCATTAAAACTCTGAATGCCTAAACTCAGTCTATTGATGCCGGCTTTCTTGAGAACTTTTAAATATTCTAAAGTTAAATCATCAGGGTTACATTCAAATGTAATCTCAGCATTTTCGGCAACAGAATACAATCTGTTTATCGAAGTCATAATCTGATCTAACTCGGAACCAAGCAAGACACTTGGAGTCCCTCCGCCAAAATAAATAGTCTCGACTTGCTCATCTCCTATAAAACTTCTGCGTCTCACAAGTTCTGTATTGATTGCTTGTAGAATATCAAGCTTTGATTTGAAAGAAACGGAAAAATGAAAATCGCAATAGAAGCATGCTTTTTTGCAAAACGGGATATGGATATAGATTCCTGCCATCTAAATACTATTGCTTTATTCGTATCGTTTACCTTTGTGAATAGACGTGTACAAAGTTATCTCAATTTGGAGCATTCTGCTTATTAGTATTCTTGGCTATAGCCAAGGATATGTACTTTCGGTCCACCAAAACGGTAGTATTGAGCACACCAAAGCTTTGGACTCACTCTCAGCCCAACTAGTCTTACTAAAGCAAATTGAAAAATTAAGAGCTGATGGCTATTTAGGTGCTAGTGTAGACAGCCTAAAATCAAATCCAGATTCATTAAAAGCATACTTAAGTCAAGGAAATCTGTATAATTACTTATCTATTCGAGGCCATAATATAGCTGAAGGGTATTTGCGTGATAAAGAGACTACACTCAGCCTTGCGGAGTTTGATGTATTCCAAGATCAGCTATTATCTACCTACGAAAACTCAGGATATCCATTTGCCCAATTAGTTTTGCTCAACACCAAGGAATCAAATGATTCTCTTTATTGCAATCTAAAGTTTTATCCATATTTAAAATTTGACTACGATAGCCTAGTTTACTACGGAAACAGTAAGTTATCAAAACGATATATCTCAAAGTATCTGGACGTAGAACAAGGTACTGAATATGCCGAAGAGGTCGTAAGAGAAATAGACAAAAAACTTCGAAACCTTCCTCTGGTTAGGGTAACTGCACCGTCCCAAATAGTGTTTTATAGAGGTCTGGCTAGAATAATACTAAGCATAGATGATGTAGTAACCGACAGAGTAGATGGAGTTGTAGGTCTAGCACCCAATAGTTCAAATAGCGATAAAAACACGTTATTACTCACGGGCGAAGTCAATGTAGAGCTAAACAATCTATTCAAAAGTGCAAAACAGCTGGAATTACGATGGAGAAACTATCTGCAAAGATCACAGAAACTCGATGTTGGATTCACCTACCCCTATTTATTCAATACCAAGCTGGGAATAAATGGTGAGCTCAACTTAAACAAGTATGACACTGTTTTTCTAAATGTAAAAAACAAGCTCTCATTCAGATATCAGCAAAAAGGAAATAATTACATTCAGTTTTATTATCAAAACATAAATAGCAACCTCATTACCACGGATACAAATTCGGTGAGACTTCAAAAACGAATACCATCCAATAATCCATATAAAATTGACAATTATGGCCTTGCTGCCTATCAGCGAGATTTTGATTATTTACCAAACCCAAGAAAAGGATACATGATCCTAGCAGATGTAGCTATTGGTCAAAAGACGATTTTGAAAAATGAATTAATCAAAAAAGTGAAATTCCTCAACTCTGAGACAAATCAATTGATTTCATTATATGACACTATGGACACGAGAAGTATCAGGCTTGATTTCACTCTAAATGCTTCTTTTTTTATCCCAATAAAAAAAAGAGGTACTGTGCATCAAAAATTACAGTTTAACGGATTATTTTCTGATCAAATATTTTTCAATGAACTTTATAATTTTGGTGGATTCTCAAGTCTTAGAGGTTTTGACGAAAACGAACTGTTTGCCAGCAAATCACTTAACTACACTATAGAATACAAATACCTCATCGGTCAAAATAGCAATGTTGGTTTATTCTTTAATACAGCAGCGATAGAGAACACATTACAGAGTAGTGATTTGATATACGATATACCCTACGGTTTTGGAGCCATTGCAAACATACAAGTGGGTAAAGGCATACTAAATATGGCATATGCACTCGGTTCTCAACAAGGAAACCCTCTACAATTAAGCTCAGCAAAATTTCACTTCGGTGTTGTCAATTATTTCTAATAAAAAGTAACACCTTTGTTGCTCAGTGATTTTACACCTAACAAGCGAGCTAATATTACGTTACCAGACCCCACTAATCACACGTGTGGCGTTGCTTAGCATTTTGCTGCTCTTTGCCGTTTTATATAGCGTCAATAGACAATGGTTTCAGTCCATGAAACTGCTTACATTACTACCAATTCAAAAATTCAGCTGGCAAACCGAAAAACAATCTACCAATTATATTTTCAGATTAAGTTCTTTTCTTAGTACCGTGGTTGTGATAGGTGTTCTAATTCACGGATATCATTGGGGATCAAGAGTCTCAGAGGCAGGGAACTATGAGTCTAATCTCTTTCTTAGTCTACTAGCTGTGAGTGCACTATTCCTGCTCAACTATTTGGCTATTAAGTTTTACTTTGCTTTGCACAAATCGCCAAATGTAGGAAACCAAGTACTTGACTTTCAATACGGCTTAAATCAGTGGTTGACTTTAGCTATCGCCACGTTGTTAATTTTTGACTTTTACTATCTAAAACTAGATAGTGCTATGGATATATTCCTTATTATATTGACCATCATCTTCTTTCTAATACGCCTCTTTGGGACCATTCTAATTGTCCAAAACAATTTTAGATATTCTATTCTCACAGTTTTTGTGTACCTTTGCACCTTTGAATTAGTTCCTGCACTAGTTTTAGCCAAGGTATTATTCGTAAACAGTTAAGGAGTAAATTTTGAGTGTAAAGAGTATTCTAATTTCACAACCGCATCCTGGTAGTAAAAAAACAGTATATGATGTGCTTACTGAAAAACACGGCGTAAAGGTTGATTTTCATCCCTTTATAGAAGTTGTGGGTGTTCCTGCGAGAGATATGCGTAAGCAAAAACTTCGTATCTTAGATCACGATGCTATTATCTTTAATTCTCGAAATGCAATCGATCATTTTTTTAGAATAGTTGAAGAAATGAAAGTAGAAATCCCAGCAACAATGAAGTACTTCTGCACCAATGAAGGGGTTTCTTTGTATATCCAAAAGTATACGCTACTGCGTAAGAGAAAAATGTTTGTAGGTAAAGGAACAGTTGCTTCATTCTTGGAGTTATTAAAAAAACACAAAGTCTTAAACTATTTATTTCCTTGCTCCAACATTAGAACAGAAACTATACCTGACTACCTCAAGGAAACTAATATCAAGTTTACCGAAGCTATCATGTACCATACCGTCAACTCAGATTTATCTGATTTAGCCAGTGTATACTACGACATTTTAGTATTCTTTAGTCCTCAAGGTATTTCTTCTCTTTTTGCCAATTTTCCAGATTTCGTGCAGGAGGATAGGGCTATAGCTGGTTGGGGTAAAACTACAAACGCAGCTTTAGAAGAAGGTGGCCTGACCAATACTGTATATGCTCCTACACCAGAGCATCCTAGTATGGTAGCAGCTCTAGAAGCGTATATTATATCTAAGAAATAAGTTTACACAACAGAGCTTCGCTCTTTTCTGATTTCAACAACAGTAGATAAAATTCGCCACCATCGCGTGTGTTTAATTTTTTGTGCCAATTTATGGGGTTATCTCTGAGTCCCTTTAGCAAAATATTAATTTGATTTACATCATTTGCCTTTAATAATTTTTTTATGCTCCTGGTTGCCATTGATGTCACCCCCAGTATTCTCAAAGTTCTAAAACCTTCCGTCTCAGGCTCATTTGCATAATAAACCTCATATAGTGGGTGCTTATTTGTTTTTATTTTATCCAAGAAAAATTGTGTTATCCTACTTTTCAGAAGCAACGAATTTGGCAACAGGACATTTTCAAACTTTTCACTGCTATAAAATCGAGTTAAATTGTTAACAGGTTGACCAATAGTTTGTCTAAAATTATTGGTCACTTCCACCAGGTGAATTTTCTTTTCAAATTGCTCTTCAAAGTTTAGAACTACTCCGACTTCTTTTATTTCACCTTTTTCGCTTAGAATATATACATCAGAAGCATTTTCAAACTTCCTCCAAACCTCTGCAATGTCATATAGAGGAGATAATTTGATGTAACAATAGGACGAAAATTTATTCAACTTAGGAATAAGTTCAAGAATATTGGGTTCCAAATTTTCTAATGCTACCGATCTTATTTCTTCTTTTCGTCTATCTGGATCTATATAAATCCAATCGTATTTTTCAGATATAAAATTTTCTCCGTCTTCACAATTTCGTTCTATGTTTTCTATTCCTAGTTTATGGTTATTGTATTGGGCTAGTTCATGTAATCGTTCATTTCTTTCTACAACCACTATACGATTAAAATTTTTGGCAAGATATAAAGCGTCTACACCAATACCTCCAGTTATGTCGAGCAGTGAGTTTCCTTTGATAAATTCTTGCTTGAACTTTGCAATCGCTTCAGAGGTGCATTGCTCGTAAGATCGCTTATCGATTGCTATCATGGACCCAGCTAGTGTTGGAAGTTTTACTCTAGCACGTTTATATACATCCATCAATTGTAAGCATACTGCAAGATTAAATGTGACTTTGCCAGAAAATTGAAGAGAAAGCGAAACAAGATCAGACATAACGTGTTTTTTCATAAACCTTACAGCCTCTTGATTCTCTAATACATCTATAATGTCGTTACTTTGCACTACAATAGTGTGTTTATTCGTTAAGAAAGAGAACCACAATATTAAATTACAAAAATGAATGTAAAAAAAATCTTATCCATATTTGCTATAGCACTATTCATAGCAGCAACATTTTCTTCTTGCAGATCGAGGGACGCATGCCCAGGTGTGGGACATATACCTCAAGATAGTTCAAGTCACATAGGTTAATATATTTCATTTTAATATGTGGGAATATAGCACAGAAATAAGTGCAAAAGATCTTTTAGCTAGTGACACAACTTCTATTCTTTTTAAGCATAGTAATAGGTGCTCTATTAGTTCTATGGCATTCAAAAGAATGCTGGATGCAAAAGAGGACTTCGACAGTGTCGCAGCATTCTTCCTCTTGGATGTAGTCAGCAACAGACCAGTATCTCTGCAATTGGCCGAAGACTTAAGAGTAGAACATGCATCTCCACAAGTAGTGGTAATAAAAAACGGTAAAGTAGTATACACTGCTTCTCACATGGATATCCGGTCGAAAGCCATTCTATCTCATCTATAAATAAATGATATGTCCTGCACTATATCTGGGTGCAGACTCTTTGTAATTGGGCAAGTATTTGCCGTATTTTCCATAATTTTTTTCTCTCTATAAGTCCATGTTTCTCCTACTTCTATGTCTATTTTTATTTTTACTATTCTTCTTGGATTTGTCCCCATCACCTTAATAACAGAAGCTGATATTTCGCTAAACGCTATTTCAGATTGAGCAGCTTTTATCCCCATAACAGTAATCATACAACTAGCTAATGAAGTAGCTACAAGATCCGTGGGAGAAAAACTTTCACCCTTTCCATTATTGTCGGTCGGAGCGTCTGTACATATTTGAGAATTAGATTTCAGATGAATGCATTCGGTTCTTAAATTGCCTTTGTAGAGTACTTTCGATGTCATTTTATATTAGTAAGCTTTGCAATTTATGCAATAATTTATTACATTCACAGTGTGCATAATAAGAGTTACATAAATATTTTACCCAAATATTCGAATCTCGGATTAGGGGTTATTCTATTGCTATGTATAAGTTCTGTTTCTCCGAAGGTTTTTGCACAACACAAAAACTTTACAAAGACTTCTTATGGTATTATTGTTGCTACAAATGGAACAGGGCTAGGTATTGGCAGTCAGCTCACGCCAACTAATTCAAAGCTTGAAAAACACCTTTCTTTTAATTTCCAAACACTAAAAGACAAACGTCAAGCTAGAATTCAGAATCCAAATTTGACAAATCCTAAACCTTATGTCTATGGTAAAACTTATGCTGGAGCCAATGCAAAAATTTGTTACACTGTTAAGAAACAAATTATAAAACCTACTGAAGATAAACCATCGGTTAAAGTTGGATTTTCAGCTGGGCCAAATCTCGGTTTTATGAAACCCTACTATGTCCATTTTCAGGATCCCTTAGATGACTCTAGAGGAGCAGTTCTTACCCAGCAGAATGAAAAGACGATGGCAAATCAAGAGTATGTCATAGGGCCAGCTAACTGGACAAAGGGATTTAACCATATTCGATCAACGTATGGTTTTCATACCGCATTGAATATCACTTTAAATTGGAATCATTCTTTTTATTTCAGAAAATGGGAAACCGGCATACAAGCAGACTATTTTCCTAACGGCCTCGCTTTATTATATAAATCTGACAATAAGCTTTTTACTTCAATCTATACAAGCTATTCGTTTGGTAGACAGTAGTTCGACGTCACTCGTTTGTTAACCAAATACGCTTCTTGATTAACTTATGTTTGATAGTGTAAAATCTAAAACTAAATTTGTGTGTTTAATCTTTGTAAAGACACGAATATTATGAATAAAAAAATATTGCTACCTTTAATTAGCTCAGCTGTACTTCTGATCGGAGTAGTTTCATTCAATTTCCTAGGAGAAGAGAGACAATATCAACCAAGAGAGAAAGAGGTTCAGACTGTTTCAGGGTACGAATCTTATTTAAAGCAAATAAGGGCTAATCAAATTTCAGGGATAGTATCTAACAATGATGTTTCACTGGTAATGAATCAGATATCTGAAATAAGTAGTTTGAAGTCTAAGGCAGATTGGCCACTTAAATGGGAGTTTAAAGGTCCTGATAACGTAGGTGGGAGAACAAGATGTTTAGTAATTGACAAAGACAATTCAAATGTAATGTACACTGGAGGCGTTTCTGGATCTGTTTTCAAATCTACCAATAAAGGTGGAAGCTGGCGTCCGATCACTCTCGGAGACGATAATTTTGGAGTGGTAAGTATGGCTCAAACTAATGATGGTAGCTTATTTTATGGTACTGGAGAGATTGGCCTTTTACTTTCTAACCCAAATGGGACAGAAAGTTCCGGTTTTAATGGAATGGGAATGTACAAATCTACAGATGGTGAAACTTTTTCTGCAGTTTCTAACACGAGCACTTTTGGAAATATTTACGTACTAACTTCTCACCCTACTCAAAATATAGTGTTCTCCGGATCTTCTAATGGTTTAAGAATGACTGACAATGGCGGAGAAACTTGGAAAGTGCTAAAAGGAGGAAACTGTCGAGATTTTAAAATAAATAAAGAAGGTATTGCGTTAGCATACATAGGCGGAGTAGTATGGAGATCTGCCACTCCTACCGATGGAGCTTCTTACAAACAGGTAGCTTCTATTTCAAACAGTACACGTTCTGCTATTGCTTGGTCTGAATCCGATCCAAGTTACTGCTATGTGGTATCTGTAGGAAGCGTAACTTTTGATGGAAGACAATACGGCAGTGCACTTACAGGGCTGTATAAATCTACTGATGCTGGTGAAACATTCACAAAAGAAGTAGGTGAAATGAGTCAGTTTTTTGCTCCATTTACAATTATAGGATTACAAGCACAAGGTGCTTACGATATGGCTATTGCTGTGCATCCAAAAAACAAAGACCGAGTATTTATAGGTGGTATAAAAATGGCTGAATGGACTTTAAATGAAGGTCCAAAAATAGTAGGTAACACAGCCAATTCACCATTTAATCCTTTTGGCATACACTCAGATAAACACTTCATAACCTTTGACAATACAGATTCTGACCCTATTATGTATATCTGTTCAGATGGTGGAGTAGCAGCTACTACTGATTCTGATCTTAGTAGATATAAAGACCTAAGCACTGGATTAATAACAACACAATTTTTCGGTATTGCTGCAGATATAAACGGACGCGTAATGGGTGGTACTCAAGATAATGGAACTATAATGTTAACAGGAGAAGCTTTTCCAAGAAAAAACGGAATTGACTTACTTGGCGGTGACGGATTCCAATGTGAAATAGCAGAATTTAACACTGACTACGTCTTTGGTGAAACTTACAATAGTAGAGTAAGTCGATCTATTACAGGGGGCTCAGAAATGGAAACCATTTGGGACAACAGAATAAGGGGAGTTTTTGGATCTACCACTGAACCTAGTAACTATTTTAATGCAGCACTTTGTCTTTGGGAAAGTCCAGATATAATTGATAATGTTAAGAGAAGGGGACGAGTTGAAGGAGAAGATACTTTACTTGATGCAAGACTATACCTTGCCATGAATAATGGAGTATGGATGTGCAAAAATGCACTCTCAAAACCACATGACGCTAGCAATCCAAAAGATGAAGGAGCCGTGCGTTGGTTTAGAGTATCTCCTCGAACTAACGTTCATTATTTAGAAACTTCTCAAGATGGTAATTCTTTATTTATCACCACTTCGGGCGGTCAATTGCATAGAGTAGATAGCCTTTTAGTTGCACAATTTGACACCACCTCTCTACCAGGCAATAATGATATTGCACCTAAACTTACCGAAACACAAATAAGCGGGAATGGACTAATTGTTAATGGAAGAACTATTACTTCTATTTCAATAGATGCATCCGACAGAAATAGAGCAGTAGTTACAGTAGGTAACTACAACAACAATAACTTTGTATACATTACTAACAACCTGCACGATAATGCCCCAACTTGGACAAGTATTCAAGGAAATTTACCGAAGTTTCCAGTGTACCATGCTGTTATAAGCGTAGATGATCCTGATGTTATCGTATTGGGAACGGAGTTTGGCGTTTGGGCTACTTCTAACGGTACTTCTTCAGCCCCATCTTGGTCTGAATCATTGGACGGTACAGATAGCGACATGCCACTTCCTAGAGTGCCTGTATTTGATTTGGTACAAGTAGAAAACAAAGCGTGGAGTGGACCACGTATATATGCCGGAACGCATGGTATGGGGATATGGGAAAGTTCTTCTTTGCTTACCAGTGTACCTAAAGTTAAAAAAGTAGCAATAAACAATTCTGTTGCAATAAATGCTTATCCAAATCCAGTTAATAATATCTTAACTATAGATACAGACGTCAAAGGTTATTATAAGTTATCCATTTACAGTATCAATGGACAAATAGTAGCTTCACAAAACGGAACGAACAATGGAACGTTAAGTATTAACACTGAAGGATTGGAGAATGGCAACTACTTCATTGAGATTATAGGTGGAAACGCAAAAGCAGTTTCGAAAATAATAGTGCAACATTAAAAAGTACATTTTAGTACTAACAAGGCCCTCATCTTAGGATGGAGGGCTTTTTTTATGAAAATACGCTTAAAACTCTTGCTTCCTACTTGTGGGATAACCCTATTCAGAAGACACACTCATTACAAAAATTAATATACAAGTTGTCATAAAACATGGTAAAAAAATGCTGAACATAAAAGAAGCAAATTTCTCCTTGGGTAATTCATTCAAAGTATTTGAACGAGCAATATTCATAATACCAAATCAGGTTAACAAGCCAATAAAGTGCTTATTTCAGACTATGGTTCTGGAAGAATTTTAGATACTCTCGACAAACAATACAAGTACATTGGCCAAATATGTGACGTAGAGTATGATGCTCAAACATTTGAATTATATCACAATCATTTTTCAAAAGAATACAAATCACTACCAAATTTGCATGGAACGAATACCAAAATTTTTGTTAAGCAATCTACTGAGTCTTTTGACATAATTTTCGATGATATATTCAATGAACTATAAACTCACCGCTACTATCCTCAAAAATGTTCTTAACCAACTTGAACATGCCGGCAACGGTAATTTAGTATTTAATACGACGTAGAGAAGTTCAGATGATCAACTCAAACTTTCTGAGCTGATGATGCACTTAAGTAAAAATTTATAAGATATAAGTTCGACAATTTTTCAGGGATTCAACAGTTTTCTTATAGTAAAAAGAGACAGATTGTCTTTTTTATTTGCAAAACATAAGAAATTACAGTCATTTTGTCTTACAATTTATGTAGGTATGGCTCTTGTATCTTACCAAATAAATTAAAATACAATGAACACAAAAACACATCCTTCATTATTATCAGACATTTTAGTGAGTAATTTCGGCGGTATTGTAAATGATACCTTCCGAGAAGACCTTAGCTCAACAACAGCAAATTTTAAACCTCAAATGGAACTAAATGAGTTTGAATTAAACTATCAAGTAGACTTAGCCATTCCTGGCATAAACAAAGAAGATATATCGATAACACAAGGTAATGATATTCTTACGATCTCTGGAAACCGCAAACACGCTGAAAACGATGGGAAAACTTTAATAAGTGAAATAAAATACGGTTCATTTAAAAGAGCAATAAAGCTACCAAAAAACATAGAAGCCAAAAGCATCAATGCATCCTACATAAACGGAATACTAACAATATCCATAGCAAAACAGGAAGTGCCTAAACCCATAAATATAGAGATTAAGTAGAGGTCATTTTTCATAATTGGTTAGTTGGAGAGGGGTCAGAAATGACCCTTTTTTTATTTTTTCAAAAGGTTTCCTGCACCCGTTCGGACCCCGATCAACTTATATTCGCTAGGTTCAGAATTATATATAATGTTACCCGAGTTATATATATTAACAAATATTCCGTTAGATGCATTAATCATACAATCTAATGGTGAGTGACTATCCAACAGCACGTCTTCGCACTTAAGATTACCTGCATCTATTTCAGAAATCTCTTCTATACTTCCTTTTAGAACTTTAATGTCTCCTTGCAACTCTGTAAATGCAGAGTTTCTTGATTGAACAAAAACCTCGTTTCCCGCTAGCTCAAGACTGCAATCAGAAAGTGCGTAATTATAAATCTCAAGTTTATCAATAACTATTGGGCCTTCAGACAAGACAGTAGCAATCGACTCTATGTATATTTCTGAAATGCTTTTTACAAATATTTTCACTTTTAGCTCATAATCAAAGCTACGAACAAAATTACAAGTATTGTTGTTTTTCAAATTTAGCCTACCCTCTTCAACTATTGAAGTAACTTGTTCCAACAAATTTTCCGGTCCAGAAATTTCAATCTCTCCATATCTGCTGCTATCCTGCACAAGTACTGCTTGTATTCTATCTTCTACATAAAGTTTATGGTAGCCTTCAACGCTTCTAATTATACTAACCTCCTTACCCAGCGAAGTCAAGCAATCATCTGATCTATCCCCCTTACAAGCTGAAAACAGAATAAGAATCGATATAGCTAGATTAATCTTCATAATGTATAACCTACTCCAATTTCAAAAAAATCTGCTACACCCTTATGGAATCTTAAAGTACCCTGTCCAGTAACTCTATCACTAAAGTGATATGCTAAACCCATCCGTTGGTTTAACGGGTTTTTGAGCACCGCAGGTTTATATAAATATGCTCCTATCTCCGCTACAACATCTGTGCGACCAAAACTCCATTGAAAACCTGCAGCAAACGCTATCTCAGACTGCTCACCAAGCGTAATAGAATCTAAAGGATACAAGTTATCCTCTGAAAATTTGTACGTCTTATCTAATGTATAATCTAACCCAAAACGCCACGCCTTTGATTCGCTAAGATTCTTTATCCCACGCAGTTGAATTCCAAAATTGTAAAAATCTACAGGGTTAGCAAAATTTCGTTGCTTTTTACCATATATGAGAGTCGCCTTCCAATCATATTTTGCCAATGTTGGAGACATCTCTTCCTCCTTTATTGTTTGAGCTTCGTTAAATCCAAACCCATACCTCACCGTAAATGAAGGAATATTATAACCTAAGTTGGGCACTTTGAAGGCCGCATTAGAATAATGTGAAATTGAAACCCCGTACTCTATATAATCCTTTCCATTTCTTATCGGATTGTGGGCAATCAAACCAAACTGCATGCTACCATTTAGGTGACTACCTATAGCTTGATTTCTTCTATTACTATAGGTATCAAATTTTTTTGATAGGTAAGCGATACCCGCTCCCATTCTAAAATTAATTTTAGCTGATTTAACTTGAAAGAGTTGCAATTTTACGTGAGCCATTCCTCCAAGTGCATGCCCTGTTTCTTCTTTACCAAGATTATAATACAACAATCCATAACCTACGACAGGATTCTTATAAATTTTGCCCCAATCACTCTCGCTCATCTGTTTTTCATACGCCAACTCTAAACCATAATTATGAGCAGCCAAATTTTTTATATCGGCACGGTGAGCCAATAAAAAACCAGGTGTATAGGACCCAGCTATGTAAGATCTATCTTGGGCAAAACTAACTACACATAGAAGTAATGCAATATATAAGGTAAGTTGACGCATCTAAGTCCACCTTCTTTTTCGATAGAATGCATTGACTAGACCAAATAATATGATTAGTGCAATAGGCAAAATCATATTCAATGACTGCCAAAACAACCTTTCAGTTTTTACTCTTCCTTTGTCTAATAGTCGCAGTTCTACTTCTCTACTTCGCACTTCTATTAGATTGTTCTCATCGCATAGATAATCTACACAATTAAGAAAAAATTTCTTGTTTGCAAACTCCACTGGACTATTAAAGTGCTTAGAACCGTACTTATCATATCCGAGAGGGTATACCTTACCATCTGAAGACACCTGATTTCGTATTAAATCACCATCTCCAATGACAATCATTGAATTACTCGCTACACTTTCCTTATAAGGAATATCAAATGCCCTTTTAACACCTTCTCTAAATCTAAACGGACTTGAAAACTCGCCTTCCACTAAGACTGCAGCTATTTGGTTCCCCTTATTGAAATTAACAGGGTCAGACTTTACTTTAAGTAAATCTAAAGACACAAGAACAGGATTATGAGCAATTCTAGACTGAGTAGAAGATCGGAGTAACACCGTTTTTTTCAATGACTTACGAGCAGTTGTATCAAGCGTGCTACAATATTGACCCCAGACATTTTCCAAATTTTTAGATACTGGATTGTCATCTATAGCGTTAAACAAAGGATAAAACATCCAAGGCCAAAAACCAGGTCTATTTGTTTGCTGATTAATA
>JAOLBX010000090.1 GCA_028339355.1 Bacteroidia bacterium
TAGACAAAAGATTTTCCCGTTTATCAGACTCCTTGAAATTGGATAGCTTAGAGTTTAATTACCGAATTATTGGCATAGGTCAGAAGCATTTTAATAAATCATTGCGGCAACGAGACTTTGCACCTCCTGCGGACGGTTCTTTCTTTTCAAAAAATGCTTCATACACCGGTAATACAGAAAATTTCTATCGATTTATATCAACACGTGTTATGCCAGAGTACGACGCACAATCTGATTACAGAGTATTACTTGGTCACTCATACGGTGGTATCTTTGGTGTATATGTAGGTACACACATAGAGAATCATTTTGATAAGATATATGCAATCAGCCCGTCTCTGTGGATTAACTCCTCCAACTTTTTATCAAACTATGAAAGAGACTCCTCATTGCATATCAACACCAGTTTACACATCCTCTATGGCAGTCTTGAAGAGCTGAACAAAGTAGCTCCTGAAATAGAACGATTTCAAAAAATATTAAAACCAGATGATTTTAAATCTGTGGCGATCAAGAAAATAAAATGGGCAGGCCATAAGTCTATTCTCATAGAAATTTACACCCTTGAATACTAAACCAATCATAGAAACAAACCGCCTTATTTTGCGTGAGTTTCGCGAGAAAGATGCTCCTGAATTTCATAGGTTAAACGGGGACAATGAGGTGATGAAATATACAGGAGATAAGGCCTTTGAAAGCATAGATGGGGCATTGACACTTATCCAAAACTATAAAAATTATGAGGAAGACGGATACGGTCAATGGACCGTAGTACTCAAAGAAACAAATGAGGTAATAGGCTGATGCGGCCTTAGAAATCATTCTGGTGATTTTGTATACCTTGGGTATAGGCTGATGCAAAAGCACTGGAGAAAGGGATACGCAACAGAAGCAGCTCAGGCTTGTGTGAACTATGGTTTCACTTCACTAAAACTCGAAGAAATAGTAGGTCGAGTTATGCCAGAGAACCTAGCATCTATAGCTGTTCTCAAAAAAGTAGGTATGACCTTTTGGAAAGAAGGAATATGTATAGGCCAGCCAACTTCTTATTACATAATTAAGCGATTGTCATAGGACTAATCCTTAATGTACTTTTTGTACATTCGTGCTCTCTAAAAAGAACTAATAACATGAACACTTGGATAGCTATTCCCCATAATTCTGATTTTACGATACACAACCTTCCATACGGTATGTTTTTACGAGATGACAAGCCTACTCCTGGCATAGCCATAGGTGATAGCATTATTGATCTTAACGCTGCGGCAAAAGTGGGATTATTCAGTGAGATGGAATTTGACAATTCTGTTTTTGAATCAAATGTGCTTAATGATTTTATTTCCTGCGGAAAAGCTATTTGGTCTGAAGTTAGAAAGACAATAATAGAGGAGCTTACCAGTGAGAATGTACTTTTTGAGTTTAGAGACAAGGTAGTCGTAGACCGATTAGGTGCTAAAATGGTGATGCCAGTTTCTATAGGCGACTACACAGATTTTTATAGCAGTATAGAGCACGCAACCAATCTAGGCAAACTATTCAGACCTGACAGCGAACCTCTTTTACCAAACTGGCGACATATACCTGTAGGATATCATGGTAGGAGCAGTAGTATCGTTATCAGCGGTACCCCAATAAAACGGCCAAGTGGTCAGAGTAAGGCACCTACAGCTACATCGCCTAGTTTTGGCAAGAGTAAAAGATTGGATATAGAGTTAGAAATGGCTTATATCATAGGAAAACGATCCAATCTTGGTGAACCTGTAAGTATAGATGATGCAGAGGACCACATCTTTGGAAAAGTAATATTTAATGATTGGAGTGCAAGAGATATACAGGGTTGGGAATATGTTCCTCTAGGCCCCTTCTTAGGAAAAAACTTTGCATCTACCATTTCTCCTTGGATAGTGTCAATGGAAGCCTTAGAGCCTTTCAGATGTGACAGCATAGAACAAACACCTGAAGTATTACCGTATCTCAAATACACTGGTCAAAAGAATTTCAATATAAACTTAGAAGTAGGTATTACACCAGAAGGAGACGAAGAAA